>JBBJML010000066.1:0-16099 GCA_037720195.1 Nakamurella sp. | reverse complement strand
GTGGTCGACGTGGGCGACGATGGCGACATTGCGGAGATCGGACCTGATGGCCATGGGGCTGGGTACTCCTGGAGCTCGGGGAAGGTTCACTGGGCGCGACGCAGCGGCGCCGCAGCGCGACGCCGGCCTGCAGTCAGGCCAATTGATCAACTTACCGGGGCAGCGGCCATTACCCGGGTGTCGACGACCCATGACGTGACGAGTCACTCACGGCGACGAGGAGTGCACTTGCACCGCTGTGGGCCCCGTACGTCGCTCGTACGGGGTCAGATGCCCCCGGTCGACCCGTGGTTGCCGCGACTGATGTTGGTCTCGAGCGCATGGTTGGGCATGCTGCCGCGTTCGATCTGGGCCGGCGGAGCAGCGAAGTCGTCGCTCTCCTCGAAGGCAGTCGGGTTCAGCACCCGGGAGAGGAAGGTCTGCGTGCGTTCCTGCTGAGGATTGCCGATCACGTCCTCAGGAGTGCCCTGCTCGACGACGTAGCCGCCGTCCATGAAGACCACCCGGTCGGCCACGTCGCGGGCGAAGGCCATCTCGTGGGTGACGACCATCATCGTCATGCCCTCCTTGGCCAGGCCCTTCATCACCGCCAGCACCTCACCGACGAGTTCGGGGTCCAGGGCCGAGGTCGGCTCGTCGAACAACATCAGGTCGGGGTCCATCGACAAGGCCCTGGCGATGGCCACCCGCTGCTGCTGTCCGCCTGAGAGTTGGGCGGGGAAGGCATCCCCGCGATGAGCGAGGCCGACCCGCTCCAGGTTCACCGTGGCCACGTTGCGAGCCTCGGACTTGCTGCGGCCCAGCACCTTGCGCTGTGCCACGGTCAGGTTCTCGAGCACCGACAGGTGCGGGAACAGGTTGAACTGCTGGAACACCATGCCGATGGTGCGGCGGACGATGTCGATGTCGCACTCGTCGTCGGTGACGTTCGCACCGTTCACGATGATCGTCCCGGCGGTCGGATCCTCGAGCAGGTTCACGCAGCGCAGCAACGTCGACTTCCCGGACCCGGACGGCCCGATCACGCAGACCACCTCGCCCTGCCGGACGTCCAGGTCGATCTGCTTGAGCACTTCGACGTTGCCGAACTTCTTGACCAGACCCTGGATCTGGATCGTCCCGGCCAACGCCGGATCGATGGTCTGTCCTTTTCTGAGAGCCATGATCAGAACCTCCTCTTCGCCTGGCGCCGCTCGAGCCACTCCACTGCCTGCGACAACGGCAGCGTGATGACCAGATAGGCGATGCCGGCAAAGATCAGATGGGTGGGGCCGGCGGGGATGCCCAGGATCGCGCCGCTCGCGGCGTTCGTGGACAGCTTGGTGAGCTCGTACTGGTTCGCGGTCACGCCGAGGGCGTAGGCGAGTGAAGAGTCCTTGACCAGCGCGACGATCTGGTTCGTCATCGGCGGGATGATGATCCGGATCGCCTGCGGCAGGATGATCGTCCGCATCGCGTGCCCGTGGGACATGCCGACTGCCCTGGCCGCTTCCATCTGGCCACGCGGCACCGCCTGGATGCCGCCGCGGATGGTCTCCGCCACGTACGCGCCGGACACGAGTCCGAGCGCCAACGCGACCTTCACGTAGAAGTTCTGCAGGAACCCGACGTTGCCGTACAGGAGCGGAACCCCGAACTGCACCAGGAACAACACCAGCAGGGCGGGCAGCCCACGGAAGATCTCGATGTAGATCGTCGCGATCCAGCGGTACAGCCAGACCTTGCTGATCTTCATCAGCGCCACCACGGTGCCGAGGATGACCGCGACGATGAACGACAACACGGTGTAGAGCAGCGTGTTCACCAGGCCGGTACCGATCAACCGGGGCAGCAGCTTCGCACCGGCCTCCCAGTTGAAGTACTGCTTGGAGAACTTGGCCCAGTCGCCGGTGGCCCCGAGGAAGGCGATGATCGCCGCGATCAGGACCACCTGGCCGATGCGGGTGAGCAGCGTGACCTGCTTGCGGCTCAGCCCGCCGCGCTTGTCGCCGGGCACCTCCGGCAGACCGGATCCGGTGGGGTTCGGCAGATCGACTTCAGCGCTCACGGCGCTCCTCCTGGGAGTGGAAGGTCGGTGACGGGCCCAGCAGCGGTGGGGTGCCCGGCGGGCACCCCCGCGGGAGGATCAGCCCTGGCCCGGGTCGATCCACTTGGCGTAGCTGGCCTGGTAGCCGCCATCGGCCTGCATGGCCTTGATCGTGTAGTTCATGACCGTGGTGAGCGCGGTGTTCTCCTTGGCCATGCCGAAGCCGTACTGCTCACCGGTGTTGAAGCTCTGGACGACCTTCAGCGAACCGCTGGTCGCCTTCTCGACCTCCTTGAGTGCCGGCAGGTCCTGGATGGCGGCCTGCGCCGTGCCTGAGGTCACGGCCTGCTGCTCGTCCGAGATCTTCTCCACCTCGACCACCGTGTAGCCGTACTTCTCCGCATTGGCATTGGCGTACTTCAAGCCGGTTGTTCCGGACTGCCCGGCGAGGATCTTGCCCTTCATACCGGAGATGTCGGTGATGCCACTGTCCGCGGACACCAGCAGACCCTGCGACGCGTCGTAGTAGGGGTCGCTGAACAGGATGGCTGCTGCGCGCTCCGCGGTGATCGTCATGGCGGCCGCGCCGACGTCACACGTCTTGGACTCCATGGCCTGGCCGGACTGGATGCCGTCGAACTTGGCGTCGATGATCTTGGTGCCCAGTCCACCCAGGTTCTTGGCGAGGGCATCCATGAAGTCGATGTCGAAGCCGACGATCTTGCCGCTGCCGTCGTCCACCTCGAAGGGCTGGTAAGGCAGCGACGTACAGACCGTCAGAGTGGTCGGGTCGGCCAGGGTGGCCTTGGCCGCGGCGATCTCGTCGGCGGTCAACGCGGTCGGGGCAGCACCCGTCATCGGGATCGACGCCGGCGCGGATCCGCTGGTCGATTCCATGCTGGACGATCCGCTGGACATCGATTCCATGCTCGACGATCCGCCGCTGGTCGATTCCATGCTGGAGGAGCCGCTGGACATCGATTCCATGCTCGACGATTCGGTCATGGCTGCCGAACTGGTCGGCGCAGCCGTGGTGGCCGCCGGGGTGGAGCCGCTCGAACCGGTGGCAGCGTCACTACCGCAGGCGGCAGTGGTCAGGACCAGGGCGAGGCCGCCGGCGATCAGGGCGGCACGTAGGCCGCGGGGCTGGGTGGTCGAATTCCGCATGCTGTTCTCCGTCTACTTCGGGGACGACCACCTCATGCAGTGGTCGGGAACGTCGATCGGACAGTTCGATGCTGGTGTTCGTCGTGCTGCGGTGCGCGTGATCGTGACATGGTGCCATGCCCCCGATGACGAACAGATGTCCAGCACGATCCAATGCGGCTGTCATGTGCCGGCCACCGGGCCAGCTCACCGTCAGCGACGCAGCAAATCCTGCAGTGCCGGGATCAGGACCCGGTCGGCATCCAGCCAGTCGACGTCCGGCAGTTCGTCGCCGGCGAGCCAGCGGACGGCGGTGTGCTCGGTGAGCACCGGCTCGTCGTCGGTGGCGCAGCGGTGGATGCGCAGCACGGCGCCGCGCGGCAACCCCGGCACCTCGACCACCAACCGGTGCTGCACCGTCACCTGCAGTGCGAGTTCCTCGCGCAGTTCCCGCGCGAGCGCCTGTTGCTCGGACTCCCCCAGCTCGACCTTGCCGCCCGGCAGCTCCCAGCGGCCCGCCCCGGATCTGGCCGGCCCCCGCTGGGCCACCAGCAGTTTCGGCTGCCCGTCACGCTCGGCGACGACCGCACCTGCCACCACGATCGGAGTCTGCTCGGCAATCAGCAGCGCGATTCCGAGCAGCAGCTCGCCGAACCTGAGCACGCGGCGTCGGACCGCGGCGGCCCGGCCTCGGCCGCCGGGCAACTCGACCGCCACCTCCGTCAGGGCACCGGCGCCGGTGGGGGTGATCTCGAACCCGAGGATGCCGCCGTGCCCGGCCCGCAGCACCGGCAGACCGTCCGACCCGATGGTGACCGTCCACGCGGTGGCTCCGGGGACCGGCGAGTCGAACCGGGCGCCGCTCGACAGTTCGACGACATCGCGGTCCTGCAGCACTGCACTGCTGTCGCCCGCTGCCGTGGATCCCAGCGGCACTCCGTCGCGGAGCACCCTCGCCCGACCGCCCGCCGCCCGGGCTGCGCGGCGAAAGGTGTCCACCTCGCCGAGGGCGCGCCCGAGCGCAGACACCGGGACGTCGAGCAGGGATCCGACACGAAGGTTCGTCACGGGAGTCAACTCTGCCAGCCGTCCGGCCACCGCGATCGCCTCAGTGCGGAGGGCGACCCTGCGTCGGCCCGGGGTCGACGGCGAGGGGGGCCATGCCCGCCGGATCGACCGCCAGTCGCACCTCGTCCCCGACCTGGGGCAACTCGGACGCGATCGCAGGCAACACGTGGCCGCCGACGGCGACAGCGAGCACCACACCTTCCGGGGTGGCACGCACCCGGCTCACCACGCCCAGCAGGGTGGGGGCGGGCCCGGCCACGGCCGCGGCGTCCACCCGCAAGGCGCCGGGCCGCAGCGCGAGCGGACCGGCCGGCAGCCCCCGAATGCCATGTGCCGCAGGCAGGATGAGCTGGTAGCCGACGAACCGCGCCGCCCACGCGTCCAGCGGTGCGCGCCACAGCTCGACCGGGGCGCCGCGCTGGTGGATCCGACCGTCGCGCATCAGGGCAACGGTGTTCGCGATCGCAAAGGCCTCCTGCTGGTCGTGCGTCACGAACACCGCCGTGGTCCCGGTGGCGGCGAGCACATCCCGGATCACCTCGAGCATCCGGCTGCGCAGCGCGGCGTCCAGCGCGGCGAGCGGCTCGTCGAGCAGCAGCAGCCGCGGTTTCGTCGCCAGCGCCCTGGCCAGAGCCACCCGCTGGGCCTGGCCACCGGACAGCTCGTGGATCCGGCGCTGCCCGTACCCGGGGAGCCCGACGAGCTCCAGCAGGTGGTCGATCTCGGCAGGTCGGTCGCCGCGGACAGGCAGGCCGTACCCGATGTTCCCGGCCACGGTGCGGTGCGGGAACAGCGCACCGTCCTGGAACATCAGCCCGAACCGCCGTCGATGGATCGGCGTGTGTGCGAGATCCGTTCCGTCCCAGCAG
Source organism: Nakamurella sp. (assembly GCA_037720195.1). Classification (GTDB taxonomy): domain Bacteria; phylum Actinomycetota; class Actinomycetes; order Mycobacteriales; family Nakamurellaceae; genus Nakamurella. Next base: position 10,990 of record JBBJML010000066.1, on the reverse strand, counting down.
ATGTGGCCCGCGGAGGGACGTTCGATTCCGGCGATCGCCCGCAGCAGCGTCGATTTGCCGCAGCCCGACGGACCGAGCAGGGCCAGCACGTCGCCGTCCGGCACCACCAGGTCGACCTCATCGACAGCCGTGACGGCGCGCGCACCGGTGACGAACCGGACGCTCAGTCCAGCGATCTCGAGCACGTCAGAACCCTCCCAGATGATCGACCGTGTTCCGTCGGTCGCCGCGCCGGTCGCCGCGGCGCACCAACGACTCCACCAGCAGCACCGCGAGCACGCAGGTCACCGCCAGCACCGTCGCCGCAGCCAGCGCGGTTCCGGTGTTCGCCGCGCCCGGCCTGCTGATCAACCTGCCGATGACGACGGGCAGGGTCGGATTCTGCGGGGTCGCCAGGAAACTGGTCGCGCCGAACTCGCCCATCGGGATGACGAACGCGAACGCAGCAGCTCCGGCCAGGGCTCGCGAGACGATCGGCAGATCGACGTCCCGCCACACCCGCAGCGGCGACGACCCGAGTACCGCGGCCGCCTGCCGCAGTCGGTCATCGGTCGAGCGCAGCACCGGCAGGATCATCCGGACCACCAGCGGCATGGCCACCAGCCCCTGCGCCACCGGCACCAGCCACGGTTCACCCCGCCAGTCCAGTGGCGCAGAATCGAAGGCGATCAGGAACCCGAAGCCGACCGTCACCGCCGAGACCCCGAGCGGCAGCATCATCACCGCATCGACGCTCGAGAGCAGTCGCCGCCCCGCGATGCTGCGCGGGCGCCGGGCGAGCAGCGCGCTGACCACGAGACCGACCAGGAGAGCGCCGATCGCAGCGAACATCGCTGCCCGCACCGAGTTCCCCAGCGCAGTGGTGACCGGCACCAACATGATGTTGTCCGCCCCGAGGGTGCCGAGGGCGCGGTAGTTGTCCAGTCCCCATCCCGTGCCCGCACTCGTCTGCGTGCGGAGCGACCGCACCACGAGCACAGCGAGCGGCACAGCCATCGCCAGCACGGTCGCGGCGGTGATCAGCGCGGCCGGGACGGCGCCCCTGGTGATTCCGCGCCGCAGCGTCGAGGCCGTCCGCCAGGTCGCCTCGGCCCGCGACCTGAGCAGTCCGGTGACCACCAGCAGGACCGCGACACCGACGATCTGCACGACGGACAGCACCGCCGCGGTCCGCAGGTCGAAGATGTCGACCGTCTGCCGGTAGATCTCCGTCTCGAGCGTGGAGTACCGACCACCGCCCATCACCAGCATGATGCCGAAGCTGGTGGCGCAGAACAGGAACACCATCGAGGCAGCTCCCAGCACGGCGGGTGCCAGGGCCGGCAGTGTCACCGTGACGAACGCCCGCACCGGCCCGGCACCCAGACTCCGGGCGGCGAGCACCTCCCGGTCGTCCAGACCCGCCCAGGATGCGCCGACGGTGCGCACGACGACGACGTAGTTGAGAAACACGTGAGCAGCCAGGATGGCGCCGACGCTCCCGTCCCACCCCCAGGAACCGAGCAGACCGTCGTCGGCGAAGAGCGTCCGGAACGCCAGTCCCACCACCACCGTCGGCAGCACGAACGGAATCGTGACCAGGGCTCGCACCAGACCCCTGCCGGGGAACGAACACCGGTACAGCATGTACGCACCGGGGAGTCCGAGCAGCAGACACAGTCCTGCCGACGCCGCTGCCTGCCAGAGGGTGAACCACAGGATCTGCTGGATCCTGCTGCGCCCCAACACGTCGGCGAACGCCTGCAGCTGCCACGATCCGTCCACCAGCAGGCCGCGGCCGAGCAGCGACCCGACCGGGTAGAGGAAGAACAGCCCCAGTGAGACCACCGGAACGGCGGCGGACGCCAACAGTCCCGCTGTGCGCCAGGCGGAACCGGACATCCCTCGGCCGGGCAGCCGCGGGCCCCGTTCCGCGGTCACCGGCGCGACGGACATCGCCGCGTCAGCTCTCCATCAGATCGGACCAGGCCGAGATCCAGCTCTCCCGGTTGGCGGTGATCTCGGCCGGATCCATCTCGGCGGGCGCGGTGGCCACCGGTGCGAACTTCTTCCAGTCCGCCGGCAGCGCAGTGTGCGCATCGACCGAGTAGACGTACATCTGCTCGGGGACCGCGGCCTGGAACCCGTTGCTCAGCATCCAGTCGACGACCTTCTGGGCTCCGACCGGATTCTGCGCGCCCTCGAGCACCCCGACGTACTCGATCTGGCGGAAGCAGGTGTCCAGCAGCGCGGCCGTCGGCGCCGCGGTGTCTCCGGCGGCGGCCTCGAACGGCGGCGACGAGGCGTACGACAGCACCAGTGGGCGGTCGCCCTTGCCCGTCGAACCGGAGAAGTCGACAGTGTAGGCATCGTTCCAGCCGGCGGTGATCTTCACCCCGTTGTTCTTGAGCTGCTGCCAGTAGGCCTGCCACTTGTCGGCTCCGAAGTGCGCGATCGTCCCCAGCAGGAACGCCAGACCCGGTGAGCTGGTCGCGGGCGAAGGCACCACGAACAAATCCTTGTACTCGGGCTTCGTCAGATCCTCGTAGCTGGTCGGCGGCTGGATGTTCTTGCCTGCGAACCACTTCTTGTCGACGTTGACGCAGACGTCGCTGTAGTCCACTGCCGTCAGCCGGCCGTCGGTGGCGGCGGAGTAGGTGGCGCTCCCGTCGCCGGATGCCGGGGAGGTGTAGGGCGCGAACACACCCTCGTCCAGTGCGCGGGAGGCGAACGTGTTGTCGACGCCGAACGCGACGTCGCCCAGCGGTTTGTTCTTGGTGAGCACCAATTGGTTCACCATCGCGCCGGCGTCACCCTGGGCGATGATCTTGAGGGTGATCCCGGTGTCCTGCTGGAACTTCGCGACGACCTCCTTGGTCATGTTGAACGAGTCGTGGGTGACGAGCGTGACCTCGCCGCCGCCGACGGCAGCGCTGCTGCTCGATGCCGCCTCGGAGGACGTGCCGGCCGGGGTGCTGGACGGGTTGCCGGACGGGTTGTCGGACGCAGTGCCCGACGGGGAACTCGACGCAGTGGTGGACGGAGAGACCGCCGCTGCGCTCGCCGACGGCGTCGTGCTGCCACTCTGTGCCGGACTCGCGGCCGAACCGCAGGCGGTCAGCGTGAGTGCCGCCGCGGTGAGCATCAGGGCAGCGCGGCGGCCGCGCCACCGAAGGGTGGGGTACGTCATGAGGTGCCTTCCCGAAGGTCAGCACGGGTGATCGATGAGAGGACGTCCCTGCGCCGGCATGATCCGGATCAGGTTCGACGGTCAGGGACTTCGTGTCCCTCTCTCAGCCCGGCGCACCGGACTCCCGTGTCACCTGTGACGTTACGCGTCCGCCGGGGCCTGTTTCGCAGCGGGCACCGCTGTGCGTCCGACGGTCGACAACACCACGAGGGTGGCGATCCCCAGGACGGGATAGACGGCGCCGAGCAGTCTCACCCACAGCGCGAGCGGCTCCCCGGCTCCCCAGGTCTTCGACTCCTGGGCCGCGAGGAGCGGCAGCAGGAATGCCAGGGTCACCACCGCCCAGCTGCCGGCCAGCCACTGCACCGCGCGCTCCGCACGTCGGGGGCCGCACCAGCACCAGAGCAGCAGCGGCAGCACCCACACCCAGTGGTGGTTCCAGGAGATCGGCGAGATCTCCAGGCCGATGAACTGCACTGCGAGGAAGGCCGCGAGACGGTCGCCGGACCGCAGGCACCACGCGGTGGCCAGGATCCCCAGCACGATCACTCCGACCACGGCGACGGCCCAGAGGACGGTGGAGTCCTCCCCCGCCAGCCGGTCGATCGCACCCCGCAACGACTGGTTGCGGACCGCCGCGACCACCCCGGTGCGCTCCGGCTCGAAGATCAGCTCGGTGAAGTACCGCCTGGTCAGATCCGGGACGACGAGCAGGGCCAGCAGGCCCGTTGCGACGAAGGTCGCGACGGCGGCGGCCACCGCGGAGAACCGTCGGGAGAGCAGGTAGAACAGCCCGGTGATGGCGGGGATCAGCTTGATGCCCGCGGTCAGCCCGACCGTCAGGCCGGCGATCCAGTCCTTGGTCGCGACCACACCGAGCAGGAGAACCGTCATCAGCAGCAGGTTGATCTGCCCGTAGTTGAAGGTGGTCCGCACCGGCTCCACCCACAGCGCGACCGCGGTCCCGACCAGCACCAGTCCGCGCACCAGAGACGGGGGCCAGTCGCCACCGGGGCCGGTCTTCCCGAGCAGCCGCAGTGTCAGATACAGCGAACTCGCGACCAGGACGACGCACAGCAGCTGCCAGATCACCGCGGTGGCCGCGAACGGCAGCTGGGCCAGCGGCCAGAACACCATGGCGGCGAACGGCGGATAGGTGAAGGGCAGATCCTCCTTCGGCGTCACGAAGGTGTAGAGCGTGCCGTCGCCGAGATGCAGCGGACCGGCGACGTAGACCCGGAGGTCGATCATCCGGAACCCGTCGATGCCCTGGGCCATGACCAACACATGAAGGCCCAACGAGACCAGCAGCACCAGCACCGGGATGACCGGGGACTCCAGCCACGACCATCTCGACCTCGGCCCGCTCATCGCGTCACCGCTCCGCTCGCAGCCGTTCGCGCCGCCAGCACGTCCGGCCGGAGTCGTGCCAGGACGAGGAACACCAGGCACCACAGGACCGGCAGTCCCGACAGCAACCGGAGCCCGAGACCGGCGCTCCCCCAGTCGAGGTCCGGGTCCAGGTAGGTACCCGGGTGGACACACCAGATGACGGCACCACTGATCATCAGGGCGAGCACCAGCCGGCGGTCGGCAGCGTGGCCGGTCGTCCGCCGGATCTGCAGGAAGCGGTGCACGAGGCAGGCCAGAGCGGGCATCACCCAGACCGCGTGGTGCATCCAGCTGACGGGGGCGACGAGGATCCCGGTGAGTCCGGTGACGGCCAGGGTGGCCACCGGCGCCGATCTGGCCTCCGTCCTGATGACGGCGCCGAGAGCGAGCAGCACCACGAACACCGACACGACGGCCCAGAGGATCGTGGCGACCTGCTGGTCGGGAATCACCCGGCCGGCCCAGCCGCGCACCGACTGGTTCTGGATGTTGCTGACGTCGCCGACCCGGGTCGTGTCCCACAGGTAGTCGCTGAAGAAGCGCCAACTGGCGGCCGGCAGTACCAGCGCGGCCAGAGAAGTGGCCACCGCAGCGGAACCGATGGCAACCGCCAGCGCGCGCCAGCGCCGGGTCGCCAGCAGCGGCAGCAGGAAGACGCCGGGGGTGATCTTCAGCGCCATCGCCAGCCCGATCCCGATCCCGGTCCACCGCGGCCGGTGCACCGACACCCAGAGCAGATCGACGGTGATCAACGCCGCCAGCACCAGGTTGATCTGGCCGAGCGACAGGTTCTGCCGCCACGGTTCGAGGGTGAAGGCGAGCGGCGTGGCGACGAGCACAGCGGCGGCCAGTGGCCTGCCCCGGATCGCAGCAGTGCGGGAGATCACCAGGGCGACGCACGCTGTCCCGCACAGCGCGATGAGCGTGAGCATCACGATCTGCAGCGCCGGGAACGTCAGCCACCCGATCGGCCACAGCATGACGGCCGCAAACGGCGGATAGGTGAATCCCAGACTGCCCATCAGCGGGTCGGGCTGGCTGTAGGAGTAGACGTCGTTGCCCCGGTGCCACCAGCCGATCGCATCGGAATAGATCCGCAGATCGAACTGGTGCAGCCAGGTCGAGGCGGTCAGCGCAACCAGCACGGACACCGCGCAGGCGGCGAGGAACGCGACGACCAGCCGGCCAGGAGAGCGGTACCAGAGCCCGGTGGCCGCGACGTGCGGATCGATCACGCCCCGGTCCCACCCGGCTGGCGGACGAGCGATCGACCTCGACCCGATGGTCCGCTCGGGTGCTCGTGGACCGTGCTGCCGCTGCCCACGAGCAGCGGGAGGGTCAACACCGCCAGGACCATCCAGGCCAGCGGCAGGGACGCTTCCAACTGACGCACGAACCCGGCGCCGGAGTAGCCGAGATCGGGTAGGTCGAAGTGTCGACGCATCGATCGGAACCAGACGTACCACCCGCTGACCAGCAGCACCGACGACCACCACCACCGCACAGTTCGCGGTCGCGGCCTGGCCACGTCCCACCCGACGGCCAGCAGTGCAGGCAGCACCCAGACGCAGTGGTGGATCCAGCTGACCGGACTCACCAGCAACCCCACCATGCCGGCGAGCGCCAACACCGCCAGCTGGTCGCCCGCCGCCGACGCAGCCCGAACCCGGATCGCACCGACGGCCAGGATGATGCCCACCGCCAGCAACCACCAGATCGTCGGCGTCGAAGACGACGACCACAACCGGGCCAGCAGACCGCTCAGGGATTGGTTGGCGACGTTCTCCTGGGGACCGACCCGATCGGTCTGCCACAGCACGCTGGTGAAGAACTCCCAGCTCTCGTGCGGTGCTGTGGCCGCAGCCAGCAGCGTGGCGGCGGCCCCCGTCACGACCGCCCGGCCGGCCGCCGACCATCGCCGCGTGAGGAGCAGGGCCAACAGGAAGATGCCGGGGGTGAGCTTGATGGCCATCGCGATGCCGATGCCGATACCGGCCCACTTCGACCGCCGGGGGACGAGGTACAGCACGTCGCCGGCGACCAGCAACGCCAGCACGACGTTGATCTGCCCGAAGCCCAGCGTTTCGTCGACCGGCGACACGAAGGTCGCGAGCACCGCGCCGACGACGGTGCCCAGACACGTCGTCCACGTCACGGTGAGCACGCGGCTCCTGATCATCAGGAAGACCAGCGCCGAGGTGGACGCCGTGGTGAACACCAACATCACCACGGTGGCGGCATCGACCGTGAGCCAGGTCAGCGGGGTCAGCAGGACGGCAGCGAACGGCGGGTAGGTGAACCCGAGGGCGCCGTTGACCGCATCTGGTCGGGCGAAGTCGTAGAGGTCGCCGCGGCCTTCGGACCAGAACGAGAGAGCGTCTCGGTAGATCTTCAGATCGAACTGCCCGAAGTCCGTTCCCAACCGTTCGTGGACGAAGACCGACAGCACGGTGCCCACGGCCAGCGCCAGCACGATCGCGGGCCAGGGCGCAGAACCTGGCGACCGCGGCCTGGAGGAGATCCGGCCGAGCAGGCCTGAGGTGCGCGCCACCGGGACAGGATGTCACAGAGCGTCGCTGGGCCACTCGCTCTCCAGGACCCCGAAGATCAGCTCGGTCCCCCAGACTCCGCCGCGCACGTCGTTCTCCACCAGGCGTGCTTCCTGACGCATGCCCAGCCGACGGCAGACTGCCGCGGAGGCGGTGTTCTCCTCGTCGAGCCGGGCATACACGCGGTGGAAGCCGTAGTGCTCGAAGGCAACGTCGATGACGGCTCTGGTCGCCTCGGTCGCATAGCCGCGTCGGGCCACCGACGGATGGAAGATGTACCCGATCTCGGCCTGCCGGGCCGGGCCGGAGGTCCACTTCAGGATCACCTCGCCGATCACCCTGGTGGATCCGCGCTGCTGGATACCCAGCACCAGCGCGTCGCCCTCGCCCGCGAACCGCAGCGCCGAAACCTGGGCGAGCACCTCGCGAGTCCGCTCGAGGGTCTGCGGATCCCGGTACAGATACCGGGCCACATCGGGCAGCCGCTGGTAGGCGTGCACGTCGTCCAGGTCGTCGATCAGCAAGCCACGCAGCGACAATCGCTCGGTGTTCAGCGGCAGCTGCGGCAACCTCGTCGGCTGGGGTTCCGTCGGGACGGGGCGCTGGCGCGGCGACGCAGACCGGGTGGAGTCCATCCGAGCAGGGTAGTGAACGGCGCCCTGGATGCTGATCCGGCCGCCTCCCGTCCCCTCGTGCGAGCTCCCGGCGTGTCTCCTCCGCCGATCGAGCGAGCGCAGCGAGTCGAGATCCCCGTCTCTCGCGACCTGCTCACAGAACTGGTCGCCAGTGAGCCGGAATCGCCCTCACCGGCCGTATTTCAATTACTGCAGACCACTTCTGTGAGCGCTTCCCCGCCGGGTGGTTGTCCACAGACGCCGAGCTCTCCACAATCCGAAAGGCGTCCTGACCGCTCGGTACGGATCGGATCGATCCTGCTGTCATGCGCGCTTCCGACTTCCTCACGGCCAACGGTCCGATCATCGTCAGGCGCGATCACCCCGAACACGCCGCTGCGATCGGTTGGGCACTCCGCACCGGCCAGTTGGTGCGCACCCTGCCCGGCGTTCTCCTGGTCCCGGAGATCGCCGACGACCTGCGCTGGCGGATGGCTGCGGTCGCAGCCTGGGACCCGGACGCGGTGATCGTCGGCGAGGCTGCTGCCAAGGTCAGCTTCTGGCCGGAGCTGCCCGTCACCGAGATCGAGGTGGCTGCGCGCAGTGCGACCCGATCACCCGGTTACCGCTTCAGCCGGCGGTCACTGCCGACCGACCTGATCGACGATTCACGGCGGGTTCGGCGCGCGGTTCCAGCTCTGGCGGCGCTGGACACGATCGGAACCCAGGGCACCGACGCGATCGACCGGGCGCTGCGCTCCCGGCGGGTCTCTCTGGACGATCTGTGGGCCGCGCTGCGCGCCACCCCGCACCGTGCCGGAAACCGGGAGAAGTGTCGGGCCCTCGTCCGGTCGCGGCACAAGCCGTGGTCCCATGCGGAACGACTGGCCCATCAACTGCTCGACGCGGCCGGGATCCGCACCGGGTGGAAGGCCAACCACAAGGTCTGGGTGCAGGGTCGGCTCTACCACATCGACATCGCCTTCCGCGGTCAACTGCTCGCCGTCGAGATCGACGGCCGACTGCACGAAGACGATCCGGACATCTTCGAGACCGACCGCACCCGGCAGAACGCGCTGATCAGAGCCGGGTGGCGGGTACTGCGCTTCACGATGGCGATGCTCACCGACAGCCCCACCTACTTCATCGCCGAGATCCGCGCCGCCCTGGCTGCCAGCTGAACTGCTCACAGAACTGGTCTCCAGCGATCGATGTTCGGCTCACAGGGCCGGATTTCGATCACTGGCGACCGCTTCTGTGAGCGGATCTCCTACTCTCTGCAGTCGTGGAGCCGAGCGCGCTGGTCTGGTACGTGAGCTACGGCTCCAACCTGTGCCGCGCCCGCTTCCTGGCCTATCTGCAAGGAGGCCGCCTGGAAGGATCGGCGCGCGAGTACCCGGGGGCGTTCGATCGCACCGAGCCGCTCGACGACGCGGCGGTCGAACTGCCCGGCCGGATCTACTTCGCGGGTGAGTCGAAGACCTGGGGTGGCGGGATGGCGTTCTATGACCATGACGAGCCCGGACCGACGCCGGCGCGGGCCTATCTGATCACCCCGGCGCAGTTCGCTGATGTCGCCGCGCAGGAGATGCATCGCCTGCCGGATCTGGCAGACCCGTTGCAGCGCATCGTCATCGACGCTTTCGAGGGCGGTCGTCACAGGGCGGGCCCCGGTCGGTACGAGACGCTGATCGACGTCGGTCTCCGCGACGGTGTTCGGATGCTGACGTTCACCTCCCCGCACGGCGCGGGCGCGGTGTCGCACGCCGCACCGTCGGCCACCTATCGGGCCCTGATCGCCGCCGGCCTCGCCGAATCGCACGGCTGGGATCCGGCCCGGATCGACCGCTACTTCTCCCGGATCGCGCCGTTCGTCGCCGGGCCGTCCCACGACCAGCGCGGGATCGACTGACCGGGCGCCACCTCGTCCTGACCGTGGTGATGGGCGGCCATCCGTACATTCGCCCACCGGAAGTACGCGCTCAAGGTGTCCCCCACCAGCGTCCCGACGGGAGAGCCCACCTCGGCCAACGCCGCATCGAAGGCGCCCTCGGCGCGCCGGTCCATCTCGACGTGCTCCCCGTTGCCGGCGTGCATCCGCAACACGGCCGTCTCGTCCCCGTGGTGGCGCGAGAAGGTTGCCGGCCCGCCGACGCTCTCCGCCCAGTAGGCGGCCAGCCGGTCGCCGTGGTCAGGATGGAAACCGTGCGAGAATGCATGGGAGACAACAGGATCGGCGAGGCACCGCTCGTGCCACGCGTGCGCGAGCGCCTCGAAGAACGGCGTCCCGCCGGCGGCGTCGAAGATGCTCTGCCGCGGCTCGGTCCCGGCGCCGGACTCAGACATGACGCACCGCGAACACCACAGCCGAGAGCGCGGAGTAGGCCAGCAGGGTGAAGCCCATGACCGGTCCCACGTCCCGACTGGTCGGCGCTTCGCTGCGCCGGAGCCGTGGTCGCACCAGCACCAGCAGGACCAGCTGCAGCCCTCCCCAGACACCGATCGAGGCGTCCCGCAGGAAGAACGCCAGCGGGATGAAGTGCGCCGCGACGACGAGAGCGACCCAGAACGCCATCCACCGGGTGCGCCCCCTGGAAGCCAGGTACCAGCACCCGAGACCGGCGAACAGCACCTCCAGTCCGACCAGCACTCCGAACCACGGGTATTTGCCCTCCAGCGCCGAGCCGGTCCGCCAGTTCAGGGCGACGATCACGCCGAACCCGGCGGCGAGCAGGATGCCGAGCCCGGAGCCGACGCCGAGCATCCAGCTCTTGATGCGGCCCGGCGACTCCTGGGCCCAGCCCAGCCAGACCATCGTCATCAGCCCGAACCAGGCAATGGTGAAGGCCTGGTCGCGCAGGAAGTCGCTGAGCATCGAGGTCCGTCCCTGATGGGTGTCGCGCCGACGATCGGCCCGCCCAGCATCCCCGAACAGCCCGATCCGCGCAGCCCGCCGGCAACCAGCCGCCCGATCGGCGCAACGCCGCGATCGAGCCCCTCCATGATCGAGCGGCTTCGGCGATCGAGCGAGTGAGGAACGAACGAGTCGAGATCCCGACAGATCAACGCCCACCCGGTGATCGAGCACGCGAGGAACGAGCACGACGAGATCCCGACAGGACATCGACCGGCTCGCCCGAATCCCAGATCGAGCACACACGCCGAAGGAGCGCGTCCAGATCCCCTCAGCTCGACCACCGTAAATTCCGTTGATCGAGCAAGCGACGAAGGAACGCGTCGAGATCCCGACAGCACGACGACCACCC
>JBBJML010000038.1:0-47090 GCA_037720195.1 Nakamurella sp. | reverse complement strand
CATCCGCGGTCCGCGGCGTGGCCGGGTGAGCCCGGCCAGCTCGATCAGCCGCTGTACCCGGTGCCGATGCGGTCGCCAGGGTTCCAGCAGCGCAGCGAGCCGATCGTCGTCGCCGTCGATCTCGCCGGTCAGGGCCCAGGTGATGTTCTTGCCGACGTGGTAGTCGCCGAAGCTCACTGCGTCCGCGTCACCCACCGCGCGGAAGCGCACCTCGGCGGAGGTCCAGACGCCGATCCCGGGCAGCGAGCGCAGCCGTCGGTCCAGCTCCTGCGGACCCAGCGCCCCGCCGCGTTCCAGCGCGCCGGCGCGGGCAGCCACCGTCAGCACCCGCCGGGAGTGCGCGGGGTCGATGCCCATCCGCAGCCAGTCCCACGAGGGAATCCGGCGGAGTTCTGCCGGATCCGGTTGCACCCACAGACCCAGCGCGCCGCCCGGCCCCGGTGCCCGTTCGCCGAAGCGGTGCACCAGTGCGCGGAACCCCGCGAAGGCCTCCTTGCCGGTCACCTTCTGCTCCAGGACAGCCGGAACGAGCGCCTCCATGACCAACCCGGTCCGCGTCACCCGCCAGTGCGGATGTCGGCGGTGGGCCTCCACGAGTACCGGGTGCCGCGGCTCGAACCCGCCCGGGTCGTCCTCGGCGCCGAGCATCGCGGGCAGCGACTCGAGCACCCAGGGAGCACCGGGACCCCACGCCGTTCCCTCGATCTCACCGCTCGACGGCCGGACGACGATGCGCAGCGCAGCCGGTCCGTCGGGCGCCCGGATTCCGCGCCAGAGGGCACCCTCGACCATCCGATAGGTCGGGTCGCCCGCCCCGCGACGCAGGATCCGCAGGGTGGCGTCGACCGCGCACGGCCAACCTGGCCGCCACACCCGCCCCTGCTCCGCCATGGACCCGAGAGTAGGACGGGCCTCCGACGGAGCGTCCTCCGGCGATCGAGCGAATGAGGGACGAACGACAGAAGATGCCGTCAGTGGCGACCACGCGGGTCGAGGGCGCCGAACTGGATCGCACCTGGCACCATCGCAGGGTGAGCACTGCGACACCACCCCCGGGCCCGGACGGCATGCGGATCGGCACCACCGAACGCGATGCGGCGCTGACAGCGCTGGGCAACCACATGCGTGCCGGCCGACTCACCCCGGACGAGTACTCCGCACGGGCCCAACAGGTGACGACCGCACGCACCGATGTCGAGCTGCGGGCGATCTTCTCCGACCTGCCCGGCCACGGTGGGTTCGGCCAGGCTGCGATGGAGCCACGGGCGGCCGTCCCGCCCGCTCCGCCGGAGCCCTCGCTGAGTCGGGACCGCGGACCCGACCGCACCGCCCGCCCCGATGCCGGACTCCATAGGTTCACCCCCGTCGCCGGGACGCTGGGGTTCGTGCTGATGATGGTCTGCGGCTTCGCCTTCGACGGCTGGGCCTGGTCGTGGTTGTTCCTGATGCTTCCGGCGCTCACCTCGACGCTCGGCCGACCGGATCGCGGCTGATCGCCCACCGTCCGGTACGTGGGACAATGACGACGTCATGACGAAATCACTCCCACTCGTGTTCACCGCTCCCCGGCGTGGCAAGCCGCCGACCCATCTCGCCGATCTCGACGAGCGGGGCCGCAGGAACGCCGTGCAGGCAGCCGGCCAGCCGGCGTTCCGGGCCGACCAGCTGACCCGGCACTACTACGGCGGCCTGACCCGCTCGGCGCAGGACATGACCGATCTGCCGGCCGCCGGTCGCCAGGAGTTCGTCGATGCGCTGCTGCCCGAGCTGCTGACCGAGGTCCGCTCCATCTCCTGCGACGAGGGCGACACCCGCAAGACCCTGTGGCGTGCCCACGACGGCACGCTTATCGAGTCCGTCCTGATGCGGTACCCGGAGCGGGTGACCCTGTGCGTCTCGTCGCAGGCCGGCTGCGGCATGGCCTGCCCGTTCTGCGCCACCGGCCAGGGTGGTCTGCAACGCAACCTGTCCGTCGGCGAGATCGTCGAGCAGGTGCGGCTGGCGGCCGCGTCCACCCGGGACGGCGTGCTGGGCGGTCATGGTCGACTGTCGAACATCGTCTTCATGGGAATGGGGGAGCCGCTGGCGAACTACCCCCGGGTGATCGAAGCCGTCCGCCAGATCAGCGCCCCCGGTCCGCACGGCATCGGCATCTCGGCCCGGTCGATCACCGTCTCGACGGTGGGTCTGGTGCCGGCGATCGACAAGCTGACCGCCGAGAAGATCCCTGTCCGGCTCGCCGTGTCGCTGCACTGCCCGGACGACGAGCTGCGCAACTCGTTGGTCCCGATCAACGACCGCTGGAACATCGGCGAGGTGCTGGCCGCCGCGCGTCGCTACGTCGACGCCACCGGGCGGCGGCTGTCGATCGAGTACGCGCTGATCAAGGAGATCAACGACCAGCCGTGGCGGGCCGACATGCTCGGCGCGCTGCTGCAGCGCCAGTTCGGCCCGCTGGTGCACGTCAACCTGATCCCGCTGAACCCCACCCCCGGGTCGGAGTGGGACGCCTCACCGAAGCCGGTCGAGGAGGAGTTCGTCCGCCGCGTCCGCGCCCAGGGAGTCACCTGCACCGTGCGCGACACCCGTGGTCGGGAGATCGCTGCCGCCTGCGGTCAGCTCGCCGCGGCCGAGGTCTGAGTCCGACTGCCGGACAGCGCACGAGCAGACCTGGCAGGATCCCTATTCACCGGATCTTCGGCAACCGCTGGAGAATCTGTCGGACGAAGGAGTCATGTGACCACCCCCGCCGCTGTGCTCGTGAAGGGCCAGAACGCACCCCTGGCCGCCACTGCTGTCCGGATCGCCGTCGGTGTCCAGGCGCCGACGGACCTGTCGGCCCTGCTCGTCACCGACAGTGGCAAGGTCCGCTCCGACACCGACTTCATCTTCTTCAACCAGCCCGACGGACCCGGTGTCCGTTGCGTCCGGGAGGGCCAGGCGTGGGTCCTGGACGTCGACCTCGCCGCCGTCCCGGCCGACATCACCACGGTGCGCGCCGTGGTCAACCTGGAAACCCAGGGGCAGCGCTTCGGCAGTCTCCCGGCTCCGGTGGCCACTGTCACCTCCCGTGACGGTGCCCCGCTCGCCGAGTACTCGGTCACCGGTCTCGACTCCGAGATGATCATGGTCGCCCTCGAGCTCTACCGGCGCGGAGCCGACTGGAAGGTCCGCGCGGTCGGGCAGGGCTACGCAGGTGGTCTGGCCGAACTGATCAGCGACCACGGGGTTTCCGTCGACGACGCTCCCGCCTCGCCGCCGCCTGCCGCGACTCCGCCACCTGCGCCTGCCCCGGCTCAGGACAGCGGTGGCGCGTTCGGCTCCATGACGCCCCCGCCCGCACCGCCTGCCCAGGCTGCGCCTGCTCACGACGGCGGTGGCGCGTTCGGCTCCATGAGTCCTCCGCCCACGCAACCGACGGCGTTCCCGCCGCCCAGCTCACCACCGGCGGCGTACCCGCCGCCGAACGCGCCTGCGCAGGGGTTCCCGCCGCCGAGCGCCCCGGCCCAGTCGTTCCCGCCGCCGCAGGGTGCCCCGGTCGGGGGCGCTGCGCCGTCGAGCCAGGACCAGGGCCTCACCGCGGGGCGGCCGGTCAGCCTGCAGAAGGGTCAGAAGGTCTCGCTCAGCAAGAGCGGGGGCGGGGGTGCTCTCACCCTGGTCCGGATGGGTCTCGGCTGGGACCCGCTGCAGAAGAAGCGCGGCATGTTCGGCAGCCGCGAGGTCGACATCGACCTCGACGCGTCGGCCGTCCTGTACTCCGCGGGCAACCCCGTCGATCTGGCCTTTTACAACAGCTTGACCAGCAAGGACGGGTCCGTCCAGCACCAGGGCGACAACCGCACGGGAGCCGGTGACGGCGACGACGAGACGATCGTCATCGACCTGACGCGGGTCGGCGCGCACATCGATGCCATCGTCTTCATCGTCACCTCCTACGAGGGTCAGACCTTCGAGCAGGTGCAGAACGCCTTCTGTCGCCTGGTCGACCACACCAACGGCGGCGAACTGGCGCGGTACACCCTCACCGGCGGCATGCCGGTGACCGGGATGGTGATGGCCAAGGTGTCCCGTGCCGGCAACGGGTGGCAGATGCAGGCGATCGGCGAGGGTATCCAGGCGAAGACGCCGTCGGAGGCCTTCCCGCAGCTCGCCCGGTTCCTGTAGTCCACCTCCGGTGACCGCTCCCGTGAGAGTGCTGCAGCCGGGTGAGAACGTCGCGCCGGCCCGCGGTCGGTGCACTGTCCCGGTGCTGGGAGCTCCGGACCGTCGCGTCGTCGCGGTCGGAGCCGACGACCGGTCGATCGGGAAGCCATCCCCTCTCGATCCGAGCGGCGTCCTCGACCCTGCTGCCGCGCCGCCGACCGCAGTCCGGCTCGTCGTGGTGGGCATCGGAGTCACCGGGCCGATCGCGGTCGAGGTGCTCGACACCGAGGGTCAGCAGTACGCATTCACCGCCGTGCCGCCCGCCGGATCGGCGGTGGCCCTGCTGGTCGAGTTCTATCGACGGCCGGACGGCAGCTGGAAGTTGCGTGCGTTGGGCGAAGGACTGGCCGATCTCGCTGCGCTGCACCAAATTTTCGGTATCCCGTCCACGATCCCAGCGCCCGCGACACCGACCATCAACGCGCCGCTGGGAGCCCCCAGCCACCCCCCGGACACTGCAGTCCCGGCGAAAGCCCCTGCGCCGCAGCAACAACGCGACTGGTCCCGGATCAGCTCGGGGGTCTGGGAGGACGCCAGCCGGAGCGCCTCGACGCATGCCGAGGCGTCCCGGCATGCCGGGCTCAACCGCGATGCCGAGTTGGAGCGGCTGATGGGTGATCCCACGGCCCGGACCGCGGACGACCCGCGTCGCCGCCAGATCGAGTCCCGCCACGACGACATCCTGGAACGGGCCGATCAGCGACGGTTGGCCGAGCTCGACGAGCTCATCGCCGAGCTCGCCGAGTTGGAGGTGGCCGTCCCGGCTCCGTTGGCCCGCTGGACCTCGGCCGCGTGGGAACGGCTGCCCGATCACGTGAGCGCGATGGTGCGGATGGGGGAGCTGACCCGGTCCGACTCGTCGTCGTTGCGGATCCCGATGTACCGCGCCCGATCCGTACCGGGTGGCTACCTGGTGATGCCGTGGACCGCTGGTGACGACGGTCCCGCCCGATCGCTGGTGCGCCGCCTGCTCGCTGCGGGTCCCGCCGGTCGCGGTCTGTGGGTGCTCAGTGACGACGCGAGCGTGCAGCAGCTGTGGTCGACCAGCGCTGCCGGGAACGCCGGTCGGGGGATCGACGCCTCGCTGACGGAGCTGGCGCACCGGGTGGATCTGGCGGACATGGCAGCGGAAGCCGGGGCGCCGCTCCCGGCGGATGCTGCGCTGCCCTCGGTGGTCCTGATGGTGCTGGACGGCACGTGGGTTCCCGATGGCGAGGTCGCCGACACCGTCGGGCAGCTCAGACGGGTCGCGATCCTCGGCCCGCGCTATGGGATGTCGGTGCTGTTCCTGGCCCCCGACGACCTGCGGAACAGCTTCGGTGACGGTGTCCCCGGTTCGTTGCTCCCGCTGGTCCCGGCCCGGATCGACGATCCGTGGGTCGGGCTGGCCTGGGACTTCGCCCCGGACGACGGCACGCCCGCCGACGAGGTCGCCTCCGCGATCGAGCTGCGGGCCCAGCGCAGGAGCTGAGTGTCAGCCCGCTGCCCCAGCGAGGGTCGCTGCCCGGTGGCACGGGGGAGATCGAGGACATCGAGGCCGGCCTCCCCCGTTGCGGGTCGCCGGCGGATGTGCAGCCGAACGCGGCGGATCAGGTCGGGTCGAACTCCACGATCGCTGCCACGTGTGCGGTCGCAGTGATCATGCGCCTGTGCCACTCGTGGGGGTCGAGGTCACGGTGATCGCCGTCCTGACCGAAGTCATCTCGAGCCAGGAACCGGATGCCGTCGCCCTCGAAGTAGCCCACGGCGCCTCCCCGCGCTGCTGCCAGCATCGGCCACGTGACGTCGTTCGCGATCGAGGTCTCGCGGCTGTGCGCGACGATCGTCCGGGCGGCGCCTCGTGTCATGAGGCGCATCGCAATCATCAGGTCCCACCGTTCGTCGAGTCCGTTGGCCAGTCCATAGACGTGATTGACCAACTCCTCGGTGAGTCGGAGCCGCTGCGGCGCCTCTGCCATGGCAGCCAACGAGCGTCCGACGACGATGAGATCGTCGTCGTGCTCGGTCAGACAGGCTTCCACTTTGTCTCGTGACGTGCTCAGCCAGCGCAGGATGTGGTCCAGGTCCGAGTAGAACAGCCGATCACTGCCGGTCTGGAGCCCGAGCGCCAAGGCGTCCTTCCTCGCTGTGCCGATTCCCACCGTGCCGGCGCCGTGATGGCTGGAGACCATCGGCAGGTCCAGCGCACGCAACGCCTCCACGGTGGCCGGGTGAGTCTCCGAGGTGACGTTCACGGCCAGTGCCCCGAACACGTCCGCGACGATGTCACCGGCGTTCTCGATCCCCGGCACGAAGCGAGCCAGGGGGTCGTGACAGGTCGTCGCGAGACAGACCCCGCGCGAGTCGTTCACGCAGATCAACACCTACCTTGATCATTCGAGTGGAACGGGGCGCCAGGCCGACGGCCGCCAGGAGCCTATCCACGGCGCGGATCAGCCGCGCGGCGATCAGAGCTACGCCGCGAACCACGGGCCGCAGCCGGGCTGCCGGCCACCACCCGCCGGGAATGAGCGGCGCATCCGGGCAGATCTAGCATCACCGGCATGCGACTCGTACCCGTGGTTCCGGTCCAACTACAGCGCTTCGGCTCCCACGGCGTGACGGTGCATCATCCCGCCGGCACCACCGGGGAATTGCTCACCTTCGATGGCGGTTCCTCCGTGGTGATCGGCCGATTGGACGAGGGCGGCGTGATCGGTAGGCACCCGACAACCGACCTGCAGTTGCTGATGGTGGTGACCGGGAAGGTCGTCGTCGCCACCGACTCCGCAACGGCTGAGCTGATCGAGGGGCAGGCGGTGCTGTTCGAACCGGGGGAGCAGCATGAGACCCGGGCGTCCACGGCCGCGTCGATCGTGGTCTTCGAACGTCGAGTCGAACCTCACCCCGGAGGCGGATGAGCAGATCCCTCCCGGAGGGCGGCGGTCGTGAGCGTGACCACCAACGGTCGGGTGATGCTGCCGCCGAACCTCTCGCTGATCATGCTCTCCACCTCGTCGAGCAGCGCCGCACGCTGCGGCTCGGCCAACTGCTGCGTACCCGAGTACGAAAGCATCAGCTGCCGATACCGTGCGGCAGTGTAGGTCTGGTCCCAGTCGTAGCGACGCACGGACACCGGGCCGTAGCGCTCGTCGCGATCCAGCGCTCGGCGCATCGGCGGATCCACCGCGTCCCTGGCGGGCGCGGGCGGCCCGCGATGACCCTGGCCGTACCGCTCGTGGATCGGCCTGATCGCAGCGAAGAAGTCGCCGTCCTCATGGCTGTCGACCTGGATCAGATCGACGATTGCCACGAGGCCGCCCGGCCGGAGCAACTCGGCGGGCCGATCCGTCTGGGCGCCCGGGGTGATCCAGTGATAGGCGGTGGCCGAGAAGACCGCATCGCAGGTGCCGGGTGTGACCTCCAGCTGCGCTGCTCCGACTCGCTCGAAGTCGCCGTCCACCACGCGCAGTCGGTCGTGCGGAAGGTTCGACCGGAGCCTCGCGGCCATCATCGGCCCGATCTCGACGGCGTGCACGAAAGCCCCGCACGCCAACAGGTCTCGGGTGGCGTTGCCGGTTCCAGGGCCGACCTCGAGCACCGAGGGTGCTGGGGGCAGCAGGGCGAACAGATCCTCGAACAGCGCTACCGGGTAGGTCGGGCGGGCCTCGTCGTAGGCGTCGACCGCCCGATCGAAGGAGAGTCGCGGGTCGCGGTGCGGCATGGCGCGTGAACGACCGGCGAGAGAAGTTCAGGGACGGGTGCGTCGCCGGTGTCGCGCGGCGGCTTCCCGCCAGACGAGCCAGACGATCATGCCCAGGCCGATGAGTACTAGCCACCAGTCCTCGACGCGGCTGACGTGGTTGCCGAACAGCAGCGCGAAGATCACGAGGGTGAAGACGACGAGCAGCGTCTTGGACCCCTTGGCGGCGAACACGCGCCACTCGCCGTGCCAGCCCCATTCCTCGCTGGGAGCATCAGGGTTGTAGCGCACCGGAGCGGGCGAGGAGTGCGGTACGAGCGCGGAGTCGTCCCCGTGGGGAACCTTCTTCTCCAGATCCATTCCGGACATGGTCTCTCCTCATCCTTCGACGCTTCTACGGCTGCCTGCGGTGATGCGGAAGTGCAGTGGTCGACGCCCGGCGCGCAGCCGGCTGCCGGACCGCTTCATTCTGGCACGCCGCGAACTGTCGTCCGGTCCTGCCCGCCCGCGCCGTGGGCCACAATGGGTGACGTGCGACGTGTCGTGGTCCTGGGTTCCACCGGGTCGGTCGGTACCCAGGCACTTGAGCTGATCGCCGACCATCCCGACGACTTCCAGCTCGTCGGTATGGCGGCCGGCGGATCCCGGCCCCAGCTGCTCCGCGAGCAGGCCGAGCGTTTCCCGGGAGCACAGGTGGCGACCGGCGCGGACGGCGCGATCGCGCTGGTCGAGACGCTCGATTGCGACGTGGTGCTCAACGCGATCGACGGCTCCGTCGGGCTCGGACCGACCCTCGCCGTGCTCGCATCGGGGCGCACCCTGGCACTGGCCAACAAGGAGTCGCTGGTCGCCGGCGGCGCGCTGGTCCTGGACGCGGCAGCGCCCGGTCAGCTGGTGCCGGTCGACTCCGAGCACAGCGCGCTCGCCCAGTGCCTGCGCGCAGGCGGCGCCCACGAGGTCGCCTCGCTCGTGCTCACTGCATCGGGCGGGCCGTTCCGCGGCCGCAATGTCGCGGAGCTGGCGGATGTCACCGTCCAGCAGGCGCTCGCGCACCCCACCTGGGAGATGGGGCCGGTGATCACCATCAACTCGGCCACCCTGGTGAACAAGGGTCTCGAGCTGATCGAGGCACACCTGCTGTTCGGTGTGCCCTACGAGCAGATCGAGACCGTGGTGCACCCGCAGTCCATCGTGCACTCGATGGTCACCTTCCGTGATGGGGCGACCATCGCCCAGGCCAGCCCACCCGACATGAGGCTGGCGATCGCGTTGGGCCTCGGCTGGCCGGACCGGCTGCCGCAGGTCAGCCGGTCCCTCGACTTCAGCGCCGCGTCCACCTGGACCTTCGAACCGGTCGACCACGAGGCCTTCCCGTCGCTGTCTCATGCTCGCCGGGCGGGCGTCGCCGGCGGACTCGTGCCGGCCACCCTCAATGCCGCGAACGAGGTCGCGGTCCGCGCGTTCCGCGAGGGGAAGTTCACCTTTCCCGGCATTCCCCGGCTGCTCGCAGGCATCATTGACGAGGCGATCGGGTCCGAGGGTCTGACGAGGGCTCCCCGGGACATCGCCGATGTGCTTGCGGCAGAGGCGTGGGCACGCACGAGAGCTGAGGAGCTGGTGGACGCATGCTGACTGCGATCGGCATCGTCCTGTTCGTGCTGGGATTGCTGTTCTCGATCGCCTGGCACGAGCTCGGCCACCTGACGTTCGCGAAGGTCTTCAACGTCCGCACCACCCAGTACATGGTCGGCTTCGGCAAGACCCTGTGGTCCAAGAAGGTCGGCGAGACCGAGTACGGCATCAAGGCCGTCCCGCTCGGTGGCTACATCCGGATGATCGGCATGGTCCCGCCGGACAAGTCCGGTCGGCAGCGGATCACCACCACCGCTCTCGGGCCGGCCGGCATCTTCCGTCAGCTGGTCGAGGACACCCGGCAGGGTGACCGTGCACACGTGCTCGAGACGGATGACGGACGGCAGTTCTACCAACTGCACCCGGTCAAGCGGATCGTCGTCATGTTCGCCGGTCCGTTCATGAACCTCGTGCTCGCCGTCATCCTGTTCGGCATCGTGATGACCACGATCGGCGTCCCCACCCCCAACACCACGGTGTCCAGCGTCAGCGCCTGTGTGGTGCCGGCCACCGCCTCGGCGGCCGAGCAGCAGAAGACCGAGTGCCCACAGACCGAGTGGACCCCGGCCCGGATGATCGGCCTGCAGCCCGGGGACGTCATCACCGATTTCGCCGGCACCTCGATCACCGGCTGGGACCAGCTCACCACCCTGATCAGGGCCGCCGCCGGGCAGACCGTGCCCATCACCATTCAGCGCGCGGGTGCTCCGGTCACCCAGCAGGTCACGATCGTGCTGACCGAGCGCCCGGTCGTGGATGCGACCAACAAGCAGGTCGGCACCACCCCCGCCGGGTTCCTCGGCGTCGGACCGCAGTTCCCGTACGTCACCCAGTCCTTCGGCAGCGCCTTCGACCGGACGGGGCAGTTCATCGGGACCGCCGCGCATGCGGTGATCCAGATCCCCTCGCGGATCCCGGCGCTCTGGGACGCCATCTTCAACGGCGCCGAACGCGACGCGAACTCGCCCGTCGGCATCGTCGGCGCGGGCCGGATCTCCGGCGAGATCCTCGCCCTGGACACCGAGGCGAAGGACAAGTGGGCGCTGTTCCTGACGCTGCTCGCCGGCTTCAACATGAGCCTGTTCCTGCTCAACCTGCTGCCGTTGTTGCCTTTGGACGGAGGCCACATCCTCGGTGCGGTGATCGAGTGGATCCGGCGCGGCATCAACCGGCTCCGTCGCAAGGCGCTGCCGCCGCCATTCGACGTCGCCAAGCTGATGCCGGTCGCCTACGTGGTGGCGCTGCTGTTCATCGGCCTGACGGTGCTGACCTTCATCGCCGACGTGGTCAATCCCGTCGACCTGTTCTGACGCGCGCGCTGAGGGTCCGACGGGACACGTGCACAGATCACCACCCCCGGTGTGGGCATCCGGCCGTTCGGAGGCGGACACTGGAGGGGTACCCACGACGATCGAGGAACTGCAGATGACCAGCACCACCGACAGCCCCACCGCCACCGGGATCGGCCTCGGGATGCCCAGCATGCCCGCTGATCGTGAGGTGCCGATCCTGGCGCCCCGGCGCGCGACCCGGCAGCTCCGGCTCGGCAGTGGCAGCAAGGGCATCGGCGTGGGCAGCGACAGCCCGGTCTCCGTCCAGTCGATGACCACCACGTTGACCTCTGACGTCAACGCGACCTTGCAGCAGATCGCCGAGCTCACGGCCGCCGGCTGCCAGATCGTCCGGGTGGCAGTACCCACCAACGATGACGCGGCCGCGCTCAAGCAGATCGTCGAGCACTCCCAGCTGCCGGTGATCGCCGACATCCACTTCCAGCCCAAGTACGTGTACGCGGCCATCGAGGCCGGCTGCGCCGCTGTACGGGTCAACCCGGGCAACATCCGGCAGTTCGACGACCAGGTCAAGCAGATCGCGCAGGAGGCCAAGGCGCACGGCACCCCGATCAGGATCGGCGTCAACGCCGGGTCGCTCGATCCGCGGCTGTTCGAGAAGTACGGCCGGGCCACCCCGGAGGCCCTCGTCGAGTCGGCACTGTGGGAGTGCTCGTTGTTCGAGGAGCACGACTTCCGCGACATCAAGATCTCGGTCAAGCACAACGACCCGGTGATCATGGTGCGGGCCTACGAACTGCTGGCAGCGCAGTGCGACTACCCGCTGCACCTGGGCGTCACCGAGGCCGGTCCCGCGTTCCAGGGCACCATCAAGTCGTCCGTCGCCTTCGGCGCGCTGCTGGCCCAGGGCATCGGTGACACGATCCGCGTCTCGCTCTCCGCGCCGCCGGTCGAGGAGGTCAAGGTCGGACTGCAGATCCTGGAGTCGCTCAACCTGCGCGAACGCGGCCTGGAGATCGTGTCCTGTCCTTCGTGCGGGCGCGCCCAGGTGGACGTCTACACGCTGGCCAACGAGGTCACTGCCGGCCTCGAGGGGATGGACGTCCCGTTGCGGGTGGCCGTCATGGGCTGCGTCGTCAACGGACCGGGCGAGGCCCGCGAGGCCGATCTGGGCGTCGCCTCCGGCAACGGCAAGGGGCAGATCTTCGTCAAGGGCGAGGTGGTCCGCACCGTTCCCGAGTCGCAGATCGTCGAGACGCTCATCGAGGAGGCGATGAAGATCGCCGAGACGATGCGCGCCGAGGGAGTCGTCAGCGGCACACCCTCCGTCTCGACGGTCTGAGCCGTTGGTGCCGCGTATCTGGCAGCGGTCCGGGGCCCGGGTCCTGGGCAGTGACCAGGCGGCGGTGGTGCAGGCCGCGCTGGAGGCGGATCCGGTGGCCGGCTGCATGATCGCCGAGCGGTTCGAGACCTACGGCATCGATCCCCGCGCCCTCGGTGGCAACTTCTGGGGCGTCGACGGTGGCCGGGAGGCGCTGGCCTTCGTCGGCGGGAACCTGTTGCCGCTGGCCGCGACCGGGCCGGAGGCGTTGCGCCGGTTGGCCGAGGGCCTGGCGCATCGCAGTCGCACCGTCGCTTCGCTCGTCGGTCGGTCGGCGCTGGTGCTGCCGTTGTGGGAGGACCTCGGTTCGGCCTGGGGGCCGGCCAGGGAGGTCCGCACCGTCCAACCGCTGCTCACCTGTCCGCGGCCGCCGCTCGTCGATCCTGACCTACGACTGCGCCGGATGACGGCACAGCTGGGCGACCACTACTTCCCGGCAGCGGTGGCCATGTTCACCGAGGAGGTCGGCATCGATCCGCGTGCGGGTGACGGCGGCCGCAGCTATCGCGCCCGGGTGGACGACCTGATCCGGCGCGGCCTGGCCTTCGCCGTGCTCGACGGAGCCGAGGTGATCTTCAAGGCGGAGATCGGCGCCCTCTCGAGCCGGGTCGCGTTGATCCAGGGGGTCTGGATGGCCCCGGTCCATCGGGGGAGGGGGCTGGCCGCCGCGGCCGTCGCCGCGCTCGTGCAGCACATCCAGCGTGATCTGCACCGGCTGCCCTCGTTGTACGTCAACGAACGCAACGTCACCGCCCGCCGGGTCTACGAACGCGTCGGATTCCAGCAGGCTGGGCAATTCTCGAGCGTCCTGTTCTGAGAGCTGCCGTCTTCGCGTCGGTTCTTTCGAAACGATTCTTGCGACTCTCTTGACAACAGTGCTTTCGAAACAGATGCTTGGCAACAAGTCCTTCGAAAGAGTTGTTGTCAACTGTGAGGAGCACGTCATGACGAATCCTGTGACCGCAGTGGACCTCGCCTGGTACGACACGGGCGAACGCTTCCGTCGAGTGGCCGCCCGGCCCTCCCGGAGGTGGCGGGAACGCACCGGGGCTGTCCTGGAGACCTGGGGTCGTCGGTTGCGCGCCACCGACGTCGCCAGTCGGCGGCGAGTGGTGGGCATGACGACAGGGAGCACCGCGGCGGTACGTGTCACGCCGGCCGGAGCTCGCTGACGCGAGAGGATCGACAGAGGACACCGCAGGCAACACCCTCGGACGACGCGATCGCCACCGCGCCGGACGGTGCACACGCTCCGATCGACGACCGTCCGGTCGAGCAGCCCGCGTCCAGGCCGACCCGGGCCCGGCGACGGACGTTGACGGACGCCAAGGAGATCCGGGCGTTGGCCCACCCGGTGCGGGTGGCGATGCTGGACGCGCTCCGCCGGGAGGGCACGTTGACCGCGACCGAGGCGGCCGACCTGCTCGACGAGAGCCCCGCGAACTGTTCGTTCCACCTCCGCACGCTCGCCAAGTACGGCTACGTGGAGGAGGCGCCGGGTGGCACCGGGCGGCAGCGGCCGTGGCGGCGCGTCGACCTGGGTCTGAGCTACGCACTGGAGCAGCCGTCGCCCGAGGTCGGTGCCGCGGCCCGCGAGCTCGACCTGCACTTCCGGGACCAGCGTCAGCGCGAGGTCGAGGTGTGGGAGGCGACCTGGCAGAGCTACCCGAAGGAGTGGCGGGACGCGTCGTTCTCCTTCCAGGGCCTCACGTATCTGACCGCCGCCGAGCTGGCCGAGGTCAACGAGCAGATGATCGCGCTCATCGACCAGTTCCGCGAACGACTCGACGATCCCTCGAAGCGCCCGCCGGACGCGCACCCGGTGTCCATCAGCGCCGGTGCGCATCCCCTCCCGCGGTCCAAGCGCGGGAACTGACCCGGGTTCGCGCTGGCGTTACGTGCTGTTGCTGGCGTGGAGGACGTCCTTGCAGCCAGCAACAGCACTTGCCACCAGCGGGAACGTCCGCCGGGCCACTCAGGCGTGGCCGTGGCGATCGGCGAGCGACAACACGATCCTGGCCTGCCGCACCACCGCGGCATCGACGAACTTCCCGCTGGGCAGGGCCACCGCGCCGCGGCCGATCTGTGCGCCGGCCTCGGCCGCCGCCACCACCTCCTGCGCCACCGCGATCTCTGCGGTGCTGGGAGCGAACGCCTCCACGATCACCGGCAGCTGGGCAGGATGGATCGCGGCGCGCCCCAGGAAACCCAGCGATCGACCCTCACGGCACGACGCACGCAGACCGCCGGAGTCGCGGTGGTCGGGGAACACCGACATGGTGGGCGCCGGAAGCGCAGCCGCGGCCGCGGCGGTGACGATCCGTCCGCGGGCCCAGCCGAGCGCGGCCGGGTCGGTGGCGCGCAGGTCGGCCAGCAGGTCGGCCTCGCCCAGCCCGATGGTCGCCACCTGTGGGTGGGAGCCTGCCAACAGGTAGGCCCGTTCGACGGCGAGCGCCGATTCGACCAACAGGTGCAGCGCCCGCGATCCGACCCGGTCGGCCACTGCTTCGATCGCCTCCGCGGATTCGCACTTCGGCAGCCGGAGCTGCACTCGCTCATCCAGGGATGCTGCCATCGCCAGATCGTCGTCGTGCCAAGGGGTTCCGGCGGCGTTCACCCGCACCTGCACCGACCGCCCGGGTTCGAACTCGAGCGCGGCGACAGTCCGACGCGCGCTCTCCTTCCCGGCGGGCGTGACGGCGTCCTCCAGGTCGATGATCACCACGTCTGCCGACGAGTCCAGAGCTCGCTGGATCCGGTCGGGGCGATCGGCCGGGACGTACAGCAGCGTGAGGGGCACGCGGGCCGTCATGCCGATCGGTTCCGTCGCCGGTCGAGGGAGCTCGGTCCGGTGTTCTGGCCGGTGTTCCCGCCGGCGTTCGGGCCGGTACCGGTGCCCCCGACCACTCCGGCAGCACGCAGCGCGGCGACCTCGTCGGGGGAGTAGCCCAACTCGTGCAGTACCGATCCGGTGTCGGCGCCGGGTTCCCGACCCGTGTGGCGGATCGGCGCATCACCCTCGGACAGCCGGAACAGCCTGCCCTGCATGGCCATCGGGCCGAAGTCCGGGTCCCGGACGTGCTGCACGGTTCCCAGTGCGGCGAACTGGGGATCGGCGACGATGTCGGCCGGGGAGTAGATCGGCGCCACCGCCGCTTCCGCGCGGTCGAAGCTCTCCAGCACCTCGTCCCGGGTGCGCTGCGCGATCCAGCCACCGACGGCCTCGTCCAACTCGTCGGCGTGCTCGGCCCTCGACCCACCGGTGGCGAACCAGTGCTCGGCGATCAGCTCCGGCCGACCGACGAGGGTCAGCACCCGCTCGGCGATGCTCTGCGAGCTGGTCGACACCGCGACCCACTGTCCGTCCGACGTGCGATAGGTGTTGCGCGGGGCGTTGTTGCCGGACCTGTTCCCGGTGCGCGGCTGGGCCGTGCCGAGCAAATCCCAGCGAGAGATCTGCGGTCCGAGCATGGCCATGATCGGTTCGACGATGGCGAGGTCCACCACCTGTCCGCGACCGGTGGCCGCGCGTTGGTGCAGGGCGGTCATCACCGCGAAAGCCGTTGCCAGGGAAGCGATCCCGTCAGCCAGGCCGAACGGTGGCAGCGTGGGTGGTCCATCGGGTTCCCCGGTGGCGGCGGCGAACCCGCTCATCGCCTCGGCCAGCGTGCCGAATCCCGGCCTCCTGCGGTACGGGCCGACCTGTCCGAAACCGGTCACCCTGGCCAGGACCAACCCCCGGTTGGACTCCGACAGGCTCTCGTACCCCAGGCCCCATCGCTCCAGCGTGTCGGGACGGAAGTTCTCGATCACCACGTCCGCCGCCGCGGCCAGCCGACGGAACACCGCAGCGCCGTCGGCGCCCGACAGGTCGAGTTGCACGGTCTCCTTGTTGCGGCCCAACGTCTTCCACCAGATGTTCTGGCCGTCCTTCTCCGGCCCGTGGCCACGGGCCGGATCAGGTCGCCGCGGGTGCTCCACCTTGATCACCCTGGCGCCGAGATCACCCAGGTGCATGGCCGCCATCGGGCCGGCGAACAGCGTCGAGGCGTCGATGACGGTCAGCCCGTCGAGCGCGGGGGAGTTCACTCATTTCTCCTGGCGGGTCGGTCGGTACGGTCGGTGCGCGCGTTCGGGCGTGCGGGCCGTGGGTTCGGGGGCCAGCACGAAGGCGATGCGGAAGCCGATCGTCTGTGATCGGCCCAACCCCTGGCCGGGCAACAGATACTTCGCCGAGAACTCCGGTGGCTGCGGGCCGCTGTCGAAATACCAGGGAGAACCCGTGCTCTGGTAGGCCGAACCGCCCTTGAGCATCATGAAGCGCGTCCGGCCGTCGGTGTGCTCGCTCTCGGTCAGGTTCCACACCAACGGATCGCGTCGCCGGAAACCGGGGTCCGCTGCTGCGAGTTGCCACTCGTCCTCGGTGGGCAACCGCCCGCCGGCCCACGCGGCGTAGGCCCGCGCGTCGGACAGGGACACCTCGGTCACCGGACGGTGGATCGCCGCATCCTGGACACTGCGCCCGACCCAGGCCGGTCGACGCCACGACGGGATCCTGGCTCCCCGGCCGGTGGCTGCCACGAACTCCGCGAAGTCACGTTCGGAGACCTCGAGGGTCGCGACGGCGACGTCGGATTCGAGGTGTACCCGCCGATCCAGGGTGCGAAGGTCGTGCAGCCGGGGCGGCAGGGGCTTCCACTCGTCGACGAACGGCGCCCCGTCGTACATCCCGGTCTCCCGGAACCGGAAACGGACGGTGAGCGTGTAGTCGCCGGCGGTGATCGGCACCGTCGGCAGCCGCAAGGACGCGGCCGTGCGCGAGGTCGCGGTCGGTACCGGCACCCGCTCGCTGTGCCGATGGTGGAACGCGGTGGACTGATGCGGCCGAGGATCGTCGGGCTGCTCGGTCAGCGGGAGCAGCCAGGAGGTGTCCGCCTCCGGCGGGGGCTGCCAGAGACCGCCGATGCCCCCGGCGGGAACCACCACCTGGACGTGCCCGTCGGCGACCGGCGCTTCCCGGCCGGTCCAGATGTCGAGCACCGGACCGAGACCGGAGGTGGTCCTGCGTGCGGACCCGTCCGGCGCCTCGGCGACCGGGAGCCGCAACACCCGGTCGTGGACTCCGCGGTTGACGAGGGCCAACAGGGACTCACGCCCCGACCGGAAGGTGGAGCCGAACACGGTCAGCCGCGCGGCATCGGGGCCCAGGTCGACCAGTGGGGTGAAGATGCCGTCCCGCAACAGCTTCGACAGTGCCCGCTGGGCTGTGCTCATCCGCCGGAGGGTGAGACTGTCGCGATCGTTCCAACCGACCCAGACCCCGAACACGACCTCCCACACCATCACCCCGACGCCGTTGAACCAGGCCGACTGGAGTTCGACGGAGTGGTCGCGGTGCCAGCGGCGGACGTGGTGCATCATGTGGCGGCGTTCGAAGTAGTGCGAGCGCAGCACCCCGGGGACCGGCGAGTCGGCGAACCACTGGGCCCAGGACATCGGATGGTCGACCAGCCGGGCCATCGACACCCTGGACTCTCCCTGCAGCGCCACCCCGGAACGGGCTCGGCGGACACCGGCGACGAGCTCCCCGCGACCTTCGCGCAGGGTGTCCAGGAAGACGCCGTCGAAGCCGAGGTCGGCGACCATGTCCGCCAGCAGCTCGGGGTCGTAGCCGTTGCGACGAGTCCCGGTGTCCCACGGGTTGTAGTCGATGAACACCCGGATCCCGTCGTCGTGGAACGCCCGCACGACGTCCGACAGGCCGTCCACGTCGTGGTAGTAGTCCCACTGGTTGCGGTCGTCGATACCGATCACCGGGTACGCGTGCCACAGCACGACCGCATCGAAGCCGCCGAAGCGCTCCCGGGCGTCCTGGATCATCCGCTCCGGGGTGAACCGGCCGGTCTGCCAGTCGAAGAGCAGCTCGTCCCACAACCAGATCTGGGAGATGACGAAACAGCGCGAGATCCAGGCCAGGTCGTCCCGGCGGTACAGAGCGTCGTCGTAGCTGCTGCGGGCGACCGCTTCTCGCCGCCACTCGTGGAGCCGACGTCGCCACTGCGGCCACAGCGCCGGATCGTCAGGTGCGGCGAAGATCTTCGCGTCGTCCAACACCGAGAGGTCGGCGTCGGGTTCGAGGGGGATCTCCTGCGGGCGGTCCAGCGGACGGGGGACGAGCGGGTTGAGCGGAGCATCGGCGGCCACTGCGGGGGCTGCGCCGACGGAGTCCGTGGGCATCGACAGGACGGGTAGGGGCCCGTCGTCACCGGAAGGCCCGGAACTCGCGAAGACATCGGTCATCGTCGCCACGAGGACTCCCTGATCAGCAGCTCCGGCTCGACGCTGAGGGTGACCGGCGGACGCGCCGGGTCGGACAGCCGCTGCAGCAACAGCTCGGCGGCGAGTCGTCCTCGCTCGCGCGCCCGCAGCGACACCGAGGTCAGTGCCGGCGAGAAGATCCGCGCGAAGGGGATGTCGTCGACCCCGACCACGGCGAGATCGTGCGGAACGCGGATCCCGGCGGCCTCGGCAGCCCGGATCGCGCCCAGGGCGAGCAGGTCGTTCGCCGCGATCAGCGCGTCCGGTTCCAGCAGGCGCACCTGGAGCCAGGCAAGTTCGCCGGCCTCGACGGTGAAGGCGTCGACCGAGACCGTCCCGGCCGAACCGCCCCACTCCGCAGCGCACCGGCGGTGGGCGGAGCCGCGAGCAGCTCCCGGCGAAGTCTGCTCGGGGCCGTTGACGAAGCAGATCCGGCGACGCCCGGTGTCCAGCAGATGGCGGTAGGCGAGCCGGATCCCGGCGCCCGAATCGACCCGCACCCGGTCGAGGGCATCAGTGGCGCCAGGATCACCCACGATGACGACCGGTACCGCGCACTCGACCAGCGCGCGGACCAGGGCCGGCGTGCGGCGCAGCGGGCTGATCACCAAGCCGTCGGCGTAACCCCGACCGAGGCTGCGTACCAGGGCAAGTGTGTCGGCCGGGTCCTGACCGGTGGAGGTCACCAACAGGCGGGCGCCGGTGGCGGTCAAGCCCTCCTCGACCCCGCGCATCATCTCGGTGTAGACCGGGTTGGCCAGATCGTCGACTGCGAACGCGATCTGTTGTGCAGCACCGAGTTTCAGCGCACGGCCGGTGGCGTCCGGGCGATATCCGAGCTCGATCACCGCGGCCCGCACCCGATCCATCGTGTCGGGTCGGGCGAGCTTGCCGTTCAGCACCCGGGACACCGACGCGGTGGAGACGCCGGCCCGGGCGGCCACCTCGACGACCGTCGGGCGTCGGCCGGTCCGCACGGCCCCGGCAGGGTCACCCTCGCTGGTCATGACAGCTCGCCACCGGATCCGACGAGGGCCAGGGTGCGGGCCGCGGCAGCGGTGATCGCCCCACCGTCCTCGCCGGGCAGGGCAGAGCTCAACCGGTCGCGCAGCGGTGTGGTCCACTCCGGATCGATGCCTGATGCTCCGGTCAGCGCACCCACGATCCCGCCGACGCTGGCGCCGTTGGAGTCGGTGTCCCACCCGCCGGCAACCACGGTGCAGATCGAGCGGTCGAAGGCGCCGTCGCCGAAGGTGAGGGCGTAGGCCACCAGCGCAGTGTTGTTGAGCGCATGCACCCAGTGCAGGTCGGGATAGGCCCGCTCCAGCACCACGTACGCGTCCTCGGGCGGGAGGCCGTCGGTCGCCAGCCGACGACCCAGGATGATGGCCGCAGCGGCGGCACTGCCCGGAGGGACGACGGCCAGACCGGCATCCAGCACGTCGGCGACCCCGGGACGGTCCGGCGAACGGACCACCGCGATCGAACCCATCGCGGCCAGCGCCATCGCGCAGTAGAGCCCGTTGCGGGTGTGGCTGACAGCGGCGTCCCGGTGTGCCCGGCGGGCAGCACACAGCGGGTCGCCGGGGCTGATCCAGCCGTAGAGGTCGGTGCGGATCTGCGCCCCGATCCACTCCCGGTACGGGTTGCCCGCCCGCGCGGTCTCCGGCGGCTCGATGCCGCACAACAGGTTGCGGTACGCGATCCGTTCCGCGGTGAAGCTGCGGCCTGCGGGCAGGTCGAGCAGCCAGGCCTGTGCGACCTCGGCGGAGGTGAAATCGAGGCCGACGCGCTCCAGCAGGCGCAGGGCCATCAGGGTGAAGTTGAGATCGTCGTCCTCCGGTGCGCCGTCGATGTTCTCGATCAGGCTCGTGGGTCCGCTCGCCCGGTTCCACGGCCACCGCTCGGCGACCTCGGCGGGCAGACCGCGCGCGGTGAAATAGCTCCGCAGGGGCCACCGGTCACCGCCGCGCAGGATGTCCTCGATCCCGCGGCGCGGGATCTTCTCGACGGGCTTGCCCAGGACACAGCCCACCGTACGACCCAGCCAGGCTCCGGTGAGCGCATCGAGATCAGTACCGGCGGCGGTCCGGACATGCTGCGCCGCAGTGGATCCGATGATGGTGGCGATCTCATCCCAGTCGTCGGGTTGCGCCGGGTCCAGCTGCCGGGGGATTGCGGCCACCGCTGCGAGCAGTTCCTCGGCGAGGGGGCGCAGGTGTCTGTCCCCGAGCTCCGGTGAAGCACCGACCCGCGGTGGCGGCAGCGTGCCGCCGGCTCCGACCCAGCGGTCCGCGATCCGCTGCAGCGCATCCTGCTGGTCGGGTCCGAGCTCACGGGCCGATTGCCAGAGCTCGTGCCGCAGCAGGTCTTCCGGCTGTACCCAGGTCACCGGTGTGGGCTGCGGGTTCACGACAGCGCCGCCTCGCCGTTGCCCTGCCCGTCGGCGGTCAGGGCCGCGAACGCGTGTTCCCGACGGGCGAAGGCTGCCACGTCTGCGCTGCGGATCGCCTGCGCCACAGCGGCCATCCGGAGTCCGCCCGCGCGCAGGTCGAGCCGCGACTCCCGGGAGACGGTCTCCACCCACTCGGCGGGTACGGACGACTCGCCGCCCAGCGCGCCTGCGATGGCGCCGCCCATGGTGGCGATCGAGTCGGAGTCCCTGCCGTAGTTGGTCGCGCCGAGGATGCAGCCGCGCACGTCGCCGCCGGTGACGGCCAGGAAGCCCAGCGCCACCGGAAGCTCCTCGATCGCGCGGACCCGGCTCGGTCGCCGAGCGTCCATCACCGGTGTGCGGTACTCGGGTCCGACGGTGTCGAAGGGGGTGATCGCGGCCCGCAGCACCGGGATCGCTTGTTGCCAGTCGGCCACACCCTGGGCAGCCTCCAGCACCGCACGGATCGCCGCGGCAGTGCCGTCCCGGGCGAGTCCCAGGACGGCGTGCAGCACCCCGTCCACATCGATTCCCGGCGTCATCGCCGCGGCGATCGCCGCGGCGAAGACGGCGGCAGCCTCCCGGCCGTAGCTCGACTGGTGTGCACCGGCCAGCTCGGACGCCTCGGCGTAGGCGCCGGCCGGGTCACCGGCGTTCGCGATCCCGACCGGGGCCATGTACATGGCAGCACCGCAGTTCACGACGTTGCCCACCCCACCCTCGCGGGGATCGACGTGACCGTAGTGCAGTCGGGTCACCAACCATTTCTCGGCGAGGAACACCCGCAGCAGCGGCACCGTCTCCCGTTCCAGCTCCGGGATCCAGGTCAGTTGGTTCATCATCCTCGGGACCAGCCCGTCGGCGATGTCGAAGGCGTCCAGGTGCCGTTGACGCTCGTCGTAGACATCGACGAGCAGGTTGGTCATCAGGGTGTCGTCGGTGACGTGGCCGTCTCCCTTGAAGTACGGCGACATCGGCTTCGCCGTCCGCCAGTCGGGCATGAAGTACTCGGTGATGCCCTCGACGAATCCGCCGTACCGGGCGACGATCTCCTCGGCGCTGCGCCCCTCCGTCGCACCGCCGATGGCATCGCCGACCGCTGCCGCGGCGAGAGCTCCGATTGCTTTGTCCTGCAAGAGGTTCATGGTTCTTCCTGGCATGGGCCGGCTCTGCGGCACGGTGGGTGGTGCTGACTGGAGGGGGGAGCGGGGTCGATCAGCCGCCGGAGAGGGTCTTCCAGCCGTCGGTGAGCGCGGTCGCGAGTCCTGCGGCATCGGTCCGACCGGCGAGGAACTCCTGGTAGGCGGGTGTCGCGTACTTGGACTTCCAGTCGGGGAACTTGTCGGCCTTGTTCCACGGGGCATCCACGAGCTGGTCGGCACTGCCCAGGATCGCATCCCAGCCGTGCTCCGCTCCGAGCTTCTTGCCCATCGCGGCGGAGGCAGACGCGGTGACCGGGATCAGTGCATCACCCTCGGCGATGGCGGCGAGATTCTCGGCCTTCATGAAGAAGGCGATGAACTGCATGGCCTGCGCCGGGTACTTGCTCTGCTGGGCGATGCTGAGGGTCTGCGGGTTGGAAGCCTGGTGCTCGCTGGTGCCCTTGAGCAACGGCAACATGCCCCAGTCGAAGTCGGCGGGCGCCTGCTCCTCGACCTGGGTGGCGATGTAGTTGCCGGCCATGATCATCGCGTACTTGCCGCCGTAGTACCCGGCCAGCACGTCGCTGCCGGACAGCGACACCGAATCCTTCGCCATCGATCCGTCCGCCAGCATCGCGGCGATCCGGTTCGGGACCTGCTGCTCGTTGGCGCCCACCGCCATCGTGGGAGCCTTCTCGTCACCGCTGACGAAGGTCCCGTCGAAGGCGAGACCGGACGACATGATGCCGGCGGTCGGCGACTTCAGACCCCAGGCCAGACCGCTGACGGTGCCGGCGGTGAGCTTCTTGGCGTTGGCCGCCAGGTCGTCCCAGGTCCACGGCTTCTCGGCGGTGGGCACAGCGACACCGGCCGCGGCGAGCAGCTTCTTGTTGACGAAGATGGTGTAGACCTGCGCGATGGTCGGCATGCCGGTGATCTTGCCGTCGTACGTCACCGAGTCCCAGACCGATTGCGGCACATCGGATTTCAGGTCCGCGGGGACCATCGACGTCATGTCGGCGAGGTAGCCCTGCCGGGAGAAGCTCGCGATGTCGGCCGACTCGTCGTGGATGATGTCGGGCGCCTGGTTGCCGGCGAACTGGGTGACGAGCTTGTCGTGCACGGATTCGGCGGCCACCTTCTGCACCGTGACCTGGATGTTGGGGTTCGCAGCGTTCCAGTCGGCGACGATCTTGTCGGTGGCGGCCACGGTCGGCGCCTGGAATGCGTAGCTGGCGAAGGTCAGGGACACCTTCTGATCCGGGGCCAGGGAGCTCCCGGCGGTGCTCACCTGACCGCCGCCGGAGTTGCTGACGCACGCCGACAGCAGCAGGGTCGAACCGACAGCCAGGGCGGCGAGGCTGCTGCGGCGCAGGACGTGTGGACGGGTTCGCTTCATGGGAGCTCCTTCATGGTGGTGACGGTCCGGACTGGCAGGGGGGACGAGCGGGGCAGCGACAGAGCGGTCATCCCTTGACCGAACCGGCGAGCATCCCGGAGACCAATTTGCGTTGGGCAACAGCGAAGATGAGCAGGCTGGGGAGGGTGGTGATCAGGGCGGTCGCGGCCAACGGGCCGAGGTTGACCAACCCCTCACCCCCGACGTAGCGCGCCAGCAGCAGCGGCGCCGTCTCCTTGGCGGGATCGGTGATCACCACCAGGGCGAAGAAGAACTCGTTCCAGGCGCTGATGAAGGCGAACATCGCCGTCGCCACGAGACCCGGTGCGAGCAGCGGGAAGATGACCCTGAGCAGGACCTGGGCTCGAGAGGCCCCGTCGGTGGCCGCTGCCTCCTCCAGATCGCGGGGGATCGCCGAGACGTAACCCTGCAGCATCCACAGTGTGAAGGGCAGCGCCCACACCACGTAGACCAGGACCAGTCCCGGCAAGGTGTTGAGCAGCCCCAGGTTCCGCAGCACGACGAAGACCGGGATGACGATCAGCACGAACGGGAACACCTGGCTCACCAGGATCCAGCCGACGGTCACCGTGCGCAGCTTGCTGCGGTGCCGGGCGAGCGCGTAGGCGGCCGGCAGCGCGATGACCGTCGTCAGGATCGCGGTGCTGACGGCCACGATCAACGAGTTGAGCAGTGACGGGAACAGCTCGGAGTTGTCCAATGCGACCCGGAAGCTGTCCAGCGACCAGCTGCGGGGCAGCAGTGTCGGCTCGAGCGAGATCACCTCGCGGGGTGATTTGAAAGCCGTTGAGAACAGCCACAGCAAGGGGAACCCGAGGAACACGATGTACGCGAGCAGGGCGACGTACTGGCCGACGCGGGTGAGCGGGCGGGTGCGCATCAGGTGTTCTCCTTCAGCTGACGCCACAGGTACACGCCGAGCAGGAGGAGGATCAGCACGACCATGGCGTTGCCCATCGCGGCCGCGTACCCGAACTCGCCGCTGCTGAAGGCACTCTCGTAGGCGAACAGCATCGGCAGCTTGGTGCGGCCGCCGGGGCCGCCTTCGGTGAGCACGTAGACCAGGCCGAAGGAGTTGAAGTTCCAGACGAAGTCCAGCGAGGTGATGGCGATGATCACCGGCTTGAGAGCCGGCAGGGTGACGGAGCGGAACCGTTGCCACGCACCGGCTCCGTCGAGGGAGGCCGCCTCGTGGAGGTCGGCCGAGGTGTTCTGCAGCCCGGCCAGCAGGGCGATGGTGGTCTGCGGCATCCCGGCCCAGACCCCGACGACGATCACGGCCGGCAGGGCGAGGGTGAAGCTGCCGAGCCAGTTGATGTTGGTGTCGATGATCCCCAGGTCCTTGAGGAACGCGTTGAGGATGCCGGCGTCCGGCTGGTAGATCAGCTTCCACAGGATGGCGACCACGACCGACGGCATGGCCCACGGCACCAGCGCCAACGGCCGCACCAGCCATTGGAACCGCAACCCCGCGTTGAGCAGCAGAGCAAGGCCCAGGCTGAGCAGGAACTGCAGGATGGTCACGCTGAAGGCCCAGACCAGTCCGATCCCGAAGGAGTTCCAGAACAGGCCGTCGTCGAACAGTCGCGTGTAGTTCTGGACGCCGTTGAACGCGAACACCACGCCCGCGCCGGCGCGGGCATCGGTGAATCCCAGCCAGATCCCGTTCAACAGCGGGTACACGCTGAACGCGATCACCGGCAGGAGACTGGGAACGAGCAACCACAGGCCGACCGGCGTCCCGCGTCGCCGTCGGGCGGCGGGGGGTGGGGTCGGACCCGGGTCGATGGAGGCCGGAGCCTGGGCTGCCGCCGTCATGGTCGGGGTACTCCTTCGTCGTTGAAGGGCGGAGCGAACGGGGACGGAGCACCGCCGGGGCAGCGCGACATCGGAACCGAGCCGACTGTAAACGTTTACAGTCGGCTCGTCAACGACCCACCCGGGTACCTTTCAGGACCATGAGCCTCGCCCGTTTCAAGGACCTCTGCCTGGATGCCGTCGACCCGGATCTCCTGGGAGCCTTCTACTCCGAGCTGCTCGGTCTGGCCCCGCAGACCAGGGACGGCGTGGTGGTGAGCCTCGACGGCGCCACGCCCACCGAGCGGGTCTGGATCAACCGGGTGCCCGAGCAGCGGTCGGCCAAAAACCGCATGCACCTCGACATCCGAGTGCGATCGCTGGAGCAGGCCCTCGAACTGGGGGCGCACGAACTGGATCGACTCGAGGGCTGGACGGTGCTGGCCGACCCGGAGGGCAACGAGTTCTGTGTGTTCCTCACCGACGGCTCACCGGGCTCAGCGGAACCCGGCCTGATGGAGCTGGGTGTCGACGCCGTCGACCAGGAGGCGCAGTCCCGGTGGTGGGCGGACCTGCTGGGTGCCGGCCGCGGCACCGAGGACGACGACAGCTACTCCTGGATCGATCACATCTCCGATGCCCCGTTCGAGTCGATCGCCTTCGCGAACGTGCCGGAACCCAAGACCGTCAAGAACCGGGTCCATCTGGACCTCTTCGGCGACCCTGCTGCGCTCGAGGCCGCCGGCGCCCAGGTGCTCAGGACCCCCGACGAGGGTCGGCCGTGGACCGTGATGGCCGACCCGGAGGGCAACGAGTTCTGCGTGTTCTTGGACGCCTGACGGTCGCCGGCAGCCCCGACGGAGGAGTCGGGCGTCAGTGCGGAGTGTGTCTGGGCGATCTGCGGCGCGGGTCCACCGGATCGGGGAGCGCTGCATCGATACTGGCCCGATGACGAGGCGAAGGGCTCACGGCCGCGGTGTTGCTCGTCCGGGAGCCAGGGCATTCTCGTGGTGCGTGGCCCTCGTCGGCCTGCTGGTCCTGTCGGCCTGCACCTCGACCGCGGCGCCCGCCTCACCCGGGCCGCAGCAGGACCTGGCCGCGTTCGTCGCCGCGCTGCAGAGCAGCAGGACCGACGCAGCCTCGGCGCTCACCTCGGAGCCCGGCGTGGCTCGGCAGGCGCTCGACTCCGTGATCCTGGACAACCTCGAGCCGAAGAAGCTGCAGCTCACCACCGGCGCTCTGGACTGGGACGGGGAGGCGACCACGGCCACCGTGGCGATGACCTACCGCTGGACCCTGCCGGACGTCGGACCGTGGCAGTACAGCACTGAGTGGACCTTGAAGCGGCGTGGAGCAGGTCCGGGCGCCCACTGGTTCATCGCCTGGGATCCGGCCGTCATCCACCCGCAGCTCGGCGCACAGCAGAGCATCGTGGTGCGCACGGTCGAAGCCTCGGACGGCGTCGTCGTCGACCGCAACGACCGGCAGCTGGTGACCGCCCAGCGGGTGTACGCGGTCCAAGCCGCGCCGAGGAAGATCAGCGATCCGGCGGGCGTCGCGACCGCGCTGGTGAAGCTGCTGCGGAAGTACGACCCGACGCTGACGGCCGCCGGCATCGTGCAGGGCATCGCTGACGCCGATCCGACGATCGGCTACACCGTGACGAACCTGCGGGACACCGAGTTCGAGGCGGTCGCGACGCAGCTGACCAAGATGTCCGGGCTGACGTTCCCGGCCCAGGTCCGCAATCTGGGTCCCACCAAGGACTTTGCCAGAGCACTGCTCGCCCAGCTCGGACCGACCACCGCCACGCTCATCCGCGGGACACCCGGCTGGAAGATCGTGGCGATCGACGCCACCGGCGCCGAGGCAGCCGTGCTGGCCGAGCGCGCGGCGGGCCGCGGCGGCAAGGTCATCCTGACCATCGACCGGGACGTCCAACTCGCGGCCGAGCGGGCACTGGCCGGGATCACCGAACCAGCTGTGATCGTCGCCATCCAGCCCTCCACCGGTGAGATCCTCGCGGTCGCCCAGAACGCCGCAGCAGACGCCGAGGGCCCGATCGCCCTGACGGGCAGCTTCCCGCCGGGCTCGATCTTCAAGATCGTCACCGCGACCGCGGCCATCGACACCCAGCGCGCCACCCCACAGACCGTCGTCGAATGTCCCGGCACCTGGACGATCAACGAGCGTCCGATCCGCAACGAGTACGAGTTCGATCTCGGCCGGGTCCCGCTGGAGCTGGCGTTCGCGAAGTCGTGCAACACGACGTTCGCCCAACTCGCCTCGACGATGGGCGCAGGCACCCTGACCAGCTCCGCCAAGCAGTACGGGATCGGTCTGGACTTCGTGATCCCGGGGATCACCACCCTCACCGGCTCCGTGCCCGAGGCGACCGACGAGGTGCAGCGGGCTGAGGACGGCTTCGGCCAGGGACAGGTGCTGGTGACGCCGTTCTCCGCGGCCCTGATGGCGGCCACCGCGGCGACCGGCACCATGCCCGTCCCCACGCTGATCCGCGGCCAGCGGACGAAGGTGGACCAGAAGGTCCCGGCTCGCTCGGCTGCTGCGCGTTCCGGGGTGGCCGACCTGATGGCAGCCGTGGTCGACGTGGGGACAGCGCAGAACCTGAAGGTGGTCGGGACCACGGCTGCGTTCGTGCACGCGAAGACCGGGACCGCGGAGTACACCGACGCGAAAGGCACGCTGAAGGCGCACGCCTGGACCGTCGGCTACCGCGGTGACCTCGCCTTCAGCGCTCTCATCGTCGGCGGCGACTCCTCCAAGCGCACCAACGTGGTCCTGCAGAAGTTCCTCGGCGCCGTGAAGTGAGCGGTGGGCAGCGGGGTGAACCGAGCGGCAGGCGCGACATATTCTGCGAGGCATGAAGTCCTCGGTGCGCACTCGGATCAGCCCCGGCACAGTCAGCCCCGTCCGGTCGGTGCCGGCGTCGATAGTCCGCCCCGAGTACGTCGGACGTCCCGGGCCACGTCCTGATCCCGGCCCGTGGGTACAGACCCCCGAGACGATCGAAAAGATGCGGATCGCCGGCGGGATCGCCGCCCGGGCGATGGCCGAGGGTGGTCGTGCGGTGGCGCCGGGCGTCACCACCGATGCGATCGACGAGATCATCCACACCTATCTGTGCGACCACGGCGCGTATCCGTCAACGCTGGGCTACCGGGGCTTTCCGAAGGCCTGCTGCACATCGCTCAACGAGGTCATCTGCCACGGCATCCCTGATTCGACCGTCATCCAGGACGGCGACCTGGTGAAGATCGACGTCACCGCCTACACCGACGGCGTGCACGGCGACAACTGCGCGACCTACTTCGCCGGTGAGGTGAGCGAGGAGGCGCGGCTGCTCACCGAGCGGACCCGCGAGGCGCTCGACCGGGCGATCAGGGCGGTGGCCCCTGGCCGGCTGCTCAACGTGGTGGGACGGGTCGTGGAGTCCTACGGCAAACGCTTCGGGTACGGCGTGGTGCGGGACTACACGGGCCACGGGGTCGGGCCGACCTTCCACTCGGGGCTGGTGGTGCTGCACTACGACGACCCGTCCGTGCAGACCGTGCTGGAGCCGGGGATGACCTTCACCATCGAGCCGATGATCACTCTCGGCGGGATCGAGTGGGATCTCTGGGACGACGACTGGACCGTCGTCACCCGCGACGGCAGCTGGGTGGCCCAGTTCGAAGAAACCCTCGTGGTCACCGACACCGGAGTCGAGATCCTCACCGTTCCCTGATTGTCGGCGTATCCGTCCCCACAGATGGGGCCGCCGCTCCGCAGGCTTCGCGCCATGCGCGCCGGCTCGCACGCTCGCTGGCGCGTCTGGCGCTGCAGAGGGCTGCGCAACGCCCCCATCTGTGGGCCCGGTTCGCCCACGCCCCGGACGGCTGACGATCTCGGTCCGATGCCGTCGAGTCAGCTCGGTGAGCGAGGGAAAGACCCGCGACGCCCGACCCCACAACTCACCATGATCGAGCAGCGAGGAACGAGCGTGTCGAGATCCCGTCAGATCGACGACCGGGTGTCCTACCTTCGTCGTTCGACCACCGCAAAATCCGTTGATCGAGCGAGCGAGGGACGAGCGCGTCGAGAGCCTGTCCGATCGACGACCGGGTCTCGTCTCCTTTGTCGCTCGACCATCGCAGGATCCGTTGATCGAGCGAGCGAGGGACGAGCGCGTCGAGATCCTGTCAGCTCGACGACCGGGCTTCACTGCAACACTTCGGCCACCGGGAGCGTCCTGGGGGTATGGACAAGAAAACGATCAGGGTCAAGCGCATCTGGAGTGCGATCGTCAGGGCGGTCCGGGAGAACGGTGACGTCAACGAACGCCGCAACATGATGCAGGCCAAGCGGGGTTCCTACGGCCCCGCACAACGCTTCTGACGGGTCGGGTGCCGGACGCCCGCGGAGCACCCGCATCGCCACTCGTGCCCGGTACCACTCCTTCGGCGCACGCGGGATGCGGTTGCCCGGAGTAACTTCGCTGCCAACCCCTGCTGTCCCTCGGGGGCGGACACGAAGGAGTACTCCCGTATGACCTATGGAATCGGGCGCCGCATTCTGGGTGCCACCCTGGCCTCGCTGCTCACCGTCGGACTCGCGCTGACCCCCAGCGCTCAGGCCGCACCACCGCCCGCCGGGACGGTGTCGGCTGGTCCGTCGGTGTCCATCGACGGACTCGACAAGGTGCTCACGCCGCGGACCCGGTTCACGATGGCCGCGGACGGCTCGAGCGGGTTGCGTGCCGACGGGGCGGGGATTCCGAACATCGACTCGGTCAAGGCCACCGTGCGGACGTACTACGCGGCTTCGTCCGCCGGAATCGCGGACAAGGTCTCCTCGCCGTACATCACGGAGCTGACGAAGGTGTTGGCCCGCAAGGCTGAGCAGCTGCCGGCGCTCTACCGGGCGGCGAAGTCGAAGGGTGGGGGCAAGCCCGCCATCGTGCTCGATGCCGACGACACCACGCTGTGGACGTACGACATGGAGGACGCGGCGATGCACTTCACCTTCGATCCCGTGCTGCAGGACGTCTACGTGCAGGGACAGCGATTCCCGGCTGTGCCGGGGATGGTCGATTTCGTGAAAGCCGCGCAGCGCAACGGGTTTGCGATCTTCGGCCTCACCGGACGCAACGACGACCAGAAGGCCGCCACCGTCGCGAATCTGGCGAAGGTCGGCTACTCCGCGTTCACCACGAACAACTTCTTCACCAAGTGGACCGGCGTCGGGGCCAGCCAACAGCCGAGCTACATCCACTGC
The DNA here is from genome assembly GCA_037720195.1 of Nakamurella sp. Taxonomy (GTDB): domain Bacteria; phylum Actinomycetota; class Actinomycetes; order Mycobacteriales; family Nakamurellaceae; genus Nakamurella. The sequence goes on along the minus strand of JBBJML010000038.1, from coordinate 16,512 downwards.
GCCGCAGCGAAGTGCACCACAGTCGAGTACAAGGCAGGCACCCGCGCGCACATCCAGGCGCTGGGCTACCGGATCGCGCTGAACGTCGGCGACCAGTTCTCCGACCTGCAGGGCGGGTCGAGCCTGACGACCCTCAAGCTCCCGAACCCGACCTACTACCTGCCCTCGGCCGATCTGCCGGGCCTGTCCGAGCCGCGGCTGGCCCCGCGCACGCACTTCACGATGAAGCCGGACGGTTCCAGCGGCGCCACCCAGGGCGGAGAAGGGATCCCCAACATCGATTCCGTCAAATCGACGATTCGCACCTACTACGGCGCGGACGCCACCGGGATCGCGAACAAGGTGAGCTCGCCGTACATCACCGAGCTGACCAGGCTCACCCGCACCGTCACCCCGGCACTGACCGCCGCCTGCCGGACCGCGAAGCGCTTCGGGGTCAAGCCCGCGCTGGTGCTGGACGCCGACGACACCTCGCTGTGGACGTACGACATGGAGGACGCGGCGATGCACTTCACCTTCGACCCGGCGCTGCAGGACGTCTACGTGCAGCAGCAGCGCTTCCCGGCGACCCCCGGCATGGTGGCGCTGGCGAACGCCGCCTCGAACGCCGGCTGCACGATCATCGGTCTGACCGGACGCAACGACGGTCAGCGCACTGCGACCCTGGGGAACCTGGCCCAGGTCGGCTTCAGCGGGTACTCCGATGCGCACTACTTCACCAAGTGGACCGGTGTCGGGGCGAGTCAGCAACCCGCCTACATCCATTGCGCGGCAGTCAAATGCACCACGGTCGAGTACAAGTCGCAGACCCGGGCGTACGTGCAGACCACGGCCGGCGGTGGCTACACGGTGCTGGCCAACATGGGCGACCAGTTCTCCGATCTGCTCGGCGGGCACGCAATCGTCCCGATCAAGCTGCCGAACCCGACCTACTACCTGCCCTGATCCGCGACGGGGGTCTCGTCTCCTTCGTCGCTCGACCACCGCACCGTCCCTCGCTCGATACCGAATCGGTGATCGAGCAAGCGAGGAACGAGCGCGTCGAGATCCCGTCAGGTCACGACCGGGTCCGGTGGTCCCCTTCGACTCCTTCGTCGCTCAGGACAGGGAGCTGCGAGGGCGAGCGTGGCGGGACACACCCGTTGCTCGTCGTAGGTGTGGGCCTGTCGGTGACGGGGCACCGGGTTACCCTCGAGCACGAGCCAACGGAGGTCTGGCATGAGCAGGGAACGCAGCGGCGCGAAGGTCGAAGATCCCGACGGTTCGCACCTGAAGGTACGAGAGCCGGAGGACCACGCAGCCGGGGTGAAGGCGGTGCTGGTCGCGGCCAGACATGCCCTCCCGCGGGCCGGCGTGGTGCGCACGATGCGGAGCTGGCTGCGGCTCAACCAGGTCGACGGCTTCGACTGCATGAGCTGCGCGTGGCCCGACCCGGACCCGGAGCACCGGCACACCGCCGAGTTCTGCGAGAACGGAGCGAAGGCCGTCGCGGAGGAGACCGACCGCCGGAAGGCCGACGCTGCTTTCTTCGCCGCGCACTCGATCTCCGATCTCGACGGCCAGAGTGAATGGTGGCTGGGCCAGCAGGGCCGGCTCACCGAACCGATGGTCCGGCGACCGGGTTCCGACCACTACACGCCGATCAGCTGGGATGCCGCGTTCCGTCTGATGGCGGACGAGCTGAACTCCCTCGCGTCTCCCGACGAGGCGGTGTTCTACACCTCCGGCCGGGCGTCCAACGAGGCAGCGTTCGCCTATCAGCTGTTCTCCCGGGCCTACGGCACCAACAATCTGCCCGACTGCTCCAACATGTGCCATGAATCGACCAGCGTCGCGCTCGCCGAATCGATCGGCATCGGCAAGGCCAGCGTCTCCATGCGCGACGTGTACGACGCCGAGCTGATCGTCATCGCCGGTCAGAACCCGGGCACGAACCATCCCCGGATGCTCTCGGCCCTGGAGATCGCGAAGCGTCGGGGCGCGAAGATCGTCGCCATCAACCCGTTGCGTGAGGCCGGGCTGATCAACTTCCGGAACCCGCAGCAGATCGGCGGCATCATCGGTCGCGGCGTCGACATCGCCGACGACTACCTGCAGATTAAGATCAACGGGGATCTCGCGTTGTTCCAGGCGGTCGGATCGCTGCTGGTCGAGTGGGACGCGCTCGACCACGAGTTCATCGAGGCACACGCCACCGGATTCGCCGACTGGGCCGCCCACGTCGCGCAGGTCGACCGCGAGCTGGTGGTCGAGGCGACCGGCCTGAGCTGGCAGCAGATCGTCGGTTTCGCCGAGCGGCTGCGAGCGTCGAAGGGCACGGTGTGGTGCTGGGCGATGGGTATCACCCAACACCGCAACGGCGTGGCGACCATCAAGGAGATCACCAACCTGGCGCTGGCCCGCGGCGACATCGGCAAGCGGGGCGCCGGGCTGTTGCCGGTCCGGGGTCATTCCAACGTGCAGGGCGATCGGACGATGGGTATCTGGGAGCGTCCGCCGGCGCAGTTCCTGGACTCCTTGCAGGCGGAGTTCGGCTTCGATCCACCGCGCGAGCACGGTCTCGACACCGTCGAGGCGATCAGGTCGATGCGGGACGGTAAGGCGCACGTGTTCATCGGGCTGGCCGGCAACTTCCTGCAGGCCGCGCCGGACACCGATGTCACCTCCGAGGCGCTGGGCAACTGCAGCCTGACAGTGCACATCTCGACCAAGCTGAACCGCTCCCACCTGCACACCGGCAGGACGGCGCTCATCCTGCCGACCCTGGGTCGTACGGAGAGGGATGTGCGGGGCGGCAAGGAGCAATTCGTCACCGTCGAGGACTCGGTGTGCGCGGTGCACGCCTCGCGGGGTCGGCTGGAGCCGGCGTCGAAGGACCTGATGTCCGAGACAGCGATCATCTGCGGCCTGGCCGAGGCGACCCTCGGCGACAAGTACGGCATTCGCTGGTCGGCGATGGCGGATGACTACGACGTGGTCCGGGACCACATCTCCCGGGTGGTCGCCGGTTGCGAGAACTACACGGAGCGGGTCGATCGGCCCGGCGGCTTCGTGATGCCCCACCCGCCACGGGATTCCCGGACGTTCAAGACGGAGTCCGGCTTCGCGGAGTTCGCTGTGTCGCCGATCGAGTTGCTGCAGGTACCGGACGGCTGCCTGCTGCTGCAGACGATGCGCAGCCACGACCAGTTCAACACCACCATCTACGGACACGACGACCGCTACCGCGGGATCCACAACGGACGACGGGTAGTGTTCCTGCACCGCGAGGACATCGCCACCGCCGGGTTCCACAACGGCGACCACGTCGACCTGATCGGGCACTGGGACGGCGACGACGTCGAGCGCGTTGCCGCCGACTTCCGGATCGTCGAGTACGACACGCCCCGGGGCAGCGCCGCGGCCTACTACCCGGAGACGAACCCGTTGGTGCCGTTGGACTCCACGGCGGTCGGCAGCAACACGCCGACCTCGAAGGCGGTGGTGATCAGCCTGCGTCCGGTGCAGGCCGCCGCGCCGGTGGCGCCGGGTGCCGGCCGGCCCGGAGTCGACGAGGACGGGCAGGACGACGTGGGCGCCGACGAGGGCCACAAGCGATTCCCGCAGCCCGAACACCTGAGCTGAACCCGGCCCACGGTGATCGAGCAGGAGGAGACGAGATCCCCTGCTCCCGAACGGTTCTCGGTTCCGACAGAGTCTCGACTCACTCCGTTCGCTCGACAGTCGGGTTCCGATCATCGAGCAACGAAGGAGTCGAGATTCCGTTCGCTGGACCAGCGACAGTTGCAGGGGTCAGGGAGCGGGGAACTGCAGCAGTGCGTTCTCCACCAGCTCGGGCAGCGCGGGATGGATCCAGTACTGGCCGCGCGCCAGCCGATGTGGGGGGACCTCGAACGACATGCCCTGGATCAATGGCTGGATGACGGTCGCCGCCTCGGGACCGATGATGTGGGCACCAACGAGCAGGCCGGTGTTCTTGTCCAGCAACAGCTTCGCAAAGTTCGTCGTGTCCTCGCGGGCCCAGCCGGCGGCGATGCCGGCGTAGTCCTGGCGGGCCACTGCGACGTCGATGCCCTGGTTGCGGGCCTCCGCTTCGGTGAGCCCGACGCTGGCGATCTGCGGCTCGGTGAACACCGCGGCCGGCACGTAGCGGTGGTCGGAGGCGACCAGGTCATCAGGGTGCGCGATGTTGTGGAACGCGACCCTGGCCTCGTGATTCGCGACGTGCTTGAGGGGAAAGTGCGTCGAGATGTCGCCCAACGCCCAGATGCCGTCGATGCCGGTCCGCTGGTACTCGTCGACGACCACCCGGCCCGCTCCGTCCAGCTCGACCCCGGTCGCCTCGACGCCCAGCTCGTCCCCGTTGGGGGTGCGGCCGGCGGCGATCAGCAGCACGTCGACGTCGACCTCGGACGCGCCCTCGGGGCCCGACAGGAACAGCCGAACCCCGTCACCGGGCAACGGCTCCACCTTCGTCACCGTGGTCGAGGTCCGCAGGTCGTACCGCTGCGCGACGGCGGTGGTGAAGGCGTCGGAGATGGCGGCGTCGTGCTGACGCAGCAGCTTCTCGCCGCGGATGATCTGCACGACCTCACTGCCCAGTGAGGAGAACACGTGCGCGAACTCGGCCGCGATGTAGCCGCCGCCGAAGACGGCGATCCGCTTCGGCTGGGTCTCCAGCCGCATCACCGTGTCGGAGGTGTGGAAGGTGACGTCGTCGAGACCCTCGATCTCCGGGACGGCGACCCTGGATCCGGCCGCGAGCAGGAACCGCTCACCGGTGATCACCTCGGTACTGCCGTCGTGCAGCGCGACCGTCAGCTCCTTGTGTCCCGTGAAGGTGCCACGCCCGGCGTAGACGGTGATGTTCGGGGTCTTGTCGCCGGAGCGGTACTCCCGGCCACCGGCCTCGATGGCATCGATCCGGCCGAAGATGCGATCGCGCATCCCCACCCAATCGACGGAATCCACGTGGGCCTGCACGTTCAGCGCGCCGGCGTGGACGGTGCCGGAGGCCAGATCGGCCGGGTGGACGAACATCTTGGTCGGGATGCAGCCGACGTTGAGGCAGGTACCGCCGAACGCCCCGTCCTCGACGATCGCGATGTCGGTCCCGGAGAACTCGTCGGGGATGCTGTTTCCGGATCCGGTACCGATGATCACCAGGTCGTGGCGGCGGGACATGATTCTCCGATTCGAGGCAAGCCCGTGCCGGGCCCGCAGTGGTTGCAGGGAACTTCAGCTGCGCGACCGGGGTCGCGAGGTTCAGTGCTGGTAGCTGCCGACCAGGATGGCCCGGGCCAGCGTGTGGAACGCCAGGTTGAACGACACGACGGCCGGGCTTGTTCCGCCGTCCACCTCGAGCTCCGGGATGTCGACAGCGTGCACGACGTAGAAGTAGCGGTGCACCTGGTCGCCCTCGGGCGGGGCGGCCCCGTCGTACGCGGTGCGGGAGTAGTCGTTGCGGACGTGGAACGCGCCCGGGGCTGCGGCCGACAGCGACGTGTCCGACTCTCCGGCGCCGGCGGGCACTGCGGTGACGTCGGCGGGGATGTTCACCGCGACCCAGTGCCAGAACCCGGACGGCGTCGGCGCATCGGGGTCGTAGCAGGTGACGACGTACGACTGGGTGCCCTCCGGTGCTCCCGACCAGCTCAGGGACGGTGAGATGTTCTTGCCGCCGGCGGAGTCGTGGACCTGGGCGGCCGGGAGAGCGGTGCCCTCCTCGACATCGTCGCTGCTGACCTGGAAGAACCCGGTGGAGGGCAAGAGGTCGTACGGATTGGGGCTGACGGGGCGATCCAGACTCACGGTGGTGGTACTCCTTCGTGGCGGCGCGATCCGAGCCGGACACGCTGTCGCGTCCGCTCGACGAACTCCCTGTCGAACCTACCCGCGGACGACCCGCGTCACCCGCGGACGATCAGCTCACCGTGCGGGACGTGGAACACCGCATCCGGATCTTCGGTCCATCGACGCCAGCCGGCCGCGATGGCTTCCAGGTCGGTCCGGTGCACGCGGCCCTCGGCGATCAGCTGGTCGGCGAGCGCGGAGTCCTGGATCCGGCGTTCCCACATGCCGCCCCAGGCCTCCCGCTCGACGGGGGTGCCATAGCTCCACATCGAGGCGCTGGGTTCCAGGTCCGTGAAGCCGGCGGCGTGGGCCCAGATGACGAGGCGGGTGCCCGCATCCGGCTCGCCGCCGTTGCGTCGGGCGGCGTCGCGGTAGAGCTTCAGCCAGGTGTCCAGTTCCGGGATCATGGGGTACCAGCTGAACGCGGCATAGTCGGCGTCCCGGACGGCGATCACGCCACCGGGTCGCAGCACCCGGCCGAACTCGCGCAGGGCGGCCACCGGATCCGGCAGGTGCTGCAGCACCTGGTGGGCGTGCACCACGTCGAAGCTGTTGTCCGGGAACGGAAGTGCGGCAGCGTCCCCGACGATGCACTGCGCCACGATGCCCCGGCGGGCGAGCTCGGCCGAGGTGTGCGCCAGGGCATCTGCGGTGTTCTCCACAGCGGTGACAGCGCCCGGCGCGACCCGTGCGCCGAGATCCGCGGTGATGGTTCCGGGTCCGCTCCCGACGTCCAGGAGTGCCATCCCGGGTCGGAGGTGGGGGAGCAGATACGCCGCGGAATTCACTGCGGTGCGCGCGCGGTGCCCGCGCAACACACTCTCGTCATGGCCGTGGGTGTAGCGGGTGGGCATGGCTCGAGCCTAGACCCGGTATCAGCAGGTGAGAAACAGATCCCATCAAATGAGATAAACCGGCAGATTCCGTTGCTGTGACGGGGTCTCTTCGCGCTCGTTCCTCGCTTGCTGTGACCAGCAGAAATTCGGTGGTCGAGCGAACGGAGTGAGTCGAGATCCCGTCGTGGCAGAACCGGTCGTTGCTCGGTCGGGGTCTCGAATGCAGTACCGATCACTCCGAGGACGGCTCCGGCAGTGGTGGGCCGGAGAGGTCCGGCCGACGATCGCTGCCTGTGGCGCACTGCCAGAGATGATCGGTCAGCGCGCTGGCATCGGCAGCGAGCACCCCCTTGCGGGCGAAGAAGTCGGCCACCCGGGTGCAGTCGCGATGCAGGTAGTCGACGCCCTGCGGGTTGGCGATCAGATCGACGACCTGCGGCAGGTCGATCACCACACAGCCGTCGTCGGTGGCCAGGATGTTGTAGGCGGACAGGTCGCCGTGCGTCATCCCGGCCTCTGCGAGGATCTCCAGCGTGGCGACCAGGTCGTGCCAGAGCTCGGTCCACCCGCTGGGGTCGGTGTCGTGGTCGGCGAGCCGCGGAGCCGCGGTGCCGTCGGGATCGCCGATGAACTCCATCATCAGCTCGGACCCGATCAGCTGGACGGGATACGGCACGCGGCCACCCGCCGACCACACCGTCGACAGAGCGGCGAACTCGGCGGCCGCCCACCGACCGGACAGCAGATCCCGGCCGAACTGGGTGCGCTTGGCCATCGCCCGCATCTCGCGGGATCGCCGCGTGCGGCGCCCCTCCAGGTATCCGGCGTCCCGGTGGAACATCCGGTGCTCGGCGCTGCGATAGGTCTTCACCGCCAACAGGCAGCCCTCGCCGCCGGGGAGGGAGCGGTCGAGGAGGTGGACGTCGGCCTCCTTGCCGGTCTTCACCACGCCGAGCGGGGTGTCGATGCAGTTGGCGGAGGTCAGGACCCAGTCCGGAACCGGTCCGGGGCCGTGGTCGGCCGTCACGTAGGTCGAGTAGGTCAGCGCTTCCTGAGCGCCTGACGCGACGTGGTCGGCATCCTCGGCGTCGAGGACCTCGACCGTCTCGGCGTCGACGGACACCCGACCGGAGCGGCCTTCGCCGACCAGTCGTGGACCGTCGACGGCCGGCCGGCCGCGACGGCGGCGGGTGGCGGCAGCACGCTCGCTGTCAGCGGGATCGTCATAGGCCTCCGCCCAGGAGGCATAGCGGTCGTGGGCATCGTCGGAATCGTGGTCGGGAGTGGGGTGATTGCTGCGGGAAGACATGGCTGGAGAACTCCTGGAGAGAAGTCCCGGCCGACGGGTGCACGACAGATTTTCCGCTCGTACGAGGAGCGGGAGGACCGATCCGGACCCCGCCGGAGGGCGGGGTCGCGAACCAAGGTCAGGTGTCGAGCGTCAGCGGACCGGGGAGAACGGGGACGGGGCTGTTCCGCACAGGACCGACATCGGGTCCTCCCTTCTCGGTGACGCGGCCGGATCGACCCGGTGGGCCGGGGATCGGGGCGTCAGCTTGATGAGCTCCGCCGAGGAGATCCCTGGCGGTGGGCACAGTGTGCAAGCAACGCGGCGCGCTGTCCACCGAATTTCCGGAGCGTCGTGTCTCAGGTGACGACCTGGATGCCGGTCCGTCCCCACGGTTCGACCCGTAGCCCTGCCGTGCGGGCCACCCGCAGGACTGCCGCGCGATCACCCAGTTCCGCACGTGACGTCGACAGTGCCCGCGCCAGAACACCTTTCGCGTGTTTGCTGAAGTGCGAGACGATCGACCGCGAGCCGTCCGCCGCCTCCGTCAGGACGCGGGACGGGAGGGCGTGCGGGACGCGGGCGAAGGCGGCGTACGCGCCCGATCGCAGGTCCAGGACCAGCTCGTCCGGATCGCCGAGCACCCCGTCGAGTCGACTGCGCCAGAACGACTCCGGGGTGCCGAGCACCGGCAGCCGGGAGCCCTGGGAGAAGCGGTACGTCGGGATCGGATCGGCCGCACCGACCATCCCGAAGGTGGCGGAGGTGATCACCAGACGCGCATCGGCCCTGGCGCGTTGGATCTTCGTCATCGTCCCGGCGCCGAGCGCGTCGAAGAGCACCCCGGTGTAGCGGTCGAGGGCGGGCATCGTCGGATTGGAGCGCAGCAGGGTGTTCTGCGCGACCTCGTGGTCCTTGCTGGGCGGGGTGCCGATCGCTGCGCGGGCCCGGGGCAGGTCAGTGCTGAGTGCGGCCAGGGCCTCGATCAGTGCATCGCGTGCCGGTGTCAGCTCCGGGAAGCTCAGCGCCGCGAGATCCAGCGGAGCGCCGTCCCCGCCCGGGTGTTTGGTCTCGGACGGGGGGAGCAGGATGCGCACCGGGCGAGGGTAACCCGGACCGAGGTCAGTCCCACGGGCACGTCCATGGCGCCGGCGCCCGTCCGGGCGATATCTGTTGCCGTCCACCGACTCCGACCGCGTAGCGTCTGCGGGGTGAGCACCCCCGACGCCACCGACCTTCCCGCCGAACTCGCCGACGCCGGCCTCACCGGACGCCCGCTGCAGGTCTCCGACGCCGAGCAGATCGCGCAGATCCAGCGCGAGATGGAGCTCCGTGAGCCGGCCGATCTGCACGAGAGCGTCGAGGAGATCATCGAGGAACTCACCAGCCCGATGGTCGATCTTCCCGCCGCTTCGCTGGGGCTCTTCGACGGCGAACAGCTGATCGGCTACACCGGTGTCTCGGCGATGCACGACGACACCGTCTTCAAGGCCTACCTGGTCGGCGGCGTCCGGACGGCATGGACCCGGCGGGGGATCGGTACCCAGCTCGTGCGGATCGCGCAGCAGCAGGCCGTCGCCTGGCGCGATCGGGTGGCACCCGGCCTGCCGGGTGAGTTCGCTCTGTGGGCCGAGAGTCAGCGCAGTTCGCTGCTCGCGCTGGGGGAGTCACTGGGTTTCGAGACCTGGCGCTACTTCTTCCGGATGCAGCGAGATCTGGAGCAGGAGGTGGTGCTCGAATCGGCAGCTGCCGACTTCGACCTGCGCCCCTACCGCGCCGAGGACTCCGAGCCGGTGCGCGCTGCACGCAACAACTCCTTCGCCGATCACTGGGGGTCGCTGCACTCCTCCCAGGAGCGTTGGACCGCGCACATGACCGGAGCGGAGTCGTTCCGGCCGGAGCTGTCGTTCGTGGCCACCTTCACCGAGATGTCCGCCCCGGACGACGGGCAGCCGGGCGACGGTGCGGAGCCGGGGGACATAGCTGCGTTCGTGATGAGCGAGGAGTTCGCCGGCGAGACGGCGGGCAGGGGATTCCGGACGGCCTACGTGGCGCTGGTCGGGACCGTCCGCGCCGCCCGCGGCCGCGGACTCGCCTCTGTCCTGCTGGGACGTCAGTTGCAGGCGGCCCGCGAGGCCGGGTTCCGGTACGCGGAACTCTCGGTCGACTCCGATTCCCCGACCGGGGCCGGTCGGATCTACGAGCAGGCCGGGTTCGTCGAACTCGACCGGAACCGGGCGCTGGGCCTGCGGTTCATCTGACGCGACCGGCGCTGGACGGTCGCGATGTCCGGACCGTCCGCCTGGCTCGGTAGCGTTGCCCCCCGTGATCACCCGATTCTCGCAACTGTTCGTCAAGACCCTCCGTGAAGCACCCTCCGATGCCGAGCTCCCCGGGCACCGGATGCTGGTGCGGGCGGGATACGTCCGGCGCGCTGCTCCGGGAATCCACTCGTGGCTGCCGCTGGGATGGCGGGTGCTCAAGCGGATCGAACAGATCGTCCGCGAGGAGATGACCGCCATCGGCGGTCAGGAAGTGCACTTCCCGGGCTTGCTGCCGCGTGAGCCGTACGAGGCGACCGGCCGGTGGACCGAGTACGGGGACAACCTGTTCCGGCTGAAGGACCGCAGGGGCATCGACCACCTGCTCGGCCCGACGCACGAGGAGATGTTCACCCTGCTGGTCAAGGACCAGGTGAGCTCCTACAAGGCCCTGCCGTTGACCTTGTTCCAGATCCAGACCAAGTACCGTGACGAGGCGCGGCCGCGGGCCGGTCTGCTCCGCGGACGCGAGTTCGTGATGAAGGACTCCTACACGTTCGACATCGACGACGAGGGCCTGGAGGCCGCCTACCAGCGGCACCGCGCGGCCTACATCGCGATCTTCGACCGGCTGGGCCTGGACTACGTGATCGTCCGGGCCACCTCGGGCGCGATGGGCGGCTCGGCCAGTGAGGAATTCCTGGCGGTCTCCGAGCACGGCGAGGACACCTTCGTCCGGGCCGACGCCGCGGACGGCTCGATCACCTACGCGGCGAACGTCGAGGCCGTCAGGATCCCGACCCCCGCGCCCGTCGACATGAGCGATCTGCCTGCAGCGCAGCGGATCCCGACGTCCAACACGCCCACCATCGCCACCCTGGTCGCCGAGCTGGACCGCGCACAGCCGCGCACCGACGGCCGTGCCTGGGCCGCGTCCGACACGCTCAAGAACGTGCTGGTGACGTTGATCGACCCGGACGGCAGCCGGCGTCCATTGGCGATCGGGGTACCTGGCGACCGCGAGGTCGATCTCAAACGGCTGGCCGCCGAGGTCGAACCGGCTGTGGTGGCACCGTTCACGGACGAAGACTTCGCCGCCCGACCCGTCCTGGCGAAGGGCTACCTCGGGCCCGGCGTGCTCGGACTGGAATCGGAGTCGAAGATCGAGTACCGCCTGGACGCGCTGGTGGGGCCGGGCAGCTCCTGGGTCACCGGGGCGGACGCGGACGGCGAACACGTGATGCACCTGGTCAACGGACGCGACTTCACGGCCGATGGCGTCATCCACGTCGCCGAGGTGCGCGACGGCGACCCTGCTCCGGACGGCGCCGGCACCCTGCGCACCGCGCGCGGGATCGAGATCGGGCACATCTTCCAGCTCGGTCGCAAGTACGCGGATGCGCTCGACCTGCAGGTGCTCGACCGCAACGGTAAGCAGGTGACCGTCACGATGGGCTCCTACGGGGTGGGGGTGTCCCGGCTGGTGGCCGCCATCGCCGAAGCGACCTGTGACGAACGAGGGCTGCTCTGGCCGCGCGCGGTTGCTCCGTTCGACGTGCAGGTGGTCGCCGCGGGCAAGACCGACGAGATCCTGACCGTCGCGCAGCGCCTGGCGCAGGAGCTGTCGGACGCGGGTGTCGAAGTGCTCTTCGACGACCGCGCCGCCTCACCGGGAGTGAAGTTCACCGATGCCGAACTGCTCGGAGTGCCGACGATCTGTGTGGTCGGCCGCAGCCTCGCGGACGGCACCGTGGAGATCCGCGACCGCGCCAGCGGGACCGCCAGAGATGTCGCAGTCGACGACGCGCTCGGTGAGCTGATCGCCGAACTGCACGGCGCCCACCCGGACCTGATCGACTGAGTCCCCGGCACCTGAGGCTCGCGCAATTGAAGCTCGCACCACTGAGGCTCGCACCACTGAGGCTCGCACCACTGAGGCTCGCGCACCTGAGGATCGCGGTACGGGCAGGCCGAGAATCGACCGCTCAGGTACTCGGCGCACCGGGGAAGGCGACCGTCACCGGCGAGGCCTTGGCGATCGCGCGCCAACGGACGATCCGTACTGCCGAACCGCTCAGGCCGCCGGAGGCGAAGGATCGCAGGCCCGCGTCGTCCGTGTTGCCGACCACCGCGCGCCAGGTCTCCGCGCAGTCGGTCTCCAGACCGGTGGCGAGGGTGCGGGCAGCGGCAGCGTCGGCGGGTGCATCCACCTGGTACGCGGCGGCAGGAGCGTTGGGCTTCCCGCCCAATTGGGTGATCTGTTCCGCTGCCGCGTCCCGCAGCACCAGGTGGGCGGCGCGGACGTCCTCCACGGTGTCGGCGTTGTCCGCATCGGCCGTGCCGACGAGCGCGTAGGCCCAGATCGCGGCGTTCTCGGCCTGCAGCACCAGTTGCAGCGCGGCGATCACCGCAGCGCCGGCGCGCGGGGCAGCGCTCGGCCCGGACGAGGGACCGGTGGACGGTGTAGTCATGACAGGGCCTCCTGGTGCCCCGCGAGCGAGGCAGCGATGGTGGCGAAGAGTGTCGCCCGGTAGCGGGACACGCTGCCGAGTGCATCGGTGAACGCGGTCTGCGCGTCCTGCGCGTCGGTGGCGGCCAGGGTGACCGCCTCCGCGGCGGAGGCCGGCGGCGGGACGGTCTGACCGGGCTGCGTCAGCGGGTCCGCCTTCTGACGAGTGGTGCGCGCCTGCTCGTCGAGCAGGGCCTGCAGATGCCGACGACGGTCGTCGCGCAGCGGGGTGAGTTTGGTGGCTGTGCTGCCGAGCTTCACCGAGGCGACCAGCCGCAGGTAGTGCAGGCGGGTCTTGGCGATGAGCTGGTCGATCGGATCGATCGGCGGGGGCGCGGTGACGACCTCGGTCCGGGTGACCCTGGTGCTGGAGAAGGGGTTGCAGCCGGCCGTCGTCAGCAGGGCAGCGGTCCCGCCGATCGTCAGGACGCTGCGGCGGGCCAGCGCCGGCACCGTCCGCGAGCCGTGGACGGACGGGCGTGCACTGCCCGCCGGGGTGGGGTCGCCCACCTCGGCACCCCGGGAGGGTGTTGCCGGATCGGTACGTCTGTCGGTCCTCGCCACGCCGACCATCATGACAGGCCCCCTCCGGACGGCGAGCGGATGCGCGCCGGGCGCCGCACGACGGTCCGGCACTCGGGTCGGTGCCGGGTAGTCTGATGCGGATTCGTGACAACTGCAGAGGCGAGGTGAGCATGGCGGAGGAACAGCGCTGGCACGACCTGGCCGAGCAGGTCGTGAGCCGGGCCGGGTTCGACCTGGAGGACTTCCAGATCCAGACCGCAGGGCGTCGCAGGATCGTCCAGGTGGTCGTGGACGGCGACGACGGACTCCCGCTGGACGCCGCTGCCGAGATCAGCCGGGCTCTGTCCGCCGCTTTCGACGAGGCCGAGACGCAAGGCGTCGATGCCTTCGAAGGCGTCGCCTACACCCTCGAGGTCACCAGTCCCGGTATCGGCCGACCGCTCACCCTGCCGAGGCACTTCGCCAGAGCCCGGGGGCGACTGGTCGCGGTGACCACCCACGCCGGGACGCGCACTGTACGGATCCTCGGCACCGCGCAGGACGACAGCGTGCTGCAGGTGCTCACCGGCAAGCACGGCACCGATCACGAGGACATTCCGTTGAGCTCGATCAGCCGCGCCAAGGTCGAGGTCGACTTCTCCGGTCCGTCCGCCACGGTGCTCGAGATCCTCCGCCAGGACCCGCGCACCGCCGACCGTTTCGCGGACGCAACGGACCAGGCGACGCAGCTGGATGAGACCGATCTCCAGGACACGGCTGACGGTGACATCGACGACGGTGACATCGACGCCGACATCGACGACGAACAGCACGACGACGGTGACATCGGCGACGGTGACATCGGCGACGGACAGCACGACGACCGCACGGATCAGGAAGGGAAGTGACCGCACCATGAACGTCGACATCAGCAATCTCCGCCTTCTCGCGATCGAGAAGGACATCCCGGTGGACTCCCTCATCGAGACCCTGGAGGCGGCGCTGCTCACCGCCTACCGGCACACCGACGGGCACGCAGGCGACGCGCGGGTCACCGTCGATCGGCAGTCGGGTGCGATCCAGGTGCTCGCCGTCGAACGTGACGCCGACGGCCGGGTCAGTCGCGAATGGGACGACACCCCGCACGACTTCGGCCGGATCGCCGCCAGCACCGCACGACAGGTCTTCACCCAACGGTTCCGGGACGCCGACAGCGAGCGGGTCTTCGGGGAGTTCGCCGGGCAGGAGGGCGAGCTCATCACCGGCATCGTCTCGGCCGACGCCAAGGTCAACGCGCGTGGGGTGATCGTGGTCAGCCTCGGCGACGTCGAGGGTGTGATCCCGGCCGCCGAGCAGGTGCCGGGGGAGAAGTACATCCACGGCCAGCGCCTGCGCTGTTACGTGGTGAGCGTGGCGCGCGGGATGCGCGGACCGCAGATCACCCTCTCCCGGACGCATCCGAACCTGGTGCGGAAACTGTTCGCACTGGAGGTGCCGGAGATCGCCGACGGCAGCGTGCAGATCACCGCGGTGGCCAGGGAGGCCGGTCACCGGACCAAGATCTCGGTCGAGGCGACAGTCCCCGGTGTCAACGCCAAGGGCGCGTGCATCGGCCCGATGGGGTCGCGGGTGCGGGCCGTGATGAGCGAGCTGAACAGCGAGAAGATCGACATCATCGACCACGACGACGACCCGGCGACCTTCGTCGGCAACGCCCTGTCGCCGTCGCGGGTCGTCTCGGTGACGGTCGTCGACGCGGCGGCCAAAGCGGCCAGGGTCGTGGTCCCGGACTTCCAGCTCTCGCTCGCGATCGGCAAGGAGGGCCAGAACGCCCGCCTCGCCGCGCGGTTGACCGGCTGGCGGATCGACATCCGCTCGGATGCGGCCGAGGACGCTGCCGACCCCGGTGCGAGCACCCGACCCGGCGGCGAGCCCGGTCACGGCGCTCGCTGATCGGGCGTAGACTCGAGTGTCGGACCGTTCCCCGGATCTCCCCACCGCGTCCTTGCGGACCTGCGTGGGGTGTCGTCGGACAGAGCGGCCCGAAGTTCTGCTGCGGGTGGTGCTCGGTACCCAGGCGGATCCTGACTCAGGTCAGGAGACGTACGAGGCCGTGCCCGACCCGCGCCGCCGACTTCCCGGTCGCGGTGCCTGGATCCATCGCACGATGCGATGTGTCGGGGACGCAGAGCGCCGGCAGGGGTTCCGACGCGGCTTCCGCGTCCGGGGCCAGGTCGACACACACCGTCTCCAGCTGTTCGTGGCGGAGACGACAGATGAAAGAGCAGGCGATCGATCGTGAGCACTCAGTGAAGTCCCAGCAATGAGCATCACCGTCTAACTCGAGGTCGTGCGCCGGAGAACCCTCCTGCCGCCCGGCCTCACCGTGAGGAGAGCAGTGGCAGGCAAGGCCCGCGTCAGCGCAATCGCAAAAGAGCTGGGACAGTCCAGCAAAGATGTCATCGCCAAGCTCCAGGAGCTCGGCGAGTTCGTGAAGTCCGCGTCCTCGACCATCGAGGCACCCGTCGTCCGCAAGCTCCGTGAGGCATATCCGGCCTCGAACGGCGCTGCGAACGGGAGCGCTCCGTCCGCAGCGGCGGCCCCGGCCGCCCCCGCGCCCGGATCGTCGTCGGACAAGCCGTCGCCCGGTCGTCCGGGTGCTCCGAAGCCGGCGCCCTCGGTGCCGGCGGCACAGCCCGCTCCGGCCGCGGCTCCGCAGGCTCCGGCCGCAGCGGCACCGGTCACCGCGGTTCCGGACCGTCCGGCGTTCTCCGGTGCCTCCCCGTCAGCCCCCGGTCCTCGACCGGCAGCTGCGCGACCTGCGGCAGAGGTCCCGGCACCCGCTGCTCCGACAGCTGCTCCGGCCCCGGCCGCTGCTTCCGCGGCGCCCAGCCCCGCGGCCAGGGCAGACGCTCCGGACGCCCGCCCGGCCGATGCACCACCGCGACCCCGTGCGGGTGGCGTTCCCGGTGCCCCTCGGCCGCCGCGGATGGGCAACAACCCGTTCCTGCAGCAGACCGGTCGTCCGGCTGCCCGCCCCGGTGGCGCTCCCGGCGCTGCGCCGCGTCAGGGTGACCGCCCCGGCGCGCCCGGCGCAGGTGGTCCCCGTCCCGCAGCAGGTGGTCGTCCCGGCGCAGCTCCCGGTGGCGCTCCGCGTCCCGGTACGCCCGGTGGTCGCCCGCCGGCGGTCGGTCGTCCCGGTGCTCCGGGCGGTGCACCCGGTGGTGGTTACCGCGGGCCCGGCGGCGGTGCGCCCGGTGG
>JBBJML010000065.1:0-16640 GCA_037720195.1 Nakamurella sp. | reverse complement strand
GACCCCCACCTCGACGACCCCCACCTCGACGACCCCCACCTCGACGACCCCCACCACCACCGCCCCCGTGGCTACGACGGTGGATGCCGCCAGCATCCTGGTGCCGCGGGTGCGGGCGGGCGCCACCCAGGTGGTCGTCTTCGACGGCTTCGCCCCGGGAGAGTCGGTGACGGCGTCGTTGGCAGGCAACCCCCAGGTGAGGTTCCCCGAGCTGACGGCCGACGACAGTGGGCTGGTGCGCGTCGAATGGGCGGTGCCAGCGGACTTCGCGGCGGCCCGGTACTCGCTCCGGGTCGAGGGGGCCGACTCGCTGCGGGTGGGACTCGCCGACTTCCAGGTGTTGGCGGTCGTCGTGCCCTCGTCTGCGTCGTCTGCGTCGTCCGTGTCGGCGCCGAGCACCACGCCGTCGCCGTCGCCCAGTTCGACCACCCCGAGTACGACACCCTCCAGCACGACCGCGTCCTCGACGTCCGGCTCCGACAGATCGTCCTCGACCGCGTCCTCGAGCACCGCGGTGACGACCACCGACCCCGCTGCGGGGCCGGTGCAGACGAGCAGCACGCCATGGTGGCTGTGGATCACCCTCGGTCTGCTGCTGATCGCCGGCCTGGTGGTGGCTGTCGTCCTGATGGGCCGGCAGCACCGTCAGCAGGCGCTCAAGGAGCAGCAGGCCCGGGAGCGCCAGCTCGCCTCGGCGGCGGAGACGCAGAGCCTGATCCCGATGCCGCCGACCCCGGCGCCGCCGACCCCGCCGGCCGGTCTGGGCGAGTACGCCGAGGATCCGCAGCGGCCGATCCTGTTCTCCCACCGGCAGGCCGAGCAGTACACGCCGCCGACAGATCCGATCGACTCGGCACCGACCCAGCAGATCGATCCGCGCGGCCTGCCCACCCAGGCGATCCCGCCGCAGCCCGGCTCCGGCAGCGCTCGCAAGCCGGTGGCCGACCCGGGTCCGGCGACCGGGGCGTGGACCCCCGACTTCGCTGCCGGGCAGCCCCCCGCCGATCCGGGGCCGGGGACGCAGCAGTTCAACCCCTTCGCCGACGACGCCGATGCTCCCGGTGGCTCCGGGTCGGCCGCAGGTGCTGCGCCGGACCCCGGGCCGGGGACGCAGCAGTTCGACCCGTTCGCCGACGAGTCGACACCGGACCAGATCTCCGAGCCGGATGCCGGTGGCGAGGAGTCGCCGCCGAAGCACTCCGCGGACGACTGGGACACCCCGCCGCCCCCGCGCTGAGCGGCTCGGTCTGCGGAGCCGTGGAGATCGGCCCGGAGACGATGGGTCCGTCCCGGTGCCGATCCGCCGGGAATCGAACGGTGGAGCCGAGCGCGCAACGGATGGTGTTCTGCGTCTCGTCCACCGGGTGGAGCCCGTCGATCGCGGCCCGTCCGGTGAGGGAGACAGTCATGGCCGAGAACGGCAGTGCGCATCAGCAGGTCGCGTCCGCCAGCCGGCGGGTGGTGGGGGTGCTGGTCGCAACGGCCCTGGCCCTGTCCGGGTGTGCGGTCCGCAGCACCGGCTCGGGTGCACTTGCGGCGATGGGTCCGTCGGCGTCGAGCCCGTCCGCGTCGAGCTTGTCGCCATCGAGCCCGTCCGCGTCGAGCCCGTCCGCGTCCAGCCCGCCCGCGTCCAGCCCGCCCGTGGTGAGTGGAAGCTCATCGAGGGAGCCCTCCGCGCGCTCGACCACCTCGGTGTCCGCGCCCGCGCAGAGCATCACCACGAGCAGCCTGGTCCAACCCTCCACGACGGCCCCCACCGGCGTGTGGTCGACTGTGCCGACTGTGTCCGCTGCCCCGACCCAGGGCCGCCGGACGTCGATCGAGCTGCTCGACGGGCGCACGTTCGTCATGGTCCACACCTTCACCGATGCGGGCGGGGTCGACCTGATGCGGCCGGGGCTCGACTTCCGGATCACCTTCTCCGGCTCGACGGCGACCGTCACCGGCGACTGCTCCCTGCGCTACCCGAAGCTGCGGGTCGTCAGCGGAAGCCGCACGGCGATGATCGACTTGGGCACTGGCATCGGCGACGACCCGTGCACCGTAGGCGCGGACCCGTGGAGCGAACCGAACGGCACGCTGTTCGTCCAACTGGAGGGCGGCACGTTGGACCTCAGCACCGGCTACGTCGGGTGGACCTTCCGCGAGGTCGGCTGAGCCGGACCGTCACCGCCGCCACAGATACGGCGTCGTGGTCGAGACCCTGACGAGCCCTGCCCGCTCGAGGATCGGGCGGGAGAACTCCGTGCAATCGACGTTCACCAGCGTGATGCCCGCGGCGAGCGCCGAGCGGGCGCGGGCGGCGGTGAGTGCCCGGTAGATCCCGTGGCCCCGCCACCCGGGTCTGGTTGCGCCACCCCAGAGTCCGGCGAAATCGGTACCCGGTACGGGCTCCAGCCGGCCGGCGCTGACGATCTGCCCGGCCGCCTCGGCGACCCAGTACTCGATGCCGCTGTCCGGGAGCGGGGCATCCGGCGTCCAGTCCTGGTCGTCGAAGACCTCCGCCTGCATGGCGTTCATCGCGCGGATCTCGTCCTCGGCAGTGATCCGGCGCACCGTCACACCCGCCGGCAGCTCGACCTCGCCGGCCAGCACCGCGACCTCGCCGATCAAGATCGATTCCGTCTCCTCGCGGCGGAATCCGTTGTCCAGCAACGCATCCTCGAGGCCGGGAGTGTCGTCGTGACCGCGGGTCTTCCACTCGACCCGGCTGATCGCCGCATCGTCCCGGTAGTGGGTGAGCGCCTGCGGGACCAGCTCCCGGATCTCGGCGGCGCCGGCGCCGCCGAGGTCGCGATAGGTGATGAAACCGCGTCCTCCCGCCAGCGTCGCCAGCAGCAGGGGGCCGAGGTGGACGACGTCGATCGCAGTCTGCGTCTCCGCATCGGTCCGGAGTTGCTCGTCATAGCGTTGCAGGAGGACCGCGGGATCTGTCACGGCCCCGACAGTGCCCGGAGAGCGGCCGACGGGCAACCGGATTCGACGTGGCCGCACCCGGAGGTCCACCATCACCTCATGGACATCACCGCTGCGCACCAGCTCACCGACTGGCGGCGTTCGACGGCCCGGCTGTACGAACGGGTGCGCGGCGCCCCGGATCCGCAGACCGGTCACGAGCTGTGGCGCGCCGGCCGGGACGAGCTGTTCCGTCACCACCCGCAGAGTCCGCTGCCCACAGGAGATCCTTTGCGCCGCAGCGGGATCCCGTACTGGCCCTATCGCGCGGAGCTGCGCTTCGAGCTCCCGATCGCGGCAATGGACGACCCACGGCGCTACGAGGTGGACTCCGGCGTCGATGGCGTGACGGTGCTCGAGCAACTGGGGACGGTGCGGCTCCCGGACCCGCTCGCAGCCACCGTCGCCGTGTGGTGGCTGCCGCAGTACGGCGGCGGGCTGTTCCTCCCGCTGCGGGACGGGACGGCGGGCGACACCAGCTACGGCGCGGGCCGGTACCTGCTGGACACCGCCAAGAGCGCCGACCTCGGGGGCACCCAGGACGGGCTGGTCGTCGATCTGAACTTCCTCTACCACCCGTCGTGCCGCTATGACCCGTCCTGGGTGTGTCCGCTCGCTCCTCCGGAGAACAGGATCAGCGCTCCCGTCGAAGCGGGCGAGCGACTGGCCTGAGTACCGGTGGATCGGATCGGAGCGCAGGCTACTGACCGTCAGGGCGTCGGAGCGGCTGAGACCCGTTCCAGCACACCGGTTTGCGCCAGGATCGCGAACCGGTCCGGAACTCCCCAGTGCTCGACGATCCTGCCGTCGAGGATCCTGGCGATGTCGACGACGGTGAAGTCCAACGGCCGACCGCTGGCCGGCCCGAAGAACGGGCCGGTGGCCGTACCGATGGCATGCACCCGCACCCACACGACGTCACCGCTGCGCGCACTGTCCTCGATCCGGAAGCGGAGGTCGGGAGCCATCGTGTGAACGTCCCGGATGGCCGCCTTGACCCGGTCGAGGGCGGCAGGCCCCGTGCCCTGCAGCCCGAACTGGTGCTCGATCAGATCCGGGGAGCACAGCTCGTCGACGATGGCGGTGTCCCCGGTCGAGAAACCCTCGTCGAAGATGCGGTGCAGGACCCGGATGCTGTCGTCCTTCGTGGTGATCATGGTGTCTCCTGTTGGTAGTGGCAGTGTACTGAGTGCAGTAACACTGCAATGAGTGCATTGATAGTGTTCCTGGATGCCCGCCCGCGTCAAGGCCGTTCACCGGCAGATCCAGGCGGAGGAGACCAAGGACCGCATCGCAGCAGAAGCGCGCCGGCTCTTCAGCTCCGGTGGCTACGGGAGCACCAGCATCGAGGCGATCGCGGGGGCGGCCGGCGTCGCCGTCCGAACGATCTATGCGGCCTTCGGGACCAAGAGGGAGATCCTGTCGCGGATCTGCGAGAACTGGCTGCGGGATGCGGGGGCCAGGGAACGCGCCGAGGCCGTGTTGGCCGATCCCGATCCGGAATCACGGCTGGTCGGCACCGCAGCCTGGCTGACCCGGCTGTACGCAGTGGGTCTGGACGTCGCGGTGATCTTCGACGCCGCCACCGACGAGTCTCCGGAGACCCGAGACCTGTTGCGTGCCAAGCTCGCAGGGCGGGATCAGGTCCTCGACGCCATGACCGCGACCTTGGGGGAGGTCGTCGCGTCCGTGCCCGAGGCGCGCGCCGTCCTCAAGGCGCTGGCCACTCCCGGCGTCTACCGGTCCCTGGTCGTCGAAGCGGGCTGGTCGACGGACGATTTCACGGCCTGGGTGGTGGGCGTCCTGCGGCGGCCCACAGGGTCGGGAACATGACCTGCGGGGGACGAGCCCCGATGAGGGGATGGGGATCAGGGGTGCGTCATGGACAACACGTCGAGCGCCGCGTCGAGCTGCTCGGCGGTGAGCTTCCCGGCCTCGACGTGGCCGCGCTCCAGCACGACCGTCTTGATGGTCTTGTTCTGCTTGAGCGCCTGCTTGGCGACGGAGGCGGCCTCCTCGTAGCCGATGTACCTGTTGAGCGGCGTGACGATCGACGGGCTCGACTCGGCGAAGGCAAGGCAGCGGGCGACGTCCGCGACGATCCCGGAGATGCAGCGGTCGCCCAGCAGGCGGGAGACATTGCCGATCAGCCGGATCGATTCGAGCAGGTTGCGGGCCATCACCGGGAACATCACGTTGAGCTCGAAGTTGCCCTGACTGCCGGCGAACGCCACCGTCGCATCGTTGCCGATCACCTGCGCAGCGACCATCAGTGTGGCCTCCGGCAGCACCGGGTTGACCTTGCCAGGCATGATCGAGCTGCCCGGCTGCAGATCGGGCAGGTGGATCTCAGCGAGGCCGGCGCGCGGACCCGACCCCATCCAGCGGATGTCGTTGCAGATCTTCGTCAGGCCGACGGCGATGGTGCGGAGCTGCCCCGAGGTCTCGACCAGCGAGTCCCTGGCGCCCTGCGCCTCGAAGTGGTTGCGGGCCTCGGTGAACGGCAGGTCCGTCACGGCGGCGAGCTCGGCGATCACCGCTGCGGAGAAACCGGGAGGAGTGTTGATCCCGGTGCCGACGGCGGTGCCACCCAGCGGCAGCTCGGCCAGCCGCGGCAGCGACGATTCGAGCCGCTCGATGCCGTACCGGACCTGCGCGGCATAGCCGCCGAATTCCTGGCCGAGGGTGACGGGGGTGGCGTCCATCAGGTGGGTGCGACCGGACTTCACCACGGTGGCCCACTCGGCGGACTTCGCCTCGAGCGCCTCGGCGAGGTGGGCGAGGGACGGGATGAGTCCGCGGACCACGGCTTCGGTGGCGGCCACGTGGATGGACGTCGGGAAGACGTCGTTGGACGACTGGCTCGCGTTGACGTGGTCGTTGGGGTGCACCTTGCCGCCGAGCGACTCGGTGGCGACGGTCGAGATGACCTCGTTGGTGTTCATGTTGGAGCTGGTGCCGGAGCCGGTCTGGAAGACGTCGATCGGGAAATCCCCGTCGAACACGCCTTCGGCGACCTGCGCGGCAGCAGCCTGGATGGCGCCGGCGATGTCGTCCGGGACCACGCCGAGACCGGCGTTGATCTTGGCGGCGGCGCCCTTGATCAGGGCGAGAGCCCGGATCTGGCCGCGCTCGAGGCCTCGGCCGGAGATGGGGAAGTTCTCCACCGCCCGCTGCGTCTGCGCCTGGTACTTGGCCAGGCGGGGCACCCGGACGTCGCCCATCGTGTCGTGCTCGATGCGGAATTCGGTTCCGGCGTCTGCTGCGGGCCCGGTGGAGCTCGGATCGACGTCGTTGTGATCAGCCATGGATCAACCGTAACGGCAGCGCTGCGACGGCCGGAACCGCAGATCGGTACAGGTCGGGCGAATCACACCCGGGGAGCGCGGGGTCAGCCGCGCACGGTGTCGGCCAGGGTGCGGAACGCGGCCGGGTCTGCGCTACCGGTGATCAGGTACGTCACCCCGCCCGCGGTACGGAACCATGCGGGCTCACTGCGAATGCCCGTCCCGACGGTCCAGGTGATGCCGTCGACGTCGACGGTCCCGACATCGGCGCCGACCGCGCCGAACTCGGAGCCGAGCAGGGCGGTGGGATCGGCGTTGCTGGCGATGAGGCCGATGAACTTGCCGTCCGGGATCAGCCAGCCGGCGCGCACCGTCAGCGGGGTGCCGGCCGGTGCGGCGTCGGGATCGGTCTGCGCAGCGCTGTTGGGGTGCCAGTCGTCCGGGATGCCCTGCGGGACGATCGGGGTGAACGGCAGCAGCCGCGGGGCCTTGGCGAACTGACCGGTGGCGTCGGCGCTGGGGACCGGGCCGGTGTCCGTGGGGGTACCGGGGGAGAAGGTGAATCCGCCGTTGATGCCGACGAACAACAGCACGACGACCACCAGCAGGCCCATCGACAGGGCCATGTCGCGCATCGTCTTGTTGCGCTTGGTCTTCGGGACGGCGATCGGGTTCGATTCGATCGTGATGCCCTGACCCGCGGCCGCCGCCGCGGCCGCGCTCTGTTCTGGGGCGATGCTCTGCTCGGGGGCGTTCCCGGGCCGACCGCTGACGGGAGCTGCAGGGTCAGTGGCGACGGAATCTGCGCTGCCGGGCCGGGGGTCGTGGTGCGGGGAACTCACCGCCTCAGTGTCCCACGCGCGGTACCGCGGCCTGGCGGCTCGTTGCTCACAGAACCGGTCGTCAGTGCACGATTTAGGCGGGGGACGGCCGGGTTCCACTCACTGGAGACGTGTTCTGTGAGCATCACTCCTCGAGCTCGTCCAGTTCCTCGTCCTCGACCCGGTCGAGCACTGCTCGCACCCGCGCCTGGGCGCCGTCCAGCAACGCTTCGCAGCGCCGCGCGAGTTGCTCGCCGCGCTCCCACAGGGTCAGCGACTCCTCGAGGTCGAGTCCGCCGGACTCGAGCGTGCCGACCACCTGGGCGAGTTCATCCCTGGCCTGCTCGTAGCTGAGCGGGGCGTCGGGTTCCTCGGACGTCGGGTCGGTGGTGGTGGCGGGCGCCTTCTTGGCGGGGCTCATCGCTGTTCCTTCGGCGGTGGTGGGTTCAGGTCGGGTTCCGGGCCGGTGCTGGTCGCGTGCAGGACGCCGTCGCGGACGCGGATCCGCAGTCCGGTGCCCGCCGGTGCCTGGTCCGGATCGACCAGCAGTGCGCCGGCGGCCCGGACCACGGCGTAGCCGCGGGCGAGGGTGGCATTCGGGCCGAGGGCGGCGAGCTGTGCCCGTCGATGGTCCAGATCTCGTCCGGCGCTGGCGAGGCGTCCGGTGATCGTGGTGCGGGCCCGGTCGCTGAGGCGATCGACGACCGCCCGGCGCTCGGCGATCGGCACCAGCGGCCTGGCCAGTACGGTCGCCGACGCGATGCGGTCCAGCCGGAGACGTTCGCGCTCCACCCAGCCGGCCAGTGCACGCCGGGACCGCCGGCGCAGACCGTCGATCCCGGCCAGCTCGGCGGCGACGTCCGGCACGATCCGTTTGCCGGCGTCCGTCGGGGTCGAGCAGCGCAGGTCGGCGACGTCGTCGAGGATGGGGTGGTCCGGTTCGTGGCCGATCGCCGAGACCACCGGGGTGCGGCAGGCAGCGACCGTGCGGCAGAGCAACTCGTCGGAGAACGGCAGCAGGTCCTCGACCGAGCCGCCGCCGCGGGCCAGCACGATCACGTCCACTCCGGGGTCTGCGTCCAGGTTCTTGACCGCTTCGATCAACTGCCCGACGGCCTGAGTGCCCTGTACGAGGGAGTGGGCGACGCGCACGGTGACTGCCGGCCACCGCAACCGGGCGTGGGTCAGGAAATCGGTCTCGGCGGCCGAGTCGCGGCTGGTGATCAACCCGATCCCGCGTGGCAGGAACGGCAGCGGCTTCTTCCGGGAATCGGCCGTCAGCCCCTCGGCGGCCAGCAGCGCCCTGACCCGCTCGAGCCTGGCCAGCAGCTCACCGATCCCGACCGGGTACAGCGCGTCGACCCGGAACGACAGGGTCCCGCGAGCCGCCCAGTAGTCGAACTTGCCGTGCACCACTATCCGGCTGCCGACCTTCGCGGCGGCGGCCTGATCGTCGATCAGCCCCCGGGAGCACGTCAGCCTGAGCGACATGTCGACCGCCGGATCACGCAGGGTGAGGTACGCGGTCGATTGCCCCGGCCGAACGCTGAGCTCGGCGATCTGGCCCTCGACCCACGCGGCAGGGGCCTTGCCGATGTACTCCACCATCCGCTGTGACAGGGAGCGGACCGGCCAGGGATTCTCCCGCGAGGTGTCGCTCGCCAACCTCGGCGGAGGCGCCGGCATCGCGGCGGGATCGGTCACGATCCGGTGCGCTCGAGGGTCGCGATGCGATTGCTGATGAGCGTCAGGAACGCCGGGCGTCGCGCATCCCGGTCCTCGGCGGCGAGCAGGGACCGCAGGTCGCCGAGCTCGAGCTCGGTCAGCCGACTCCGCAGCTGGCCGAGGGTCAGCGAGCCGTACCCGGCCACGATGGAGTCTGCCGAACCCGTAGCGGGAGCCGGGGTGTCGGTGAGCGGGTCGGACCAGCCGGGTGCTGCGTCGCCGATCTCGGCGGCGTCGTCGGGAGACACCCGGATCCGCTTCGGCCGGCGCGCCGGGGGAGCGACGACCGTTTCAGCGTCGGTGTCCCTTCCGGGGGCGTGATCGGCACCGTCGGCGCCGGCGTCGGCTGAGGTCTCTGCCTGGTCGGTGTCATCGTCGAACCGGGCCCAGGTGGGATTCGCCTGGGCGGCGGGGGTGCCCTCCAGGAGCTCGTCGCCGCGGATCACCAACTCGGTGATCTCGTTGCGGACCTGCAGCGCGAGCTTGGCGGCGGTGCCGGCCAGCCGCACCCCGAGCGCCGGGAGTTCTTCGGGAAGCCTGCGCACGGTGTCGATACCGGTGGCAACGAGGCCGGCCGCGAGCCGGAGCGGGAACGGCAGCGAGGACATGTGCCCAGCGTGCCGCATTCCGTGCGGCGATGCGAACGCTCTCGCCCACGCCGAGCGTGGGCGGGAGCGGGATCGGTCCCTACGATGGAGGGATGCCCGCTGACCCTTCCGCGCCCAACCCGCCGACCGCTCCCGCAGCGACCGGCGGCTTCCGCGCTCCGGACACCGGCGGCAAGCGCGTGCTGCTCGCCCGCCCGCGTGGCTACTGTGCCGGTGTCGACCGTGCAGTGGTGACCGTCGAGAAGGCTCTGGAGCAGTACGGCGCACCGGTCTACGTGCGCAAACAGATCGTGCACAACAAGCACGTGGTCGCCACCCTGGAGCGCCGCGGTGCGATCTTCGTCGAGGAGACCGGCGAGGTTCCGGAGGGTGCGTTGGTGGTTTTCTCCGCGCACGGGGTGTCGCCCGCCGTCCACGCCGAAGCCGAGCAACGCAAGCTCTCGGTGATCGACGCGACCTGCCCGCTGGTCACCAAGGTCCACAAGGAGGCCACCCGGTTCGCCTCCGAGGACTACGACATCCTGCTGATCGGTCACACCGGCCACGAGGAGGTCGAGGGGACCTACGGCGAGGCTCCGGAGTCGATCCAGATCGTCGACAGCGCGGCGGACGTCGATGCGGTCACCATCCGGGATCCGGAGAAGGTGGTCTGGCTGAGCCAGACGACGCTGTCGGTGGACGAGACCCTGGAAACCGTCGACCTGATCCGCAAGCGGTTCCCGCTGCTGGTCAGCCCACCCAGTGACGACATCTGCTACGCGACCCAGAACCGCCAGGAAGTGGTCAAGCAGATCGCGCCGGAGTGCGATCTGGTGATCGTCGTCGGTTCCCGCAACTCCTCGAACTCCGTGCGGCTCGTCGAGGTCGCGCTCGATGCAGGGGCGCGCGCATCGTTCCTGATCGACTACGCCCACGAGATCGACGAGTCGGTGCTCGACGGGGTGCGGACCGTCGGTGTGACCTCAGGGGCGTCGGTGCCGGAGGACCTGGTCGAGGGCGTCCTGGACTGGCTGGTCGAGCGGGGCTATGCCGACGTCAGCGAGATCACCGCGGCGCAGGAGACGTTGACGTTCTCGTTGCCGAAGGAGCTGCGGCGCCGTCAGGTGCCGTCAGCGAGCTGACCGCCGATCAGGATCCGGACCACAGGTGTTGGGTCGCTGGCGTCCGGGACCGCTCAGGTGCGGGACCGCTCAGCGCAGGTCGGCGTCCGCGGTTTCGGCCGGCCGGGCCACCGCGTCACGGCGCAGCGGCTGGGTGAAGATCCGGATCAGTCCGATCACCAGGCAGGCCGTGGTGGCGATCGCGACCATCGGGAAGATCTTCACCACGTTGACCGCTGAACCGATGGTCCCTGAGGTGGTGAAGAACTTGGCGTAGACGAACACGACGAGCACGCCGACCAGGGGCGGCTGGACGATCGCCGTGAAGACCGCACGCCGTCGGACGGCCGCAACCGCGAGGATGCATCCCGCCAGGTAGGCGATCCACAGCACGGTTGGCACACCCTCGGTGAACTCGGCGCCACCGATCATCGCGCCGACGAGGGTCAACACCACCGCGACCAGCACCGCGCCATACCAGGGGATGCCGCGGACGGCAGGCACGATCGAGGCGAGCGCCAGTTGGTCGGCGGAGTCGGGCTCGGGGCGCACAGTCGCAGTCGTCACCGGTCCACGGTAGCGCCCCGATCGTTCAAATCGACCGGATCTGCCGTCGTCCGGACGGCGAAACCTGCCAGGCGCTGCTCGAAGGCGTCATCGTCGGCCGATCTCCCTGGAGCCGCGCCGTCCCGCTCGCGATTCTCGCCGTCCTCCGGGTGTGCGGAGCTCGCGCCCACCGGAACCGTCGTCAGCAGGGGGACGGTGAGGTCGTCCTCGGCGGCACCGGACATCTCCCCGAGACGCCGGGCGGTCACCACCAGCCGACTGTCGTAGGAGCGGACGGCCGCGTTGTAGGCATCGACCGACTTGGCCAGTCCCCCGCCCAGTTTGCCCAGATGGTCGCTGAAGACGCCCAACCGGTGGAAGAGCTCCCGACCCAGCCGGTGCACTTCCTCCGCGGATTCCGACAACCGTTCCGATCGCCACGTAACCGCGACGGCCCGCAACAGGCCGAACAGTGTCGACGGCGTGGCGATCACCACGTTCTTGGCGAACGCGTACTCGGTGAGCGCCGGATCGACCTGCAGGGCGATGTCGAGCAGCGCGTCCCCTGGCACGAACATCACCACGAACTCGGGCGTCGGATGGAACTGACGCCAATAGGCCTTGCGCGCCAACGCATCCACGTGCAGCCGGAACGCCCTGGCATGCTCGGCCATGGCCGCGCGACGCCGACGGTCGTCGACCACCGGATCCACCGGCGCCCCGGCACGGGCGTCGGAAGCGTCGGTGGCCGCCAGCCAACTCTGCAACGGCACCTTGGCATCAACCGGGATGTTCCGGTCGCCGGCCAACCGGATCACCATGTCGGGGCGCAGGCTGCCGTCGGCATCGAAGGCGTCCGGAAGCGTGGTCTGGGTGTCGAAATCGCAGTGCTCGAGCATGCCGGTGAGCTCGACGATGCGCTGCAGTTGCAGCTCACCCCAGCGGCCCCGGGTGCCGGGATGGCGCAGCGCGTCCGACAGCGAGCGGGTCTGTCGGCCGAGGTCGGTCGAACTGCGGTGCAGGGCAGCGATCTGTTCACGCAGCCCCGCATAGCTCCCGATGCGCTCCCGTTCGACGCGATGCAGCTCGGCCTCCACCCGGCCGAGCGCTGCACTCGCCGGGCGGAGGACCTCGGCCACGGCCAGTACCGGGTCCACCGCTCCGGCGGGCAGCGGGGCGCCCCGGAACCGCGCGAGGCGCAGTCCGAGCAGGAGCCCGATCAGCAGGCCCGCCAGCAGCAGGGCCGCACCGACGAGCGAGGACGAGTTCATGCCCAGGACTGTCGCAGAGGGCTCCGACAGTGGCAGCGACCTGGGCTGAGGCGGTCAGGCGCCTGTCAGCAGCTCGATGACCTGCTCGACGACCAAGCGGTTGCCGGCCACGTGCCAGCGCAGGCCGCGATGCAGATGAGTGCGTGCCACACCTCCCGCGCCGCGCACCAGAGCGGCGCCGGGGAGCCAGTCCCAGGACGGCGTGGAGTGCTGGGCCCAGACTCCGAGACGGCCGGAGGCGACCCCGGCGAGATCCATCGAGCCGGAGCCGAGCATCCGGACCGTCGCCGCGCGGGATGCCATGGCCAGGAACGGCTCGCGGGCATGTGGGTCGTGCAGCAGCGTGGGGTGCAGGTAGGTGCTCAGGCTGATCTGATCCAACGATTGCTCGGCCAGCCGTGGCACCGGAACGCCGCGCAGGGTCGTGGGGTGATCCGGTCCGCCCAGCCAGCTCTCGCCGGACGGCTCGTGCGCCACTGCGCCCAGGATCACCGCGTCCTCGCCGGTGGGGGAGGTTGCATCCGGCCCGCGCAGGGCCAGCGCCGAGCACCAGTAGTCCAGACCGGAGGCGAAGTTGTAGGTCCCGTCCACCGGATCGATCACCCAGGTGCGGCCGGTGGTGCCGGTCACCGCGGTGCCCTCCTCGCCGACGATCCCGTCATCGGGACGGAGCGCGGTCAGGGTCTCGGTGACCAGTTCCTCGGCAGCCAGGTCGGCGGCCGTGACGACATCGGACACCGACGTCTTGGCCTTGGTCGTGAGTCCGCCGCGGCGCATCTGCGCGGCAAGCGTCGATGCGTCCAGCACCAGCCGGGTGGCCAGCTCGGAATCGGTCGGATCCTGGTCGGTCAGATCGGGGGCTGTCGCCTGGTTCTGCACGTGCCCAGGGTAGGACCAGGGCCATTCCCGCGGATCAGCGGCGGCGGAAACTCCGGTCGATCCCTGACTCGTTGGGGTCGGAGCGTTCGATCTCAGCCGTTGCCGGGTGACTCCAGCAGTGATCGGACGATCAACTCCTGCGCTGCAGAGTAGGTGGTCATCACGACCGCGTGGACGACGGACTTCGGGAGCGGCAGCATGCGGAACCGGGACAGACCGAGCAGCAGATCGGACGCGCAGAACAGCGCTGCCCCGGCGATCGCAGTCGGTCTCCGGGTGCCGATCGCGAGCGCGGTCATGGCCGTGATGACGCCGATGTAGCCGGCCACCGGCCCACGCAGACTGCCGGCGACGGGGAGCAGCGCGGCTGCACCTGCGCCGGCGACGGCGAGCGCGGGGACCGCGAGCAGCGGATTGCTCCGGAGCCCGTCGACGCCGCCCGCGGCGCCGAAACCCGCCCCGTAGGCGAGGTGTCCGCCGAGAAAGGCTCCCAACCCGACGACGAACGCCGTCTCATCGTCCCGCAACAGTGCGACGTCGCCGCACCAGGACAGCGCGAGTCCCGCTGCCGCTGTCCCGGCCCGCCGGCTGCGTGCGCCAGGTGTGCGGCGCAGTGCCGAGAACCCGAGCACGGGCATCAGCGCCGCCTTCGTGAGCGACCTGACGCGGCGCGCTGTGGGAGTCCCGACCGCTGCCGCAGCGACATCCAGGGCTGCCGTCACTCGGAACAGGGTGGTCCGCATCCGCCCAGTGTTGCAGGGTCAGCGGTCGGTCAGATCGGGAGCGCGGGTTGCTGCTGGTGCGCTCCGACGGACGCTCCTTCGTGCTCCAGCAGCCAGTGCTTCACCGGTAGACCCCACCGGAAGCCCCCCATGGTGCCGTCCGTGCGGACCACCCGGTGGCACGGTACGAAGAGGGCAGCAGCGTTGAACGCACACGCCCCGGCGGCGGCGCGGACCGCTGCCGGGCGACCGGACAGCGCTGCGTACTGCGTGTAGGTGACGACGGTCCCGGCCTGCACCGTCCGCAGCACATCCCAGGCATGGGAGCGGAACTCGGCCGAGGCCTGGTGCACTGCAACGTCATCGATCGCGGCCAGATCGCCTTCGTGGAAGGCGATGACGGCATCGGTGATGCCGGCGATGCGCGCGCGTTCGGTGAAGCTGTCCGGGCGCAGCGAGGGATGGATCTGCGGTGTCAGCATCGACAGGTCGTCGGTCCAACCGGAGGCCAGAACCGTTGCGCCGTCCGGGTTCTGATCGCCGGCTGGGGCGACGACGACGGTGAACGGGCCGACCGGGGTCGCGGTGGTGGTGGTGAGTGCGGTGCTGGTGAGCACAGTGCTCATGAGGTCCTCTTCCGGGTCGGGCGGGCTGTGACGGTTCTGGTGGCAGCGGTGCGGATGGCGGCAGTGCGGGCACGCTCCTGCAGCGCGATCCGCCACAGGTGCATGCCGGCGTAGGAACGGAACGGGCTCCAGCGGTGTCCGGCGGCGGCGAACGCGCGGTCGGTCGACGGCACCCCGACGAGGGCCGCACCCTGGCGGAGCACGAGATCGCCGTCGAGCAGGATGTCCGGATCGCCGAGCACCCGCATCGCGACGTAGCCGGCGGTCCACGGGCCGATCCCCGGCCGTGCCGTCAGCGCCTCCAGCAGGTCGGTCGTGCGTCGGCCGGCGTGCACGACCAGTTCGCCGGAGGCCATGGCCGCGGCGGTGTCGACGATGGTGGCTGCGCGCCGACGGGGACCACCGATCGCCTCGGCGCCGAGTGCGGCGATGGCGGCGCTGGACGGGAACAACAGCGTGATGTGGTCGTCCGTCACCGCCGGCCGTTCGCCGATCCGCATCGCCAGGCGGGTGCCGGTGGTGCGAGCCGCGGCGACCGATATCTGTTGTCCCAACAGGGTTCTGATCAGCGCTTCCGGCCCGTCCACCGCGCCGGGTAGGCGGAGCCCCGGCAGGTCAGCAATCTCCGTGGCGAGCGCCGGATCGGCGGCCAGCGCGGCGTCGATGCCCACCGGATCGGCGTCCGCGTCCAGCAACCGGCGGCACCGGTCGACGGCCGGCGCCAGGTCGGAGAGGTGCTCGAGCCGCAGCACCGCATCGACATGGGTCCTGGGTCCGGGTTCCGGTGCGTCGGGTGGGAACTCGAGCTGGACGATGCCGGTCCCGGCCGGCAGGCGCAACGAGCGGGAGTAGCTGCGGCCCTCGACGTGCTCGACCCCGGCGAGCGCATGGTCGGCGAAGAAGTTCAGCAGGGCGGTCGACGCGAAGGGCGTCCGGACCGGCAGCCGCAGCCGGATCGTCCCCGGAGTTCCAGCCGCCGGTCGACCGGCCCGACGCAGCATGCTGGGGTCGGTGTCGAAGACCTCGCGCACCGTGTCGTTGAACTGCCGGATGGAGGAGAAGCCGGCTGCGAAGGCCACGTCGGAGATCGGCATCGTCGTGGAGGTGAGCAGAACGCGGGCGGTGTGCGCGCGCCGTGCGCGGGCCAGGGCGAGCGGCGAGGCTCCGAGTTCGGCGGCCAGCAGCCGTCCGAGGTGGCGCGGGGTGTACCCGAGTCGGCGAGCGAGGCCAGGGACCCCTTCGCGGTCGACGACCCCGTCACCGATCAGCCGCATCGCGGCGCCGACGGTGTCGCGGCGGACGTTCCACTCCGGTGAACCCGGAGCGGCGTCGGGCAGGCAGCGCTTGCAGGCCCGGTAGCCGGCGGCCTGCGCTGCGGCCGAGGTGGAGTAGAAGTGCACGTTCTGTCGCTGAGGGGTGCGCGCCGGACAGCCCGGCCGACAGTAGATCCGGGTGGTGCGGACGGCGGTGAAGAACTGGCCGTCGAAACGGGAGTCCTTGGTCTCGATCGCCCGATAGGCGGTGTCGGGGTCGGGAGGCAGATCGGTGGTCACAGCAACCACTCTGCCCCTTGACCGGTCGGCGTACCAGCGGGATTCGGACGTGGCAGTGGAGCGGTCGGACAGCGGTCGGTGATACTCGTGGGATGACTGCGGACTTCGAACAGATCGCTCCGACGCGGTGGGCGCAGGAGTTCACCGGCGACGACTGGCAGGCCTACTCCGACCGGTTCGCACAGCTCTTCACCGACGGCGCCGACCTCGACGGTGAAGCGCGTTTCGCCGACATGCTCGCTGCTCCGGGGTCGCGCATCCTCGACGCCGGCTGCGGGCCTGGTCGGGTGACGGCGGCACTGCAGGCGCGTGGCCACGACGTGATCGGGGTCGACGCTGACGGTTCCCTGGTCGCCGACGGACTCGCTCGCTATGCCGCGGCGCGGTTGTTCCACCGGGATCTGCTGGCGTTGGATGCCGGTTGGCTTGCGGGGGTGGGTGGGCCGACGGAGTTCGATCTGATCGTCTGCCCCGGCAACGTCATGGTCTTCCGGGCTCCCGGGAGCGAGCGGCGGGTGCGGGGCCGGATGGCCGCGGTGCTGCGCCC
>JBBJML010000064.1:0-16696 GCA_037720195.1 Nakamurella sp. | reverse complement strand
CGAGCGACGCAGGAGTCGAGACCCCGTCGTCGATCGTCCGGGATCTCGACGCGCTGGTTCCTCGCTTGCTCGATCACCGGATCTGTTGCGACACAGAGCGATCGGCGAAATTCGGAGGTCGAGCGACGCAGGAGTCGAGACCCCGTCGTCGATCGTCCGGGATCTCGACGCGCTCGTTCCTCGCTTGCTCGATCACCGGAGCCGGCGGTCGAGCGAACGGAGTGGGACGAGACCCCGTCAGATCCGGGACCGACTGCGCAGCAACGGGATCTCGTCCGCGCTCGTTCGTCGCTCGCTCGATCACCGCGAGAGTGCGGCGTACCCCGGCTTGATGACGTCGTTGATCAGCGCGAGCCGCTCTTCGAAGGGCAGGAAGGCCGACTTCATCGCGTTGACCGTGAACCACGCAAGGGTGTCCCAGCCGTAGTCGAATGCCTCGACGAGAGCGAGCATCTCGCTCGTCATGCTGCACCCGGACATCAGGCGGTTGTCGGTGTTGACGGTGACTCGGAACCGCAGCTCGGTGAGCCGTTTGATCGGGTGCTCGGCGATCGACGCCGCCGCACCGGTCTGGACGTTCGACGACGGGCACATCTCCAAGGGGATCCGCTTGTCACGCACGTACTGGGCGAGCAGCCCGGCGGGCTCGTCCGGATCGGTCGGGATGTCGTCGATGATCCGGACGCCGTGCCCGAGCCGGTCGGCGCCGCACCACTGCAACGCCTCCCAGATCGACTTCAGCCCGAAGGCCTCCCCCGCGTGGATCGTGAAGTGCGCGTTCTCCCGTCGCAGGTACTCGAAGGCGTCCAGGTGGCGGCTGGGCGGGAATCCCGCCTCGGCGCCGGCGATGTCGAACCCGGCGATCTCCTCGTCGCGGTGGGCGATCACCAGCTCGGCGATCTCCCGCGACTTGGCGGCATGCCGCATGGCGGTGAGCAGTGCCCGCACCCGGATCTGCTTGCCCCGCTCCGCTGCGATCCGGCTGCCCTCAGCGAAACCGTCCAGCACGGCGCGGACGACCTCTTCCAGTGACAGCCCCAGCTCGGTGTGCAGTTCGGGAGCGAAGCGCACCTCGGCGTAGACCACACCGTCGTCAGCCAGGTCCTGAGCGCACTCGGACGCCACGCGCAGCAACGTGTCCCTTGTCTGCATCACGCCGACGGTGTGCGCGAACGTCTCGAGATACCGCTCCAGCGAACCGGAGTCCGCCGCCGAGGTGAACCAGCGGCCGAGCTCGTCCCCGTCGGTGGTCGGGAGGTCGGTGTACCCCAGCTGGTCGGCGAGCTCGATGATCGTCGCCGGCCGCAACCCCCCGTCGAGGTGGTCGTGCAGCAGCACTTTCGGCGCTGCGCGGATGGATTCGGAGCTGAGGGGGACGGACATCAGAGCAACCTACCTGCCGCAGGTGGCCGGCAGAGCTCGGTGGAGAAGTGCCGGCCTCAGGCGCGTCGCAACTGCACGACCAGCGCCCGATGATCGCTCCCGCCGGTGCGGACGGTCCAGGCTGCAACAGCGCGATAGGCACGAGGGTCGACGATCACGTGGTCGATCGGCGCAGCCAGGGCGGACGGCATCCCGGACGGCCAGGTGCCGGCTGAGCCGGCGCCGGCCTGGGTGGCGGCGTCCACGCAGGGCAGGTCAGCGAATGCCGGGTGATCGACAGTGGAGTTGAAATCGCCGGCGACGATCGTGTTGGACCCAGGGACGCACTGCCGGGCCGCAGTGGTGGTCTCCGATCGCCACTCGGAGAGCGAGGATCGAAGCCCCGGGTTCGTCGGGTGCACGGCGACGATGCGGGGTGAACCGGCGGTGGCGGGCTCCAGCACCAGCGAGCCGTAGCGCAGTTGCGGGCCGGGCAGCTGCCGGTAGTCACCGAGGCTGCGACGGACCAGCGCCGACAGCGGCAGCGGATACGGGCCCGCAGTGGTCATCGTGAACACCCGGAAGTCGAGGCCCCCGGCGGCGAGCAGCGCAGCAGCCTCGGAGGTCGTCTGCTCGCTCGCCTCGGGCAGGGTCACGATGTCGGCGTCGGCCGATCGCACCAGTGCGGCCAGCTGCGCAGCCGTGGTGGCGGTGTCGAAGGCGTTGAACTCCACCACGGTGAGATCGGCGTCGGCCACCGGATCGGCCGCGCCTCCGCGTGCCAGGACGGTGCCGACATGGACCGCACCCGTGACGAGCAGGGCGGTGCACACGCTGAGCACCAGCGGCGATCGGAGCCGGCCCAGCAGCTGAGCGATCCCGGCCACCGCCAGTGACAGCACGACGAAGCCCAGGCCCAGCAACACCTTCAGACTGATCAGCTGGGCGACGAGCGGCCAGCCCGAGATCCCGAGCGGTCGTGCGAACAGGCTCAGCAGGCAGGCCAGCGCCACGACCACCACCAGCACGATCGCCACCAGGTCTCGCCTTCGCCGTCGCTCGCCTGTCCCGCGCGAGACGGCCGGCACCTCCGTCACCGGATGACGTCCAGCACGATCGACGCCCGGGGAACCACCGTCTCCCCGTCCGCGGCGAACTGCAGCGCAGAGCTGAGGGTCTGCAGCGCACCAGGAATGCGCTCCTGGGTGTCGGTGTGCAGCTCGAACAGCACGTCGCCGGCTCGGACGGCGGATCCGGGCGCGACGTGGCACAGCAGGCCGGCCGCGTACTGCACCGGATCCTCCTTGCGCGCCCGTCCGGCACCCAACCGCCAGGCCGCGGTGCCGACGGCGAGCGCGTCGACCTCGCGCACCACCCCGTCCGCCTCGGCCAACACCTGGTGGGTGTGCTGGGGCACCGGCAGCGGAGCGTCCGGGTCGCCGCCCTGGGCGGCGACCATCGCCTTCCAGGAATCCATCGCGGCGCCGGAATCGAGCACCCGCTCGGGGTCGACGTCCAGGCCCGCCAGCGAGACCATCTCCCGCGCAAGGGCCAACGTCAGCTCCCGTACGTCGACCGGCCCCCCACCGGCCAGGATCTCCAGTGACTCGGCGACCTCCACCGCGTTTCCCACCGCCCGGCCCAGCGGGGTCGACATGTCGGTGAGCAACGCAGAGGTCCGAACCCCGTGTGCCGCACCGAGTCCCACCATGGTGCTGGCCAGCTCGGCGGCTCGTTCGCGGTCCTTCATGAACGCCCCGGCGCCGACCTTCACGTCGAGCACCAGGGCGCCGGTACCTTCGGCGATCTTCTTGCTCATGATCGACGCGGAGATCATCGGGATCGACTCGACGGTCGAGGTGACATCGCGCAGGGCGTAGAGCTTCCGGTCCGCGGGGGCCAGCTCGGCGGAGGCCGCGCAGATCACCGCGCCGACGGAGGCCAGCTGGGCGATCATCTCCTCGGGTTCCAACGTCGCCCGCCAGCCGCTGATCGACTCCATCTTGTCCAGGGTGCCGCCGGTGTGGCCCAACCCGCGGCCGGAGAGCTGCGGCACGGCGGCGCCGCAGGCGGCGACCAGCGGTGCCAGCGGCAGCGAGATCTTGTCGCCGACGCCGCCGGTGGAGTGCTTGTCGACCGTGGGCCGACCGACCGACGACAGGTCGAGCCGGATACCGGAAGCGATCATCGCCGCCGTCCAGGACGCGATCTCCCGCGGCTGCATACCGTTCAGGAAGATGGCCATCAGCAGGGCGGACATCTGCTCCTCGGCCACGTCGCCGCGGGTGTACCCATCGATCACCCAGTCGATCTGGGCATCGCCCAGCTCGCCGCCGTCCCGCTTGGAACGGATCACATCGACGGTCGCGAAGCCGGGCAGGGCAACGTTCTCGGGGCGATCAGCGGGGGCAGACATCTGCGGTCACTTCCTCACCGCGCCGGACAGCGGCGCGATCTCGGTCGGATTCTCGGGTGGGTCAGGTCGGCAGGTGTTCGGGGCCGAAGGCCGCGGGCAGCACCCACCGCATGTCGTGGATGCCGTCCGGGGTGTCGACGAGCAGGTCGGGACCGCCGAACTCGTAGATCACCTGGCGGCAGCGACCGCACGGCATCAGCAGTTCGCCGGTACCGGATCGGCACGCCAGCGCCACCAGCCGGCCACCGCCGGTCAACCGCAGCTGCCCGGCCAGCGTCACCTCGGCGCACGCCCCGAGACCGTAGGAGGCGTTCTCGACGTTGCAGCCGGTGATCCGGCGCAGCGTTCCGTCCTGCCCCGCGACGATCGCCGCGGCTCCCACCTGCAGCCGGGAGTACGGGCAGTACGCGAGCGCGGCGACCTCGATCGCGCTCGCCCGCAACGACTCCCAGTCGACAACCGGATGGAGATCTGCGGGCACTAGTGTTCGCCCTTCCGATAGATCAGCCCGTCGGCCTTGGGCATCCTGAGGTTCTGCGAGGCCAGGCCCATCACCAGCAACGTGATCGCGTACGGAGCTGCCTTGACCAGCGCGCCGGGCACCTCGTCGTTGGTGAAGAACCAGATCGCACACGCCGCCGCGATCGCCACGGCGACGGTCGCGATCACGAAGTGTCGTCGGTAGGCCTGGTAGAGGCCGACCGCCAGCAGTGCGACCGCCAGGATGATCAGCAGCGCATGCACGGCGTCGCCGGAGTCGTAGAGCTGAAGGCCGTCGGTGTACCCGAACAGGGCGGCGCCGGCCGTCATGCCACCGGGTCGCCAGTTGCCGAAGATCATCGCGGCGAGCCCGATGTATCCGCGGTTGGCGGTCTGGCCGTCCTGGTACTTGAGCCCGATCACCAGGAACGCGCCGGCGAGACCGGCGATCCCGCCGGAGATCGTCATCGCCGCCCACTTGTAGCTGTAGACGTTGACGCCCAACGATTCCGCGGCATACGGGGCCTCGCCGACCGACCGCAGCCGCAGCCCGAACTTGGTGCGCCACAACACATACGCACTCGCGACGATGATGATCACGGCGATCACCGTGAACAGGCTCAGCCCGGTGACGAACCCGCCCAGCACGCCGGCCAGGTCCGAGACACCGAAGATCTGCTTCTTCTCCACACTGGCCAGCGCGTCCGACAACCAGGGAACGGTGATCCGCGGCAGATCGGTGACCGGCGGCGACTGTTTCTGCCCACCACCGGGGGCGTCGGTGAACAGCAGTCGCGCGAGGAACAGCGTGACGCCGGGGGCGATGATGTTGATCGCGACGCCGGAGATGATGTGGTCCACGCCGAAGGTGACGGTGGCCAGGGCGTGCAGCAGACCACCGAGCGCGCCGCAGAAGACGGCGAAGAACATGCCGGCCCACGGGCCCCACTGGTAGCCCGCCCACCCGGCACCGAAGGTACCGAGGATCATCATGCCCTCGATACCGATGTTGACCACGCCCGCACGTTCGGCCCACAGGCCCGACAGACCGGCGAGCGCGATCGGCATCGCTGCACCGATCGCCGCGGCGATCAGGCCGGAGGAGGTCAGGTTGTTCGCGTCGGTGAAGCTCCGCACGGCGGAGAACAGCAGCAGGCCGGCCAACCCGACGACGAACCAGACGACCGGATGCACCTTGCTGGAGCGGGTCGCTGTCGGTCGTCCGATCGGGGTACCCACGTCGCCGGCGTCGGCCGCCGAGGTCCCGAGGTTCACGGGGGTGCTCATGAGCTGACCGCCTTCTGCAGGTCGGGGGTACCGGGCCCGGCCGGCAGCGGATCGTCGGGACCGTCATCGCGACCCCCACCTCCGAATCCGCCCGCATCGGGATCTCCGCCACCCGGCGGCGGGGCGGCTGCCAGCGTCCTGGCCACCGTGCGCTGCTCGAGCCGGCGTCGGGCCCGACGGACGATCTCGTAGGCGATGACGACGGCGAACAGCAACACGCCCTGCATGATCGTGACGAGTTCCTTGGGGATGTCGGCACCCTGCAGGGAGTTGGACGAGGCGTCCAGCGCCGACCACAGCAGCGAGGCCAGGATCATCCCGACGGGATGGTTGCGGCCGAGCAGGGCCACCGCGATACCGATGAAGCCGATCCCGGTGGGGAAGTTCAGCGAGAACGCACCCTCACGCCCAGTGAGCAGCTCCGGCATGCCGACCAGGCCGGCCACTGCTCCGGAGAGCAACATGGCCGCGAAGATCATCTTCTTGACGTTGATCCCGCTGGCCACCGCCGCCGATTCGCTCATCCCGGTGGCCTTGATCGAGAAGCCGAAGACCGTGCGCGACAACAGGAACGCGTAGATCAGACCGACCAGCAGAGCGAGCCCGATCATCGGGTACAGCGGCGTCGAGGAGCCCCCGATCGCGATCGTCGGGATCGTGCCGCCCTCGGTGATCGGCTGGGTGGAGACGTTGTTGCCCGCCGCAACAGCGAGGTGGTCGGTGGACAGCAGCCAGGCCCCGAGAGCCAGCCCGATCGCGTTCAGCATGATCGTGCTGATCACCTCGCTGACCCCGCGGGTCACCTTCAGCAGTGCGGCGATGGATGCCCAGGCAGCTCCGACTATCATCGCAACCAGGATGGTGATGACGATCCGCAGCACGCTGGGCAGGCCGTTCATGAACGACATGCCGGCG
Source organism: Nakamurella sp. (assembly GCA_037720195.1). GTDB lineage: Bacteria > Actinomycetota > Actinomycetes > Mycobacteriales > Nakamurellaceae > Nakamurella. Next base: position 10,236 of record JBBJML010000064.1, on the reverse strand, counting down.
ACCCAGGCGGCCAGCAACGCGGCCAACCGGTACTGCCCGTCGACGCCGATGTTGAACAGGTTCATCTTGAACCCGATCGCCACCGCCACCGCCGCCAGGTAGTAGTTGGCAGCCACGTTGAAGGTGTTGATCAGGGTGCGGTTCTGCCCGAACGCCCCCACGATCGCGTCCAGGGCGTCACCCGGACTGTGACCGGTCGCCAGCAACACCAGGCTGGTGACGATGACGGCGATGATCGCTGCACCGACCGGTGCGGCCACCGCGAGCAGGAACTTGGTACGGCCGTTCACCGGGCTCCTCCCCGTTCGCTGTCGGTCACGGCGCTCGAGGCGACGGACTCCGTCGTCGTACCGCCGGCAACCTCACCACCGGTCATCGCGATTCCCAGCTCCTCGGGGGTGACGGTGCGCGGGTCGAACTCCCCCACGAAACGGCCGCGCAGGATCACCGACAGGGTGTCGGACATACCGATCAGTTCCTCCAGGTCCGCCGAGATCAGCAGCACGGCGAGACCGGCCTCCCTGGCTCGGCGCAGGTGTTCCCAGATCGCGGCCTGGGCGCCGACGTCCACACCACGGGTGGGGTGCGAGGCGATCAGCAGCACAGGTTCGCCGCTCATCTCACGACCGACGATCAGCTTCTGCTGGTTGCCGCCGGACAACGACGCAGCGGTGACCTCGATGCCCGGCGTGCGGACGTCGAATTCGTCGACGATCCGCTGGGTGTCCTTGCGCGCGGCGGCCCGGTTGATCATCACTCCGGACGCGAGCGGCGGCCGGGTCTGGTGACCCAGAATCCGGTTCTCCCAGAGTTTCCCCTCCAGGATCAGCCCCTGACGGTGCCGGTCCTCCGGGATGAAGCCGATGCCGGCCTCCCGGCGGGTCCTGGTCGCGGCGCGGGTGATGTCCACCGACTCCAGGGTCACCGTGCCGTGCGCCAGGGGGCGCAGACCCATGATCGCGTCGACCAGCTCGGCCTGACCGTTGCCCTCGACGCCGGCGATGCCGCGGACCTCGCCGGCATGGATGGTCAACGTCAGGTCGCTGAGCACCGCCCGCCCGTTCTCCTCCTGGACGGTGACGGAGGCCAGGTCGAGCACCGGATGCGTGGTGACGGTGGAATCCCGCAGCTCGGGGATCGGCAGCGCCGAGCCGACCATCAACTCGGCCAGCTGACGGTTGGTGACGCGCTTGGGGTCCGCGGTGCCGACCGTCGTCCCGCGACGGATGACGGTGATCTCGTCGGCGATGCTGCGCACCTCGTCGAGCTTGTGCGAGATGAACACGATCGTCAGGCCCTCCCGCTTGAGCTCGCGCAGGTTGCCGAACAACTCGTCGACCTCCTGCGGGACCAGCACGGCGGTGGGCTCGTCCAGGATCAAGATCTTGGCCCCGCGGTAGAGCACCTTGAGGATCTCCACCCGCTGCCGATCACCGACCCCGAGCGACTCGACCAGCCGGGTGGGATCGACGTACAGGCCGTACTTCGCACCGATCTCGGAGATCAGCTCGATCGCGGCCTTCGGCCGGAAACCGCCGGTGATGTACTCGGCGCCCAGGACGATGTTCTCCCATACGGTGAGGTTGTCAGCCAGCATGAAGTGCTGGTGGACCATCCCGATGCCGACCTTGATCGCGTCGGCCGGCGAGGTGAACGAGACCGGCGTTCCGTCGATCTCGATCGTTCCCTCGTCGGGTCTGTGCATCCCGTACAGGGTCTTCATCAGCGTCGACTTGCCGGCGCCGTTCTCGCCCACCAGGGCGTGCACGGTCCCGCGCTTCACCGCGAACGAGATGTCGAAGTTGGCGACCACGCCGGGGAACCGTTTGGTGATCCCGGACAGCCGGACCGCATCGGGTCCGCTGACGCCGACGGTCGATCCGCTGTCGGCGGAAAGCTCAGGGGAAGGCAACGGTGCGGCCCTTCGGTTCGGGGACGGTCGCTGGCCCGGAGATCCCCGGTGCACTGTCCGTTCAGGTGCGGTCCTACCAGAATCGGCCCGGTTCCGACAGACGACGTCCGCCGGGACCGGGCCGAGCTGGGTACTTCCGTGACGCTGGGTGATGCGAGTGATCCCGGTCGGGAGAGCGCCTGGGGCGCCCTCCCGACCCGAGGTCAGCTCAGCTTCCGGGAGTGGTCGGAACCTTGATCTCGCCGGAGACGATCTTGGCCTCCGCCTCCTTCAGCTGAGGCTCGATGTCGGTGACGAAGCCACCGGAGGTCGAGTAGCTGATGCCGCCGGTCTTGAGGTCGTAGACCTTCTGACCGGTCAGCGGCTTGCCGTTGACCGCAGCGACGACGTCGGCGTAGACCGCGACGTCGACGTTCTTGACCATCGAGGTCATGATGACGTCCTTGACATCCGCGAGGGCCGGGACGTTGTACTGATCGGAGTCGACGCCGATACCGAAGGTCTTCGCGGCCTTGGCAGCCTTGAACACACCGGCACCCGAGCCACCGGCGGCGGCATAGATGATGTCCGCCCCGCCGGAGTACATGCCCTTGGCGATGGTCTCGCCCTTGTCGGGAGCGTTGAAGCCGCTGAAGTCCGGCGGCTCGGAGATGTACTTGGACTCGACCGTGGCATCAGCCTTGGTGGCCTTGACGCCGGCCTCGAACCCGGCCTGGAACTTCTGCAGCAGCGGGGTGTTGACGCCGCCGATGTAGCCGACCTTGCCGGTCTTGGACTTCAGCGCAGCCGCAACGCCGACGAGGTAGGAACCCTGCTCCTCGGCGAAGGTCAGGCACGCAACGTTCGGCACCGCCCCACCCTCACGGGCGGCGTCGCACAGCCCGGCGTCGTCGATGATCGCGAAGTGCACCTTCGGATAGTCGGGAGCGACAGTGCTGAGCGGGGTGGCGTAGGCGAAGCCGACCGCGATGATGACGGTCGCGCCCTTGTCGGCGAGCTGCCGCAGCCGGTCTTCCTTGTTGGCGTCGGTCTCGCCGTTGCTGGCCTCGAGCTCGTCGGTGATGACGACGCCGGCAGCCTTGGCCTTGTCCAGACCGGCAGCGGCGGAGTCGTTGAACGACTGGTCGCCACGGCCGCCGACGTCGTACGCCAGACCGACCTTCACCGAGGCGGGATCACCGGTGATGCTGGGCTCTGCGACACCGGAACCCGACGGCGTGGCCGACCCGCTGCTGGACGGGGCAGAGGAGGATCCGGAGGACTCGCTGCTCGATTCCGTGCTCGATTCCATGCTCGATTCCGTGCTCGATTCCATGCTCGATTCCGTGCTCGACGCGCTCATCGACTCGGAGGTGGACGGAGCCATGCTGCTGGCCGTGTCCGCGGCGGACGTGGTCGGGGCCGGCGCGTTGCTGCTCGCGCCGGGAGTGGCGTCGCTCCCGCATGCGGTCAGTACGAGGGCCATCGCGGCTGTACCCGCCAGGGCTGCGACACGCAGCCGACGGAAGCCATTGCGCTCAAGGCGCACGGTCATCACCATCCTGTTCGATTCTGTACACCCGCTGCGGTGAGCGGCTGCGACGCTGCAGGCGACTCTCCCACAGCAGCCAGGACCACGAGGTCCGGCGCGGTGAGGGACGAGTCACCGTAACCTTTCCGGTGGCGCTGAGGAACACCTGCAGGCCTTGGCGCGATCCAACCGTTACACAGTCCGTTCGTGCTCCCGTTACCCTGGCGACGTGCCGTCCGGACCCACCTCCCGCTCCGCGCGACCGGCCCGACGGCGCTTCCTGCCACGTACCGGACCGGGTGCCCGGTGGCCGGCGAGGGCCAGGACCGCGGGCCATCTCGCGCTCGCAGCCGTCGCCGTCGTGTCCGTGCTCTCGTGGCTGCTGGCCCGTCTCTCACCCGAGCGCTATCTGCGGCTGGTCGAGGTCTACCGCTCGCTGCCGGTCGTCGTGGTCGTCGTCGCCGTGCTGTCCGGGGTCACCTGGTTCGCCGTCGACACCGTCCGCAGCCTCATCTGCGCCACCGTGACCGCGCCGGACCCGGACCGGCTGCGTCGCCTGCTGCTGGACTCCTCCGTGATCGCGTGGCTGGTGCTGACCGTCGCGCTGGCAGTGGCGTTGCTGGTGCCGGCGGCCACCGAGACATTCGGGACGCTGCGATGAGCGACCGGCCGAAGAACCCGTCCGCGGCACGGTCCGCGGACGCCGGCGCCCGTGCGCGGGCGGCATCTGCGCGGTCCCCTTTGACGCCGGGCAGCGAGCCTGCCCGGGCGGATCGCCCGCGGGCGATCGCCGCCGCAGTGCTGATGGTGCTGGTGATCGGCCACGTCGCACCAGGGCTGCTCGCCGGCGACCTGCTGTTCGGCGGCGACTGGAACTCCCTCGCCGCCCGCTGGGCGACCCTCGGGTGGCGGCTGTGGGACCTGGCCACCGTGCTGCTCGGTGCGGGGTACGTCGGGCTGCTGGTACGCGCCAGGTGGAACGCCGGTGGCTCCCGCGTTCGCCTCGTCACGGGGGCGGTGCTGACGCTCGCGGTGGCCGCTGCGGCCGTGTTCTGCATCCTCACGCTGGGGTCCGACTTCCGCTGACGGCGCCGCAGCGGGACCTGCCGGACGGGTCGCCGCACGCCCGTTCTCCGGCCGTCCCGCAGTACCCTGCAGGGCAATGATGATCCCCGCTGCGTCCTCGTCGTCCCGTCCGTCGTCGGCCCGGTCCAGCCACCCCGCCGCACGCCGATGGGCCCTGCTGGGCGCGGCCGTGACGGTCCTGTTCGGGTCGGTGCTGCCGCCGGCGTCGAGCGCCCACGCCGATGACGAAGGCACCCCGCTCCCCCCGACGGTGACGGTCAGCACCCCCGCAACTGCCGACTGCGCCCAGCGAGTCTCGCCGGCTCCGGCCGCCGACACCTCCGAGGACGACTCTCCCGGCAGCACCGCTCCCCGACCGCTGTCGGTGCCGACGTCACCGGTGGGCGGCAAGGCGCTCGGTCAGTGCGGGATCGTCGTCCCCCGCGGGACCTCGGCGTTGCCGTCCGACATCAGCGCCGCGGCGTGGATGGTGGCCGACCTGGACACCGGAGATGTGTTGGCGGCCAAGGATCCGCACGGTCGCTACCGCCCGGCGAGCACTCTCAAGCTGCTGACGATGAACGTCCTGCTGCGCTCGCTCACCGACGTCGACCGGGTGGTCGTCGGCACCGACGCGGACACCGAGCAGGAAGGCTCCAGGGTCGGTATCGGACCCGGCGGTCGCTACACCGTCCGCCAGCTGATGCTGTTCCTGATGATGGGTTCCGGCAACGACGTTGCCCATGCGCTCGCCGTCGCCAACGGCGGCGTCGAACGCACGCTCACCCAGATGAACTCCCGCGCCCGCGCGCTGGGCGCCTTCGACACCCGGGCCGCGACGGTGTCCGGGCTGGACGGTGCCGGCCAGTCGACGTCCGTGTACGACCTGGCGCTGATCGCGCGCTCCGACATGAAGCTGCCGCCGTTCCCCGCGTTGGTGTCGACCAAGTACTCGGAGGTCCCCGGCTTCGGTGAGTACCCCGCGTTCGGGATCGCCAACGACAACGCCCTGCTGTGGGGATACGAGGGCGCCCTCGGCGGGAAGAACGGGTTCACCGACGCGGCCGGCAACACCTATGTCGGGATGGCCGAGCGGGGCGGCCGGCGGCTGATCGTCACCATGCTCGGCGGCACCCAGCAACCGCGCCGGCAGTGGATGCAGGGCGCCTCGCTGCTCGACTGGGGCTTCGCGCAGGATCCCGGGGTGACCCCGATCGGCTTCCTGGTCGCCTCCGGAGCGCAGGCCACCGCGTCCGCCGCGCCCGACGGTTCGTCGGGGATCCCGGTGACGGGACCCTCCGGCACGCTCACCTTCGGCGCGACCGGGGGCGGGTCGGGAACCGGTGCGAGCGCTGCTCCGGTCGACACCCCGGCGGAAGCGGCAGCAGCAGCAGCACCGGCGGCAGCGTCCGGGGAATCCTCCGGCGTCGCGATCGTGGTGTGGATCCTGCTCGCGGTGCTCGCTGCGCTGGCGGTGTTGTTGGTGGTGGCCGGGCTCCGCGGCTCCGGCCGCCGCGGCGACCACGGTTGAGCCGACGCTGATCGAGCACCCCGTCCACCGATGATCGAGCGACGCAGCGAGTCGAGATCCCGTCCGCATCAGAACGGAGTCTCGTCGCACTCCTTCGTCGCGCTCCTTCGTCGCTTGCTCCCTGTCCTGAGCGACGAAGGAGTCGAAGGGGACCACCGATTCAGCGACGACGGCGACGGACCCCTGCCAGGAAGCCCGCGAGCGCGCCTGCGCCCACCATGCCGGCCGTCCGGACCGCACCGTCGTTGTGCACGACCACGACCGGGCCGGGGATCTCCGGCAAGTTCTGCTGCGCCCGCTCGTCGACAGCGCCGGGGGCGGTGGCGATCCAGGCGGCCACGAACAGCACCACCTGGGCGACCAGGTTGAAGAAGAACAACAGCAGGATGATGGGCCCGAAGATGGCGAAGGAGGCCGACCCGGCCATCAGGGGGAAGACGAACGTCATGGCGACCTTGAGCACTTCGAACGCCACCGCGGCGATGATCGCGCCCTTCACCAGCGCGGCCGGCTGCGGCGTGAAGTCCTCGATCTCCATCCGGCGGTAGAACCACAGGAAGATCAGCACATCGGCCGCGATCGCGATGACGATGGTGCCAACTCCGACCACCGGCTTCAGCCAGCTGATGTTGTCCAGACCCAGCAGACCCAGCACGAAGTTCTGCGCCGCGCCGCCGACGGTGGTCAGCAGCAATGACACCAGGAGCGCTGCGCCCAAGCTGACCAGCGTCACCAGGTTGGACAGCAGGATGCTGATGAAGCTCTGCGCCTTCTCCTCCTCGGACTTCTCGAACGTCGGCCGCCACTGTGCCTGGACGGCCTCGCGGACATTCCCGATCCAACCGACGCCGGAGTACAGCGCCAGCACCAGGCCGATGATGCCGACTGCCGTGCCGCTGGCCAGTGCGCTCTCGACGAACTTGGTGCCGATGTCACCCGGGATCTGCTCGCTCACGTTCTGCTTGATCGTGTCCAGCGCACCCTTGTTGCCCCGGAGCACCAGCGAGGTGACGCCGAAGGCCACCATCAGGATCGGGACGAGGGCCAGGAAGGAGAAGTAGGTGATCGCCGCACCGAACTGGGTGCCGAGCCGCTCGGTGAACCGGTTGAACGCGGCGATCACGTGCTTGAGCCATGGCTTGGCGAGAAGGCGTTGGAGGCGGGTGGGGTCCTTCTTGATCTTCGGCTCGTCCTTGCCCACACCGACCTTCGCCGATTCGATCGGACCGCGCCCGTCCGGCCCGGGGATCGTCGGCTGCTTCTCCAGCGACGTCGGTGCGGAGGATGCCATCACGGAGCCTTCCGGTCGGTGGGATCAGCCTGCGAGGAAGCCGACTCTTTCATAGACAGCGGCGACCGTGGCGTCGGCCACTGCCCTGGCCTTGACCGCGCCCGCCGCCAGCAGGCGATCGAGTTCGGCACGGTCGTCGAGCAGCTCGGCCACCCGCGCCTGCAAGGGGGTGACGAACTCGGTGAAGACCTCGGCCAACCGACCCTTGAGGTCCCCGTACCCCTTGCCGTCGAACTCACGCTCCAGGTCGGCGATCGACGTCCCGCCGAGCACCGACACCAGGCTGAGCAGGTTGGACACCCCCGGCTTGTGCTCGGGGTCGAAGCGGATCTCCCGCTCGGTGTCCGTCACCGCGCTCTTGATCTGCTTGACCGAGGTCTTGATCGGTGCGAGCAGATCGAGTGAGCCACCGGGCGAGGACTTGCTCATCTTGGCCGTCGGCTCGGTGAGGTCGTAGACCTTCGCGGTCTCCTTCACGATGTACGGCTCGGGGACGACGAAGGTCTGGCCGAACCGGGAGTTGAAACGCTGGGCCAGGTTCCGGGTGAGCTCCAGGTGCTGGCGCTGGTCCTCACCGACCGGTACCTGATCGGCCTGGTACGCCAGGATGTCCGAGGCCATCAGCACCGGATAGGTGAACAGCCCGACGCTGGAGCGGTCGGCGCCGTTGCGGGCGGACTTGTCCTTGAACTGCGTCATCCGGCCGGCTTCGCCGAAGCCGGTCTGACACTCGAGAACCCAGCCCAACTGGGTGTGCGCCGGGACGTGCGACTGCACGAACAGCGTCGAGGACTGCGGATCGATGCCGAGCGCGAGCAGCTGGGCCGCGGCGATCCTGGTCCGGTCGCGCAGCAGCGTCGGATCGGTCTCGACCGTGATCGCGTGCAGGTCGACGACGCAGTAGAACGCGTCGTGGGTCTGCTGCATCGACACCCACTGCCGCAGCGCGCCAAGATAGTTGCCGACGTGGAAGGAGTCGGACGTCGGCTGGATCCCGGACAGCACCCGAGGGCGGACCGACGGGGCCCCCTGGGCGCGGGCCTGCTCGGCGGATCCGGTGCTGGTCGTGTTCTCGGTGCTCACGGTGATCCATGTTCTCATCCCGCAGGAAGGGGGTCCGACCCCGTCAGCCGGCCAGCGCCTTCGAGAGCCACTGCGGGTCGTCGAGGTCGACCGTGCGTCCGTTCAGCTGGACCGCCGGCACACCGCTGAGGTCCTGCGCAGCCATGAACGAATCGGTGAGTCGGGCGGTGGCCTCGGCCGTCTTCCGGACAAGCCCCTTCCGGATGGCTGCCACGGATTCCCTACCGGCACCGTGCCGCTGAGCGAGGGTGGCCAGTTGGGCGTCGGTGAGGTCTTTCGCAGCATCCTCCGCCGGCTGGTTCTTCTCGTCGAAGATCGCGTCCTGGACGGCCAGCAGCGTCCGCGGGTCGCGGTCGTAGGCCAGCACGGTGAGCAGTGCGGCGATGGCCCGGGTCGAGTAGTTCTTCGAGTGCGACCGGTTGTCGAGGAAGTTGGCGATCCGGAACCGCACTCTGGCCTTGCCCGACAGCGCCGCGGTCGCGATGTCCGGGCCATAGCGTGCGGAGAAGGTGGCGCACGGCGGGCACAACGGCTCCTCGTAGACGTCCAGGACGATCTTCGCGGACGGCGATCCGACTTCGATGGCCCCGCTGTCACCCAGGGTGGCCGTGACCGCCGCCGTGGTCGTGGCCCGGCTCGTGGTGGGTGCGGGCCTGCTCGAATTCGGTGTGGTGGGAGCGGGCAGGGTCGGTGCAGGTCGGCTGCTGGTGGTCGGCAGGCTCGTGGTGGCCGGGGGGCTCGGCTGCACGCTGGACGCCCTGGAGGCCGTCTTCAGGGACGGGTCGGCGGTGGAAGGTCCGGGATCATCGGGCGGTGACGGCGGCGTCACCGATGCCGTGGTGATGTCGCCGCGGGCCGCGACCCCGGCGACCTCGCCGCCACACCCGGCCACCAGTGCGGCGACCAGGACCGCAGTCACCGCGGTCCGCCGTCCACGACGGGTCCGCGGCCCTCGACCGTCCCCACCGGATCGGGCGCTGACCTGCATCCACCCCGTTGTCGTCATGCACGTCATCGTAGGGACGCAGACCTCGGATCCGTGGCGGACGGGTCGATCACCCCCGGTCGACATCGAGCACCCTCGCAGGCCTACCCTCCCCGTCATGACAGCCACCACGGCGATATCGCTGCCCGGCTCGGATCCCATCGATCCCACCTCCCGCGGCACCGCGGTGCTCCGCAGCGCGCTCGCCAGCACGCCTGCAACCGAACTACCGGAGCTGACCGTTGCGCTGGCCGGCCTGGCGCCGCTGCCGGCAACGCTGGATCACCCGCTGACCGTCGCGGAGGCGGCCGACCTGCTCGCGCTGAGCCCGCACACGCTGCGCTACTACGAGCGCATCGGCCTGGTCGAGGTCCCGCGCGATGCCGGCGGCCATCGTGCCTACGACCTGCCGTCGCTGTCCCGGCTGGTCTTCATCACCCGGCTGCGGCTGACCGGTATGCCGGTCCGGGTGATCGCCTCCTACTTCGAGCTGACCCGGGAGGGCACCGGCACCGAGCCACAGCGGCTGGCCCTGCTGACCGGCCACCGGGACTCGCTGCGTCGACACCTGCACGAGTTGCAGTTCGCCCTGGCCGTCATCGACTACAAGATCGCCACCTACGGCGGCAGCAGCGACTGCGTGGTCGCCTCGAGCGACGACTGACAGTGGTTGCAAGGCACGGAGAACGAGACCCCGTCGATGATCTGACAGGGTCTCGACGCGCTCGTTCCTCGCTTGCTCCCTGTCCTGAGCGACGTCTTTCTCCACCGCACGAGGATGGACGCAACGTGTGCACCCGTGGCCGCGGATGAGGGCGATGCGCAGCCCTCTGCAGCGCCAGACGCGCCGGTGAGCCTG
>JBBJML010000002.1:0-219689 GCA_037720195.1 Nakamurella sp. | reverse complement strand
GTGGAGGATGACGAGACGATCGGCGGTGTGCTGCGGTCCAGCCTTGCCGGCAACGGCCACGAGGTCATGTGGTCAATGACGGGCTCCGACGCCCTTCGGGTGGCGGCTGATCAGATGTTCGACCTGGTGCTGTTGGATCTGGGTCTGCCCGACATGGACGGCATCGAGGTGTGTCGGGCGTTGCGATCGGCCCAGCCCGGGACGGTGCTGGTTGTGCTGACTGCGCGGGATGAGGAGATCGACGTTGTCGTCGGGTTGGAGGCCGGAGCGGATGACTACCTGACGAAGCCTTTTCGTCTCGGCGAACTTCTGGCTCGAATCCATGCCCACCTTCGTCGCTCTCAGCCCGCGAAATCGTCGCAGGTCAGCGCCGATGGTCTGCTGCGGGTCGATGACCAGTCGCGACGCGCTTACGTTGGTGGGGTTGAACTCCCATTGCGCGCCAAAGAGTTCGACCTTCTGTCTCGGTTCCTGGCCTCTCCTGGGTCGGCGTTGTCGAGATCGACGCTGATGGCGGACGTCTGGGATCCGCACTGGTTCGGATCGACGAAGACACTGGATGTGCACGTATCCAGTTTGCGAGCCAAGCTGCATGCTGCCGCGGCGCTCGCTGGGGTGGGTACACCTGCGATCGTGGCGGTGAGGGCATTCGGGTACCGCTTCGAGAGCGGTAGTGATTGAGACGCTGCAACGTCGGGACACGGTGCGGTGTCCCGACGTCGCAAGCTCGGTCGGTGCTGTGTTGGTGACTGATGGCGCCGCGGGTCAGAGCTCTCGCAGGATGGCGATCGGTGGTTGCCGTGCGACGCGCGTCGCGCCGCTGCCGACGATCGCCAGGGCGGCCAGGGTGACGACGGCGACGACGCCCAGGTAGAGCCAGGGGACGGCAATGACCGACGGTGGTGGGTCGAAGACGCCGGTGAGGACCTTCACCAGCATTTGGGACAAGACCCAGCCGATGATGCCGCCGGCAGCGAGGCCACCGACAGCCAGCACGATCACTTCGCTGAAGATCATGCCGCGCAGGTGCTTTCGCCGAGCACCGAGTGCCGAAGCAATCGCGAAGGCGCGTCGACGCTCCGTCAAACCGAGTCCCAGGACCAGGCCACCGGCGGCGGCGGCGAGCATTAGTGCGAATGCCAGTTCGACGCGGGTCAGTCCGGTGAGGTCGACGGCGGTCAGGCTGGAGCCGACGGTTTGTCGCGTGGTGGTGATGTCGGTGACGGTGGCGTTGGAACCCAGGATGCTCTGGATGCGGGCGGTGACGGCGGTGCTGTTTGTGCCGCCTGTGTTGACCAGGAACGACCCGACGGCATCAGTGCCCGTGTGCTGCGTGATGTAGGTGGCGTTGGCGACGAAGAAGCTGTCCTTGGGTGCGGTGGGGAACTCGCTGACCACTCCGACGTAGTGGAAGGGCACGGTGGCGAGTTGGTGGGTGCGGCCGTCCATCAGCCGCAAGTTGATCGAGTCTCCGGGTTGGAGCTGGTAGTCCTTGACCGTTTCGGCGGAGACCAGGATGGAGTCGGGTTTGGCGGCCAGTACGGACATCAGCCCGGAGGCGGTTCCTCCGCTGAAGTAGGTGTCCTGCAACGCGGTGGCAGAAGTGATGCTTGCGGGCCGCACGCCGTAGAGGTCCTGCAAGTCGGTGCCGATGTAGGCGAAGCGGTGTTGAACGGGCTCGACCGCGGTGACACCCGGGACTGCCTGCAGGGCGGCGGCCTCAGCTGGGTGCACGATCGTTCCGGGAGGTTGGGTGACGGTGACATCGGCACCGTTGGTGAGTTGCGCGTCAGCTTCAGCCTGCTGAGCGTAGGTGGCATTGAAGGTCGAGGTGGATGCAGCGAACGACAGCGCGAGAGCGAGCAGCACGATGGCGCGGGCCATGGGTCGCCGTTGACGGGACAGCCCCGCTGCCACCGGTGCGGCCAGGCCACCGGTGAGAGGTCGGAGTATTTTCTGCAGGATCGGGCGGCCTCGGCCCAGCAGGAAGTCCGCGGCCCGCCAGGCGAGCAGGCCCGCTCCGATCCACAAGAGAGCCGGTCCGGCCAGTGCCCAGTAGGACACTGAGATGGTCGGCACCCCCTCAGGTGCGAACACCAATTCATACCCGTTGTGGCTGGTGGCATTGAAGACGAGACCGGCGATGATCAGCAGTGCACCGTCGAGCCCGTATCGGGCCCACATCGGGTAGCGCAACCCGCTGACTGTTGCGCGGCCGGCCGCGACCGTTGTTTTCTTCAGGTCGCGGCGCGCCGGGACGAGGATGGTCATCACTGCGATGAGGAGCCCGACGAGTGCAGCGGCAGCGCCCCATGCCAGAGCACCGGCTGTTGTGTTGCCGAAGCTGGAGGTGCCGAAGGCGATTTGACCTACGACGGCCGCTCCGGCGAGCCCCACTGCGGAACCCACGAGGCCGGTGAGCAGGGCCTCCACGCCGGCCAGTCGGATGAGTTGCGTGGCGGTAGCGCCTCGGGCGCGCAGCAGCGACTGTTCCCCTCGGCGTCGGTTGGCACCGGCGGAGGCGATGGTGGCGGTCAGGAAACCGGCCAGTATCGCGCCGGGCAGTCCGAGGAACAGGAACAGTACCTGGGAGTAGGCGGCGTCGCCGCGAGCAGCATCAAGCGCGGCGCCCAGGTTGTCTCCGACCACGGCGCCGCCTGCGGCGACGGCTTCGAGGTTGTGGGCTGCTGCGGTGACGGCGACATAGGCGGTGGCCGGATCAGTAGGTAGCGAATGTGCTCGTAGCACGTGGAGCTGGGTCGACAACAGGTCTGGTCGAGTCTTGGCCAGCGGGTCGAAGGTGCTGTGCCACAGAGCTTGCGGGAGCAGCATGACATTGTCTGGTGGCGCGGTTCGCGAGGCACCGACGGGGGCGCCGACGGTCTGGAACAGGGAGTCGGCCTGGGGTAGGTCGATGACCCCGGCGACGGTCACTGTGACCGGTGGCAGTCCGGCGCGTCCGATCAGTACTTTGTCGCCGGCCGCGGCGTGCAGGTTGGAAGCGGTCTGCTGAGCCAGCAACACCCCGGTATCGGCGCCCGCCAGGGTACGGACCACGGTCGGGAACTGTGTCCGGTAGGTGTCGGGAATGCCCAACAGGACAGCAGGCCCAGTGGTCTGGGTGCTGCCGCCTGCGGTGGTGCTCAGACCGCTGCTCTGCCCGAAGTTCACGGTCGCGGAGGTGATCACACCTGACGTGCCGGCGACGGCGTCGGCGATCGCGGCTGGGTCTGTTCCGTTTTGGACCTGGATCTGCCAGTCGATGCTGACGCTGCGGACAGCACGATCGGTCATGGTGGCTTTGGAGTGGGCCAGGAACGCACCGAGGGAGGCGAGCAGTGCGACGGCGATGGCGATCCCGAAAGCCGCAGCTGCCAACCGGGTAGGCCGACGCAAGATCAACCCACGGATCCACAGGGAGATCATGACGCCACCTGCGACTGGGTGAGGTCTGTGCCCGGGACCAGCATCGCGCCGTCCCGCATGGTCCACCGCTCGGGAAGACGACGGGCGATCACCGGATCATGGGTGGAGACCACCAGCGCAGCGCCGAGTTCTTCGCTGGCCCGCAGCAGGACGTCCATGACCAGAGTCGCCGCTTGGTGGTCGAGCTGTCCGGTGGGTTCATCAGCCAGGATCAGTTCCGGGGCGGAGGCGAGCACCCTGGCGACAGCGACCCGTTGTGCTTGCCCGCCCGACAGGGTTTCCGGAAGCTGTTGCGCCAGCTCGCTCAACCCGAGCGTCTTGAGCGCCTCGATGGCACGGCCACGGGCGACCCGATCACTGACGTCAGCGAGCTGCATCGGGAAGGCGACGTTCTCGATGACGTTCAGCGCTGGCAGCAGGCTGGGCCCCTGGAAGACGATCCCGATCCGGCCAGTAGCACGCAGAGGCTGGTGCCCCCACGTGGGCCAATTCACGGTGCCACTGGTGGCCGGGACGAGTCCGGCCATCATGTGCAGCAGCGTTGACTTCCCCGAGCCTGATGGGCCGGTCAGAGCGACCCGCGTCTGTGAGGTGACGAGGGCGTTGACGCCGTGCACAGCGACCACGGCCGTCCGACCAGATCCGTAGGTATGCGCCGCGCTCAGGCATTCGACGAGGATGTTCTCCGGTTCGACTGGCATCTTCGTTCCCAGGTCTGTGAGTAGTGTCGACGACTCAGCTCGGGTGGCCATCAGTTGAGGGCGCCGTCGGTGATGGTGATGACCAGGTCCGCTGCCGCAGCGACAGCGGGACTGTGACTCGCAACCAGAATCGCCACACCAGTAGCGGCCAGGGCTGAGAACAGCTGGAGCACCTGCGCTTCGGTGCCTTCGTCGAGCTCGCCGGTGGGTTCGTCGGCCAGCAGAACCGCTGGTCGGTTGGCAAGCGCGACGGCCAGACCGGCGCGGGCAGTCTCACCTCCGGAAAGTTGTCCGGGGTAGGCCCCGGAACGACCGTCGATTCCGAGCGAGGTCAGCAGCTCGGTCACGTCCGGGCGTTCTTTGCGGTGGGCCAATCGTTGCGCCAGGCGAACGTTGTCGCGAACGGTGAGGTGACCTATCAGGTTGGCGGATTGGAACAGCAGCCCGATACGTCGGGCCCGAAGGTGAGCGCGGACCGGTTCGCTCTGATGACTCATCCGTTTGTCCGTGATCCGAACAGTTCCGCCGTCGGGTTCGTCGATGCCGGCCAGGCAAGACATCAAGGTCGATTTCCCCGAGCCGGACGGGCCGACCAGTGCGACGAACCGCCCAGGGTGGATCTCGAGGGAGACGCCACGCAGCGCCAAGGTCTCCTCTTCGCCGGCGCGAAAGAAACGGTAGAGGGATTCGGCGTGTAGGGCGGCGGTCATGCTGACCAGCTGAACGAGTCGGTAACCGTGCGCCACGGGTCGACGTTGTCCCCGCCTACCGGAGCACCCACGGTGATGACTGCTTCAGTTCCCGCCTTGAAGAACACATAGCGTTCGAAGGCGGCGGTGGCGACCTTGCCCGTCACCGCATTCGCGGGAGTATCAGCGTGATAGGTCAGAAGGACTGCGGTCCCCGCGTTGCGGGTGATCGTGGTGATGTCCCCGAGGACGAAGTTTGCTTCCGAACGAGTGAGCATGGGTACTTCGGAAGTGCGCAAGGAGGCTGCTGTTGGTGCTGAGGTCGCATGACGGGTGTCCACTTCGATGCTGTTGTACTTGTCGGTGTACATCACTCCGGTCGCGGTGTTGGTTCTTGCCCAGCCCTCCGGCACCGTGACCGTGAACTTGCCGGCGCTGGACATGTAGGGGACGAACGCCTGATTGTCGGGGATGTCGCCGGCCGGATTGACTTCGTGCTGCGCAGAGCTGGTGGCGCTCGTGCTCGTCGCCGCGGCGGATGAGGTGGTAGCGGCCGGCAGGGTGGTCGCGGTTCCCGCCGGGGGCGCCGCGCTGGTGGCAGACGGCTGGCCCGACTTTCCTGACACGGCTTCTGATACGGACAAGACGGACGGCGACGATGCACCCGTCGTGGGGGCGGCACTCGAGGTGCTTGCGATGGCCACGGAGGGTGTGGCGGCTGGTGAGGAGCTACCACACGCCGCAATACCGAACAGTCCGGCCAAGAGCGCCAGGGCGCCGGACGCGGAACGCAATGGGAGGTTCATGGGTGCTCCAGAAATTGTCGGGACGGATTGGCGACCGGAAGGCTCTGGATCCGACGCTATGCAGCGAAGGTCAAGGCGCCGGTCGAGGAAGGTCAGCGCTTGGCAAAACATGTCAAAGTGCCATTTGGAGGCTGCACACTGGAGCAGCGGCCGCATGTCGACGGAGGAGAGAAGGGCACTCATGAGACGCAGAATCATTCGGTTGAGCACTGCGGTCACAGCGGTCGCGATCCTGCTCTTCGGTCTGCGCCTCGGCATCGGTCTGACCAGGTACTTCATCTCCGAGCAGCACAGATCCCTACACGACGCTGCGGCCGGAGTCGCTGTTGCAGTGTCCGGCGATCTGGGGCTGGGGCAACTTCCGGCGAATGCCAACGCAAGTTCCGAACGCCAGTTCGCCGTCTACGACCCGAGCGGACGCCGGATTGTCGGCGACGCTCCTGCGGGCTCCGAAGCCCTCATCCAATCCGCGTTACGCGGCGGCGTGGTCGATGGACAGACCGATGGCAGATACGCCGTTGCACTGCCCGTCACTGACGGGAACACCGTTGTCGGCGCAGTACTGGCAACCGAATCTGACACCATTCTGACCGCCCCGATAGCCGTCACCTGGGTCGCGATGACGGCATTGGCGCTTCTGGCGTTGATCGTGAGCTGGTTGCTGGGCCGACGCCAGGCCCGCATCCTGACCCGTCCTCTGGAGGATCTGGCCACAGTCGCAGAACGGTTGGGCGATGGCGACTTCGGAGTCCGGACCGTCACGGTCGGGATGAGCGAGATCGACTCGTTGAACCGCTCCATCAACCGCACGGCAGCGCGCCTGGGTGAACTGTTGGACCGTGAACGCACCTACACCGCCGATGCGTCGCATCAGCTGCGTACTCCGCTGACCGGGCTGCGCTTTCAGCTCGAAGCCGCATTGGAAGATCCGGCTGTCGACCCTCGGCAGGCGATCCGCGACGCACTGGTGAGCACCGATCGGCTCGAAGCGACCATCACCGATCTGCTTGCCTTGGCCCGCGACACTCCGAACCCTGCTGAACTACTGGACATCGAATCATTGATCCGCAACGTCCAGGAGCGCTGGCACGGGCCACTGGCACAACAAGGACGCCCCGTCCACACCGCCGTCGCACAACTCGACGGCGGGAGCCGAGCGTCCAGAGCTGCCGTCACGCAGATCCTCGATGTGTTGTTGGACAACGCCTACCGTCACGGCAACGGCGAGGTCAACGTAGCCGTCCGCAACGCGATCGACACGATTGCCATCGACGTCACCAACCAGGGACCGGCCATCATCGGCGGCGGTCAAGAAATGTTCCAACGTCGCTCCAGTGCAGCAACCGGCCACGGAATCGGACTGGCGTTCGCCCGTACCCTGGCCAACGCTGAGGGTGGTCGCCTCACACTCAGCCGTCCAACACCCACGTTCACCCTCTTGCTTCCTCGATCCTCAGCCGAGTGGCAATGAACCTCTCGTCCTCTTCCATTCCCCTCTGTCGACAGGGGCAGAAGCAGTGCCCCTGAGGGAACGGGAGATCCGGCCGCTTCGTTTCAGCGGGGTGTCGGCGGTGCAGTGGAGAGAAAGCAGCGGTCCGATCCGCGGGCTGGTCAGCTGTCAGCCTCAGCCGTCGAAACATCCTGCGGCGGAGCCACTCGGGCTTTGGTTGCGCGGGGCTCCGTCCCGCCGCTGTCCGCGGCCCTCAACCAGTTCCGCCCCTGAACCGCGCTTCGCGCAGGAGGGGAGGGTCACCCGTCGGAACCAACGCAGCGACGCCTTCAGCGTCGAAGACAAGCGATCGTTCGCGTTCCAGGCCTGGTCACCACCCGTCAGCCCAGGTCGCGCCTGTAGCGAAACCCGTGTGGAGGACTATGTCCTGCGTCGGGGTTTCGCTCACAGCTCGGTTCAACTACCCAAGACGTCTGTTCGTCGTTCCCACCGTCGCTGCCTCCATCGACCTGGTGGTCCAGATCGGCATGGAACACGACGGCGTGCCTGCACCTTGCTGCGCGAGCCAGCTCAGTTGTCATGGGCCTGTGCGGAAGGCGACGCGTGGCTGCGGAATGATCGAGCACCCGGATCGTTGGCAGTGGTGAACACGGCGGGCCGTCCGGGCGCGTCTTGCATCCAGGAGGTCAGCATGTTCGTCGGCGTCGACAGTTTCGTCTCGCGGGTCACCGATCCCGTCACCGGGCACGAGGTCGACGCCCAGGAGCGGATCGCCCATCTCCTCGAGGAGATCGAGATGGCCGACCGATCGGGCCTGTACTCCTTCGGCATCGGCGAACACCACCGCGAGGAGTACTACGACTCGGCGCCGCCGGTGATCCTGGCGGCCGCCGCTGCCCGGACCTCGCGCATCAGACTGGGCAGCGCGGTGACGGTGCTGAGCGCCGCTGACCCCGTCCGGGTCTTCCAGCAGTTCGCCACCCTGGACCTGATCGCGAAGGGCCGCATCGATCTGGTGGTCGGCCGCGGCTCGTTCACCGAGGCGTTCCCGTTGTTCGGACTCGCCCTGCGCGACTACGACTCACTCTTCGCGGAGAAGTTGGAGCTGCTGCTGAAGATCCGCGACTCGACGCACGTCACCTGGTCCGGACAGCACCGCCCAGCTCTGACCGGTCAGGGCGTGTACCCGCGTCCCGCGCAGCGGTCACTGCCGATCTGGGTGGGGGTGGGCGGGACGCCGGAGTCATTCGTCCGGGCCGGTGTCCTGGGTCTGCCGTTGATGGTCGCGATCATCGGCGGCGAGCCCCGCCAGTTCGCTCCGCTGATCGACCTGTACCGCCGGGCCGGTGCCGAGGCCGGCCATGCTCCCGAGTCCCTGCAGGTGGGCCTGCACGTGTTCGGGTTCGTCAGCGACAGCGTGCAGGCCGCGGCCGACACCATCTACCCCGGGTGGCACGACATGTTCACCAAGATCTCGAAGGAGCGTGGCTTCCGGCCGCCGAGTCGCGCGCAGTTCGACGCCACCAGCGGACCGGACGGCGCCTTCTTCCTGGGCGATCCGGACACCATCGTCACCAAGCTCGGACGGGTGGCCGACCAGGTGGGCGGGGTCGACCGGGTGTCCATCCAGATGACCAACACCCGACTGGCGCACGCCGATCTGCTGCGCGGAATCGAACTGCTCGGGACCGAGGTGGCTCCGCGGGTCGCATCCCTGTGACACCGCACCGTGCCGCAGCCACGCGCCCGGGCCCAGCGCCCCCGCCCTGACACCCGCCGGATGCCGGCCGCTCAGCTGAGGACGTTCTGCGGCTTCTGGTACCCGAGACCTCTCTTGGTCGTGCCGACCGTCGCCGCATCGCAACTGGGACCGGTCGACACCAGGGCTGACCGCGAGGGCACACTCAGGGGTGCGGGCGCCACGGTTCGCGGGTGTGCGTGAGCCAGACCGCTTCGGGCTGCAGCGCAACGACAAGCCGCTGACCCTCGGTGCGTGGCTCGTCGAGCTCGCCGAACCAGACGGCCGTGTCCCCAGCGACGACAGTCGGACGGCTGCCGCTGTTCGTGTCTGTGTCGATGACGACGATCTGCGATCCGCGGGTGTGTCCTGGCGCCGGAACGAGCCGAACACCCGGCAGCAGTTCGAGTTCACCGTCGACGGGGACGTACTGCGCGCCGGGTGTCTCGACCCACTCGCGGATCGTGTAGTCGTCCAGCGTCAGTGCGTCGTCCAGTTCCCGACGCTGCACATGGATCGGGGTGCCCGGGAACAGATGGTTGTTGCCGCAGTGATCGAAGTGCAGATGCGTGTTCACCACGATGTCGATGCCGGCGAGGTCGACGCCCCAATCGCGGGGCGGTCGTGGTCGCGGGTCGAGGTCGACGGTCAACGGATGCACGTCCCTGATGCCCGTGTCGATGAGCACCCGCGCGTCGGGGTGGTCAATGACGTGGGCGTACACCGGCATCCGTTCGCCCTCCACGCCCAGGTCCGCGACGAGCACGGGCGTGACGATGATGCTCATGAAGTCTCCCCAGTCCCTACTGACTGCACCGTGGTGAGGGTCGCAGGTAGGCCGAAGTGCGGGAACACCGAGGGGTCGAAGTTGACCACGTCGGCGACCGCGCTGTCCCGGAATCGCAGAGCTTCCAGCGTGAGTGCGGTGTACTCGGATGCACCCGGGACGCGCACGTAGACGGCCACGGCGGGCTGACCGTTGGCGCGCGTCCGCACGCACCGCACGCTGCCGAACGCATCGGAGCCGAAACCGCCCTCGGCCCAACACGTCACCACGGCCTGCTTCCCGACCCACATTCCCGGCTCCGGCGGCATCGAGAACCGGGCGTCCTCGTGCAGCAATGCGGCCAGCCCCGCCAGATCGGCGCGTTCGGTGCAGTCGACGTACCGCGCCAGCAGCGCCTGCTCGACGACTGTCGCGTCGGCGCGCCAGAGGGTGCGGTCGTCCGGCAACGCCTGCCGCACACCCGCGCGAGCGCGCTGCAGAGCGGAGTTCACCGACGCCACCGTCGTCTCGAGCAGGATCGCAGTGTCCCTTGCGGAGCAACCCAAGACGTCGCACAGCACCAGCACCGCACGCGGAAGCGGCGCGAGATGTTGGATCGCGGCGATGAAAGCGAGCTCGACGGTCTCCCGGCTCACCGCGACGCCCTCCGCCCTTCGCGATGGTCCGGGAGCTGCGCGAGAAGCTCGTCCGGATAGGGCTGCAGCCACTCGACCTCCCCATCCACCGTGGGACGTCGAGGGCGCTTGTCCAGCGCATCCAGGCACGCATTGGTCGCGATGCGGTAGAGCCACGCCCGGACGGACGCTCGCCCCCCGTAGGTCTCGCGACGGCGCCACGCGCGCAGGAACGCCTCCTGCACCAGGTCTTCCGCGTCGTCGAACGATCCGAGCAGGCGGTAGCAGTGCACGTGCAGTTCGCGGCGGTGTGGCTCGACGCGGGCGCCGAAGCTGCGCTCGTCGAGTGTGGTCAGGTCGTCGGTGTCGATGCTCATGTTCTATAGGACGGCGTACTCTGTGAAAACTCATCACCGCGTCGAGCGGGCAGCATCGCCCGTGGGTCCGAGCCGGGGTGCGGGCGGCGCATCAGAGGATCAGTTCGGCAGGCACTCGTAGATCCTCGTGGGTGTACACAGCTGCAATCGCGTCGGAGTCATCCCCTGCGCACACCTCGGCCAGACGATCCAGCAACTCGTCGTAGTCGGCGCCGGTGCGGTCCAGGTAGGCGTCCCCCATCCGACCCCACTCGTCCCAAGGCAGCATCTCGACCTTGTTGAGCGAAGCCAGATCCTTCGCTGCGTTCCCGCGGATTTCGCCGGCCCCCCAGTTCTGGGTGCCGTGGACACCGAACCGCGACGCATCGATCTCGCCGCGCCGGAAGGCAGCCCACGCCTCCCCTCCGGTCAGAAACTGTTCGGGGGCCAGCGATTCGGGATGTTCGATGATCCCCAGCCCGATGATCTCCGGGTCGACCCTCACCCAGTGACCGCCTTGGTCGCGGTGCTCGACGATCCAGTGATCGAGCGCCTGCCCGGGTTGGAAGTAGGTTGCGAACCCGCACCGCACCCGGGCCTGGAACCCGCGGTGTCGCAGCAACGCGCAGGCGACGACAGCGAAGTGCCGGCAGGTACCCACGACGCGGTCGGCGGGGTCTCGTTCAACGTTGAGCGGCGCTGCGTCGAGCAGCAACAACCTGGTCACCAGCTCCGCCGCCGGCCTGATCTGGTTCTCGGCGATCCGGGGCTCCGGCAGGGCCACTGCAAAAGGATCCGTCGGCTGGACGAAGAACGTGTGCACCGGTCTGCAGATCTCCAACGCGTCGCGCCCGATCGGTTCGAGCGCCCACGCCGGGGTGTCGCCCAGGGTCGTCATCGAACCGGGCAGTGAGTAGTCGATCGGCATGGAGGCAGCCTACGAACACAGTGAGACAGAGCTCATTCGGCTCGCTCGGGCCCGCGGGAGGAGCCCGGGCACCCGCGCGTTTCTCAGCCGGTACCCACCTGGCGGGGTCGGACCAGTTCTGCGGTCGTGGCGATGGTCGCGAACCCACCGGCTGCCAGGTTGAGCGCGGTGGTGAGCATGAGTTCGGATGCGGACCGGGTGATGTGCTCGCCGCCCGGCAACGTCGTCGTCAGGTCGAAGGTGCGGGTCGCGTCCAGCGCGACGGTGACGAGATAGCCGAGGTTCCCGGCCATCCGGGCGGTGGTCTCCACACACATGTTCGTCTGGATCCCGCAGAGCACCACCTCCGCGATCTCGCGCTCCTGCAGCCAGGCGTGCAGATCCGGGTGGCCGTAGAAGGCCGAGTTCACCGACTTGGTGACGAGCAGCTCAGCCGCACCCGTGTCCAGGAACGATTGCAACCGGTTTCCCGCGGAACCTGCGAAGAGCGGCGAATCCGGGTGGACGGAGTCGTGCCGGACCAGCACCACAGGACCGCGAACCTGTGCGCCCCAGGAGCTCACCAGGGACTCGATGTGCGACTCCGCCTGCGGATTCGCGCTCGGCCCCCAGAACCGGGTGTCGGAGAAACCGTCCTGGACGTCGATGACGATGAGGGCGCTCGGCGCCGCGGGAAGTGTCATGGTTCCATCACAGCCGGCCCCCGCGGTGGCCACCAGAGTGCCGACCGACACCGACCGACAAGATCCAGCCGCACCCTCATTCGCAGCGCGCGAGGGCGGCGATCACCAGATCCCAGAACCGATCTGCGTCCACCGACCGTGCAACTGCGGTCCGCAGTTCCGCGCCGCCTCGGCCGTAGAAGTCGCAGACAGTCATGCCCGTGGTGTGGGTGCCGGCGAGCTCGACCTCGACATGCGCGGGACGAGTGGTGAGCAGGCTCGGATCGATCACTGCGGCGACCGTCACGGGGTCGTGCACCGGCGGCTCGGTGAAGCGGTACTCGTGGGCGTAGGCGGCGGTGTAGAACTCCAGCATTGCTTCGACCATCCGCGCCGACGTCGTGTCCACCGCGCGGATCCGTTGCCGCACAGCAGAAGTGGCCGGCACTTGGTGTGTGGTGTCGATGCCGACCATCGTCACCGACCACGGCGCGGCGAACACCGCCTGTGCCGCTTCGGGATCGACGGCGATGTTGAACTCAGCGGCGGCCGTGATGTTGCCGAACCCGTCGCCACCACCCATCAGGACCACCTCTCGCACCCGTGCGACGATGGCCGGTTGCTTGCGGATCGCCAGCGCGATGTTGGTGAGCGGAGCCGTCGGCACCAGCGTGATGGAGCCGGGCTCGTGCGCCATCACCAGATCGATGATCAGGTCGACTGCATGCCGATCATCCAGTGGCACAGTGGGTTCCGGCAGTACCGGCCCGTCGAGGCCGCTCTCGCCGTGGATGTGCGCGGCGACGAACGGCTGCCGGACCAACGGTGCGCCGCAGCCGGCGGCGATCGGGACACCGTGTATTCCGGCGAAGGTGGCGATCACCCGGGCGTTGCGGGTGACCTTCTCGATCGTCTGGTTGCCGGCGACCGTGGTGATCGCGAGCAACTCGATGTTCGGATCGCCGTGCGCCAGGAGGATGGCGATGGCGTCATCATGCCCGGGATCGCAGTCGATGATGATCTTCCGCGGCGCCGGGTGTGCCAGTGTCCGGACCGCGGTCATGCCCACCCGTCGGCGTTGCTGCCGGTGGTGTGGTCGAGCTCGGTCCGGTGGGTCCAGTCGGACCCGGTCCGCTGGGCGAAGGCTGCGGGCGCGACGTACAGCAGCTCCTCGGCGCCGAGGTCCCAGGTCCCGGCCATCACCGCCGGATCGTCGGCGACCCGCTGCCAGGTCTCCCGCCCCGCCACCACCACCGCGAGGCGGGCGTAGAGGAAGACCTCCTTCGACAGCGGGAACGCAGGGCTCTCGGGTCCGTCCGCGGTGTCGCGGATCGGCTGCGCCATCCGGTCCCGCGAGTCGAGTGCGTACAGCGCCGTCGCGAGGTGGTCGGCGAAGGAACAGATGGCGGCGCTGCGCAGCTGGGCCAGCGTCTCGATCAGGGCGGCGAAGCCCTCCGGCTCGGCGCGGCCGCCCAGCTCGGCGATGTACTGCCAGAACTGTTCCGGGGTGAGCCGGGTGGCCGGATCGGTGGCGCTCAGTTCGCCGGCGGCGCTCAAGACGTCAGCAGAGTTGTCGGCGGGCTTCTCGGACGGGACAGTCGCTGTCATGGCGTCATTCTTCCGCATCCGTGGCCTCGCCCGCAGCCACCCCCGCCGGCCCGCCCAAGGTCTCCCTGAGCAACGCCTTGATCTGCGGGATCCGGGCCGGGGCCATCGACAGCTCGCCGACGCCGAGCCGGACCAGGTCGACCGCGAAGGCGTCCATGCCGGCCATCTCGCCGCAGACCGCCACCGGAATGCGGGCCGCTGCCGCTGCCGCGCACAGCTGTTCGAGCAACCGGCGGATCGCGATCGATCCCGGGTCGAGCAGATCGGCCACCCCCGGTTCGGTCCGGTCGGCCGCCATCGTGTAGCTGGTCAGGTCGTTGGAGCCGACCGAGAAGAAGTCCACCAGGCCGGCGAATCCGTCTGCGGCCAGCGCTGCCGCCGGGACCTCGACCATGATCCCGACCTGCTCCGGCACCGCGAACTCCAGACGGTCCGCGCGCAGCGAATCGACCGCTGACGCGACCGCTTCCCGCCACTGCTTGGCCTCGTGCGGGACGGTGACCATCGGCGCCATCACCGAGACGTGGTGTCCGAAGGACGCCCGACAGATCGCCCGCAGCTGGGTGCGCAGGATCTCCGGGTTCTCCAGCAGGAAGCGCAGACCCCGGACCCCGAGGAAGCCGTTGCGTCTGGCATCGACGTCCAGCGTGGCCAGCGGTTTGTCGCCGCCCACGTCGAGGGCCCGGATCACGACCGGCCGATCACCCATGGGATGCAGGATCTCGACGAGGTTCGCCGTCTGCACGTCCTCGTCGGGATACTCGTCCCGATCGAGCACGAGCAGCTCGGTCCGCAGCAACCCGATCCCGTCAGCGCCGTTGTCGACCGCCGCGATCGCATCCGCCACCGAGCCCACGTTGGCGGCCACCAGGACCTGACGACCCCCGGCCAGCACGACCGGGCGACGGGCCTCACCGCGCAGCCGCTCGGCGACCGCTGCCTGCTCCACGATCGACGCGATGATCTGGTCCCGCTGCTCGCGCGGCGGATCCACCAGCACTGTCCCGGTGTCGCCGTCCACGACCAGCGTGGTTCCGGTGGCCACCGACCGCAGGACGTCACCGGAGCGGATCACCATGGGCAGGCCGAGGCCGCGTGCGACGATCACGGCGTGCGCGGTCGTCGAGCCGGTGGCCAGTACCGCGGCGACGGCGCCGCGCCCGACCAGCTCCGGGATCTCGGCCGGCCCCAGCTCGCCGGCCAACACCACCGCTCCGCGAACGTCGTCCGGGATCCGGTCCAGATGCACACCGAGTTCGCCCAGGACGGCGATGCCCGCCTCCCGCAGATCGATCCCCCGGGACGCGATCAGCTCGTCGTCGCTGGCCTCCAACTCGCGTGAGATCTGGACGACCGTGTCCCACCAGGCGGCGGGAGCGCCGCGTTCCAGCTTCTGTTCGGTGAGCGCGCGAAGTTTCGGATCGGCCACCAGGGCGGCGTGAGCCTGGCCGAATTCGCCTTGTCCAGCAAGGGTTTTGGCTGCGGCCGCGATGGCCGAGTCGAGCCGGTGCTCTTCGACGTCGCGGTCCCTGCCGGTCCGCGGCGCGGGATCGGCCGTAGCCGGAAGTGTTTCCGGCAGAGCATCCAGCCGCGCGAGCGGGCCGATCGCCCGGCCTGGTGATCCCGCCGTCGCGGTCACCATTCCGTCCACCATCCGGGCGGACGGTTCCGGTCGGGTCACCACCGCGGCTGCACGGTGGTGGTGGGCGATCTCGCCGAAACCGCCGCGGATCAGCTTCACCAGCCGGCCCAGCACCAGGATCGCGTCCGGCCCCCAGACGTTGATCCGGACGTCGTCTCCGCCGCGCACCGCCAGGCCCACCACCCCGAGCACCGAGCGCAGATCCACGGCGGGGCCGCCGGGACGGCCGATCCGGACGGTGGCGGAGGTACCGGCGAGGGACCTGGCCAGTTCCGCGGCCGGGCGGGCGTGCAGTCCGAGCGGGTTGACGACTTCGACGTCCGCCGAGTCCGGGATCCCGGCCGGAATGTCCGCGTCGTCCTGATGGGCACCGGTTCCGCCGGAGGGAGCACCTGTTTCACCGGCACCTGTGTCACCGGCAGCGACCTGCTCCGCCGCTGCGCCACCGGACGGGGGGGCGCCGAAGGATCCGATCGCCGACCGGGCCGAGGCCGCGACCGCTGCCCGGTCGCCCGAACCCTCGGCGGTCACTGCACCAGCGATGGTTCCCTCGACGAGCGGAGCGTCGACGACGGTGATCCGGTCGGCATGCTGCGGGTCGAGGAACTCCACCGCCGTCTCGGTCGTCAGCACAGCCGACCCGAGGTCGTACAGCACCACCGTCCCATCCGGATTGTCGGCGCGCTGCAACGCATCCGAGATCAGGTCGAACGATGTCCCCAGACCTCCGTCGTCGCCACCGCCGGCCGCGAGGATCGTGACCGACGGCGCCATCTGGCCAGCCAGCTCAGCGACACCACGCGCCAACGCCGCACTGTGCGAGACCAGGACGAGGGCGACGGTCATCTCGTCTCAGCTGCCGTTGGCTGCCGCTGCCAGTGCCCGCAAGAGATAGGCGACGCTCTGCGCGCCGGGGTCGACATGCCCGATGGACCGTTCGCCCAGGTAGGAAGCACGGCCCTTGCGGGCCTGCAGCGGCTTGGTGTCCAGAGCGCCCTGTTCGGCAGCTGCCGCCGCAGCGGCGAGTACCGCAGGCACGTCCTGGCCGTCGGCGGCGGCCGCGGCGGCCGCATCGACCGCTGGGCTCAGGGCGTCGACCATGGTCTTGTCCTGCGCCTCGGCCTTGCCCCTGGCCACCACACCGCCGCGGGCAGCCGCAAGCACCGAGGCGATGGTGGCGGAGTCGAGCTCGGCCGCGTCACCGGCGGCAGTCGCTGCCCGCAGGAACCCGGTCCCGAACAGCGGGCCCGAGGCACCCCCGACGGTCGAGATCAACGACGTGGCCACCAGCTTGAGCACCTCTCCCGGGGTACCCGGGTGCTCGCTGTCCAACTTCGCCGAGACAGCCGCGAAACCCCTGGCGAGGTTTTCGCCGTGGTCACCGTCACCGATCTCCCGGTCCAGCGCTGTCAGCTCCGCCCGCCGCTGGGCGATCACCGCAGCGGCTGCCCGCACGGCAGCGATCGTTGATTCGGTCGTACAGCTCATCTGTCTCCTCACACTCCCCAGCGCAGTGCAGCAGTGTGCACCGGCGCATCCCACAGCTCGGTCATCTCATCGTCCAACTGCAACAGCGTGATCGACATGCCCTGCATCTCCAGCGAGGTGATGTAGTTGCCCACCAACGACCTGTCCACTTCGATCCCCTTGTCCGCCAGGAACTTCCGCGCCGAGTTGTACGCGAGGTAGAGCTCGATCTGCGGCGTACCGCCGAGTCCGTTGACGAACAGCAGGGTCCTGCTGCCCGCACTGAACGGCAGGTCGTCGACGATCGCAGTGAGCAGGATCGACACCAGATCGTCGGCCGGAGCCAGCTTCATCTTCTCCCGGCCGGGTTCGCCGTGGATGCCCACCCCCATCTCGATCTCGTCGTCGCCCAGACTGAAGGACGGTTCACCGGAGTGCGGGACGGTGCACGGTGTCAGCGCGAGGCCCATCGATCGCACGCCGTCGCTGACCCGCTGCGCGATGGCCGTCACGGCGGCAAGGTCGTCACCCCTGGCTGCCGCGGCCCCCGCGATCTTCTCCACCAGTACGGTGCCGCCGACGCCCCGGCGACCGGCGGTCCAGGTGGAGTCCTTGACCGCGACGTCGTCGGCAACCAGCACGGTCTGCACCGCGATGCCCTCCGCGTCGGCGAGCTCGGCCGCGGTCTCGAAGTTCAGCACGTCGCCGGTGTAGTTCTTGACGATCAGCAGTACTCCCGCGCCGCCGTCGACCGCCTGCGCCGCTGCGATCACCTGGTCGGGCGTCGGCGAGGTGAAGACCGGGCCGGGCACCGCGGCATCGAGCATGCCGGCACCGACGAACCCGCCGTGCAGGGGCTCGTGACCGGACCCGCCGCCCGAGACGAGAGCCACCTTGTCCGTGACCGGGGCGTCGGCGCGGGTGATGAAGTCGGGCGCGTACGACACCGAGATCAGCTCCGGGTGCGCTGCTGCCATCCCCTGCAACGCCTCGGTGACGACGGTGGACGGATCGTTGATGATCTTCTTCATGCTGACTGTCCTGTTCCGAGCGCCCCGGCTGGGAGCAGCTCTGACGGGTACCGCACGACGGTGGGCGGCCGGCCCGCGGGTCGCCTGAGGATGATCTTGCCCGGATACCGCCCCGACGACCAGAGCAGGGTCCCGGCAGCTCTCCGGAGCCACTGGATCGCGCCGCAACCCGGTGCGCCGGCTCGGACGAATCGTCAAGATCGCTGCAGGTAGACGTCGGGAATCCCGTCGCCGTCGTCGTCCCGCTGCTCCTGCTCGGCCAGCAGCCGGTACCGCCGGCCCCGGCGGAACAGCACAACCGAGGCCAGCAGCGCAGCCAGCACCGTTCCCATCAGCACGGCGGTCTTCACCGCATCGTCTGCCCCGGGGTCGCCCACGAAGGCGAGCTCGCCGATCAGCAGGGACACCGTGAAGCCGATCCCGCCGAGCATCGACATGCCCAGCACGTCCCACCAGGACAGATATCCGGGGAGTCGGCTGTTCGTCAGCTTCCCGATCACGTAGGTGGTGAGCATGATGCCGATCGGCTTGCCGAGCACCAGCCCGAGAACCACCCCGATGGCGATCGGATCGGACAGGGTGCGCCCGAGTTGCTCGAGGCCGCCGATCGGAACGCCGGCCGCGAAGAAGGCGAACACCGGCACCGCGAACCCGGCAGACAACGGACGCAGTCGGTGTTCGAAGTGCTCGGCGAGCCCCGGTCCGGCGTCCGGCCCACCTGCCGCGTCACTGCGCAGCACCGGCACGGTGAAGGCCAGCAGCACCCCGGCGACGGTGGCGTGGACCCCGGACGCGTGGACGAGCGCCCAGGCGGCGATCGCAAGCGGGATCAGCAGGTACCAACTACGGACCCGGCGCTGCACGAGAACGCCGAAGGCCACGATCGGCAGCATCGCCATGGCCAGGTACGCCAGGTGCAGTTCTGCGGTGAAGAAGATCGCGATGACGGTGATCGCCAACAGGTCGTCCACCACCGCCAGCGTGAGCAGGAAGGTACGCAGCGCGGTGGGCAGCTGCCTGCCGACGACCGCCAGCACGGCGAGGGCGAAGGCGATGTCGGTGGCCGTGGCGATCGCCCAGCCCTGCGGACGACCACCCGGGAGGATCGCGTTGACGACGAGGTAGATCGCGATGGGCAGCAGCATGCCGCCGATCGCGGCGGCGACCGGTGTGAGCTCACGACGGACGGTGCGCAGGTCTCCTGCGACGAACTCACGCTTCAACTCCAGGCCTGCGACGAAGAAGAACAACGCCAGCAGACCGTCCGCTGCCCAGGTGCCCAGCGACAGATCGAGGTGCAGGGCGGACGGTCCGATGACCGTGTCCCGCAGCGCGAGGTAGCTCGCGGAGAGCGGGGAATTGATCCAGGCCAGCGCGATCACCGCACCGAGCAGGAGCAGGAAGCCTCCGACCGTCTCGCTCCGGAGAAGGGCCGCGACACGGCCGACTTCCGGCCAGCTCCCGCGGTCGAACAGGGTGAAGCCGGGTCGTTCCTGCATGCGGGGTGCCCACTGGATCGACGGGCCGGACGGACATTCGATGTCCATCGTCGCCGATCAGTATCCGAGCGGGGCGCTCGCCTCGATCGACGCGGTCCCGTGCCGACCAGTCTTCCCGGCACACCCTGATGATCGTAGCAACTCACCGTAATGACAGTCCACTAGACCGCCAGAGTGAACCACCGGCCACGAAGTACTCGAATCGGGCCATGCGCCCTCTGCATCTTGTGGGGATCGGGATACCCTGATGGGTATCACGACCAGCACCGTTCCTCGGTGACGGGCCGGACTCGGAGGTCGGATGACCGACGAATTCGGCGAGAAGTGACTAACTGCTCGTCGGAGCGACGACTTGACACCCACAGTGATCGATGATGCCCTTCAGGCACTTCCACGTTCCCTCGGACGAGTGAGGACCAGCACATGAGAGCCGAGCCGACTGCGCAGGGGATCCTGCGTCGTCGCGAGCGGAATCTGGTCTCCTACCACCTTCCCTGGCCCAGGGGTGCGGCCACCGAAACCCCGACTCCGCCTCTCGAGATCGGCGCAGATCTGCGTGTTCGCGCGGCCAGCGTGTACGACCGATCCTTGTTGCGCACCATCTCCATCGAGGGTCGGGCGATCGAGTTCATCGGTCTGCCACCGGAGCTCGCCAGCACGTTGCTCGGCATGCAGTACCTCGCCGCCGTCCGCCACCGGGCCCTCCGCTGGCCGCTGGCCACGGATCATGTGATCGATCACCACCACGTTCCGGCGGGAGTTGTCACCACGCAGGCGACGATGTCCGAGTTCCGACTCGTGGAAATCGGTCTGCTCCCCGGGTTCCGCGGCCAGGGGCATGCGGTGGCCGTCATCCGGGCGATCGCCCTGAGCGCCGCTGAGCGCGGTCTCCCCCTGCTCTACCGCGCGCCGACCGCGTTCATGACGGCGACGCTGATCCGCCGGCTCGGCGCCGAGATCGTCGCCGAGGGCGCCAGCTACCTGGAGTTGCGGCACCCGCTGCCGGGAGTTGTCGAGCGCAGCCCGCTCCCGTCGCCGGCCGATCCTCCGAGGACGTCGATGTCTCGCCCTTCCTCGGTGAGATCCGCCAGTGGCACCAGGGGGAACCGCCACCACCGGGTTGGCGGTGGTGCGACGGCAGCCGGCGCGCCGTCGCCGACAAACGCGGCCTGTTCGACCTGCTGGGCAACGCGTTCGGCGGGAACGGTGTCGACACCTACCGGATCCCGTCGCTGTCCGGCACCCACCCGCCGCACGGCGCATTCGTCATCGCCGTCGATCCCGAGCGTGACCGCGCACGGTCCTGACCACTCGTTCGAGGGGTTTGTCCACATCGGCGGTGCACACACCGGGCCGGACCCACCGTGATGCGCTAGTTTCCCTGCAGGGACCCTCACTGCGCCGCAGAAGGGTGCCCGGAGTCCTGTCAGCGCCGGGCGTGGGGGTTGGTCGTGGGGGCATTCGTCGGGCTGTGTGCCGGGATCGGGCTGTTGCTCGTCTGGCACGGCTTCGCCGTCCCCACCCTCCCTCGGTCGTCGAAACCTTTCGCCGCGCGGACCAAGGACCAGCTCGACGAGGCCGGGCTGACCGGTGTCTCTCCGCTGCAGCTGTATGTGGGACAGCTGCTGTCCGCCCTGGTCGTCGCGACGCTCACCCTCGTCGTCACCCGATCCATCGCGGTCTCGGTGGTGTTCACCATCTTCGGAGCGACCGTTCCGCGACTGCTGGTGAACCGACTCCGGCGCCGCCGCCAGGCAGATCTGCGTGACCTGTGGCCCGAGGTGGTCGACAACCTGACTTCCGGCGTGCGGGCGGGTCTGTCCCTCCCGGAAGCGTTGAGCGCCATCGGTTCCCGAGGTCCGGAGGGCATCCGCGAGCCGTTCCGGAGGTTCGGCAGTGACTACCGCACGACCGGTCGCTTCAACGACGCCCTCGACAGGCTCAAGAGCGCGCTCGCCGATCCGATCGGCGACCGGGTGTGCGAATCGCTGCGGGTCGCCCGCGAGGTCGGCGGCACCGATCTGGGCCGGCTGCTGGTGACGCTGTCTGCGTTCCTACGGGAGGAGCAACGCACCAGGTCGGAGCTGCTGGCGCGGCAGAGCTGGTCCGTCAACGCTGCCAGACTCGCCGTCTGCGCACCGTGGCTGGTGCTCATCCTGTTGGCCACGCAGAGCACCACCCTGCGCGCCTACGACAGCGCTGTCGGCGGCATCCTGCTGGCCGGCGCCGCCGTCCTCACGGTTGCTGCCTACCGGTTGATGTTGCGGATCGGCCGATTGCCCGAAGAGCGGCGGGTGATGCGATGAATCCGCCCGTGGTGATCGGCGGCCTGCTCGGAGCGCTGGCCGCCGCCGCGCTGCTGACGCTGGTGTTCTCGCTCCCGCCGCTGCGCCGACGATCGCTCGCAGATCGAATCGCGCCGTTCCTGCAGGACGCGGAGATGCCGTCGAAACTGTTGCAGCGCAGCACTTCTGGCGGCTCACTGTTCACCCGGCTCGGCGGACCCCTGGTGCGGGACCTGGTCGGCTTCCTGGACCGCCTGCTGGGCGGTCAGGCGTCGGTCCGACGACGCCTCGAGTCGCTCAACCGGCACACCACCGTCGAGCAGTTCCGGATCGAGCAGGTGCTCTGGGGTGCAGGAGCGGCTGCGCTCGGGCTCGGCCTGGGCACCCTGGGCCTGTTGGTCGGCAGGCTCAACCTGTTGATGGTGCTGGTCTTCGTGATCGGATTCGCGATCGCCGGGGTGCTCGGCCGCGACTGGTGGCTGACCCAGGCGGTCGCCAAGCGCGATGCCGCCGTGTTGGCCGAGTTCCCGGTGATCGCCGAGATGCTGGCCCTGGCGGTGACCGCCGGCGAGGGTCCGATCGGCGCGATCGATCGGATCACCCGGTTGGCCAAGGGTCCGTTGATCGAACAGCTGGCCGCACTGCTGGCCGAGACCCGTTCCGGCACACCGTTCCTGGAGGCAGTCACCGCGCTCCGGGACCGCACCGATCTACCGCCACTGGCCCGGTTCCTGGACGGCATGGCGGTGGCCATCGAACGCGGAACCCCGCTGGCCGACGTCCTGCGCGCACAGGCGGCAGATGTCCGGGCGCTCGGTAAACGCCAGCTGATGGAGACCGGCGGCAAGAAGGAGATCGCGATGATGGTTCCTGCCATAAGTTAGCCGTAGTTTCCTGGGACCGGACGTGTTCAGCGTTCCAACCAGGAGGACCGACCCCCATGAGCACCACGATCCACCAACACCCCGATACCGGCCGCGGCCGGTGGACCGACTCGACCGCGCAATGCCCGACGTGGTGCGAACGCGACAATGACTTCGAGGGCCAGCTGACGCACGTCCGGAAAGTCGGCACGCTCGGCGTCGAGATCAGCCGGCGGTCGACCGAAGCCCATGCTGAGATCAGCTACCCGGGCGAGCTCGAGCTATCCCGGGGAACCTGGGTCTCCGGCGGTGCTGCGACACAGCTCGGCTACGACCTGGTGGACGCCGGCGACCTGATCCTGAAGGCCAATGCCGCTGCTCGCTTGGGGAGTGGCAGATGACCGACCCCCGGGGTGAGCCCCTGGTCTGCCCGACAGGGTGCCGATTCGAGGGTGGGCACTATCGCGAGGCGGTCGGAGCCGACGGGTGGGAAGTGCTGCACATCTTCGCGGGATACGGGCAGGTCGACATCGGCCAACGCGAGAGCGAGCGAGCCGGACTGCAGGCGCCGGTGGTGCTGGTGGCCGGCATCTCCTTCGACGTCGAGGTCGCTCGCGTGCTCAGCGTCGACCTCAGTGCGGCAGTTGCGAACTTCGATCCCGCCATCTCGGTCCCGGGGGTCGGCAAGGGCTGCCTGTCGACCGGACGGCCCAGCTTCGACCTGCCGGCCTCAACGCTGCAACTGCTCGCCGAATGGCGAATCGAGCAGATCGCGCAGAACCTCTCCGAGCGCACCACCAAGGAACGTCACCGGGTGGTGTGCCGGCTGGGTGAGCACTCCCGCAAGGGTTCAGAGCAGGTGGGCAGAGCCGACATCATGGCGTTTTTGGCGTCCATCCCTGGCAAGCGGGCGAGATCCGCCTACTTCGCCATCATTCGCAGCTGGTGCCAATATCTGTGCTCGGTCGAGTTTCGGACAGATGACCCCACCAATGGGATCAAGACGCCGCGACACCCGAAGGGTGAGGCCCGACCGATCTCCAGCGAGAGCCTCGTTCGACTGTTGAACGGTAGGATGTACGCCAGGACCAGGGCGATGATCACCCTCGCCGCATATGCTGGCCTCCGGGTGCACGAGATCGCCAAGATCCGCGGCGAAGATGTCGACCTCCTCTCACGGACGCTCTTCGTCGATGGCAAGGGTGGCAGGCGCGCCACGCTGCCGCTGCACCCGGCGATCGCGGACGTCGCAGCGACCATGCCCCGCAGCGGGTGGTGGTTCCCTGCGCGATATGACCGGACCGGACCTATGCTCGGCCGCTCAGTGTCGACGCTGATCGGAAACGCGATGCGACGCAACGAGATTCCCGGGACTGCGCATCAGCTGCGCCACTGGTTCGGCACCGAACTGGTCGGGGCCGGCGCGAACCTGCGAGTCACCCAGTCGCTACTACGACACGAGTCGATGGCCACCACCCAGATCTACGTCGCGGTCTCCTCGGGCGAACAGCGCGCGGCCATCAATCGACTCGACCCCGGGAGAACCTGAGCCCGCACACCTACCCAGGACGGGGGTCTGCGCGTACGCGCGCGACCCCCCTCAGCACTGCGGGGGGAGAGAAACCACCCCGGTGAGTAGGTCCCAGTCCCTTGGGTGCTGGTGATTGGAACGCCCCCGGACAGCAGTGAGCCCCCCGGATCGGCCATCACAGGCGATCTCGGGGGCTCACTGGTTCGGCGCAGAGCAGCGGCACTATCGGGTGCCCACGGTGCTGCCCTTCGATCCGCTAGCCCGGAAGCACAGCAATCAGGCCGCGGTGACGTTCACGCCGAAGCCATCACCGATCAGGGACCGG
This sequence comes from Nakamurella sp., assembly GCA_037720195.1. Taxonomy (GTDB): domain Bacteria; phylum Actinomycetota; class Actinomycetes; order Mycobacteriales; family Nakamurellaceae; genus Nakamurella. Next base: position 195,281 of record JBBJML010000002.1, on the reverse strand, counting down.
TCAGGGTCATCCGCACCACCGCAAGGGGCCGCGGCACACCCACGTCGAACCTGGTCTCCAGGCGGGCGCGGACCTGGTTCCGGGAGAAGTCATCACCCGGGGTGCCCCACTTCAGCTGCAGCGCACCATCGGTGAACAGGATCACCGAATCCTCACCGAGCAGATAGCCGGTGCCGACCGGCACCGCCGTCGACAGCGCGACCTGCACACCCCACAGGGTCCGCTTCGCCCGATCGATCGGAGCACCCGACGCCTCCAACACGTACGCGCCGGTGGTGGTCGTCCTCGTCTCGATCGCCTGCCAGTCGGACGGGTGCAGGATGAACGCCTGCCCCGTCAGACCCAGCGCCTCCACCTTCGTCAGCGCAGCCCGCGACGTCTGGATCCCGTCGACGCTGAACGCCTGCGTCTGGATCCCCGACGCGGCACCGAAACCAGTGGCGTTCTCCCCGACACCGTTCCCGGCGATCACCTGCTGCTCCAGGGCGGCCCGCAGACCCCACGCCAGCTCGTCGGACACGAACTGCTGCAGCGCGTTCTGATCGGCGAGCCAGTACTCGTCGATCGCCTCCGACAAGTGCGCCATGACGCGCAGCCGGCCGGTGACCCGCTCCATCGTGTACACGCTGGTGGGCTTCAACCCGCCGACCGCGACCGGCGCAGCATTGTTCGTCCGCACCGTCTGCCGCAGATAGGAGAAGTTGCGATCGACGATCTTCGCGGGGATCACGTCGAGCAGCGACGTCGGCGGCCGCTCCTTCACCACCGCGTAGTCCAGGAACTGGGCCGGCACGACCTGGGTTCCCTCAACGAGCAGCGACTTCAGACCACGCGGGTTGTTCCCGTCCGGGTTCAGTGCCTTCGCGGCCACCGCGCTGCCGTTCAGCGACAGCCGCTTGCTGCCCACGCCCGATGCCGTCGCGTCGACGGCCAGGCCGCAGATGCGAGCCATCAGGTCGTCGGAGCTCTTCGCCCCGGCGATCTTCGCGTCCAGCGAGTCGATCTCCCCGAACTTGGCCTGGACGGTCTCGGACTCCGAGGCGGTCAGCTCCCGGCCGCCGTCCTTCTGTGCGCCGGTGATGATGTCCTGGGCGGCCTTCAACGCGGCCGCCCGCAGTTCTCGCAGATTCATGATGAGTGCCCCTTTCTGGGCTGGAATGCGCCGAACCGACCCACAGGCCGGTGACGCGGAAAATGGGGGGGCTGTCCAGCGGAAGCGGGCACCGCGAAGGGTGATGGCCTCGAACGCGAACAGATGACGTCGACCGGAACGGACCGGCGATGATGCCGGCGGGCCCACGGTCCTCGATGCGGTCCGGTGCTGGGAGGCGAGTTGACCGGCTCGGATTCCTCGGCGCGTTGACCCCCGCAAGGGTTCCTCGGCGCGTTGATCTTCGCGGTTCCTCGTCACCTCGACAGCAGCGGGAAAGCCACCGCTCAAGTCTGACGTGATGATCTTATCCCCTACGTCGCCGACCAGGTGTGTTCTCGGACCACACCTCGACAACAGCTTCCCGATCTCCGCGTCCAGAGAACCGGGCAACGTCGGCTTGGCGAGCTTCACCTGTTCGGCGGATTCACCCGCCGGCGGCAAGGTCGATCTCGTGCATCATCATCGCCACCGTCTCCCGCCACCGATTGGGATGCTGCTGCTCCCCGATCCTGTTGAGCAGCAGCGCCAGCTGCACGACCAGGCCGACGGACCCGACCGATTCCATGGCCGACCGGATCGCCCGCAACGCCTCCCCGCCGTCGTCGTCGATCACCGCGAGGACGACAGCCATCACGGCCAGCGCACCCGCCGGGCCGTCCGACTCAGCACACCCCCGGCACCGAGGGGGGTCAACGCCACCAGGATCCGAGGAGTGGAACTCGCTCAGGTGGCACGACAAGCACCGATGCTCGTTTGAACACTTTGTGTGAACTCCACCGCACGCGTTGCACGAGATAAAAATCGGATTAGCGCCCTCGGTGCTTGTCGTGCCATCCCAGCGGGTTCCCCCTTCGCGTTGCTGGTGGCGTTGACCCCCCTCGGTGCCGGGCTCGGCTGCTGGTGTCTGGCCGGCGGCTGCCTGCTGCCCGTCGGGTGTGCCTGTCGGATCACTGCTGTGCTCGGTCATCGGTTGTCGTCCTGGGGCTTCCGGTTGTCGCCGCGGCGGGCTGCTCTGCGTCTGCGTCTGGCTCTGGTGGCTGTGATGGATTGGCGCAGCCGCATCTTGTAGCGGTGGCGGGGCCACGGGTTGGGGTTGGTCATCGGTCCTCCGGTTCGGTGGTGGGGTTGGGTCAGCCGAGCAGGTCAGGCAGCGCCGGTGGATTCGGTGAGGCGTCGCTCGACGTCGCGGTGCATTGCGTTGTCGTTGCCGCAGAGCCCGAACCGGTGGGCTGGGTTGTGCGGCTCTATGCATGCGGGGCACTCCTTGCGGGATCCCGCGAAGTCAGTGCCAGGAATGTCAGTAGAGACGTGCACTGCCTGTACTCCTATCTCTGTCTCCCTTTCTCTCTCTAAGAGATTGAGAGGGGGTACTGACTTATCTGGCACTGAATCGGGGTTGAGCGCGGCCGGGTCGATGCCGTCGGCCAGGCGGTACGACCAGACTGTGACGTCCTGTCCGCGGTGCTGGGACTCCAGCTCATCGACTGCTGCGACTCCGAGAATGTGGAGCGCCTGCAGTTCGCGGTCGATGGTGGCGCGCGGCTTGCCCAGCCGCTTCCGCACCTCGCGGGTAGGGCTGTGCGGGTTGGCTGCGAGGTCGTCGACGATGGCCAGGCGCAGCGGCGGCATGGAGTCCCGGGCGCACCTGATGGCCAGGCGCAGGGCAGCGGTGCGGTCCATGCCCACGGTGACCCCGCCGCGGACGACCTGGGCGAGCTGCTTGGCGAACCGTGTGGGCATCTCGGGTGCGTGTGCGTCGATGACGTCCCCGCGATAGTCGTGCATCACCCCGGTGCGGGCGAGGGTCACGACGTCCGCGGCGGCGAGCAGCGTCTCTGTCTCTTCTTCTGTCATCGAGATGCCGGCGCCCGGGTGGACGCCGGCCAGGAGTCCACCGACAACTGCGGCCAGTTCGGCGCGCATGGTGACCTCGGTGCCGGTGTTGCCGATCGCACGGCGTCCGGCGATGACGCGGCCCACGGTGGAGTCCATGCGCACCAGCACGAACCGGTCACCCATCGAAGCGATGACTTCGCGGGCCTGGTCCCATGCCGTCGTCACCGCGCCGACGACAACCAGCCGGCCAGTCCAGTCCAGGGTCCGGCCGCCGTCGGTTCCAACGTTCCGGGTCCACCGGCCGTCGTACACCTCCCGCAGTGCGGCGAGGACTTCCCCGCGGACTTCGCGGCCCATGGAGAGGATCGAGGTGATGTCCTTGATGACCAGTACCCCGCGGGCGCCCATGGACCGCAGTAGGCCGCCGGTGGCGTCGCTGGCGGTCTCCTTCTTGCTGGTGGCTGACAGCAGCGCGCCGGGTGAGCTGATGGTGCTGGTGACGACGGCGCCACCGCCGGCGAGTGCCTGCACGGTCTCGGTCTTCGCGTTGCCCGATCCGGAGACGAGCAGCAGCCACAGCGGATCGCCGTCGAGCTGCTCGACCGCGGCCGCGGCGAGTACGGCGTCGAGTGCCTCCAGGTCGTAGTCCGAACCGAGCCACCGAGTGAACGTGGCGTGCACGTCGGCGAGGGTCGCGGTCGGGACGGGTTGCGGCGCGGACGGAACGGTGACCGGGGGTACGCGCTGAGCGAGTACCCCCTCGGGCGGGAGGTCCGGGTGCACCAGGGCCAGGAGGTCGGGTGCGGTGTGGCCGGCGGCGAGGTAGTCGTCGAGCCCGGTCTTCCCGGGCTGGTCGTCGGGTAGGTGGCAGAACTCCACCTGCGCGCCCTTCACCTGCAGGTAGGCGGCGAGCTCGCCTAGCGCGCGGCGCACTCCGGGCTTGCTGGTGACGTCGGAGTCGAACGCCAGGACCACCCGCCGGTCGTTCAGTGCGATGTCTCGCCAGTCGGGGACCGCGACCTTGCCGCCGTGTTCGTTGCGGCTGATCCACGACCAGACCCCAGGGAGTGCGACGCAGGCGAGGCCGGCCAGGGGGGCGGCGTCGGCCTTCTTGACGCCCTCGGTGATCCACAGCGGCACCGCCGGGTCGCCGAGCGCAGGCCCGACACCGGGTGGCACGTCGATGCCGTTGCGTTGCCCGGTGGGTGTCTCGTACTTCACCGGCTTCCCGCCGCGGTCCCGGGGATGGTCGGGTCGGTACTGGTAGCCCCAGACGGATCCGTCAGCCGCGCGTTGCGGGATGAGCAGGCCGGGAACGCTGCAACCGGCCGGGGTGATGTTGAGGTCGCGCAGCCGCTTCTTCGTGTCGACCGAGACGTACCCGCGGGCGCTGGCATGCTCCGGGGTGATCCCCGACGCTGCCAGCGATCTCGCGTGCTGCGGGAAGATCGCGATGCTGTAACCGCTCACCGATCCTCACCGACCCATCGGGCAACGGTCGGGTCGACAGCGGGGCAGTCGCCTGCGTGGGAGACGGTGGCGGACCAGACTCCGGTCTGCTGCTTGGCGTGGTCGCGGGCCATCCGCCGTCGCTGCTGCCGGTTGGGCTTGACGACTATTGCGCCGCAGGGGCATTGGCCGGTGGTCATGGTGATGCGCCGGCGGACAATGCCCTCGCGGACGAGCTGGGGAGCAGCCTCGTTCAGCGTGGGCAGGACGAGCGCGGCACGCAACCCGAAGACTTCGGAGACGATGACGTCAGGCAACCGATTCACCCACCGGGCGGAGCAGCGTGGCGAGTCGTTCGCTCTGCTCCCGGGTGAGTGGCGGCGCCTGGGCAACGGTGCGGGTGATGTGCTCGGCGAGCCGTTCGGCTCTCAGGTCGCGTCGCGCGTTCTGCAGCACGGGGTCATTGGGTGACCGATCGCGGGACAGCGCAGCGACGCGAGCGCGGTGGTGGGTCCAGGTTGGCATGACCGACTCCTGAAGGGCAGCAGAGCTCTTGCTCCCTGCTCAGGAGTAGTGACACAGCGATTCCTTCTATAGCGCCCGGCTGCCAGCGCTTACCACTTAGATATCCTAGCTGCTATGTCGACTAGTTCGGGAGGGGACTCGCCGGATGCCGCTCGAGCCGCAAGGATCCGCGCCAACCTGTCTACGTTCCGCAGCGTCAGCTTGACGTCAATGCCACACCCGCACCGCAGTCGAGCGTCGTAGGTGTCGGTGACGGGATTTACCTCGGCAGAGGATCCGGAGTCGGCTTCGTCCTCGTCGAGACCCACCCGAAGTGCCCACGCCCTCAACTCGCCCTGCTCTGCGGACTCGTCCCACCGAATCCTGTCGATCAGCCGGCGGCGGTGACCGCGAGAGCACCGAATAGCAATGACCGTTGAGCCCTTGCCCCAGTCTCGCCCGCCGCTGCTGATGCCGAGCCCGGGTCTGGTCACGACTTCCACTCGATCGAGATCAGCGCGGGATCGAAGGGTCGACCGGGGCCAGTCGGCAGGATAGTGACCTCGGCAAGCGTCTCGATCACGGTGCGTTGGACATCGATCGGAGCTGCACGCCAACGGTTCTCGGCGTCGGTGCCCGCGAGGTCGGCGAGACCGGGCATCCCCACCGATGCGGACATCACGGCGCGTTCCCGTTCGATCTGGGGTGCGAGCTTCGCGGTGATCCGCTTGAGCTGGGCGCCGGTCAGGTTCCCGTCGGCGTATTCGTCGGCCGCGAGCTCCAGGCGGGCCTGCAGGGTCGCAATGATCTGACGTGCCCGCTCGGTCTCCGCCGGGTCCCCGGCGGACAGTGCGGCCAGGGCGTCCGGTTGGGACAGACGACCGATCATGACCGCCTCGACGTACTCGTCGACCGCGGTCTGCTTCCTGCGGATCTTCGTGCACCTTGGGCAGACGTACGCCGGTGGCTGCCGCTTCGTCCCGGAGCGGGTCGCGGTCACTCGACCGCCGTTGACAACCATGGTGCCGTCGCACCCCTCACGGCCGCAGCGGGCGATACCGGACAACAGATGTCGGCGGGACGCGCCGCGGTTGGTGCGGCGCGTCGGGTCGGTCAGCAGTGCCACCACGCGGTCATGAACGTCCGGGGAGTAGATCGCCGGCCAGTCACCCCGGCCGATTACCTGCCCACGGTGGCGGCGCATCCCGGCGTTGCGTTCTCGGGTCATGACCTGCCGCAGCGCCGTCGAGGACCAGGGCAACCCACGGGGCGACGGGACCGCCTGGGCGTTCAGGTCCGCGACGATCGAGCGCAGCGATTCCCCACCGAGCAGCCGATCAGCGGTCGAGCCGATCACGGCCGCCTCTCCCGGCTCCAGGACATCGCGGCCGTCGACTCTGCGGTACCCGTAGGCCACGAAGCCGTGGGGGCTGCCAGCCTGGGCGCGGTCGTCGAACTTGCGGCGGATGCGGCGGCTCATCTGCTCCGTCTCGTGTCGGGCCACCGAGCCCTTGATTCGGGCGGTCATCCGACCCTGCGGGGTGGACAGGTCGATCTCTCCCCCGACGCTGGCGAGTGCGAGACCGACCCGGTCGGCCAGGTCGATCACGTCCTCGAGCTCGCGAGGCGTGCGGGTGAGCCGGTCGACGTCCCAGACGATCAGGCCGGTGATGCGTCCGGCGGCCGCGGCGGTGAGCATGCGCTCGTACTCGGGGCGGCGCTTGGAACGTGTTGCGCTGACGTCGTTGTCGGTGAATCGGGCGGTGACGGTCCAGCCTCGGCGGCGGGCTTCGGCTTCGCAGTCGGCGATCTGGCGGGCGACTCCGAGCCCTTCCCCGGTGTCGTCCGAGCTGATCCGGGCATAGATCCCTGCTCGCGTCTCGGTCATGTGCTGAGGGTACTACAGGTAGCTATTGACACCGGTGGTGTTCCTGGTCCTCCCGCTGACGATCGTGCTGGCCTTCTACCCTGGCCTCGTCGCCATCACGGAAGTGGCGCGGTGAGGAATGGACAACTCACCCGGAAGTGCCGGCTCGCAGCGTCATCCGGTCGTCGCACGCCCGCATCCGACTTCCTCGAATCCCGCTCCCCAGAAACCCACCATGAAACCCACGACGAGAGAGGGATCCGATGATGGAGAAATGGGCCACCCACGGGGTGGCATTGACCCTGACGGTGCTGGCCGCACTGTCCAGGCAGTTCGGCGAGCCGGAGACCGAAGGACGGGAGAGCCGCGATCGCGGCGACGTCCCCGGGTGGGTGATGATCACAGTGATGACCGCCATCGTCGTCGTCGCGCTCGTCAGCATCTTCGGCAAGGAGGTGCAGGACGCGATCACCAAGGCGTTCAGCAGCGTCGGAGACTCCAAGATCGGCAAGTAGGCGGAGCCGACCGTGCGCAGCGGATCCCGGACCGGGACGGCGGCTCAGCGGTCGCCGAGTTCGCGATGGTCATCGTGCTGCTGATGATCCTGTTCCTGTCCCTGGTGTCGGTGGGGCTGTGGATGTACACCCGCACCGTTGCCACCGCCGCAGCCGCGGACGCTGCCCGCTACGTCTCCAACGCCGACATTCCGCCGGAGTCCGCCGCGGCCAAGGTGCGGGAGCTGCTGGGCGACGGCATCGTCGGCTCCACCGGCGAGCAGCTGAGCTGCACCGCTGTCGCCGAGGGCGACCTGGTCGGGGTCACCTGCACGCTGCCCGCACCGGGGATCGTCTCCCTGCTGGACGGTGTGCTGCCCACCATCACGGTCACCGGCCACAGCGTCCGGGAGCGCTGATGGACCGGCTGAGGTCGGTGTTCGGCCCGCCCGACGACGATCGCTGCGTCCCTCCGGCCGATCGCGCCCCGAGCGACAGCGGTCGGGCCATCCTCGAGGTCATCTTCGGCGCCGTCCTGTTGCTGATCCCGACCGTCTACATCCTGATCACCGTGTTCAAGTTCCAGGCAGCCACATTCGCTGTCACCCAGGCCGCCAGGGACGTGGGCCGGGTCATCAGCATCAACTTCCCCTCCGGGACCCTGGCGCAGGCGCAGCAGGTGGCCGAGGTGGCCCTGACGGACCAACAGCTCTCGGCACGCGACGTCATCATCCGCTTCACCGAGCCGGGCGCGTCGTGCGATGCCGGGTCGACCACCCTGCCGCCGCTGCGAGCGGGTTCGCGCTTCGATGTCTGCGTGACGACGGTCGTCGACCTGCCCGGCGTCCCGAGCGTCATCGGGGGCAGCAGGAACACCGTCACCGGGGTGTACTCGCTCGCGATCAACGAGTTCGTCGAAGGCGCCCAGGGATGACGACCCGGCCGCGGGTGACCGGCGATCGCGGTTCGATCACCCCGCTGATCATCGGCATGGTGCTCTGCCTGTTGCTGTTGGGATTCGGCGTCATCGCCATGGGGTCGGTGGTGCTGGCCAAGCGAAGCCTGCAGAACGCCTGCGACTCGACCGCCGACTACGTGACCGGCTCGGCGACGCAGACGGACGTCGTATCCGCCGCCGACGGATACTTCGACCAACAGGCCAGGGCGGAGTTGCAGCGCAGGGTCCCCGCAGCCACCGTGTCGACGGGGACGCAGAACGTGTCCCTGATCGCCGTCTGCGCGGTGCAGGCGCCGATCGCACTGGGTGGGCTCTTCGGTTCGCCGACGGTGTCGCTGCAGGTCCGCTCTGTCAGCCAGCTCCGCCGCGACTGATCACCGCGCTCGCGGACTCCACGGTCGTTTCCAGCCCACCTTCGCGGACCCCACGGTCGTTTCCAGCCCACCTTCGCGGACCCCGCGGTCGTTTGCAGCCAACCTTCGCGGACCCCACGGTCGTCAGGACGAGGCTGCGACCGCGGCGTCGATGTCGGGACGGCGCGGCATTCCCTCGGCCGCACCCTCCCGCGACGCGGCCAACGATGCTGCCTGCACGGCGATCCGCGCGGCGTCCTGCACCGAAGTCCCTTCGGCGATCGCACCCGCCAACACCCCGCAGAAGCAGTCGCCGGCGCCGGTGGTGTCGGCCACCGTGACCTTCGGGGCCGGGATGTCCATGACGGCGTCGTCGGTGATCACCATCGCTCCGGCGGCGCCGCGGGTGACGATCACCGTCCTGGTCCCGGCGATCGACCGGGCGGCCCGAACGATCTGGTCGGGCTCGGCGACGTCGTCGGCACTCGCCAGGTGGGCCAGCATCGCGAGCTCGATCTCGTTGGCCACCAACACATCCGTGGCAGCCAGCAGTGCCTCCGGCAATGCTCGGGCCGGGGCACTGTTGAGGATGCGGGTACCGCCGGCGAGTGCGAAGGTCGCCGCGACCGTCTCCAGCGGGATCTCCAGCTGGCACAGCACGACACCTGCATCCCGGACCGTGTCGCCCGCCGCAGCGACGTCGGCCGGCGTCACCTGCAGGTTCGCGCCGGAGCTCACGATGATCCGGTTCTCGCCGGAGGGTTCGAGCACGATCAGCGCCAGCCCGGTCCCCGCGTCGTCGCTGGTGCCGAGCAATTCCGTGTCGATGCCCTCGTCGGCGAACACGCCGCGGATCTTGGCGCCGCCGGCGTCATCCCCGAGTTTTCCCAGCATCCCCACGTCCGACCCGAAGCGCGCGGCGGCAATGGCCTGGTTGGAACCCTTCCCGCCCAGGCCCCAGTCGTGCGGACCACCGAGCACCGTCTCACCGGCTGCCGGGACGGTGGGAGTGCGCAGGCGCAGATCCTCGTTGAGGCTGCCGACGACCAGGACGCGGGATGAACTCACACCCAGGGGTCTAGCACATCCGCGACTCCGATCCAGGCATGGACCCGGCCGTGGCGATCGTGCGTGGCGAACGTCGTGGACCGCGCCGGGTAACCTGGGATGTTGTGAATCCCGACGTCGCAGTGCAGATCGAACAACTGGCCGCCACGATGACAACCATCGAGGCGGTGGTCGACGTCGCATCGCTGAACAACAAGATCACCGACCTCTCCGAGCAGGCGAGTTCGCCGGACCTGTGGAACGACCAGGAGAAGGCCCAGGCGGTGACGTCCGCACTCTCCTACGCCCAGACCGAGGTCCGGCGGATCCAGGAACTGCGCCAGCGGATCGAGGACCTGCCGGTGCTCTACGAGCTGGCGGAGGACGATGCCGACACGCTCGTGGAAGCCGAGGCCGAGCTGAAGTCGGTGCACGCTGCGGTCGAGGCGATGGAGGTCAGGACGCTGCTGTCGGGTGAGTACGACCAGCGCGAAGCGCTGGTGACGATCCGCTCCGAGGCCGGCGGTATCGACGCGGCCGACTTCGCCGAGATGCTGCTGCGGATGTACAGCCGGTGGGCCGAGCGCCACCACTACCCGACCGAGATCTACGACACCTCGTACGCGGAGGAGGCCGGCATCAAGTCGGCCACCTTCCAGGTGAAGGTGCCCTACGCCTACGGAACGCTGTCCGTCGAGCAGGGCACCCACCGGCTGGTGCGCATCTCCCCCTTCGACAACCAGGGCCGTCGGCAGACGTCGTTCGCCGGCGTCGAGGTGGTCCCGGTGGTGGAGACCAGCGATCACGTCGAGATCGACGACAAGGACCTGCGGGTGGACGTCTACCGCTCCTCCGGGCCCGGTGGCCAGGGCGTCAACACGACCGACTCGGCCGTGCGACTCACCCACCTCCCCACCGGGATCGTGGTGTCCTGCCAGAACGAGCGCAGCCAACTGCAGAACAAGGCCTCGGCGATGGCGGTGCTCCAGGCGAAGATCCTGGAGCGGCGCCGCCAGGAGGAGAAGGCGACGATGGACGCCCTCAAGGACACCGGCAACTCCTGGGGCAACCAGATGCGCTCCTACGTGCTGCACCCGTACCAGATGGTCAAGGACCTGCGCACCGAGTTCGAGGTCGGCAACCCCTCCGCGGTGTTCGACGGCGACATCGACGGCTTCATCGAGGCCGGGATCCGCTGGCGCCGCTCAGCCGACACCGAGTAGACCACCCGCGTGACGCGGAACGGCCCCCCGTCCCGCATTCCCACAAGAGCTTCTGCGGGAATGCGGATCGAGGGGCCGAATCACGTCACGGAACGCTGACCTTGGACGGCGGTCAGCGGCCCGAAACGGAGATCAGCGGCTGGCGCTGCTCCGGTTGCCGACACGGGTGTAGATCAGCAGGGCGATGACGGCGCCGATGATGGAGCCGATCAGCCCGGCCGGCTGGAAGAAGCCGTCCTGCGTGTCCTTGTGGAAGATCAGGTAGCCGAGGAATCCGCCGATGAACGAGCCGACGATCCCGAGCACGATCGTCATGGCGATGCTGATGTTCTGCTTGCCGGGGACCAGCAGGCGGGCGAGCGCGCCGGCGATCAGTCCGACGACGATGAGGGTGATGATGAGTCCGAGCATGGAGTGCTCCTCAGTTCAGGGCACCGGTGCGGTGCTGGGTGGTGGCCGACAGATCGTCGGCCTGACTCATCAAAGGTGTCACCCCTAGGGCTGGTGCAGTACACCCCTAGGGGGGTTAACGTGGAGTCATGCCCACTGCGAAGCCGCCGATCCTCATCGCCCTGATCGACGACTACGACGTGGTCCTCACAGGGGTGGCGAGCATGCTCGATCCCTACCGTGACCGGGTGCTGGTGGCGGAGATCGACGCCAACAAAGGGCTCGAGGACAGCGTCGACATCGCGCTGTACGACTCGTTCGCGCAACCCGAGGCGGACCACGAGGAGATCGAGGTCCTGGTCCGCAGCGATCGGGCGCGGAAGGTGGTCGTCTACACCTGGAACTTCGCACCTGGTCTGATCGAGACGGCGCGGGAGAAGGGGGCGGACGGGTACCTGTCCAAGACCCTGCCCGCACCGGCGCTGGTAGCGGCCCTGGAGGCGGTGCACAGAGGCGAGACGGTGTTCAACGACCCGCCCGGACGCGCCCGCACCTCCCCCGCCCTCGACTGGCCCGGTCGGCTGCACGGGATCACCGACCGGGAGGCCGAGATCCTCGCGCTGATCACCCAGGGCAAGAGCAACGCCGAGGTGGCGAAGTTGACCTACCTGAGCCCCAACACGGTGAAGTCGTACATCCGCAGCGTCTACCGCAAGATCGAGGTCGAGAGCCGGACGCAGGCGGTTCTGTGGGGCGTCGAGCACGGCTTCTCCCCCGACCACCACCGCATCGCCCACTGGCGCGGCGGCCCCTGATCCCTCGCTGATAGAGCGACGCAGGAGACGAGATCCCGCGGCCACACGGTGATTGAGCGAGCGAGCGACGGCGGAGCCAGTCGAGATCCCGTCACTGGTTCAGACCCGGTGACGAGAAAATGGCCCTCGACCGCCGAAACCGCAGGAGCCCCTGCGCAAATGCCGCTCGAGGGCCACCTCCTGGTCACTCGTCTCCAGCATGCTGATCGAGCGAGCGCCGGCGGTGTGCCGGATCCCGCACGGCGGGTTCCGCGGGCTTGCAGGCTCACCGGCGGATTCCCGCCCCATGCCCGCCCAATCCCTGATCCGGCACACGGCCGTCACCTCAGGAGGGCGTTTTCTTCATCGACCACATTCACCGCCGAGCGAACGAGTGCAGAAGGTCGAGCTGCCGTCACGTTCCGACCGTTGGCGCCATTCGAATCGCTGGTCAACGGGTCGCAACGGGTGTGGCGCTAGCCGGCGGCGGGGTCGCGCTGAAGGCGATCCGGTAGTGCTTCGTCGTCAGGATCAATTCACCACCACTGCCCGCCCAACTCTTGTTGCCGGCGCTGAGCGCTGCAGCGAACCCGGTCTGACCACGGGGCGGCGAAACACACCCGATTGCCTGCTGACGCCAAGGACTGTTGACGGCCGGAGAAGCGAAGACGACGGACATCTCGAAATCGAACGAGAAGCAACCGTCGAATCCGAGGAGCTTGCCGTCCACGATGCCAAGCTGCATGGCCGACGCCAGCGAGGCGGGCCGGTCGAGCACCACAGACCTGCCGTCCTGGGTCAGACCGGTGACGAACCATGTCCGTGACATCAGCAGGCTGAGGGGACTGAACTGCTCGTCCGCCGGCTCATCAGGTCCGGCAAGCGCGGGAGGCGTGGTGGTGAAGGTGATCATGTACCTCGGAGTGGTCAGCACCAGATCGCCGTCCACCATGGACCAGGACTTCGGACCCGTCAGAAGCGCGTCCGAGAACTCAGGCTGCCCAGTGGGTGGCGGAAGACACTGGGTGCCGGAGTAGCTGACTCCTGCGGTGACGGACGGCGCACTCGAGACGACACTGTCGTAGATGTAGAACCATCCACACCCGTCGTAGGCCATGACCGAGTTCCGCTTGATGCCGAGGCGCATCGCCAGGTCCAGCGAGTGCGGGGCCGGGGCCGTCAGAGTGTCCCCGTCGGTGATGATGTTGGAGACGTACCAGGTCGAGGACTTCAGAGTCGCCACGATGTCGAGTTCCGCCACCGAACTCGTCGGACTCGAGCCGAGGGGCATCGTGCTGAAGGTGATTTGCTGGTCCCGTGTGGTGAGCACCAGGTCTTGACCGGAGCGTGTCCACGATTTCGGACCGTCTTGCAGCCCTGCGATGAACTCGTCCTGCCCGACCGTCTTCGTCGTACAGCCCTTGCCTGTCCGGCTCATTCCCACGGTCGCGGACGGCACACTCGACAGCATCGCCGGATCTGCTCCGATCCAGTTGCAGCCGTCGTACCCCTGAAGCCCCGCACCGGTCAGCTCGATCCGCATCGCCTCCTCGGTCCGTACTCCCGGGGCCAGAGCCAGGGCAGTTCCCTGGGAGACGACGCGCACGACGTACCAGGTCTCGGACCCCAGTACCGATGCGACGTCGTCGACCGGCGCGGGTCCTACCGAGACCGACACCGACCCGGACGTCGAGGAGACGGTCTGCTCGACGGCAGGCCCGGTCGGCGCCGAGCTCGGCGGCCGGACGAGTGGGGCCACCAGCAGCACAGCCGCAGCCGCAAGCCCCGCCCCACCGACCGCGATCCAGCCGCGCACCGCGAGGCGGCGACCAACGCGGGTCCCGCCGATGGCAGCAGACACTGTGGTGCGCAACGAATCCGAAGTCTCGACTCCCTCGACCGAGTCGTTCATCAGCTCGCGCAGTCGTTGCTCGTTCATGGCTTCGACTCCTCGTCGCCGGAGATCTGCAGGTATTCACCGAGGGTCTGCGGTGCCGCTGTGCGCAAGGCCGCCAGACCATCGTGCAGTTGTGATCGCACCGTGCCGACGGAGATGGCGAGCACCTCGGCGATCTGGGCGCCAGTGAGGTCTTCGAAGAAGCGCAGCACCACCACCGCTCGTTGACGCGGCGGAAGTGCTACCAGCGCCGCGAACAGGTCTGCCCGCAACACCGCGCGCTCGTGCGGATCGTCGGCGGGCCGCTCGGGCAACCGGTCCGTGGGCCGCTCGTCGACAACCGATCGGCGCCGCGCGGTCGAGAGGAACTCTCGCAGCACCGCCTGCCGCACGTACGGCAGCGGCTCCCCGCGGATCGACGACCAGCGCGGCAGACACTTCGCGACCGCGGTCATCACCAGGTCCTCGGCGACAGTGCGGTTTCCGGTGAGCAGGAACGCAGTACGGACGAGCCGGTCCAGCGATGCGGCGAAGAATTCGGCGGGACCCGTCGCACCGTCGAGCGAGGAGTCCTGCTCCGCCACCGCCAGCACCCCCGTTCGTCGGCCCATACCCACTCTGACGCATGGCGGAAGCGAAACGTTGGTCTCGGCCCCCGGGGGTCTCGACGCCTTCGTCGCTCGACCATCGGAACCGTGCAGGTCGACGACGGCGGCCATGAACCGGGGTCTCGACTCCTTCGTCGCTCGACCACCGAAGGACGGGTCTCGACTCCTTCGTCGCTCGACCATCGAAGGGTGGGTCTCGTCTCCTTCGTCGTCCAACTACCGAAGATCGGCCGGTCGATCACCGGCCCGATCAGCCCAGCATCAGGTACGGCGGGAACGGGGCGGGCGCCGCCCCGGAAGCCACCGCCTCGGCGAGCACCAGGGCGCCGTCCAGAGACCCGCCCACCGGTGGGGTCAGCCGGCGGCCGGCGGCCGCCACGGCTGTCTCGAAGGGCTCGCGCACGGCGTCCGACGTCAGCAGCCCGCCCGTCCCACTGAGCACCGCGTCGGGCGGCAGGTGCGCGGCCGCTGCGAGCAGGGTGCCGGCCAACAACGCGCCCGCCTCGCGACACAACGCCGCGGCGAGCGGGTCGTCGTCGACCAACGCTGTCACCCGGGGCGCGAACGCGCCCAGCAGTGCCGGGGCGTCATCACGGGTCATCACCTGACGCGACCAGTTCATCACCGGACCGAAGTGCGCACAGGCCGCCGACAGCAGCCCGCCGGTCGAGTGCCCCAGATCGACGGCAACCAGCAGTCGCCGCAGCGACTCCGCACCCAACCACGCCGCGGAGCCCCTGTCGCCCAGCACATGTCCCCAGCCGTCCACCCGCCGGTGTACGCCGGCGAAGTCGGTTCCGAAGGCGATCGCGCCGGTGCCGGCCGCGACCACCGCACCGGGCCGCACCGCGCCCAGCGCCCCGACCAGTGATGAGATCGCGTCCGCACAGAGCACCGAGCGCGCCGCCCCGAGGCCGACCACCGCAGCCAGCATCTCGTCCGGATCGGCGAGGGTGGTGAACGACCGAGCCGCGAAGGTCAGCGCATCGACCTGTTCCCCGGGCAGGAACCCGCGCACGGTCTCCACCAACGCAGGCAACGAGACACCACCGCTGCCGATCCTGATCCCGGGGGCGGAGTGCACCTCGTCGCGGATCCCGTCGCGGACCACGACACAGCGCAGCCCCGAACCGCCCACGTCCACCCCGACAACGATGCTCATCGCCCGTCAGCGGATCACTTGCTCATCCCCGCCGTCAAGCCGGCGACGATCTGCTTGGTGGCCAGCAGGAACAGCACGATCAGCGGGAGGGTGGTGATCACCAGACCGGCGAAGATGGCGGAGTAGTTCGCGGAGTTCTCCGCGAAGAAGCTGGTCAGCCCGACCGGCAGCGGGTACTTGTCCGAGTCGCGCAGCAGCACCAGCGGGAACAGGAAGTCGTTCCAGATCGGCACGAAGCGGAACACGGCCACCGTCACCACCGCCGGACGCACCAGCGGCAGCATGATCTTCACGAACGTCTGCCAGGCGTTGGCCCCGTCGATCTGCGCGGCTTCCTCCAGCTCCGCCGGCAGCTGACGGAAGAAGGTCGAGAGCACGAAGATCGAGAACGGCACCCCGGATGCCCCGTAGAGCAGCACGAGACCGAACAGGCTGTTGATCAGCCCGAGCGAGTCGAAGAGGTAGAAGATGGGCAGGATCGCCAGATGGATCGGCATCATCAGGCCGGACAGGAACAGGCCCTCGATCACCCGGATCACTTTGGATCTGCTGCGGGCCAACGCATACGAGGCCATCGTTGCAACGACGGTCGACAACAGCACCGCACCGACCGTGATGATCACCGAGTTCACGAAGTACTGCGCCATGCTGCCGTCGGTCCAGGCAGTGCGATAGCTCGAGGCATTCGGCGGGAAGGGGGCGCCGAGCGGGTTCGTGACCAGATCCCGGTTGGTGCGGAAGGAGTTCCACACCATCAGCAGCAGCGGGATCAATGCGATGATGGCGTAGGTCCAGAGCGCCGTACTGCCGATCCGGCCGCCGACCGGCGGCGTGATCGACCGGCGGCGCCGCGACTGCCGGGGTTCCGGCGGAGTCGGCGCCGACGGGGTCGGACGGTCGAGGGTCGCGGTCATGACATCACCTTCCGCTCCACCCTGCGCAGCGCCCAGGTCGCCAACAACGCACCCCCGAAGATCAGCACGAACAACAGCGCAGCCATCGCCGACGAGGTGCCGATCCGGTTCGGGTCACCCGACTCGAAGGCAGTGCGGTAGAACACCAGGGAGATGAAATCGGTTGCCCCGGCGGGACTTCCGGTGGATCCGCCCACCGCATAGGGCAGCGCAAAGGCCTCCATCGCGAAGATGAACGTCAACACGCTGACGGTGCCGATCGCTGGGGTGAGCAGCGGCAGCAGAATGCGCCGGAAAGTCATCCAGTTGCTCGCTCCGTCCATCCGTGCGGCCTCCGACAACTCTTCGGGGATGCCACCGAGTGCTGCGCCGTAGAGCAGCACCGGGAACCCGATCCACTGCCAGACGCTGATCGCAATCACTGCCGAGATCGCGAGATCCGGATCGCCCAACCACGGCAGTGCCAGCCCGTCGAGCCCGATCCCCTTCAGGACAGCGTTGACGGGTCCGTACGCCGGCGACAGCAGCAACGTCCACAGATAGCCGATGACGATCGGACTGACCAGGTACGGGATCGCGAACAGCACCTGCAGCGCACGCCGGGTGCGGCTGCGCCGGAACAACAGGAACGCGATCCCCAGGCCGACGGTGTTCTGGATGAGCATGGTGCCCAGGAAGAACAAGACGTTGTGCAGCAGGGCGATCGGCACCGTGGAGACGAACGGTTCCGCGGTGAACAGGGTGCTGAAGTTGTCGAACCCGACGAAGCCGCCCCGCTTCGTGCCGCCCCACTCGAAGAGCGAATACGACAACGCGGTGAACATCGGATACAGGATGAACACGCCGAACAGCGCCAGTGCCGGCACCACGAACAACAACGCCGTGCGCAGCGGCATCCCGGATCGCGCGCGGCCCCGGCGTCCCCCGGTGGCTCCGCCGGCAGCGCTGCGGACGGACAGCGTGGGAGGCTCCGCCTCTGTCCGGGCCGGACCCGCGGTCACTTGGTCGGCTTGAACCAGGCCGAGATGCCGGTCTGCAGGTCGGCGGACACCGTTGCGGCGTCCTTCTCGCCGAGCAGCAGACTCTGCATGCCCTTGCCGAACACCTCGCCGCCGCTGGGCGTTCCGTACCGGAAGTCGGCAAGCAGCAGGTACGGGGTCGGCGCCGCCTGGTAGTTGTCCGCCATCTGCTTGAGCAGCGGATCGGTGTAGGTGACGCCCGGAACCGCGGACAGCTGCTTGATCTCATCAGCCACCATCTGGCCGAACTCCGGGGTCGCCATCCACTTCACCAACGCGAGTGAGGCGTCCTGCTTCGACGACTTGGTGTTCACGCCGAAGGCGCCGTCGGCGTACCCAGGGGTGACGGCTCCGTCGGTCGGTGAGCCGTCCGGTGCCGGGACCTCGAACACCCCCATCTTGAGATCAGGGTTCTGCTTCTGGAAGTAGCCGAGCTCGAACGATCCGCCGGGGAACATCGCAGCGGTGCCACCGGTGAACATCGCCTGGGCATCGGTGTACGCGACGGCTGTCGGGCTCTCCGGCATGTACTGCTCGAGCTTCTTGACGTCGTCGACCGAAGCGACCCAGTCGGGGTCACCGAAGGTCTTCGCGCCGCTCAACACAGCCTTCTGGAACGCCGTGCCCCCGAACCTCGGGGTGGCCAGCACCTGGTGCAGGATCGGCAGCGTCCAGTCGTCCTTGGCTCCCACCGCCAGCGGGGTCACTTCGGCCGCCTTCAGCTTGTCCAGGTCGGCGGTGAACTCTGCCCAGGTGGTGGGCGGAGCGCTGATCCCGGCCTTCGTGAACAACTCCTGGTTGTAGTACATCTGCAGCGTCTGGACGGCGAGCGGGACGGCATAGATCTTGCCGTCGTCCTTGCCCTGCACGCTCTTGACGACGTTCGCGTCGAACTTCGACAGGTCCACCTTGCCGTTGAGATCGACCAGCGAGCCCGAGGCCACCGTCGGCTGCAACTGACCGTAGCTGCGCACCTGGGCAACATCGGGGCCGTCGGAACCTGCCAGACCGGTGGCCAGGATGGTGTTGTACTCGGTGCTCTTGAACGGCTTGAAGTCGACCGTGACGCCCGGATGCGCCTTGGAGTAGACGTCGAAGATCTTCTCGTAGGCGTCCTTGTCCTCCACCCGCCAAGACCAGACCGTGACGGTGCTCGGATCGGACGAAGCGCCGGCAGGGGCGCTTGAGCCCGAACCGGCGGTATCGGTGTCGCTGGACGGCGCGCATCCGGCCACCAGCACTGCACTCGCGCCGACGGCCACCAGGCCGACGACACCTCGGGTCATCTTCATCGTGTGTCCTTCCCTCGTCGTGCGGCTGGCTCTCATCGTGTGGCTGGCTCTCATCGTGCGGCGGTATCTCGTCGTGCAGTGGTGTCTCATCGTGCAGCGGTGCCTGGTGGTGCGGCGGGCCTGATCAGCGTGCGGCGCCCGGAACCACGGTCACCGTGCTGGCTCTGACGTCGCCCGTGGTGTCCCCGCGCTGTTGCCCGGACACCGGTGCTCCTGCTCGTTCGCTCGACCGACGGCCGGTTCGCGGGCCGGCCGCTTCTGCCAGCGCGCCGGCAACCACCCCGTCGTGGCGCGCCAGCAGGTCGCGGGCGGTCTCGACGTCGATTCCGGCGAGCAGGTGCACGAGCGCCGGTTTGAGCTCGCCACCGGACAACGCCAGGGCGTCCCGCGCGACATCGTCCGAGACTCCGGTGGCCTGCTGGAGGATGCGGACGACCCGACCGCGCAGCTTCGCGTTCGTCGCGAGCATGTCGACCATCAGGTTCGACCAGGTCCGACCGAGCTTGATCATCAAGGCCGTCGAGAAGGCGTTCAGCAGCAGCTTCTGCGCCGTCCCTGCCTTCATCCTGGTGGACCCGGTGATCACCTCGGGGCCGGTGTCCGCTGCCAGCAGGAAGTCGGCCGACGGGGCGAGCTCGGCCTGCGGATGGGAGGTGATCAGGGCCGTCAGTGCGCCGACCTCACGCGCCACCGCCAGGGCGCCCCCGACGAACGGGGTCCGGCCGGAGGCGGTCAGGCCGATGGCGATGTCCTGCTCGCGCAGGGCGGAAGCCTCGCTGCGGCCCAACTCGACGCTGTCCTCGACGTTCTCGGCCGCGGTGATCAGCGCACTGGCACCGCCGGCGTGGTGGGCGATCACCAGACCCGGCGGGACATTGAAGGTCGGGAGCAGTTCGGCGGCGTCGATGACGGCCAGCCGTCCGGAGGTACCGGCACCGAAGTAGTGCACCCGACCGCCGGCCCGCATGCGCTGCACGGCTTCGTCGACGAGCCCTGCCAGCTGCGGCAATGCAGCTGCGACGGCACCGGCAACCTGGGCGTCCTGGTCGTTGATCAGCTGGACGACCTGGAGCGTCGACATCCTGTCGATTTCCAGGGAGGCAGGGAGTCGTTCCTCCGTCGGCGAGCTCACCGAGACGTCATCTGGCATAGGGAGAAGTTACTTTCCACCGGCGCTCAGGTCAACGTGGTGAAGAAATTACCGCCGAGTACCCGCCGAGTTGGTTCCACTCGCCTGCTGTGACCGGCACCGTCGTGCGGGCTCAGGACTGGTGGTGGGATGCCACCGATTCCCTGGTCTCGGCGATGGCCTCCTGGACCCGATCGATGTCCTGCTGGGCAACCGCGATGTACAGACAATCGACCACGGTCAGTGCGGCGATCCGGCTCGCAGTGGCACCCGACCGGAGCTTGGTCTCGCGGGCCGCGGTGGTGAGCGTGATGTCGACCGCCTTGGCGAGTGCGGACATCGGGAAGTTCGTGATCGCGATCGTGGTGGCCCCGCGCTGCCGGGCGGCTCGCATCACCTCGACGGTCTCGGTGGTGGTACCGGAATGCGAGATGCCGATGGCAACGTCACCGGCCTTGAGCAGGGTGACCCCGGTGAGAGCGATGTGCGGATCGGCGGTGTTGGCCGCGTGCAGCCCCATCCGGTGCAGCTTCTGCTGCAGGTCACCGCCGACGGTGTTGCTGGCCGCGATGCCGTAGATCTCCACCCGGCCCGCTGAGGCGACAGCCGTGGCCGCTGCCTTGAGCGATTCGCGATCGAGCTGACCCGCCGTCTGCTCGACAGCTGCTGAGTCGATGTAGGCGATCTTGGCGATGATGTCATCGATCGAATCGTCGGCACTGATGTCGGACACCGGGGCCTTGCGGACCCGCTGGGGCGCCGACTCCTCGGCCAGTGCCAGCCGCAGCGAGGGGTAGCCCGGGAGACCGAGCCGACGGCAGAAGCGCAGGACGGTGGTCTCCGACGTGCTGGCCGCGGTGGCGAGTTCACTGATGGTCAGATTCGCCGCCGCCCGCGGGTTGTGCAGCACCTTCTCGGCCACCCGGTCCTCGGCCGGCGAGAGCGTCGGTCGGAGCCCCCGCAGCCGCACGAGCAACGAGTGCTCCATGCCATCCGCGGGCTCGGCCGGCGAGGACTTGGCCACCTTGCGCGACCGGGCAGGACTGCCGGCGGGATTCTTCTGCGTGGACCGCGTGCGCACCATGGTCATACCGTAGTCATGCTGCGGATACTATTCGCGGAGAACCGGCGCTGCGGCACGGAATGTCGCCAGCTCAGGGCAGGTCCAGCTCGATCGACAACGGTGATCCGGCCAGGACGGTCACCGCGTCCTCGAACTCGCGGCTCGTCAGCACCGCGCCCGCACCGTCGTCGATCCGCAGCCGTCGTACCGTGAGAGACCGCTCACCAGGACGATCTCGAGTCGATCTGCCTCGCGGACGAGGTGACCCCACCCGGTCGAGGTGACGATCGGGAGCACCGCGTCCGGCCCGGAGCGCACCGTCACCAGGCAGGCCGGTTCGTCGTGTCGCAGGCCCGCCATCGCCTCGAGCACCGTCCACCCCGCCATCGCCCTGGCGTAGTGGTCGCCGCACTCGATCTCGTTGTAGGGGTTGCGTCGTCGCCCGTCGTACCTGTCCCACAACGCTTCCAGGACCGCGTCGGCCTCCTCGAGGAGGCCCTCCCAGAGGCAGTGGGCAGCGACCTGGTACTCGATTCCTGTCCACACCTCGTCGGCGTAGCGGGTCGGGACCTCCGGACGACCGCCG
The DNA here is from genome assembly GCA_037720195.1 of Nakamurella sp. Classification (GTDB taxonomy): domain Bacteria; phylum Actinomycetota; class Actinomycetes; order Mycobacteriales; family Nakamurellaceae; genus Nakamurella. The sequence continues at coordinate 173,543 of JBBJML010000002.1, read as the reverse complement.
AGGGGCCAGCTGCACATCAGCAGCCCGGCATCGGCCTGGTCGGCATAGACCCGATAACCGTGTGCGAAACCCTCGAAATCGTGACGGAGGTTGTAGCGCACCACGCATCTCAGCGCGGCGCGTACCCGTTCGGCCGGGAGGAGCTGTCCCAGATCGAGCTGGTGGGCCCACCACTGTCCGATGAGCTGGTCCGACAGGCATCCGGTCAGCCATTGGAAGTCGGTGGGGTCACCGTCGCGCAGCTGCTGTTGGTAGTACTCGCCGTTCCAGAGCGCTTCGTCGTAGGAGGCCGAGCTGCGCTCGAAGACCATCCGGTGCTCCGCCGCCCACTCCGGTTCGCCGACCCGGATGGCCATTTCCTCGGCCGCCCGCAATGCCGCCAGCCACAGGGTTCCCAGGTAGGAGTTGATCCCGGCCAGATCGATGTCGTGGGTGCTCGGCTGGATCCCGATCAGCAGGCCGGTCTCCTCCTCGCACCACTTCTGCCGGATGTACGTCATCAGCCGCCGGACGTTCGGCCAGTAGCGCGCCAGCCACGCAGCCCCGCCGCCACCGCGGTACTCGCGGTACGTCTTCAGCACGCTGCCCACCATCCCGTCGAGGGCCGGTTCTTCCGGGCCGCCGATCGGCTGGTCCCAGAACTGGCGCAGGTAGACCGGGGCCACGACGCGGTGCGGGAGGTACCCCTCCGGCGCCTGCGTGATGTCGAACTCGGTCTCGCGCATCGACCGCTCCAGCTCCGGGAACGCCCGCGCGAGAGCATGTTCTTAGTTCCAGACGTGGGTGCAGTTGAGCGGGCACGAACCGCCCACGTTCCCGGACCACATGGCAGTCGAGGCACCCAGCGAACCCTCGAAACCGAAGAACCGTCCGTCTGCCGTCCGGAAGCAGGTGGGGCTCCTGATCAGCGACAGCTGGGCTGCCAGGTGTTCGGCGGTGCGGCCTCGAGCGAGGACTCGGCGAACGTGTCCACCCAGCGATGGGTACTGTCCCACAACGTATCCCAGCGTCCGACGACGTCGTCGCGCACCGACCTCGCGTCCGGGTGCACACCGGTGTGGTGGTTGCCCAGCCAGAATCTGCTGGAACCCCATTCCGGCCGCTCGGGTCCGAACTGCTCGAAGTTGACGTACCGGTGCGGGAACGTCCACGCCAGCAGCACCCGGACGGTCGTCGTCTGCCCCGGTTCGAGATGGAACGGCGCCCCGATACCGCCGTTCCAGGTGGCGCCGGGCCCGCTCGGACCGAGTGCGCTGCGCCCGGCATGACGCTGCGAGTCCGCCGGTGTGCGGTCCAGCGACAGCCGCCCGGCGCCGCTGGCCAGCGCGCGCGAGCCCAGGAAGGCGAACCACTCCTGCGCGGTCCGCCACTGCGGCAACACGGCTGCATCGGCGCTGTCCACCGCCACCACGAACTGCCCCTGACCGGGATCACCGTCAGGGAGCACGACGTTGTCCATCACCAGCGATGTCCACCCGTCGCGGCGGTCGGTGCGGTTGTCGTTGCCGCCGTACCCGGCCCCGAACACCCCGTCGATGGGACTCACCCCGTCCCAACCGACCGGGTTCTGCTGCGCCGCACCGAGCGTTCCGTGCAGCGGAAGGTCATCAGCGTTGACGAGCGTGATCGTGAGCATGACGACGGGGAGCGAGCTGACCGCAGTGTCCGACGGCACCAACGGGTTCAGGGCCTCGACGGTGATCTTCAGCGGCACCGCTGGATCAGTCAGCTCTACCGTGGCGGCCGGGTAGATCGCGCTGAAGCTCGACTGCGCCATGGGTTCGGCAACGTCGAAGATGGTGTGCATCCATTGCGGCACGTCCGCATCGGTGACCAGCGGGGTCGGCTCCGGCCCGGTGGGCCGGGCCTGCAGCACCCTGGTCACGTCCAACGGTGGTTCGATCCGGGACACCCGCACGCTCAGGAACGAATTCGGCAGCGCACCGGCGTGGTTGCCGATGTTGTGCAACTGCCACTGCCGGAAGCTGCCGTCGGAGCTGATCGACAGGTTCCCGGTTCCGATCCCGCCGAGAGGCATCGACACATGAGGTGCTGCGGCGCTGTCGTGACGACGCCGGGGTCGAGGTGTGTTCATGGAGCGGTGGTGCCTTCCGATCCGAGGGTGCGCGCAGGGCGCACGGCGTCGAGGCTCGCGGTCAGCCGGGCGGCGACGACGACCAGCGCGGCCGGCGCTGGGAAGAACAACAGCAGCGTTGCTGCGAGCTCGCTGACGACGAGTATCGCGGCCGCTGGTAGCACAAGGCTCGCGAGGACCGGAACCGGTTGCTGGACAACCGCTTCGACGGCCGACCGGAGTGCGGCGCCCGTTCCGGGCCAGCTGTCCTCCGCTGCGCTCGGCAGCGCCGCCACGGCCAGCACCAGCGTCACCACGGTCACTGCCGCGCAGACCACCATCGACGGAACCAACCACCACACCCCACGGTCGACGGTGACGAACCCCGGCGCCACACCGATCGCCAAGGTGGACAACGAGATCGGGGTGATCCCTGGGACGGCTCCGGCCGCCAGATAGAACCCGAGGCAGAACAGCACAGTGCCGGCCAACAGGCGAGGCAGCTCGTCCCAGGTCCCGTGGAAGAGTCGCTTCAGCACCACGGCCTCGTTGGACGCCGCGACCGCTGGTTCTGCTCCAGCGGCCGACGCGTCGACCTTCGAGGTCGGCGACGCCGCACCCATCGAATCCCGAGCGGATCGCATTGCCGATCAGCCCTTGAACCCGGCGGTCGCGATGCTGGCCACGAAATGACGCTGGAACAGCAGGAAGATGATCAGGATCGGCAGCACCACCATCGCAACGGCAGCGAACACGACTGCCGTCGGTGCGGTGCCGAAGCCGCCCTGCAGGGTGGTCAGGCCGATCGGCAGGGTCATCTTCTCCGGCGTGGCCAGGAAGATCAATGGGCCGAAGTAGTTGTTCCAGGACCCCTCGAAGCCGAGGATCGACAGCGCCGAGATCGCCGGTGCCGACAGCGGGACGATCATCCGCGTCATGATCCAGAAGTGGCCGGCGCCGTCGATCCTGGCCGCCTCGTCGAGTTCCCTGGGGATCGACTTGAAGTACTGGCGCAGGAAGAAGATCGCGAAGACGTTGATCAGCGCCGGGATCCACAGCGCACCCAGACTGTCGTACAGGCCCAGATGACGCATCAGGATGAACACCGGGATGATCGTCAACTGTCCCGGCACCATCAGAGCAGCCAACATCAGGATGAACAGCGGATCCCGGCCCCGGAAGTTGATGCGGGAGAACGCATAGGCCGCGGGGATGCTGACCAGCAGCGACCCACCGGTGGACAACACGGCGACCAGCGCGCTGTTGCCGAACATGGTCCAGAACGGGATCTGCTGAGGGACCGCCTCCACGTTCTCCCAGGTGAACGGTTTCGGGATCCACACCGGCGGGATCCCGAACGCCGTCTCGGAGCCGGTCACCGACGAGACGATCAGCCAGACCAGTGGGGCGATCATCAGCACGCCGAAGACTGCCAGGACCAGGTTCACCGTCCATCCGGGGAGGCGGACCAGCAACCGGGCGACACCGGCACTCCGCACGGTGTCGGTACCTCGCGCAGTGTCGGTTCCTCGTGCGGTGCTCATTCCTCGTACACCCATCTCCTGGACCCCCAGAACTGCAGCAGGGTCACCACCATCATGATCAGGAACACCAGGATCGCGATCGTGCTGGCATAGCCCATCGAGAACTGTCGGAACGCGACCTGGTACAGGTACATCACGATGCTGGTGGTCGAGTCCTCAGGACCGCCGCCGGTGATGATCTGCATCGGCTCGAAGATCTGGAAAGCGCCGAGGAAGGTGATCACCGTCGCGAATAAGATCGTCGGCGACATCAGGGGCAACGTGATGCGCCAGAAGATCTGCCATGCATTCGCGCCGTCGGTCCTGGCCGCCTCCAACAACGTCTTCGGCACCGTCTGCAGACCTGCCAACATGACGATGAAGGTGAACCCGATGGTGTGCCAGAAGTCGATGCCGATGATGCCCGGCAGAGCCCAGTGGGTGTCGTTGAACCAGTCGGGTGCAACCACACCGATCTTGCCGAGGTAGTAGGCCACCAGCCCGAACGTCGGGTCCAGGATGTACTTCCACAGCAGTGCGACGGCGGCCCAGGAGATCAGGAACGGGAAGAAGATCGCCGTCCGCAGCAGGTAACCGAAGACCTTGTTGGTGACCCGGTTGACGCCGATCGCCAGCAGCAGGCCGCCGACGAGGTGGGTGACGATCGAGCCCGCCGCGAAGATGAATGTGTTCCCGAGCGTCTTCCAGACCAGGGGTTCGTCGAACAGGTTCCGGATGTTGTCCAGACCGACGAACTTGGCTGGAGTCAACAGGTCCCAGGAGTACAGGCACAGCGCGATGGCAGCCAGGAACGGCGCCAGGATGAACGTGATGAACAGCAGCACCGCCGGCGAGACGTACATCCAGCCGGTGACGCTGTCGCGCTTGCGCTGGGTGCCGCCGGGTACTGCAGGGGCGGACCCGACGGCACCCGGAACGGCGACGGCCGCCGTCACGCTCACAGCAGCGACTGCAGCTCCGTGTTGGCGGCATCCAGCAGGGTCTGGGCCTCACCCTGACCGGCAACGATCCGGCCCCAGGTCTCCTCGATCGCCTTCTGTGCCTCGGCGCCACGGTTCGGGCTGGGAATCGGGGTCGCGTAGGAGATCGCCTTGGACAACTGGTCGCTGCCCTTCGGGGCGTCGTCGGTGAAGACCGTGCTGTTGGCGACCGACAGGCGTGCCGGGACGATCGTCCCGCCGATGCTCGCGAGGTACTCTCCCGCGGACTTGGACATCAGGAAATTGATGAACGTCCAGGCCAGATCCTTCTGCGTGGAGGCCTTCGTGATCGGCCAGGCATCCCAACCCACGGGCGAGCCGTGCCCGACCTTCGTCGGCCACGGCACGATCTGCGACTTGTCGACCATCTTGAGGCGCCGCATGTCGAGCGTCGGCCAGCGCCCACCTGAGAGCGCTGCGAGCTTGCCCTGGCTGAACAGGGCGGCGGCGTCGAACGCACCACCCGGCTTCGGTGCGTACCCGGCGGTCACCATCCCACGGGCGAAGGTGGCGGACTCGACGGCACCGGCCGAGTTGTAGGTGGCCTGTGACCAGTCCTCGTTCGGGATGCAGGCACCGTTGGTGGTCAGCTACGGCATCACGTCGGTGAAGTAGCCGTTGCCGGCGGGGAGCATGAACGCCCCGGTCTTCTCCTTGACCGCCTTGGCCGCCGCGGTGAAGTCGTCCCACGTCCAGTCGTCTCCGGGGACCTCGACGCCGGCCTTGCCCAGCACCTCGGTGTTCACGTACATGCACACGGTGTTGTAGCCACCCGGCACGTAGTAGGTCTTGCCGTCGGGCGAGGCGTACTGGGTGTTCCACTTCTTCAGGTTCGGATCGATGTCGGCGAAGTAGTCGTCGACGACGTCCTTGTCCTTGGCGAAGTACGGGTCCAGGGGTTCCAGCAGGCCCTTGGAGGAGAAGATCCGCTGCCCCTCGGTCGCGATCTGGATGATGTCCGGAACCTGGCCGCCGGCGATCCTGGTGGCGACGGTGTTGGAGAAGGTCGCCCAGTTGCCCGACGGGATGCCCTGCGCCTGCAGGGTGACCTCCGGGTGCACCTTGCTGAACTCGGCGAACAGCGACTTGAAAGCGGCCTGCTGGCTGGCATCGCCCATGTAGGTGGCGGAGATCTTCACCGTCGAGGACGGGATCGTGCGTCGCTGGTCGCGCTACCGGATGTCGCGGCCGGCGCACCGCTGGTGTTCGAGGCGATACCCGAACTGCCGCAACCGGTCAGGCCGGCGAGCAGCGGCACGGCTGCCACGGCACCGAGTCCGGTGATGACCTGGCGCCGGTCGACGGCGCCGGCAGGCCGATCGGTGGCGGCCGGAGTCGAATCCGGTCCTACGGGGGTGTTCTGCACGGTGAATCCCTTTCCGGAGCCCGCCGACGTCGTTGCCGGCGGAGATGGTCGGTGTGTCGATGAACGGCGCGGGCCGGGAACGGCCGCGTCGAGAAGGGGTGTCGGTCAGTGCCGGGTGATGGGCGTCCGCAGCGGGGATGGCCACCAGAGGGGGATCGGCGGTCCGCAGACCGGCCGGCCCGTTCGAGGGGTGATGCGCGCCATGGATCTCCTCTGATCGCGTGGATCCGGCCAACTCGTCGAAGACTGCGCGACGTCGGCGGACAGGGTCCTGAAGTCGAAGCGGGACGGACCGGCTGTTGCCGACCCGTCCCCGTGAGGCGAACAGTAGCGCCCCTGAAATCGATTACGCGATCACCTGTTGGGGTCGGAACCGCCCGCGCACCCCAGGGGATGGGCGGGCGGGCGCGTACCTGAGCTCCATCGGGGGAGGCATCATTTCGCGCCTCCGGGGTCATCGACCCGGGAACGACAGAACCGCCGCCCGATCCGGGCGGCGGTTCTGTCACTTCACATGGTAGCGGGGACAGGATTCGAACCTGCGACCTCTGGGTTATGAGCCCAGCGAGCTACCGAGCTGCTCCACCCCGCGTCGTGTCTCCACTGTATCAAGTCCTTGCAGCAGAACCCAAATCGTGGAGACACCCGGCATCAGCCGGTGCTGCGGCTCACTGCGGGTGCCGACGACGGCACCGCGCCGCTGCTCCCGCCCACCTTGAGGTACGCATCGACCGCAGCCTCGAGGCGCTTGTTCGCCGCGCCGATCCGCCCCTGGTCCTGGGAGACCTTGGCAGCCTCCAACTCCTGGAGTGCGTCCTGCAACTCGGTACGAGCGCCTGCTTCGGTCGACGGCTGGACACCGGTCCCGCCGGTGGTGGTCGGGCCACCCGACGGCACCCCACCGGACTGGGTACCGGACGGGATCACCGAGGACGGGGTCGCGTTCGGATCCGCCGGCGTGGCCGCCGGCACCGCGTTCTTGAGTGCCTCAGCCAGGGTCTTGCCGACCCCGACCTGGTTGCCGTACCAGACCAGCACGTAGTTGAGCTGCGGATACGGCGCCGCAGACGTCGCGCCGCCCTGGATGTAGAACGGCTCGACGTACAACAGGCTGTTGTTCACCGGCAGCGTCAGCAGGTTGCCGAAGATGACCCGGGCTCCACCGGACTGTTGGGACAGCGTCACCAGCTCGCTGATCTCCTGCTTCGTCCGGAACAGGGTCTGCACCTGGGCCGGACCTGGTGTCTGGGTGTTCGTGGGCAATCTGAGCACTGAGATCTTGCCGTAGTTCTTCGGATCCGAGGAGGCCGCCATGTAGGCAGCCATGTACTCCCGGTTCAGGCCGTTGAGCACGCTGGTGAGGTGGAACTCGGAGCCCTCCTCCCCTGGCAGCTTGACCTGGAGGTAGTACGCCGGCTGCGGCAGGTTGGTGTCGGAGGTCGGATCGTTCGGCACCTTCCAGAATCCGGAGTTGTTGAAGAAGTTGATCGGGTCCGTGACGTTGTACTTGGTCAGCAGGCTGCGCTGCACCTCGAACAGGTCCTCGGGGTACCGGAAATGGGCGCGCAACTCGTCCGAGACGGCCGACTCGGGCTGGACCAGGCCGGGGAACACCCCTTCCCACGCCTTGAGCACAGGATCATTGCTGTCCACTTCGTACAGCGTCACCGTGCCGTCATAGGCGTCCACGGTCGCCTTCACCGAGTTGCGGATGTAGGAGATCGACGAATCGATCTGGCCGGGTCCGCGCGCCGTCAACGAGTTGGTCGTCGCCTCGCCGAACGCCACCGACTGCGAGTACGGATAGTTTGCGGCGGTGGTGTACCCGTCGACGATCCACACGATGCGGCCGCCCACCACTGCCGGATAGGGCTTGGTGTCGGTGGTGAGGAACGGCGCGGCCTTGCTGACCCGCTCGCGCGGGTCCCGGTTGTACATGATCTTCGAATTGGAGTTGATCCCGGAGGAGAACAGGAAGTTCATCTCGCTGTAGTTCGTGGCGAACACCAAGCGCTGGAACAGGTTGCCCACCGAGACGCCTCCGCGACCGGCGTAGGTGTACGTCGATCCGTCGGTGTCCTGCTCACGGGCAGGTACGTTCGCAGCCGTGCCGACGATCGAGTAGTCGGTGGTCAACTGGCCGTAGTAGATCCTCGGCTCGGTGACGTCCACGAATCCCTTGGGATTCGACAGGTCGGAGACCTTGTAGTTCGGGTAGCCGTTGGAGACCTCGTTCGCCGGAGCCGCCAGGATCCCGTCACCGTGGGTGTAGACGAGGTGGCGCTGGATCCAGTCGTTCTGCTGTCCGAACAGGTTGGCGGTGCTCAGTTCACGAGCAGCGACCAGGTAGTCCTGGGTGTCGCCGTCGATGGTGTACCGGTCGACGGACAGCTGGTTCGCGAAACCGTAGTAGTTCTTCACCTGCTGCTGCTGGGTGAACGTCGGCGAGAGCACGTTCGGATCCAGCAACCGGGCGTTGGGCACCGTGTCCTTGTCGTCGGCGATGTCGGTCGGTGTCGAGGTGACCGCGGCACTGTAGTTGTCGACGTAGGTGACCTTGTCGTCGCCGATCCCGAACGCCGTCCGGGTGGCGTCGATGTTCTTGCTGATGTACACGGGCTCGCGGGAGTTGGCGTTCGGCTTGACGACGACCTGCTGCAGGATCAGCGGCCACAGGCCACCGATCAGCACGCTGGAGAGCACCAGCAGGGCGACGGCGAGAGCTGGGAGCTTGATGGACCGCAGGATCGCACCGACGATGAAGCCGACGGCACAGATGCCCGCGATCACCATCAGGATGATCTTGGCCGGCAGCACCGCGTTGACGTCCGTGTAGCTCGCACCGGTGAAGATGCCGCTGCGGTCGGAGAACAACAGGTTGTACCGGTCGAACCAGTACTGCACCGCCTTGATCAGCACGAAGAAACCGACCAGCAGCGACAGCTGCAGCGTGGCCGCCGAAGTCACCTTGCGGCCGGCGCCCTGGGTGCGCAGCCCGCCGAAGAGGTACTGCACGACGGCGACGATCACCGCGCAGATCGCGGTGATGACGAACAGCCAGCCCAGCACCATCTGGATCAGCGGCAGCCGGAAGACGTAGAAACCGATGTCGTGCCCGAACTGCGGGTCCGCCTTGCCGAAGTCCCCGCCGTGCAGGAACAGCTGCACGGTCTGCCAGTTGCCCTGCGCAGAGATTCCGCTGATCAGTCCGACCAGCACCGCAGCGACGATCGCGATCAGCCGAGGACGGGAGGAGATGACGATGCGGTACGGCGCCAGCGGATCCTGCTCGTTCGTCGACGGCACGAAAACCGGACGTGACCGGTAGGCCACCACCATCGCACCCAGCACCAGGCCGGCCGCGACGACGCCGACCACGAGGAACAGCACGATCCTCGTCAGCGCCTGGGTGGTGAAGACCTCACGGAAGCCGACCTCACCGAACCACAGGAAGTCGACGTAGACGCCGACGAACTGGAACCACAGGATCGCCAGCACCACCAGGACGACGACTGCTGTCAAGACCCGCTTCGCACGCCGGGACATCGTCGGGATACCCAAACCGGGACGCATGCCCACGCTGAAAGCTCCTCATGTCGCACTCCGGTCCGCCACCGCCACCGGGCGCGGATCGACCGGCACGGCCTCGGCCGGTCATGCTGTCAACTCTACGGACGCCGCCGAGGTTCCCCGACCGTGCGCCAGAGGCCCCACGACCGTGAGCCGGAGGTTTCCCGCCCGCGCACCCCCGGTGGTGGACACCACCCCGGCCGGCAGGGCGGACATGCGACGATCTCCGGGATGAACGACTCCCCCGCAGCCGCCGACTTCCTCGAGGATCCCGACCTCGCCGCCGCCGTCGCAGAGGTCGAGGCCTTCGCCGGTGAGGCCGGCTGGGACCGCCCGCCGCGACTGTTCGCGTTGGTCCCCACCGGTGAGCTGCTCACGGCCGACCCGTCCCTGGCCGGCCAGCTGGATCCGGCGTCCAGATTCACCCCGATCGCCCAGGACGAGTTCCTGGCCGGCGACCTGCAGGAGTCGCTGGCCGGCCTCGGCTGGCCGGCGGCGGTGGCCGGCTGCGTGCTCGTCCGCGAGATCCTCGTCCTGCCCCCGGACGCAGCGGTGTCGGTCGGCGATGACCCCGAAGCCGCAGCCGTGCACCCGGACCGGGTCGAAGCACGGCTCGCGGCCGGTGTGCTGCGGGGCGCACGAGGCGGCGCCTGCCTGATGCGGCTGCGGACCGAGTCCGCCGAGCTGCTGCGGGGTGCCGACCTCGCGCCCGGCCTGGTGCAGGCTCTGGCCGAGACCTTCGACTGACGGATCCGCCGCGACTCAGCAGCCGGTGGTCGGCGTGCCCGCCGCGATCTGCTGCAGGGCGGTCATCGCGTCATCGACGGTCGACACCTTCACCAGGGTGAGACCGGCGGGGATGTCCGTGATCGCCTCGGAACAGTTCGCCGCGGGCACCAGGAAGAACTGGGCGCCCTGGTCGCGGGCTGCGATCAGCTTGAGGGTGATCCCACCGATCGGCCCGACCACGCTCGGCTTCGTCGGATCTGCGGTGTCCGGATTGATGGTGCCGGTGCCGGCGATGAAGTGTCCGGACGCAAGATCACCAGCGGTCAACTTGTCGATGATGCCGAGGGTGAACATCAGACCAGCGCTGGGGCCACCGATGCGATCCAGCGAGATGGAGATGGTGAAGTCGGCGATCGGGCGATCCGTCGGCAGCGTCCCGAGGTAGCCCTGCTTCCCGGAATCCGGTCGGGTTCCCAACGTCACCTGCACGCTCGTCGGTTTCCCGTCGCGCACCACGGCGACCTCGACCTGCTGGCCGGGCTTCGTCGGCAGGATGGCCTTCAGCAACGAGGCGCGATCCGTGACGGCCGTTCCGCCGAAGCTGGTGATCCGGTCGTTGGGCTGGAGCTTGCCGGCGCTGGGCGAGTCCGTGGGGATGTCGCCGACGTAGACGACCTCGGGATACTTGAGGTAGCGCAGCGCCGCGATCTCGGCGGCCGACTGGGATTCCTGGAACAACTCGGCGTTCTGCTGGTTGACCTGCTCCACCGACTTGTCGGGCGGGAACTGGTCCTCCCGCGGGACCAGCGCCGAGTCGCCGTTCGCCCACAGACCGAGTGCTGCGAACAGTGGGAGTCCGTCGGTCACCGAGATGGTGGTCATGTTGAGGTGGGAGGCGCCGGGGATCTCCTCGGCGGCCGAACTCGGGATTCCTTTGCCGGAGAACGAGATCACCTGGGTGCCGTCCACCGCACCCAGGGTGTTGTAGGTGACGCCGGGGCCGAGCGCCACGTAGGGCACCGGGATCGCTGCGGCGGCCACGACGAGCACACCGCCGAGCACACCGCCGGTCAGCAGGACCTTTCCGCGCTGCGAGAGCCGGGAGTACCAAGTCACCTGCATGACTGTAGGTGCTCCTCGATCCCGGCCCGCTGTTCACCCTGCGCGATCACAGCGGATTCCTGCGATCTCCCCCGTCGGGGAGTCGTCGGGACTGCGTACCGTGGAATCATGACGAACCTTCCTTTCGGCTTCGGCAACGGGAACGACCCTGACGACGAGTCGCAGCGTGACTCCTCGGGCAGCTCCGGCGGCCAGGTACCCGGTTTCGGATTCGGCGCCGGTGGCGATTTCGACCTGAGTCAGATGGGCAACATGCTCGCCCAGCTCGGTCAGATGATGTCCGAGGCGGGCAAGAACACCGGACCGGTGAACTACGACATCGCCCGCAAGCTCGCGCAACAGGCGCTGCCGGCCGAGCACCCGGCGAGCTCGGTCGACCTGCAGAAGATCCGCGAGTCGATGAAGCTCGCCGAGCTGTGGCTGGACGATGCGACCGTGTTCGGCATCGGAGCCACCACCGTCACCGCCTGGAACTCCCGTGAATGGGTCGACAAGACCCTGCCGACCTGGGAGCTGCTCTGCACGCCGATCGCCCAGCGGGTGACGGGCGCGTGGACCGAGGCGCTGCCCGAGGAGGTGCGCGGTCAGGTCGGTCCGCTGCTGGGGATGCTGTCGTCGATGGGCGGCATGTCGTTCGGTACGCAACTCGGCCAGGGACTCGCCCAGCTCGCCGCCGAGGTGCTCACCTCCACCGACGTCGGGCTGCCGCTCGGACCGGCCGGCACCGCGGCGCTGCTGCCGCGAGCCATCGCCGAGTTCGGCCAGGGCCTCGCCGTCGACGACGACCAGGTGCTGCTGTTCCTGTCTGCGCGGGAAGCGGCCCACCACCGGTTGTTCGCCGGAGTTCCATGGCTGCGCGAGCGCATCCTGCAACTGGTGGACACCTACGCCCGGGGCATCACCGTCGACTTCGGTGAGATGGAGAACCTGGCGGAGAAGTTCGACCCGTCGGACCCGGCGAAGATGCAGGAACTGTTGAGCGGGCAGGGCATCGGGGCCGGCATGTTCGAGCCGAAGATGTCCTCGGGTCAGCAGTCGGCCCTGCAGGACCTGGAGACGTTGTTGGCCCTCGTGGAGGGTTGGGTCGACGCCACCGTCGAGCATGCGGTCGGTGAGCGGCTGCCGGGTGCGTCCGCGCTGCAGGAGACGATGCGTCGGCGGCGAGCCTCCGGTGGACCGAGCGAGCAGACCTTCGCCAACCTGATCGGGCTCGAGCTGCGACCTCGCCGGCTGCGCGCCGCCAGCGAATTGTGGCGGGCGGTGGCGGCGGTCCGCGGCACCGAGGGTCGGGACGCGCTCTGGGCCAGCGCCGATCTGTTGCCGACCGCGAGCGACCTGGACGACCCCGACGGCTTCGTCGAGCGGGACCGACAGTTCTCCGAACTGCTGGCCGGTCTGGACGACATCGGCGACCTGGGCGACCTGGGCTTCGAGGAGAAGGACTCCGCTCCGGACGACGGGATCTCCCAGCCGGACGCGAAGCCTGACACCACCGACCACGACAACCCACCCCGCCCGGTCTGACCGATCCGCAGGGTCGCCTCCCGGCCTGCTCAGACTGAGCTGGACGGCCGCCAGAGATCGATGCCGGTGTCCACCGCGTGCTGCTCGATGACGGTGAGCTCGTCGGCGTCGAAGGTGAGATTGTCGAGCGCGCCGAGGTTGTCCAGCAGCTGATCGACCGAGCTCGCCCCGACGAGCACGCTGGTGACCCTCGTGTCGCGCAGCGCCCAGGCCAACGCGAGCTGCGCCAGGCTCTGGCCACGGTCGCCGGCGATGGCGTTCAGCGCCTTGATGTGGCCGAGGGCGTCGTCGGTCAGCAGGTCGGTCGACAGCGAGCCCTTGCGCGCGGCGCGGGATCCTTCCGGGACGCCGTCGAGATAGCGGTCGGTCAGCATGCCCTGCGCGAGGGGCGAGAACGCGATGCAGCCGATCCCGTTGTCCCCCAACACATCCAGCAGCCCTCCTTCGATCCAGCGGTTGAGCATCGAATACGAGGGCTGGTGGATCAGCAGCGGCGTACCCAGCTCGGCGAGGATCTGTGCCGCCTCGACCGTGCGCTCCGGGGAGTAGGAGGAGATGCCTGCGTACAGCGCCCGACCGGACTGGACGGCGGTGTGCAGCGCCCCCATCGTCTCCTCCAGCGGCGTTTCGGGATCGGCTCGGTGGTGGTAGAAGATGTCGACGTGGTCGAGGCGCATCCGGCGCAGTGAATCGTCCAGCGAGTTGAGCAGGTACTTCCGGGATCCCCAGTTGCCGTACGGGCCCGGCCACATGTCGTAGCCGGCCTTGGTCGAGATCACCAGCTCGTTGCGATAGGGGGCGAAGTCCTCGGCGAAGAGGCGCCCGAAGTTGGTCTCGGCGGTGCCGTACGGCGGGCCGTAGTTGTTGGCCAGGTCGAAGTGGGTGACCCCGCGATCGAACGCGGCCCGCAGGATCGCCCGCTGGCCCTCGAGCGGGTTGACGTCGCCGAAGTTCTGCCACAGGCCCAGGGACACTGCCGGCAGCAGGAGCCCACTGCGGCCCGTCCGGCGGTAGCTCATCGGCGTGTGCTCGGTGGGCTCGTAGCGTGCGGCGTCGGCCAAGAAGGTCATGCCAGCATCGTGCCACCCGCGGGTGACAGTCCCGACCCGACCGGCAGTCCGCTCGAACCGCCGGGCGCGGGTTGCGGCGTGCACGCGTGCTCAGCCTGTAGCGTGAGCGGCGATTCCGGGCGGCAACCCAGAACCGACCCGAATCCCCACGTCGTGGGGATCAGACGAAAGGAAGATCCATGGCCGAGACCTACAACGGCTACTGCGTGAAGTGCAAGGAGAAGCGCGATTTCGACGGCGAGGTCCACGAGACCAACGGCCGTCGGATGGCGAAGGGTATCTGCCCCGTCTGCGGCACGAAGATGAACCGCATCCTGGGCAAGGCCTGATCCTCGCGACGCGCTGGACGTCCGGCGCACGCGCAGCGAACACCCCCACGGCACCGTCTCCCCCTCGGGAGGCGGTGCCGTGTGTCGTTACCCGGACAGGACCGGGCTGGGCCCGGTCCTGTGGACAACTGCCCTGTTGACGAGCACTGTGTGGACAACTGATGGTCCCTGCCGGCCCGGGCTGCCACGCTCGTGGGAGAACACCGTGACGGCCCCGGGAGGCACTGATGACGGATCCCTGCGGGCGCCCGCCCGCGCCGGAGACGTGGAGAGCACCGACAGGCGCGGTGGTCGCCCCCGTCGCAGCGGGCAGGCTCCCTCGCTACCGCCTCGGCACCGGCGTCCGGCTCATCCCCCGCGGTCCCGACCTGCAGATCGGCACCGCCGCCGGCCGACGGCTGCTGCTCGCCGATGCGCCGCCGCGTGCGGCCCGCATCCTGCAGGAGCTGGACGGGACGCACTCCGCCGATCGTCTGCTCACCGGCGCCGATGACCGCCGGTGGTGGTACAGCACCTTCCGGCAGCTGCACCAGGCCGGGATCCTGCACGGCGACGACCGGGCACTCCAGGTGGGTCCCGGGCTGGTCGACGAACGCATCGATCTCACTCACCGGCACGGTGCGGACGCCGCAGACCTGGCTCTCGGACGGCGCTGCGATGCGATCGTCGAGATCCGCGGTGCCGGTCGGATCGCCGGTCTTGTCGTCGGCCTGCTGGTCGCCGCAGGGATCGGCCAGGTGCAGCTCACCAGGAACCGTCCCACGCGAGGGTCCGACACCCTCCTGGCCCCCGACCCCGGTTCCTCGCCGTCGGCGGGGATCCCAGCCCCGACGGACGGCACGGGTCTGCTGACCATCTCCGCGTCCTCCCCCACCCAACTGCGGCCGACGCTGGTGGTGCTGGCCGGCGACGCGGCGGCCGAGTACACCGATGCCCGGGACCTCATGACGACCCGGGTCCCCCACCTGGCGCTCGGGGCCGGGGACGGCCGTGCGGTGGTCGGTCCGCTGGTGCTCCCCGGTCGATCCAGCTGCCTGTGGTGTCTCGACCTGTGGCGCGCCGATCGCGATCCCGACTGGGCAACGCTGCGCCTGGCGACATCGAGTGCCCCTGGTGTCCCGTCGGCGGTACTCGCCGCGGGTGCTGCCGCGCTGGGCACCGCCGAGGTGCTGCACGTGGTCGAGGGGATCCGTCACCCGCTGACCGTCGACGGCACCCTCGAGTGGGATGCCGCACTGCTGCCGCGCCGTCGGACCTGGCAACCACATCCGGAGTGCGGCTGCACCGACGGTCCCTGATGGACGACGGTGGGCTCGAGCAACCCACCACAGCACGTCGGACCGACCTGACACAATGAACTGGTGTCGGACATTCCCAAGGGTGCTTTCGGACGGACGGCCAAGCTGGCCGGTCTGCCGCTCTCCGCTGCGGGAAGGATGACGCTCGGCTGGGGGCAGAAGTTGTTCGGCGCCGACCGCGACGAGGTGAGCGCCGGAGTCCAGCGCCGGACGGCGGAGCAGCTGTTCGAGGTCCTCGGGTCGCTCAAGGGCGGCGCGATGAAGTTCGGGCAAGCGCTGTCGGTCTACGAGGCGGCCATTCCCGACGAGTACGCCGAGCCGTACCGGGAAGCCCTCACCAAGCTGCAGAAGGACGCACCGCCGATGCCGACGGCGCAGGTCCACCGGGTGCTCGACGAGCAGCTCGGCACCACCTGGCGTTCTCGGTTCGCCGAGTTCGACGACAACGCCACCGCAGCGGCCAGCGTGGGCCAGGTCCACCGGGCGGTCTGGAAGGACGGCCGCGAGGTCGCCGTCAAGATCCAGTACCCGCGCGCCGGGGCAGCGCTGCGGGCTGACCTCGGCCAACTCGCCCGGATCGCGCCGCTGTTCGGCATGTTGGTTCCGGGTCTGGCCATCAAGCCGTTGATCGCGGAGTTGCGGGACCGGATCCTGGAGGAACTGGACTACCCGGCTGAGGCCGACAACCAGCGGGCCTTCGCCGCCGGATATGCGGACGACCAACGGTTCCGCATCCCCAAGGTGGTCGCGAGCGCACCCAAGGTCCTGGTCTCGGAATGGATCGACGGCGTCAGCATGAGCTCCGTGATCGCCTCCGGGACGCCCGAGCAGCGAGACCTCTCCGGCGAGCTGCTGACCGAGCTGCACTTCAGTTCTCCCGAGATGGTCGGGCTTCTGCATGCAGATCCGCATCCCGGCAACTACCTCCTCACGCCCGACAACCGGTTGGGAGTGATCGATTTCGGCTCGGTCGCCCGGCTGCCACACGGATCTCCGCCCATCATCGGCGAGATCTCCCGGCTCGCGCTCGAGGCGCGTGCGGAAGACGTCGTACGGCTGCTCCGGCTCGAAGGTTTCATCCCGGAGGGCTACCACCCGGACCCGGTGATGTTGATGGACTACGTCGCTCCGTTCATCGAACCCCTACGGCACGAGAGGTTCCATTTCACCCGGGCCTGGATGCAGGAACGCGCCGCGGTGATGTCGGACATCTCGAGCGCGGAGTCGAAGATGGCCAGGAGTCTGAACCTGCCGCCGCACTACCTCATGGTGTACCGGGTGACGTTCGGATCCATCGGGGTGCTCTGTCAACTCGACGCGACTGCGCCGTTCAAGGCGATTGTCGAGCACTGGCAGCCCGGCTTCTCCTGACCGGGGTCCTCCCCAGCTGCACCGGTCACCACCATTCCGGCGACAGCTTCGCCTCGACAGAACGCAGGTTGTCGCGGGAACACCGATCGCAGTAGTGCCGCGTCCCGGTGCCGGCGTCGAACTCGGTCAACCACGTCATCGGCATCGGATCCGCGTGGGTTCCGCAGAGCGCGCACGACACCCGGCCCGTCGGATCGCCCACCTCCGGATCGATCATGCGAGCCACCGTAGCGCCGCTGCACGCGCACAGCCCCGACCGGATCGCCGGTCGGGGCTGTGCGGATGGTGCGGGAAGGTCAGTGCTGCATCGGGTGTCCGGTGCTGCCGGACGTTCAGTGGCGGACGGTCCGCTGGTGGTCGCGCTGCTTGCGGGCAGTGCGCAGTCGGGCAGCCAGCCTGATGGCCTCCATGTCCCGCTGCGCCTGGCGCATTCGGTCACGGGACAGTTCTTGGACGAGCAGATGCATGTCGATACTCCTGTGCTGTGGATGGGTGCCGGTTGCGGTGGGACCGGTCGGACCGGAACCACCGGATGGTGCTGGTGCGCTGAATGCCTTGCGACAGTTCGTGTCCGAGACTTCGGTCACCGGACCGGGGCCGCAGACGACGAGGCGCGGGGTCATGCCGCGACCTTGCGGGGACGACCACGCGGACGCTTCCGGGCGATGACGATCCCACGATCGAGGATCTCGCCGCCCCACACTCCCCAGGGCTCACCGCGATCGAGTGCACCGGACAGGCACAAGGCCTTGGCCGGGCAGTCGCCGCAGAGAACCTTGGCACGCTCCAGATCGTCGGGTCGCTCGGCGAACCACAGATCCGGGTCGCCCGCGTGGCATGGCAGGTTGTCGGTGAAGATCGGGTCGATCTCGTCGGGGAACAGGTTTTCGATCACTGCTGGCTCACCTCCGATGGTGATGTTTCGTCTCTGATGACGCGGGACCGGGCGGAACCGCGCATGATCTGCGGGTTCTGGGTCGGTGCGGAGACACGTCGACCGCGGATCCCACACTGGGGGGCCGCGGTCGGAGGGGAGGGAGCTGGTGACTACACCAGTTGGTCCCCGGTCCGACCCAGGCATGCATCAGCGCTGCCGGCGTATTCGCCGGTCGATCCCATGACGGGACCGGTGACCATCACCGAAGACGGCCGCTGACGCACCGATGCGGCGGACGCCGTCCGATTCGCCTCGATCGAGACGAGGGCGCGGCTGTGTCCACCGAACTTGAACTTGGTGATCTCCACGGGGCGCCTCCTTTCGTCTCGATCCTGCTCGGGTCGATACCGGGCAGAATTCCGGCAACTCGCCGGACCTGACAAACAGTACGACCCTCTACATCGACGGGGCAACCGAATAAGAGAACTTTCTGGAAGATTCTTTCCGGCGGCCGTCCAGCGACCCTCGACGGAGCCGCGAACGGCCGGAACGGCGAGGGCCGAAAGGCAGGAACTCGTTGTGCGGCAGCACTTCTGGCGAACCGGAGCTCCGGACGTTTCGCACCCGTTCCCGGGGCTGCGAGTTCAGCGGGTCCGGCCGACGACGGCCAGGACCTCTCGTCCATAACTGTCGAGCTTGGTCGGGCCGATTCCCGGGATCGCCAGCAGCGCCGCGTCGTCCGTGGGTCGACGCTCGGCGATCGCGAGCAGCGTGGCATCGCTGAAGACCACGAACGCGGGCACAGAGTCGTCGGCCGACCGCTGCCGGCGCCAGGTCTTGAGCGCTTCGACCAACTGAGGATCTGCCGACGACGGGCAGTTGTGGCACCGTCCGGTCTTGATCTCACCGGGGGTGATCAACGGCCCCGCACACACCCGACAGCGCCCGGTCCCGGCCCGCGTCGGTGCGTCCGGCGCGATCCCGGTCAGGAACCGCGACCGGCGACGCGACCGGCGGCCACCCTCGGTCCGCGACAGCGCCCAGGACACGTGCAGGTGAGTCCTGGCTCGGGTGACGCCGACGTAGAGCAGGCGCCGCTCCTCCTCGACCTGCTCGGGAGTCTCCGCGTACTGGATGGGGAGCGTCCCGTCGGTCAGACCGACCAGGTGCACGGCATCCCACTCCAGGCCCTTCGCCGCGTGCAACGAGGCGAGGGTGACGCCCTCGATGGAAGGGGCGTGCTGCGCTTCCGAGCGTTGTTCCAGCTCGGCCGCCAGTTCGCGCAGACCGGGCTCGTTGCCCGCGTCCGCCAGCTCCTCCGCGATGCTGAGGACTCCCAGCAGCGAATCCCAGCGGTCGCGGAGCGCACCCGGCGGGGGCGGGTCGTCGGACAGGCCGATCGGGCCGAGCAACTCACGGACCTGGTCGATCAGCGCCGGACCGCCCGGATCTGGGGTCTCCGGTGCCGTCTCGGCGGCCCGCCGGACGAGCGTCATCGCCTGCCGCACCTCGGCGCGGGCGAAGAACCGCTGACCGCCCTTGACGACGTACGGCACCCCCGCCTCGGTGAGCGCCTTCTCGTAGACCTCGGACTGGGCGTTGATGCGGTAGAGGATCGCGATGGACGAGGCGGGCATCCCCGCCTCGATCCTGGCGGCGATCTTGGCGGACACCTCGGCAGCCTCGGTCGGCTCGTCCGGGTGCTCGGTGAAGATCGCCTGCGGACCGTCGGGCAGCACGGCCCGCAGCTTCAGCCGGAACCGGTGTCCGGCACCGGCTCCGGCGATCACCCGGTTGGCCAGCGTGACCACCTGTGGGGTGGAGCGGTAGTCGTTCTCCAGCCGGATGACGGACGCCTCGGGGTAGGTCTTGTCGAACTCCAGCAGATGCTTCGGCGACGCCCCGGCAAAGGAGTAGATGGTCTGGTTGGCGTCGCCGACGACCGTCAGCTGGTTCCGTCCGCCCAGCCAGGCCTGCAGGGTGCGCTGCTGCAGCGGGGTGACGTCCTGGTACTCGTCGACCACGAAACACCGGTACCGCGCGCGGAACTCCCGCGCCACCGTCTCGTTGTCCTCGAGGATCGCGCTGGTGTGCAGCAGCAGGTCGTCGAAGTCGAGCTGCTCGGCGTCCCGTTTGACGGATTCGTAGACCTCGAACACCTTGGCCACCGTCTCCGGCGCCACTGACGGATCGCGCAGCGCCTTGGCCGCCGCAGCCTGGTAGGTGCGGGGAGCGGCCAGCGTCGCCTTGGCCCACTCGATCTCGCCGGCCAGGTCGCGCAGCGTGGCTGCGTCGGTGCCGGCACCGACCCGACGCGACGCCATCGCCACCAGCCGCAGCTTGTTCTCCAGCACCGGCCACAGCTGACCGCCCACGGCTGTCGGCCAGAAGTACTGCAGTTGTTTGAGGGCGGCCGAGTGGAAGGTGCGGGCCTGCACGCCGGGGGCGCCGAGCGCTCGCAGCCGGACCCGCATCTCGCCGGCGGCCCTGGTGGTGAAGGTGACCGCCATGATCTCCGACACCGGATGGGCATCGGTGGCGATCAGGTGCGCGATCCGGTGGGTGATGGTGCGGGTCTTGCCGGTGCCGGCACCGGCCAGCACACAGACCGGCCCGGAGGGTGCGAGGACCGCCGTGCGTTGTTCGTCGTCAAGTCCGTCCAGCAGATCCCTCACCCGTCCATGTTCGCACAGGTGTACGACCGCCGACGGGCTCTGTCCACAGCGCGTCACCCGACTCGCGGGAGACATCTGTCGCACCGGCCGCCCACTCAGCCGCCGACGGCGGCCCAGCCCTCGATCATCCGACGGGCGATGGAGATCGAGCTGGGCAGATCGATCCGGTCGGTGGCGACCGGGGCACCGGGCCGGCTGCCGTCCGGGGCAGCTGCAGGTTCGGCGCCGGCCCCCCAGCCGGACCTGGCGAGGATCTGCCGGACCTCGGCGCGGGTCACCCAGCGGGCGTCCTCGATCTCACCGTCCTGCGGCAGGAGCGGGAAAGACGGGTCGGCCCGAGCAGCGAATCCGATCATCAGCGAGCGGGGGAACGGCCACGGCTGCGAGCCGAGGTACCGGATGTCGTCGACCCGCGCACCCACCTCCTCGAACATCTCGCGGCGCACGGTGTTCTCCATCGACTCGCCGGCCTCGACGAACCCGGCCAGCACCGAGTAGCGGCCGGGTGCCCACACCGGTTGCCTCGCGAGCACCATCCGGTCTGCGCCGTCGTGCACCAACACGATCACCGCAGGGTCGGTCCGCGGGAACTCCTGGTGGTCATCGGCGCACCGACGTGACCAGCCGCCGGGATCGGGGGCGGTCGGCCTGCCGCACCGTGAGCAGTAGCCGGCCCGCCCGTGCCAGAGGGTGAGCGCGACCGCGGTGGTCAGCAGGCCGGCGTCGTCGTCGCCCACCAGAGCGCCGAGTTCGCGCAGCGATCTGCCATCGACGAGATCAGGTGCCGGAACGGCGAAGTGATCGACTCCGTCCACCGCTCCCAGCAACAAGGCACCTGCGGGAGGCGTGTCGGTGGACGACGGCTCCCAGGCCGGACGGTCCGGATCGTCGGCAGCCACGGCCACCCGTTCGCCGGACACCCGCAGCACCCTGGCCGATGACCAGGAAGCCATCACCCGCTCGTCGCTCAAGGCATGTTCCGTGCTCAGCGACGCCCGTCCCCGTGAGAGGGCAGGAACCTCGATCCCCCAACTTCCCGGTAGGTGGGTCACGGCAGGTTCACTCCCCCGAGGCGCTGCAGCTGATCGCCGATGCGGTCCAGGTCGCCAACGACCACTCCGGTGAAGGCCGTCGGTCCGAACCATCGCGCACCGGCGCCGGCGACGTCGTCCCGGGTGACGGCGGCCAGGCGGGCCGGGTGCTCCCTGAGCCAGTCGGCGTCCGATCCGGCGCCGAGCAACCGGGACAGCGTCGAGGCGTATCCCGCCTGGGTCGACAGCGACAGTGCCAGCGTCCCGAGCGCATAGTTGCGGGCCGATTCGACCTCCGCCTCGGTGGGGGCGAGCAGGGCCAGCTTCGCGAGCTCGTACCGGGTCTCCA
The DNA here is from genome assembly GCA_037720195.1 of Nakamurella sp. Taxonomy (GTDB): domain Bacteria; phylum Actinomycetota; class Actinomycetes; order Mycobacteriales; family Nakamurellaceae; genus Nakamurella. The sequence goes on along the minus strand of JBBJML010000002.1, from coordinate 151,634 downwards.
GCAGGGCAGGCGCGGTCGTCTCGGTGTTGGTGTCGAACGCCACCGAGAGCAGCGACCTGCCCGGCCAGAACTCGGCCGACGAGCCCGCGCTGTAGGTGTAGCCCTTGTCCTCACGGATGTTCTCCACCAGACGAGAGGAGAAGTAGCCGGCGAAGATCAGGTTCGCCAGCTGGAAGGCCGGATACTCCGGGTCGCTGCGCAGCGGCGCCGGGCCCGACAATCGGATCTGCGACTGGACAGCACCGGGGCGATGGACCGCCTGGAGCGCGCCACCGAGGCCCGCCGGCGGCGTCGCCATCGTGCGCGCAGGGTGCTCTCCCGTCCAGCTCGACAGGGCCTGCGCGACCGACTCCGCCGCCGACTTGACCGACAGGTCGCCGACCAGCACGAGGGTGGACCCGCGCGGCACGACGGCCCGCCGGTGCAGGCCGCGGACCGCGCCAGCTCCCACCGCCGCAACATCGGGTCCGGACGGCATCTCGTGCACCGCGGGATGATCACCGAACCTCTTGCGCAGCAACGCCTGCCGGGCAATCACTCCGGGCTGGGTGGTGCTGATCAGCAGGTGCTCGACCAGCCGTTCGCGTTCACCGGCCACGTCGCCCGCCCGGTACGCCGCCCCCGTGAGGCTCAGGGCTAGGATCCGTGCCAGTACCGGAAGCCCGGTGGCCAGAACGGAGCCGGCCAACGACAGCCGCTGGGGATCGACCGCGGCATGCAGTCCCCCGCCGACGGCACCCAGCGTGGTGTCGATCCGCTTGCGGTCGATGTCCGCGGTGCCGAGCAGGATGGTCTCCGCCAACACCTCGGCGCGCGCGGCGTGCGCGGCGGCCTGGTGCCCCGACCGGGCGGCGAACGGGATCCGGAGCCGCACCTCGATGATCGGGGCTCCTGGCTTGCGGATCGCGATCACCCGCAGCCCGGCCGGAGTCGTGACCTCGGTCTGGGCGAGTTGACGCGTCCTGCCCTGTTTCATCAGCGGCGGGAGCGGCCGCGGTCCGATGTCGGTTCGGGCCAACTGTTCTGCGGTCCTGGTCGGCGCAGAACGCTGTGCCCTCGCCTGCTTCTCAGTCGCGCTCATCGCTGTCCCCCGGCCGGTTCCTGGCTGCTCTGGTCGAGTCCGCTGTCCTGGTCGGACGGTTCGGCCGGGACCACTTCCAACACCGCACTGTTGTCGATGCCCAGCCGTGCGGCGGCAGCGGCGATGTCCTCGGTGCTCACTCCGGCGATCCTGGCCGGGATCTCGTTGATCAACTCGGCCCTGCCGTGCAGCAGCTCCAGCGAACCGATCGTCCTGGTCCGGCCGGCGATCGCGTCGTTCTCCCGGAACAGGTCTGCGCTGAACCTGATCACGGCGCGGCGCAACTCGTCGGGCTCGACGCCGCCGTCGGCGACGGCGCGGATCTGCACCATTGCGGCCTCGATGACGTCATCAGCCGTGCGGCCGGAGGTGTGCAATGCACCGAGCACGAAAGCATCAGGATGACGGGCATCGAGCGCTCCGCCGACCAGTCCGGGGGACGCCCACATCTCGGTGGCGATCCCTGGGGTGACGATCGCCGACTGCAACCGGGAGGCCTCGCCGTCCGACAGGATGCTGCCCAGCAGGACATGGGCGAGATAGCCGGACAGATCGGCCACCGGATCCGGCATCCGCCAACCGACGGCGAGCGCCGGCGAGGGTGCCAACGGATCGATCTGCACGGCACGGCGTCGGGTCGTGGGTTCCGGTTCGTCGAACGAAGGTCGCTCGGGCGCAGGCCGGAACGGGATGTCGCCGAAATGCGAGGAGGCCAGATCACTGGCCATCCCGGCATCGACGTCGCCGCAGATCGTCAGCACTGCGTTGGCGGGAGCGTAGTAGGTCCAGAAGAAGTCGACACAATCATCGACAGTGGCCGCCTGCAGGTCGACGAAGTCGCCATAACCGTTGTGCGCGTTGGGGAACGTTTCGTACAGCACCGGCGGGAGCCAGATCCACGGAAACCCACCGTATGGCCGGTTGAGCACGTTGAGCCGGATCTCCTCGCTCACCACGTCGACCTGGTTGGCCAGGTTCTCCGCGGTGATCGAGGGCGCCCGCATCCGGTCGGCCTCCAGGAACAGCCCGCGTTCCAGGCCGGCCGAGGGGAGCACCTCGAAGTAGTCGGTGTAGTCCAGGTGCGTCGAGCCGTTGAACACCCCACCGGAGGACTGCACCACCCGGAAGTGCTCCAGTTTCGGCAGCGACTCGCTGCCCTGGAACATCAGGTGCTCGAACAGGTGAGCGAACCCCGTGCGGCCCTCGGGTTCGGAGCGGAATCCCACGTCGTAGTGCACGCTGACGCCGACCACACCGCTACCGGACTGGGGCGCAACCACCACCCGCAGACCGTTGTCGAGGGTGAACCGCTGCACCGCGAAATCGGGCATCGGCAGCTTGGCCGTCCGTCGGCGGTCAGCCACCGTTCGCCACCGCCTCGCGGTCTGCGTCGCTGCTCAGGCCGCCCCGCCCGAGCGCTGCCAGCTCCGACCACAGGTGCGCGACGGCTTCGGCGCCACGCTGCAGCAGGGCGAGCGGAGCTCGCTCGTTCGGCGCGTGGATCTGGTCCTCGGGTGTCATCACCCCGAGGAAGACCATCGGAGCTCCCAACGCCGCGACCAGATCGGCCTCCGGTCCGGACCCGCCCTCACGCGTCAACAGGACCCGATCGGTGTCGAACGCGGCACCGAGCGCGCGCTGCGCGGCCCGGGTGGCCGGGTGGTCCAACTGCGTGGTGAGCGGCGCGACTCCGGCACCGTCCCAACGCATCTCGACCTGCACGCCGTCCCTGGCCAGCGCAGTGAAGAACTCCGAGACCCGCCGCTGGACCGCGACCGGGTCCTGCCGTCCGACCAGCCGGAAACTCAGCTTGGCATGCCCGTCGGTCGGGATGATCGTCTTGCCACCGGGACCGGTGTAACCGCCGATGATGCCGTTGACCTCCGCGGTCGGCCGCGCACCGGTCCGCTCCAGCGTGCTGTACCCGGCTTCACCCCAGGTCGCCCGGGATGCCGCGGGACCGGCCAGCCAGCCGGCCTCGTCGAAGCCGAGCGCTGCGGTCGCCGCTCGCTCCTGTGCTGTGGGCTGGTCGACGCCGTCGTAGAAACCAGGAACGCTGATGTGTCCGTGCTCGTCGTGCAAGGCGGCGACGAGCCGAGCGAGTTCGGCGAGGGGGTTGGGAACGGCGCCGCCGAAGGAACCGGAGTGCAGGTCGACCGTCGGGCCACTGACGTGCAGCTCACCGGAGACCAGCCCGCGCATACCGATGCACAACGACGGGGTGTCCGCGGCGAAGATCCCGGTGTCGCTGACGACGATCACATCGGCATCGAGCCGCGGGGCGACCAGCGCGAGCAGCTCGCTGATGTGCGGGCTGCCGGACTCCTCCTCGCCCTCCACCAGGAGAGTCAGATCGACGGCCGGCGCAGTGCGCCCGGTGGCTGCCAGATGCGCCTGCAGTCCGATCAGGTGCAGCGCGATGTTGCCCTTGTCGTCGCTGACACCCCTGCCGTGCAGGACCCCGTCGACCACCACCGGGTCGAACGGCGGGTGCGTCCAACGGTCTTCGCCGTCGGCCGGCTGGACGTCGTGGTGGCCGTAGACGACCACCCGCACCGCATCCGGGTCGCCCGAGGGCCACCGGGCGAGCACCGCGGGTAGGTACGGACCCTGATCGAGCACCTCGACTTCGGGAAACCCGATGCTGCGCAGGGCGTCTGCGAAGAACACTGCGCTGGCCGCGACATCGCCGTGGTGGGCCGGATCGGCACTCACCGAGGGGATACGGGCCCAGTCGACCAGCGTCTGCACCCACGTGTCGAAGCGGAGAGCGACCTCGGCGCGTTCAGTGCCAGCGGCACGTTCGGTGCTCTCGGCGGGCTGGGCCTGGGTCGTCACGTCCGTCATACAACCGACTCTATGCGCTGCCGGCAGGCCCTCCGGACCGGGGCACGGCCCGCGTCGACCGCCGTCCTCAGTGCGTCGCGGTCACCTTGTTGAGGCCCTGCGGTGCGTCCGGGTCGGAACCCAGCGCGAGCGTCGTCCTGATGGCCAGCTGCTGGCCCCTGACCACCAGCGGGATCACGGCGAGAGCCTCACCCAGACCCTGCGGGGTCGGGACCCCGATGGCGCCGTCCATGCCGGCAGCGACATCGGGATGCCCCACTCCGATCACCGGCGACCCGAGAGCAACTGCGGCGCGGGCGGTCTCGGCGACGTCCACCAGCACCGGACCGGTGGCACCGTAGGCGATCACGGCGACCTCGGGCGACGCCACGGTGAGTGGGCCGTGCAGGAAGTCGGCGCTGGAGAAACCCTCGTGGATGCCGCGGGTGGTCTCCTTCGCCTTCAGCGCCCCCTCGAGCGCCGCCGCATAGGTGAGTCCGCGAGCGAGGTGGATGCCCGATCCCTTCGAGGCGAGCAGCGCGACCGCAGCATCGAGCGGGTCGGTGTCGGACAGGGTCTGCGCCACCGCATCGACCAGCTGCGCCCAGGCCGTCGGTCCACCGGTGAAGGGGTCGAGGGCACCGTCGGCGCCGGCCGCTTCTGCCAGCAGCGTCACCAGGGCGAGTTGACCGGTGACTGTCTTGGTCGCCGGGACGGCCAGCTCCCGTGAGGTACCGACCGACAACGTCACCGCAGCCACGTCCGCCAGCGGCGAATCGGCCTCGTTGGTGACGGCAACGACGCAGGCCCCGCCGTCGGCGAAACGCCCTGCCACGTCAACGATCTCAGGGGTCCGCCCGCTCTGGGAGAGCGCGACCACCAGATGGTCACGCATGTCGGTGACGAAGCCGTAGCGGGTGACCAGGGAGGGGGCGACAAGGCTGACCGGGAGACCCGCGGCGAGTTCCAACAGGTAGCGCGCGTGGACGGCGACGTTGTCGCTGGAACCACGGGCGATCAGGGCGACCCCTCGGAGGGTCTGCGGGAGCGCAGCGCGCACTTCGGCGTGGATGCTCTCGCGCCTGGCGATGATCGCCGCCAGCACCGCCGGCTGCTCCGCCATCTCTGCCACGACCTGTGTGCCGGCCATCTGGTGCTCCCGTCTGCATGCATGCTCGAACCCTGCCGGTTCCATGCAAGCATATGCGCATTACTGCGCGCAACCGCGCAGGATCAAGCACACACTGTTCGTCGCCTGTCCGGCGCCTGTCCATCGCCCTTCAGTGGTCTTTCAGCGGTCGAATCCCAGCTTGCGCAGCTGCTTGGGGTCCCGCTGCCAATCCTTGGCGACGGTCACATGGACCGCGAGATACACCTGGCAGCCGATCAGGGGTTCGATCCCCGCTCTGGCCCGACGTCCGATACCCGCCAGCCGAGATCCCTTGGGACCCAGGATGATCGGCTTCTGCGAGTCCCGCTCGACGAACAGCGTGACGTAGATGTCGACGAGGTCGTCGCGCCCCTCCCGCGGGATGATCTCGTCGACGGCGGCGGCGATCGAGTGCGGCAGTTCGTCCCGCACACCCTCCAACGCGGCCTCCCGCACCAGCTCGGCCACACGGATCTCGATCGGCTCGTCCGTCACCTCGCCGTCCACGTAGAGCCGCGGACCCGTGGGCAGGTGCGCCAGCAGCACGTCGGTCAGCTGGTCGACCTGGAATCCCGAGGCGGCAGACACCGGGATGAGGTCTGCGAAGTCCCGTACCTGCGACAGCGCCAGCAACTGGGCAGCCACCTGGTCGGCGCTGACCTTGTCGGTCTTGGTGACGATCCCGACGACAGGGGTGCGCGGTGCCAGGTCCGCCAGCTCGGAAACGATGTGCCGGTCGCCCGGCCCGATCCGCTCGTCCACCGGGATGCACAGACCGATCACGTCCACGTCGCTGAACGTCGAGCGGACGATGTCGCCCAACCGCTCCCCGAGCAGCGTCCTGGGCTTGTGCAGACCGGGGGTGTCGACCACCACCAGCTGGCCGGACTCCTGGGTGACGATGCCGCGGATGGCCCGGCGGGTGGTCTGCGGCTTGTCCGAGGTGATGGCGATCTTGGTGCCCACCATGGCATTCATCAGGGTGGACTTCCCGGCGTTGGGGCGACCGACGAAGCAGGCGAAGCCCGACCGGTGCGGCCCCGGTGTGGATCGGGTGGTGTCGTCGGTGCTCATCGCTCTGCTCTCCGTGTCGGGTGCTGCTCCGCCTGTGGCGGCTCGGTGTGCGGAGTCTCGGCCGCGGCCGAGTCCGCACCATCGGTGTCGGTGTCGTTCTCGGCGATCCGTTCGGCCTTGGGCGCCTTGCCGTTCTTGGTCTTGTTCTTGGGCTTCGATTTGCCCTTGGGCCGCTCGGACTTGTCCGCCTTCGCCGACTTCTCCGCGCCGGTGCTGCCGCCGTCGTCCCGGATGGACGCGCTGTCGTCGGGGCTGCGGTCGAGCGACGCTTCGGCAGCTGACGGAGCCTCGTCGTCCCGGTCGCTGCGCGTGGCGGGATCCTGGATGCGGGTGATGATCAACGTCATCACCCTGGGTCGGCCACGCCGATCGACACCGGGTTCACCGAGCAGGTGCAGACCGTTGATCTCCGCCTCCGACATCGGCAACGGAACGCGACCGAGCAACTGGGCGAACAGGCCACCCACCGTCTCGACGTCCTCCGCGGGCAGCGACACGTCGAACAACTCCCCGAGATCTTCGACCAGCACGCGTGTCGAGACCCGGAACCGCCCGTCGCCCAACACCTCGATCAGTTCCGGTGACTCGACGTCGTACTCGTCGGTGATCTCCCCGACGATCTCCTCGAGGATGTCCTCGATGGTCACGATGCCCGCGGTGCCGCCGTACTCGTCGACCACCACTGCGAAGTGGGTGCGGGTGCGCTGCATCTCGGCGAGCAGATCGGGGATCGGTTTCGAATCGGGTACGAAGAAGGGGGCTCGGACGAGCTCGCCCACCTCCGGGCCGGCGCTCCCCGGTTCGACGACGAGCGTCCTGGCCACCAGGTCCTTGATGTAGATGACGCCGGTGATGTCGTCCACGTCGTCACCGACGACCGGGATCCGTGACAAGCCCGACCTGGACGCGAGCTGCAGTGCTTGTCGCATGGACTTCTGGCGCTCGATCCAGACCACCTCGGTCCGCGGCACCATCACCTCGCGGGCGATCGTGTCACCGAGCTGGAAGACCGAGTGCAGCATCTCCCGCTCGGATTCCTCCACCACGCCGTGCACCTGGGCCATGTCGACCAGTTCCCGGAGCTCGATCTCGGAGGAGAACGGACCCTCGCGGAAGCCTCGGCCGGGGGTGATGGCATTGCCGATCAGGATCAGCAACGAGGCGATCGGCGAGAGGAAACGTCCCAGTCCTGCCACGGTTCCGGCCATGAAGAAGCCCACGCCGGACGGATGCTGCCGGCCGAGCGTCCTGGGCAGCACGCCGATCACCACGTAGGTGACGACGATCATCACCACCACCACCACGGCCAGTACCCAGAACCGGAATCCCCAGGTGGACAAGGCGACTGCGGCCACCAGAACGGTTGCTGCGCACTCGCTGCCGACCCGCAGCAGCAGCAACAGGTTGGTGTAGCGGGGTTTGTCGGTAACGATCCGGCGCAGAGACGCCGCGCCGCGCCGGCCTTCCCTCATGGCTTCCTCGACCCGCGCCGGGGAGACCATGATGATGGCCGCGTCGGCCGCGGCCATCAGGCCGGCGAACGGGACGAGCAGACCGGCGATGACCAGCAAGACGATGTCGAGTGCGTCCACGGGGCGCAGTTACTCCTCGGAGACGGCTCGGGCGGACGGAGCCAGCTCGCGCCAGGCGTCCAACAGTTCGTTCTGCAGCCGGAACATCTCCCGTTCCTCGTCCGGTTCGACGTGGTCGTACCCCAGCAGGTGCAGCACCCCGTGCACGGTCAGCAGGTGCAGCTCGTCATCCAGCGCATGGCCGGCCTGCTCCGCCTGTTCTGCAGCCACCGCGGGGCACAGCACGACATCGCCCAGCAGGGCCGGGCCGGGCGCCTCGGGATCGGGGGTCCTGGCGGTGTCGAGCTCGTCCATCGGGAAGCTCATGACGTCGGTCGGCCCCGGCTCGTCCATCCACTGGATGTGCAGCTCCGTCATCGCCTCGACGTCGACCAGCAGCAGGCTCAGTTCGGCCTGCGGGTGGATGTCCATCCGGTCGAGGGCGAAGCGGGCCACCGAGATCAGCGCCAGCTCGTCGACACCGATCCCGGACTCGTTGGCCACCTCGATGCTCATCCGCCACCACGATCGCTGCGGGTGCGGCCACCGGCGAACCGGCCGCGGTCCTGGTGGTCGGGGGCCGGGTCGTCGTGCTCGTCGCCCCACCGCTCGTAGGCGTCGACGATCGCGCCGACCAGCCGGTGCCGGACCACATCGGCGCTGGTCAGAAGGGGAAAGGCGACGTCGTCGATGTCCGCGAGGATGTGGCGGACCACCCGCAGACCGGACAGCTGCCCGCCGGGCAGGTCGATCTGGGTGACGTCCCCGGTGACGACGATCTTGGACCCGAAGCCGAGCCGGGTGAGGAACATCTTCATCTGCTCGGGCGTGGTGTTCTGCGCCTCGTCGAGGATGATGAACGCGTCGTTCAGCGTGCGGCCGCGCATGTAGGCCAGCGGCGCGACCTCGATGGTCCCGGCCGCCATCAGCTTGGGGAGCGACTCCGGATCGAGCATGTCGTGCAGCGCGTCGTACAGCGGCCGCAGGTAGGGGTCGATCTTCTCGTTCAGCGTGCCGGGCAGGTACCCGAGCCGCTCCCCCGCCTCGACGGCCGGGCGGGTGAGGATGATCCGGCTGACCTGCTTGGCCTGCAGAGCCTGCACCGCCTTGGCCATCGCCAGGTAGGTCTTACCGGTACCGGCGGGGCCGATCCCGAAGACCACCGTGTGCTCGTCGATGGCGTCGACATATCGCTTCTGGTTCAACGTCTTCGGGCGGATCACCCGGCCGCGTCGGGAGACGATGTTGAAGCCGAGCACCTCGCTCGGGCTCTCACCCTCCTTGCGATCGAGCGCGGGTGCGCCGAGCATCGCGATCGTGCTGTCGACCGCATCCTCGGAGACCTGGGACCCGGACGCCTGCAGCGTCATCAGCTCCCGCACCACCTGTTCGGCGAAGGTGACGTCGCCCTGGCTGCCGGTCAGGGTGAACCGGTTGCCGCGGACGTGCACGTCCGCTGTCAGCCGGTCCTCGAGGGTGCGCAGGACATGGTCGCCGACCCCGAGCAGGCCGACCATCGAGGTGCCGTCCGGCACCACCACCGAGCTGCGGGCGATCGGATCACCGGGCTGTGAGGCGACGCCCTGGGTCACTGCCTGCACGAACGAGTCCTGTCCGCCGGCCCGCGACCCGCGGCGCTGCCGGGTCGGTGCCGGATCTGACTGCTGACGCGACCGCTCGCGGCCCTGACCGCGACCTGCCGCCGTCGATGGGGTGTCCGGCACCGGGACTTCACGCCTGCTCTCCGCCCGTCAGTCAGGGCATCGCTGCGGCCTGGACCGACGAGTCCTGCTCGTCCGGGAGATCGTGGGCCGCGAACCTCCAGTCTACCGACGGTGCCCACCCCGATCCGCCCGCAATCGTCGGGCGGGATGCACGAGCCGATCGCACCGATCGACCCCGGGGCCGCTCAGCCGATCGGCCAGCCCTGCGGCGCGCCCCCGAGCAGATGCAGATGGGTGTGGAACACCGTCTGGCCGGCATCCGCTCCGGTGTTCAGGACCAGCCGGTACCCGGAGTCGGCGATGCCCTCACCCGCGGCGACCTCGGCGGCAGCGAGAACCAGCGCACCGACCAGCGTGGGGTCCGCGGCGGCCGTCGCCGCTGCGTTCTCGGTGTGCGCGATCGGGACCACCAGGACGTGCGTCGGCGCCTTCGGAGTGACGTCGCGGAAGGCCACGGTCCGATCATCGCGCCGGACGATGTCGGCCGGGATCTCCCCTGCGACGATCCGGCAGAACAGGCACGAGGCGGTGGCTTCGGTCATGACAGCCGAGTCTATGGCGACCGCAGGCGGCTCGGTCCGGACAAACCCGCCATCTCGGAACAGGTCTGCCTCACCCGGTCCCACAGTGTGCCAAGCTTGCGCGATTCGTTCCGCGGCGTTGCGCGAAATCGTTGCGGAGAACCGTCGCGGAGAAACGTCGCAGGCAGGACCAGGAGAACTCGATGGCGTCATGGGCAGTGCTCGATCGCAGCAACACCATCGCTCCGCCGGGGTACAACCGGTGGCTGATCCCGCCGGCGGCGCTGGCGGTCCACCTCTGCATCGGGCAGGTCTACGCGACCAGCGTCTACAAGACCTCGCTGGTCAAGGACTTCGGTACCACCCAGACCGCCATCGGCATCATCTTCTCCATCGCGATCGTGATGCTCGGGCTCTCAGCCGCGATCGGCGGTACCTGGGTGGAGCGCAGCGGGCCGCGCAAGGCGATGTTCGTCAGCGCCTCTTTCTGGGCTGCCGGATTCCTGGTAGCCGCACTGGGTATCGCCACCACGCAACTGTGGCTGGTGTACCTCGGCTACGGCGTGATCGGCGGCATCGGGCTGGGGATCGGGTACATCTCCCCGGTCTCGACGCTCATCAAGTGGTTCCCGGACCGGCCGGGCCTCGCCACCGGCATGGCCATCATGGGTTTCGGCGGCGGCGCGCTGTTCGCCAGTCCGGCACAGCGCCAGCTGCTGTCGTTCTTCGACTCGGGCTACAACTCGGCCGACTCGACCTCCACCGCCGACGGCGGCGCGCTGACCAGCTTGTTCATCACTCTCGGCATCGTCTACTTCCTCATCATGATGGTCGGCGTCTGGAACATCCGGGTCCCGGCGGACAATTGGAAGCCGGTCGGGTTCGACCCGTCAACGGTGAAGTCGAAGGCGCTCGTCACGACGGACAACGTGTCGGCGGCCAACGCCATCCGCACCCCGCAGTTCTGGCTGCTGTGGGTGGTGCTGTTCTGCAACGTGACCGCGGGGATCGGCATCCTGGAGCAGGCCAGCCCGATGATCCAGGACTTCTTCCGCTCCGGCATCGGCGCCACGTCCAGCGTGGCAACCGCAGCTGCCGGCGGCTTCGTCGGCGTGCTGTCGCTGTTCAACATGGCCGGCCGGTTCCTCTGGTCCAGCGCGTCCGACCGGATCGGCCGCAAGCCCATCTACATGCTCTACCTGGGCGGCGGCATCGTGCTCTACGTGCTGCTCGCCCTGGCCGGAAACACCTCGACCGCGTTGTTCGTACTGATCGCGGCACTGATCCTGTCGTTCTACGGCGGCGGGTTCGCCACCGCTCCGGCATACCTGCGCGACCTGTTCGGGGTCTTCCAGGTCGGTGCCATCCACGGTCGGTTGCTCACCGCCTGGTCGCTCGCCGGGGTCGCCGGGCCGCTGATCGTGAACAGTTTCCTGGACGCCCAGGGCAAGCCGGGAACGCTCACCGCAGCTGCCTACCGCCCGGCGCTGTTCACCATGATCGGGATCCTCGCGGTCGGCTTCGTCGCCAACCTGCTGATCCGTCCGGTGGCGGCGAGGTTCCACGAGCAGGTGTCCGCGGGCTCCCCGAAGACGACCCACCAGTCGCCGTCGGTGGCGTCCGCAGCAGCTGGGATCGACAGCGGGACGGAAGCCTCCGGTGTGTCGGCGCGGGTGATCTTCTCCTGGGGCCTGGTGATCGCCATGCTGCTGTACGGCGTCATCCAGACGGCGATCACGGCGGCCAAGCTGTTCAGCTGAGCCGGGGTTGCTGACTCGGGGTGCTCACCAACGTCCGGCCAGCACCCCCAGGGCGCCCAGCGCGACCGCTCCAGCCGTCGACGTGCGCAACACCTGCGGACCGAGCCGGACGGCGCGCGCACCGGCGGCCGCGAACCGCTCGATCTCCTGCGGCCCAACGCCTCCCTCCGGTCCGACGACCAGCAGTACCTCACCCGATGCAGGCCAGCTGACGTCGGTCAGGGCCGCACCGGGCGCGTCCGCGGCTTCGTGCAGCACCAACGCGAGGTCTGCTGTCGCGATCCGGCGCACGACCTCTGACGTGTCTGCCAGGTCCGTGACCTCCGGGATCCACGGTCGCCTGGCCTGTTTCGCGGATTCCCGCGCCACGGTGCGCCACTTGGCGACGCCTTTCGCGGCCTTCATCCCCTCCCACCGGGCGACGCAGCGGGCCGCCTGCCACGGCACGATCGCGTCGACACCGGCCTCGGTGAGCAGATCCACCGCCAGGTCGCTGCGCTCGCCCTTGGGGAGGGCCTGCACGACCGTGACGGTGACGTCGGGACGGGGATCACGGTGCACCTCGTCCACGTCGACGACGAGTGCGGACTTCCCGACCGACACGACGGCCCCGGCCCCCACGGCGCCGGCCCCATCGGTGACGACGATCCGCTCGCCCACCCTGCTCCGCCGGACGGTCGCGGCGTGCCGTCCCTCCGCGCCGTCCAGCAGCAGCTCACCGACCACCGGCGGCCGCTCCAGCAGGTACCAGGCCTCGCCCGACATCAGTGTTCGCCCGACATCAGTGTTCGGCCGACATCAGTGTTCGACCGACATCAGTGTTCGACCGACATCAGCGACCGACATCAGCGACCGACGAAGGAGTCCCGGATCCGGGAGAACAAGCTGCTGGACCCGCGGCTGGCCAGCTGCGGCTGTTCCTCACCCCGGAGCTTGGCCAGTTCCCGCAGCAGTTCGGTCTGACGCTGATCGGGCCTGGTCGGCGTGACCACGTCGATGTGCACCATCAGGTTGCCGTTGCCGGAGCCGCGCAGCCGCGGCATGCCGAGTCCCCGCAGGGTGGTCACCGTGCCGGACTGGGTGCCCGGCTGGATGTCCAGGTCGTGCTCGGAGTCCAGCGTGTGCAGCTTCATCGAGCTGCCGAGCGCCGCGGTCGTCATCGGCACGTGCACCGTGCAGTGCAGGTCGATGCCGTCCCGGGTGAACAGTTCGTGCGCGATCTCGTGGATCTCGACGTACAGGTCGCCGGGGGCGCCGCCGCCGGGGCCGACTTCGCCCTGACCGGCCATCCGGACCCGGACCCCGTCGCCGACGCCGGCGGGGATGACGGTCCGCACCGTACGGCGGGAGCGCACCCGACCGTCGCCCTGGCACTGCCGGCACGGCTCCGGGATGACCTCGCCGAACCCGCGGCACACCGGGCACGGACGGGACGTGACGACCTGTCCGAGCAGTGAACGCTGCATCTGCTGGATCTCGCCCGCCCCGTCGCAGGTGTCGCAGGTGACGGGCTGGGTGCCCTCCGCGCAGCCGGTACCCCGGCAGGTGGTGCACAGCGTCGCCGTGTCGACCACCAGGTCCTTGGCGACTCCCGCGGCACACTCCTCCAGCGTGAGCTCGACCCCGATCAGCGCGTCGTCGCCCTGCCGGGTCCTGGACCGCGGCCCACGACCACGGCCCGGTCCGGCGCCACCGCCGAAGAAGGCGTCCATGATGTCGCCGAGGCCGACACCACCCATGCCCCCCATCCCGCCGAAAGGATCCTGCTGGCCGCCGCCACCGCCGGGCGACAACGGGTCGCCGCCGAGATCGACGATCTGTCGCTTGGCCGGGTCGGAGAGCACCTCGTAGGCGTCCTTGACATCCTTGAACCGTTGCTGCGCAGCCGCATCAGGGTTCACGTCCGGGTGGAGCTCCCGTGCCAGCTTGCGGTAGTTCCGCTTGATCTCGTCCGCTCCGGCGCCCTTCTGGACGCCGAGCAGCGCGTAGTAGTCCCGTGCCACCTGCTGCACCGATTACCTTCCTGGATTCGTCACGATCGACATTGCTGCTGGGCCCGCACTCGCGGACCCGACCGGCCCGCCGGTCATCGCCCGGCGAGGATCTCGCCGACGTACTGGGCCACCGCCCGAACGGTGGCCATGGTTCCCGGGTAGTCCATCCGGGTCGGCCCGACGACTGCGAGCCCACCCATCAGGAACTCCCCGCTGCCGTACCCACCGGCCACCAGCGACGACGAGACCAGGTTCACATCCCGGTTCTCCTCCCCGATGGAAACGCGCATCGCATCCGGATGTTCCAGCACGGCCAGCAACTGGAGCAACGTCACCTGTTCGTCCAATGCCTCGAGCACTCCGCGGATGGAGGGCTGGTCGAGGAACGAACGGGTCACGTTGGGGGTTCCGGAGAGCACCAGGCGCTCCTCCGGATGCACCACCAGAGCGGTGAGCAGATCGGCGATCACCTCGCGACGCAACACCGAGGATGCGAGCTCCGGGTCGGCGTCCTCCTCCTCGTGCGCTGCGCGCAGTGCTGCTGCCGCATCGCCGACCTTCTTGCCCGAGACCAACGCGACCACTCTGGCGGCCAACTCCCGCAGCTCCTCGGCGGTGGCCTCGACACTGCTCTCCAGGATCCGCTGCTCGACGCGACCCGTGTCGGTGATGACGACGGTCAGCACCCGCCGGGGAGCCAGCGCCACCAGCTCGACGTGCCGGACGACTGCACGGGTCAGGGTGGGGTACTGGATCACCGCCACCTGCTGCGTCAACTGGGCGAGCAACCTGGCCGACCGGCGGAGCACGTCGTCGAGATCGAGCGCCTCGGACAGGAACGACTGGATGGCACGGCGCTCGCCCGCCGAGAGCGGCTTCACCTGGGTGAGCCGGTCGACGAAGAGCCGGTACCCCTTGTCGGTGGGGATCCGACCGGCGGAGGTGTGCGGCTGTGCGATGTAGCCCTCGTCCTCCAGCACGGCCATGTCGCTGCGCACGGTCGCGGAGGAGACTCCGAGCTGGTGACGTTCGACGATGTTCTTGGAACCCACCGGTTCCTGGGTGGCGACGTAGTCGGAGACGATCGCCCGCAGCACCTCGAAGCGGCGATCCTCGGCACTCATCGCTGCACCTCCTGCGCTCATCTGCTCGTCGTCCCGCGGGTTGCCGGCAGTCCCTCCGGACGGCTGGCACTCTCGGTGTCCGTCTGCCAAGTGTAGTCCGCGTCCGACGCGGCAACCTCGATCCGTCACCCGCGCCCGCTACCCTGCTGGAGCCGATACCTGATGCGAGAGGCTTTTCGAAGATGATCTTCAAGGACGTCCGTGACGGACGCCCCTACCCGGACCACGGGTTGAGCCTGCGGGACTGGGCGAAGATCCCGCCGCGCCAGATCCGCCTCGACGAGCTGATCGCGACCAAGCGAGAGCTCCGGTTGGACACTCTTCTCGACGAGGACTCCACGTTCTACGGCGACCTCTTCCCGCATGCCGTGATGTTCCAGGAGAAGGTGTACCTGGAGGACGGCCTGCACCGGGCCCTGCGGGCGGCACTGCAACAGCGCAACGTGATCCACGTCCGGCTGCTCGATCTCGACGGATTCCGGCCCGGCTCCGGTACCGCCGGCTGACCGGCCGGTTCAGCCGAGCAGTCGCACCGCGAGACCGTCGGCCATCAGCCGGCCGCGGAGCGTGAGTCTGAGGGCGCCGGAGTCCAGGGCCGCCGGGTCGAGCAGACCGTCCTGCACTTCCTGCTGCAGCGCGTCATCGGTCACGCCGACGGCCGACCTCGGCAGCCCGTCCACCAGCCGCAACCGCAGCAACACGTCCTCGACCCCGCGGGACTCCGCCGAGAGCACCTCCCTGGCGTGGGCGGGGCTCTCACCGCCGACCAGCCGGCCTGCATAGGCGGCCGGGAACTTCACGTTCCACCACCGCACGCCGCCGACGTGGGAGTGCGCACCAGGGCCGATCCCCCACCAGTCGTCACCCCGCCAGTAGGCCAGGTTGTGCCGACACCGTGCCGCGTCGGCCGTGGCCCAGTTCGACACCTCGTACCAACCGAATCCCGCCTCCGACAACTCCTCCTCGACGATCAGGTAGCGATCGGCGAGCACGTCGTCATCCGGCATCGGCAGTTCTCCGGAGCGCACCTGCCGAGCGAGCCGGGTCCCGGCCTCGACGATCAGCGCGTAGGCCGACACATGGTCCACCCCGGCGTCGATCGCGGTCCGGACGGAGTCGCGGAGATCGTCGTCGCTCTCTCCGGGGGTGCCGTAGATGAGGTCGAGGTTGACGTGCTGCAGGCCGGCGCGTTCGGCCCAGCGCACCACCTGGGCGGGGCGTCCGGGGGTGTGCACCCGATCCAGCACCCGCAGCACGTGGGGCGCAGCGCTCTGCATGCCCAACGACAGTCGCGTGAAGCCGCCGGCCGCGATGCCCGCCAGGAAGTCCTCGTCGGTGCTCTCGGGATTGGCCTCGGTACTGATCTCGGCGTCGTCGGTGAGCCCGAACTCCTGCCGCACCCGCTCGAGCAGCTCGACCAGCGGCGCAGCGCCGATGAGTGACGGCGTGCCGCCGCCGACGAAGACCGTCGACACCCGTCGGGTGTCGCCCAGGGCCCGCAAGGTCGCCCCGGCCAAGGAGATCTCGGCGAGCGCGGCGTGCAGCCAGGCGTCGTACGGTTCGGTACGACGAAACGGAGCGGGGCCGGGCAGCGCCGGCGTCGGTACGCCGAGCTCGGGCAACGTGTAGGTGTTGAAATCGCAGTAGCCGCAACGGGTCCGACAGAACGGCACGTGCAGATAGATCGATAGGGTGCGCCCCGCCATGCCGACGGCTGCCGAGGACGGCAGTGAGCCGTCCTGCGGGGCAGGATCTCCATCGGGCAGAGCGGAAGGCACCCTGTCAGTCTGTCATCTGTCGGACGGCGTCAACTCCCGGATGGCGCCTCGTGCCGCCCGTGCTCGGTGGCGGTGCTCGCACCGACCTCGATGGCCTCCGCGACCTCCGGATCGATCTGCCCGTGGCCCGTGACTCCCGCTCCGCCGCCGGCGACGGCGGGCGCACCCTTCTCGATGGTGCTGCCCTCGACGTCCAGGTGCGGGAGCACCCTGGCCAGCCACTTCGGCAGCCACCAGGCAGCCTTGCCCAACACGGACAACACCGACGGGATGATGATCATCCGGACGATGAAGGCATCGGCGAGCACGCCGACCGTCAGCGCGAAGGCGATCGGTTTGATGATCTCGTTGTTGCTGAACACGAACCCGCCGAACACCGCGGCCATGATGGTCGCCGCAGCGATCACCACCGGAGCAGATCGGCGGAACCCGGCCCGGATCGCCTCGATCGGTTCGGCGCCGTGGGTGTGGGCCTCGTGGATCCTGGACACCAGGAACACCTGGTAGTCCATCGCGAGGCCGAACAGGATGCCGACCACCAGGATCGGCATCAGCGACAGCAGAGGCGCGGACTGGGTGACGCCGATCAGCGAACCGAGCCAGCCCCACTGGAACACCGCGACGGTGGCGCCCAGGGCGGTGCCGAAGGACAGCAGGAAGCCGATGGTCGCCGTCACCGGGACCAGGATCGAGCGGAAGACGAGCAGCAACAGGATGAGCGCGAGGCCGACGACGATGCCGAGATAGCGCGGCAGGGCCCCGTTGAGGGTGGTCTGCACGTCGATCCCGACCGCGGTGGTGCCGGTGACCTTGACGTCGACGCCGGCACCGAAGTCGGTGTCCCGCAACCGGTTCACCAGTTCCGAGGTGGCATCGTCGTGCGGACCGGAGCTCGGCACGACCGACACCAGTGCCGCGGAGCCGTCCTGGCTGACCCCCTGCGGGAGCGCCCGCAGCACGTCCTGCGAGTTGGTGAGCTGCTGCGCCACGGCGCCGGCCGCCGCCTGGGCGTTGCCGGGCGAGGTCTCGATCAGCAGCACCAGCGGTGCGCTGATGCCCGGGCCGAACTTCTGGGTGAGCACGTCGTACGCCTGGCGTTGCTGGCTCGCCGGATCGGCGGTCGAGGAATCGGGCAGGGCGGTGGTCATCGAGAACAGCGGGATCGAGATGACAGCGAGAACGACGACCCCGATCAGCCCGGTGAGCTTGCCGTGCCGGGTGACCAGGTCGGCCCAACCGGCTTGGAAGCCACGCTTCTTCCCGTCCTCGGTGGTCGCCTCGGCAGGGGCCGGGATGGCCTCGCCCGCGTGCACTGCGGCCCGGTACTTCTTGCGGATCAGCTTGTCGCCGAAAGCTGCGATCACGGCCGGCAGCAGGGTCAGCGCCACCAGCACGGCCAACACCACGGTGCCGGCAGCGGCCAGGCCCATCTCGCCCATGAAGGGGATGCCGACCACTGTCAGGCCGACCAGCGCGATGACGACGGTGAGACCGGCCACCACCACGGCGGAGCCCGCGGTGCCGACGGCGATGCCCACGGCGTCGTGCACCGAGCGCCCGGCCATCCGTTCGCTGCGGAATCTCGCCATGATGAACAGCGCGTAGTCGATCCCCACCGCCAGGCCCAACATCACCGCCAGGATGGGGGTGCTGGTCTGCAGGTCGATCACGCCGGTCAGCGCGGTGATGCCGGCGGCACCGATACCGACACCGATGGCGGCGGTCAGCAGGTTCGCACCGGCAGCGGCGAGCGCACCGTAGGTCAACATCAGCACCAGGAAGGCGACGACCACGCCGCCGACCTCGCCGACGCCCAGTACCTCGGGAACCCCCTGGAAGGCGTTACCGCCGATCTTCACGTCGATGCCGGCGGCCTTGGCCGCGTCGACGGCCTGCTGGACGGCGTCCAGTGAGCTCTGTTCGACGTTGCCCTGGGTGGCGGCGAAGGTGACGGTGACGAAGGTGGTGCTCAGGTCCGGCGACAGGATCGGCAGGTCCTTGTTGGCGAACGGATCCTGCACGCTCGCCACGCCGGCAACCGTCTTCAGCGCGGCGACCGTCTTCGCCACCACGCCTGCGTTCGCCGGGTCACGGAAGGTGGTGCCGGCCGGGGCTGTCATGACGGCCTGCGCCGAGGCGCCGGAGATGTTGGCCTGGGGAAACTTTTCACCGACGGTGGTGAGCGCCTGGGACGACTCGGCCGAGGGGATCGAGAACGACTGCACCGTCGGTCCGGACAGGGTGACGGCGGCCGTGCCGACGCCCACCAGGACGAGCAGCCAGACGACGATGACGCCCGTCTTGTGGCGAGCGACGCCGAGTCCCAGCCGCTGCAGGAGCTGTGCCATCTGTGGATCCTTCCGAGGGAACTGCTGGAGAGAGAGTGGTCAGTTTCGGTGGTCGAGTGCCCCAGCTACGACCTGCGTCGCCAGGGCGGTGAGGAGCGGCGCTAGCTGGTCGCCGAGACCGAGGAACCGTGACTCGGCACCGATCACGGCGCCGCCGGCGACCAACTGCAGTGCGAGCAACAGCCGCAGCTCCGCCTCCGGTGTCGCGTCTGCACCGACGATCGCCTCGAGCACCCTGCCGGCGACGGCGGCGGCGCCGCAGGTGGCGGCATCGCCACGGTCCAGGTGCTCGAGGCTCTTGATCGTGCTCAACAGGTACTGCACAGCGCCCGGGATCCGAATCGAAACCGTGGCGATCTCGCCGAGCGCGACGCTCGTCCGCTGCGGACCGACCGGCGCCTGCTGCATACGGTGGATCAGTTCGTCCGCGTGCGTGTCGATCATCGCATCGACGCCGTCGGCGATCGCCTGCTTGCTCGCAAATCGGTGCAGCAGACCGGTTTTCGAGTAGCCGACGGCATCGGCGATCTGTTGCACGGTGGTGCGCTCGATGCCGTGCACGGCGAACAGGCCGGCCGCGGTGTCGAGGATGGCGATGTCGATCTCCTCGGGGGTCGACCTGATCTGCACCACCGCAATCTCCCGTTCGTCGAACGTCCCGCCGCAGCGGTGGACCAGATTGGTCCTCACCGGACCAGAATGGTCCCTCGATGGGCGGCCTTCAAGCTGATGCCGTCGAATGTGAGCCAGATCGCGCCCGACAGGTATCGTCCGCACGATGCTGCCATCGCCGACCGACCAGGTCGCCCCCGCCCTGGTCCGCACCGAGATCGTCGGCGGCGTGGCCACGGTGACACTCGATTCGCCGCGCAACCGCAACGCGCTGTCCGCCTCGATGCGAGCCCAGCTTCTCGCTGCGCTGCAGCAGGTCTCACACGACGACGCGGTGCGGGTCGTCGTCCTCACCCACGCCGGACCGGCGTTCTGCGCCGGGATGGACCTCAAGGAGACGGCCGTCGAACAACCGGGGCACGAAGGCGTTCGCGAGGTACCGGCGATCCTGCAGGCGATCAGCGCCTGCCGCGCACCCGTGATTGCCGCCCTGTCCGGCCCGGCCAGAGCAGGCGGCGTCGGCATCATGGCAGCGGCCGACATCGTGCTCTGCTCACCGAATGTGACGTTCTCCTTCTCGGAAGTGCGGATCGGCGTCATCCCGGCGGTCATCACCGTCCCGGTACTGGACCGGATGAACGTCGTGGCGGCCCGCGAGTACCTGCTCACCGGCGCCGTCTTCGACGCGGACCGGGCTCGCGACACCGGTCTGGTGAACGCCGTCGCCGAGAACGGAACACCCGAGGCGCTGCGCGATCTCGTCGACTCCTACACGGCCGCCCTGCTGCTCGGCGGGCCCACTGCCGTCGCGGGCACCAAACGGATCGTGCGCGCGGGATATGACGACGGCGATGCCCGGTTCGCCCCGCTGCTGGAGCTGTCCGCCCGTCAGTTCTCCTCGGCCGAGGGACGGGAGGGCGCCAAGGCCTTTGCCGAGAAGCGCCCGGCGTCCTGGGTCGCGGCCGGCACCTGAGCACCAGGCCTGGCGAGCTCGAGGCTCAGCGCAGCAGGGCGAAGACGATCGCCAGCACGACCAGCAGCGCCAACGCGATGCTCATCCAGCGCCGGGTGAGCGCCGGGAGCGGTTTGCTCACTCCGGGACCCGTGGCTGGACACCGGGATTCCGTGCGGCCACGACCAGTGCCGCGTCGGTGGCGGCGTCCCGAGCGGAGTGCCGACGCAGAGCCAGCTCCACCAGCTTGTCGACCCCGCCGGCGACCAGCCAGCACAGCGGCACCAGCACGGCGAGCACGATCGGCACCTGGATCCAGAAGGACTGTCCGGCGAGCCACGACTCGACTGCGTCGATGATCGCGCTGGGGAAGGCCACCCGGTCAGCGTAGCCGGGGTCGGAACGAGGGCCGATCTGCCGCACACTGGAGCGATGCTGGCCGCAGTCTTCGACACCATCCGTCAACCACCCGTCGTCCGCGATGTCCCCGCGCCGAGTTGTCCCGCCGACGGTGCGGTGATCAGGGTCGAGGCCACCGGGGTCTGCCGCTCCGACTGGCACGCCTGGCGCGGACACGATCCCGTTGCGCTGCCGCACATTCCGGGGCACGAGTTCGCCGGCACGATCGCCGAGCTCGGCCCCGCAGTCCGGCAGTTCAGGGTCGGGCAGCGGGTGACCGCTCCGTTCGTCTGCGGCTGTGGGCGATGTCGTTGGTGCCTGGCCGGTGATACCCAGGTGTGTCCCGATCAACGGCAACCCGGCTTCACCGATCCCGGATCGTTCGCCGAGTTGGTGGGGATCGTCGCGGCCGACCACAACCTGGTAGCCCTTCCGGACGGGATCTCCGCGGTGGCCGCCGCGAGCCTGGGATGCCGGTTCGCGACCTCGTTCCGGGCCGTCACCGCCCACGGCAGGCTCCGGCCGGGCGACTGGCTCGCGGTCCACGGCTGCGGCGGAGCCGGACTCTCCGCAGTGATGATCGCGCAGGCGCTCGGTGCGCGGGTGATTGCGATCGACGTGTCTGAGGGCGCGCTGCAGCGCGCGGGTGAGCTGGGCGCGGAAGTGTTGCTGCACAACGAGTTCGTTACTCCAGAGGAGCTGGCCGCCGCGGTGGTGTCGGCGACGGGGGGCGTGGCGGTGTCGGTCGACGCGATCGGGCTACCCGCAGTGGTCATCGCCTCGGTGCTGTCGCTGCAGCGACGGGGTCGCCACGTACAGGTGGGCCTGCTGCTCGGCGAGCATGCGCGACCGGCGATCCCGATGGATCGGGTGATCAGCTGGGAACTGGAGGTGCTCGGCTCGCACGGTATGGCGGCTCGGGACTACCCGGCCATGCTGGCGATGATCGAAGACGGCAGGCTCGATCCACTGCAACTCGTCGGCCGAACAGCGCCGCTGTCGGAGGCCGGAGCCGCACTGGCCGCCATGGACGGTCCGGGCCTGCCCGGGATGACGGTGCTGCTGCCGTGAGCCGGTCGTGCGCGGACTGTCGGGGGGCCGGGGCACACTGGATCGGGTGACCACCACTGAGAACCAGACGATTCGCTCGCTGCTGCTGGACGCGTTCGCCCGCATCGAGGAGCAGGTGGCCTCGGCAGTGGCCGACCTCGACCCCGAGGACGCCCGGTGGCGTCCCGACCGGGATGCGAATCCGGTCGGCTGGCTGCTCTGGCACCTCACTCGGGTGATGGACGATCACGTCGCGGAGCTGGCCGGGGTCGAGCAGGCCTGGACCGCGCAGGGTTTCGCCGAGGTCTTTGCTCTGCCGTTCCCTCGGGAGACCGTCGGCTACGGGCAGAGCAGCGACGAGGTGGCTGCCTTCCGCGCCGACCCCGCCGAGATCCTCCGCTACCACCGCGCCACCCAGGAGTTGGCGCGCGGGCACCTGTCCGGGTTGACCGCAGCCGGTCTCGCCCGGGTCGTCGACGAGAACTGGGATCCGCCGGTGACCGAGGCGGTGCGCATCATGAGCGTGCTGGGTGACGCCACCGCGCACATCGGTCAGGCCCAGTACGTACTGGGTCTCCTCGAGCGTCGGGCCGGCTGACCGGATCCGCTGCCCCGCAACCGATCCCTGCGACCGGGAGACACCGCTGACCCGCCGGCCGTCAGCGGCCGGTGACGCCGTCGATCGCCTCGCGCAGCAGGTCCGCGTGCCCGGTGTGCCGGGCGTACTCACCGATCAGGTGGGTGTAGACGGCCTGCAGCGACATCTGCTCCCCGTCCGGACCACCGACCAGGATGCGGTGGTCGTCCGGTAGCGAAGATACCGCTGCGTCCCCGGCACGCTGCTCCGCGTGCAGCGCCTCCCACGCGTGTGCCGCAGTTGCTGCGGTGCCTCCCTCGAAGTCGAAGTCCTTGCCCAGCGCAGGGTCGTACAAGGGCGGGGTGCCGTCGGCGGCGAGTCGTTGCCGGAGCCAGATCCGCTCGACCTTCGCGAGATGCCGCACGATCCCCAGCAGGGAGAGCGCGGTCGACGGAATCGGTCGCAGGGCGAACTGTTCGGCGGTCAGGCCGGCGCAGATGTTGTCGACGGTGTGGCGATACCACCCCAGGTAGCCGGCGAGGACGGGGCGGGCAGCGCCGACCAACGGTCCGTCCACCGGCTCGGGTGTCGGCACGCTCCAGGTCTGAGGTGGTGAGGTCTGTGCCGCCGATGTCCGTGCCGCAGAGGTCTGAGGATCCGGGTCGCCCATCGGTCCACTGTGGCAGGTGCGAGGACCGGTCGAGGTGGTGGGTACCGTTCCCTCATGACCGTTCCCACCGAAGAGATCATCGGCAGCCGCACGGCGCACGATCGGTTGCACGTCACCCTCGGCACCCTGACCGCCGATCAGCTGCAGCGGCCGAGCCTGTTGCCCGACTGGACGATCGGCCACCTACTGGCTCATCTCGTCGGCAACGGCGAGAGCGTGATCCGCCGCCTGAACGGGGCGATCGACGGACAGCAGGTTGAGATGTACCCGGGTGGCAGGGCGGGACGGAACGCCTTCATCGCCGAGTTCGCCGGGGCGCCGCTCGAGGAGCTGGTCGGTCGACTTGAGCACGTGGACGAGACGCTCGACGAGCTGTTCCGCACCCTGGATCCGGACGTCTGGGACGTTGTCGTGCTCTCCCGTGACGACGCACCAGTACTGGCCGGTGAGCTGCCCTTCCACCGTTGGCGAGAGGTCGAGATCCACCTCGTCGACCTGGGGTTGGGGCACACACCCGCCGACTGGTCCCCGGAGCTCGTCGAGCGCATGCTGCCCGGCCTCATCGGCGACCTGCGGTCCAGGGTCGAACCTGCTGATCTCGCCGGCTGGCTGGTGGGTCGCGCGCCGGCCCCCGAGCTAGGCGCCTGGCTCTAGCCACCACGAGACACCGGCCGAGCGAGCCCACAGACCGAGATCGCGACGGCACGCCGATCGAGCACCCGAGGACGAGCGCGACGGGATCCCGCCCGACCACCCCAGGTCCCCATCACCAAACGGACCCGATTCCTTGCTCGCTCGACCGACGGAACGACGCCGATCGAGCAGGCGAGGAATGAGCGCACCGAGATCCCGATCAGGTCAATCCGAGCCCCATTTGTCACTGTAGATCACCTGATCAGAGTATTGATAGCGAACGTGCGTACTGGGTAGCTGCTTGAGTCAAGCTGAGAATGGAACCTCCACTGCTGCAACGGGATTGCGGAGTTCTGCGAGTGGGTGAGGGTCTGTGTTGACGGCCTGTTGGAGCAGGCGGTAGAACAACAGCCCCCGACTCTTGGATGTCCGGCGGTTGAACCGGAACGTGTATTCGTCCAGGTAGTAGGCCAGGTGCTGCTGGCTGACGGCGTAATGCAGGGTGCCGGTGAGCCAGCGTTTGAGCAGGGAGCCGACCATGTGAACCCCGGGCAGGTTGACGTGGGCCGGTTCCGTGGAGTCGAGCCCGACGAAGTACTGGTGCTCGAAGCCCATCGTCGACAGTTTCCGCAGGTTGGTCGCTCCGTCGGTCTTGATCAACGATCCTTTCTCGATCACCCGATCGGCGAAAGCCACTAGGTCGGCGGTTCTGGCTCGCTCGGCGACCTCGATACGGACCCGGCCGAGCTTGCGTCCGCCGACCGACTCGACGGCGATCATTGCGGCGCAGTTGTCCTTCACCCCGCCTGACTTGCCCCTGGACTCGTTGCCGATGAACACTTCGTCGAGTTCCACGAGGCCGGACAACAGCTCCCGTTCCGGCCGGATCATGGCCCGGCGGAGCTTCTGCATCCACGCCCACGCAGTCTCGTAGGAGCCGAAACCGAGCACCCGCTGAAGGCCCTGGGCGGACATCCCGTTCTTTTGAGAAGTGATGAACCAGATCGCGGCGAACCACGTCGACAACGGCGTGCGAATCCGGTGGAAGATCGTCCCGGCTGTGGCGGACGTCTGCCGGCCACAGGCGGCGCACATCCACCGCACTTTCGCTGTCCGCCACCCCTCAAGCGAACAGCATCCCGGGCAAACGGGGCCATCAGGCCAGCGCAACCGCTCCAGATAAGCAAGACACGCCGCATCGTCCGGGAACCAGGCCAGGAGCTCTTGGAACGTCCGGGGATAGTCGACACCACCAACAGGATGAGCAGGCACCAGCTCTGACATGCCCATATGCTACTTGACTCAAGCAGCTACCCAGTACGTGCGTTCGACTACACTGAGAGGCGAGGGGTGACGACGCGAACACACAACAGCTGGATCGGCCGGGGAGTGCACTCGAGCGCGAGCTGGAACGCATTCTGGGCAGGCCGGTGTGGACCCGGATCGAGTCCTGGGTGCCGAGGCCGAAGGTTTCGCAGAGCGATCCGACCCCGTGCGCGACGCCTGCCATCAGCCTCCGCAGCCCGCTCCCATCCCTCACGGTCCCGACCACGATGGATGTGCACGACGAGCCGGCCCCGCCGTTGTTGGCTGTTCTCGACGACCTCAGCACCCGGTTCGAGCAGCTCGCTCCGGCCGAGGACGCGGCCGAGTCCATCGACCGCATTGCCG
The DNA here is from genome assembly GCA_037720195.1 of Nakamurella sp. Classification (GTDB taxonomy): domain Bacteria; phylum Actinomycetota; class Actinomycetes; order Mycobacteriales; family Nakamurellaceae; genus Nakamurella. The sequence goes on along the minus strand of JBBJML010000002.1, from coordinate 126,119 downwards.
CCCTCGAGACCCTGATCCGGTCTGCTTCCGGCGCACTGGCCGCCGAGGAGGTCTCATTTGCCGCGCGCCAACGAGCAGATCAACTCGCCGCCGGAGTGAAGCCACGCGACCTCGGCCGCGGGATCGCCGAGCAGATCGCGTTCGCCCGCAAGATCTCGCCCACCTCCGGTGCTCGACATCTGGCCTCCGCCCAGGCGTTGCAGACCCGCCTCCCGCTGACGTGGGTCAAATTGCGGGCTGGCCGGATCTCGGAGACCCAGGCCAGGATTGCCGTCACCCGCACCAGCCATCTCTCCGACACCGACGCGACCATCGTCGACGCGGCCCTCGCTCCCCAGATGTCGGGGTGGAACGCCGGCGCCACCGAGAAGGCGGTCGACCACGCGGCGTACGCCATCGACCCGCGCGGGAGCGTCGACCGGAAGGCCGCCGCCGAGCAGGACAGGCGGGTCTGGGTCCGCCCCGCCCCCGATTCGATGGCCATCGTCTCCGCACTGCTGCCGATGGCGCAGGGCGTGGCCGTCTTCGCCAACCTGCGTTCCGCTGCCCAGACGAAGCACGGCACCGGTGAGGCCGAAGGGCGCGGCCTCGGGCAGGTGATGGCCGACCTGCTGGTCACCAGGTGCACCGGCCAGACCCGTGCCAGCGCCGTGCCGATGGAGATCCGCGTCACCATGCCGCTGGACTCGTTGCTTGGCAACGGGAATCAACCCGCCTGGGTCGACAACTTCGGACCGGTCGCCGCTCCCCTGGTTCGCGAAGCGTGCAGTGGACCCGGCAGCGAAGCTGGGGGCCGAACGAGCGCCCCCGAGGGCCCTCGACTGTGGATCCGGCGGCTGTTCACCGACCCGGTGGACGGCTCGACGGTGGTGGTCGATCCTCGACGTCGACTGTTCCCGAGATCGATGGCTCGCCACATCACCGTCCGCGACCGGAGCTGCCGGCAGCCATACTGCGACTCGCCGATCCGGGAGGTCGACCACGTCGTTCCCTACGCGGACGGTGGACCCACCACCATCGAGAACGGTCAGGGAGTGTGCCTGCGCGGCAACAAGTTGAAGGAGTTGCCGGGCTGGTCGACGAGTCGGCGCAAGGACGGGTCGACCGTCGTCGTCACTCCGACCGGGCACCGCTACATCCGTGAACTGCAAGCCGCCGCAGGTCTTCCCGCGATCACGCGCCGGGAGTAAGTTCGGACCCCACCGAAATCGGGACGACGATCTCGACCTCGAATCCCTGCGCGTTCTCCAGGAACAACGCGGTGTGATTCGTCCCGCCGGCATGCGGGTATCTCTCCGCGAACAATTCGGACCATCCGTTCGATGCAGCGTCAGCACGCAGCGCATCGAGCTGTCCGACGGACGAGCAGGTGACGGCCAGATGGTTGAGACCGGCCCGCATGCGGTCGTGCCCACCGGAGCGCATCGCCGGTGACTGTTCGAGCACCAGGTACGGGCCTGCTGCGTGTCGCCAGCTGACCCCGCCGGTCCAGCGATCGCCCACCGTCCAGCCGAGCGCTCCGAGCAACCAGTCCCAGCTCACCTCACCGGCGGCGAGATCGTCGGTCCACAACTCGATGTGGTGGACGGGATTGCGAGCCTCACTGTCAACCACTCGGATACCCGCTGTGCGCGGTCACCTGCAGGCCGTCACGCCCGGTGAAGGTGAAGAACGAACCGTCCCGTTTGATCGTCACCGGTCCGCTGAGGATCGAGCGCAGCGCGGCCGCGAGCGCGGACCGATTCGGCGGACAGTCGTGCAGGATCGATCCGTCCGCGACCGAGGCCGTGAACGTCGGAGAGGTTCCGGTGAGCGTGCTGATGTACTGCCCACAGCCGGCGTCGAACGTCAGTCGGGTCTCGGTGAGCAGCATCGACGGCTCCTGGGACCAGAACTCTCCCTGCTCGAGCTTCGGCAGCCGTCGATGTCCTGTGCTGTCGACGACCTCGTCGATCGCGGTGATCGGGATCAGCTTCGATGCCGAACCGCTGGTCGGTGTCTTCGAACCGCCGAACTCGGTGAACACGGCCCGCTGCGACCCCAAGCTGATCGTCAGCGTCGATCCGTCGAGGGAGAACCTCCGGACGCCGGAGGTGAGTGACCCGAGCCAGTGCTCCTGCTCCATCACCCCCTCCTCGCCGCACAGCATGGCAGTCGACGATCCTGAGGTGAAGGTGAGCTCGTTCCCGGTGACGGTGTACCCGGCGCCGCCCCCGTTGCATCCGGCATTCAGCCCCACCTGGTCCAGGCCGAAGGAGAGGGTGATGCCCTTCCCGACGATCTTCTGACCGGTGATCGACGTTGCGCGGAAAGCCTTGCCCAGCAACGGATTGGCTTCGAGCTCAGCACGGACCGTGCGCGTCGAGGCGGGCGGCAGGAAGGACAGGTCGGGCGTGGAGACTGTCGGCTCCGTGGGCAGGTCGGAGTTGAAGAAGTAGGTGAACTTGTTCCCACCCTGGTCGAGGTACACCGTCAGTGAACTCTCCACCTGGGTCAGCTGTGCCGGAGGTGATCCCACCCCCAGAAATCTCGTACCACATCCCTCCCGTGCGGATCGATCAGCCGCCCCGGTCTTGGTCAGCGTGGCCTCGGTTGCCGTGACGACGGCAGCGGCGGTCCAGCTGTCGCAGGTGAAATCCCTATCTCCCATCGACTCGGATGTCCCGTTGAACGTGACCGAAGTCGGAGTGAAGCGCACCCAGGCGTCGCGGTCGGCCGGAGCGTCCGTCCGGACGCCGTTCGCCATCAGGGCGGTCAGGTACCACTTCGTGCCCAGCATCGAACGCCCCACGCCGTCGGACGATGACGGACTCGTCGTGCTCCGGGAGGGTGTCGACGGCCGACTCGTCGAGGGCTCGCTCGTCCCTGGCTCGCCGGTCGAGGGCTCGCTCGTCCCCGGCTCGCCGGTCGAGGACTCAGTTTTCGGAAAACCGGAGTTCGTGGAGGCGATGGCCGCGCCGGTGGTCCCCGGCGGCGCCGAGGTACCGGTTTCGCCGCCAATGGTGGCACGCGCACAACCGGCCGTCAGGACCAGCGCGACGACCGCAGCAGCGACGACCAGGTGCTTCCGATCCCACCGGCAAATCAGGTGCTGTGCTCCCATGATGCCTCCCCATCCCGATCCAACCCTGTCACGAGGACGTCGAACCGGATCCCGATCGTTGCACGGAACGGGCAATCACATCTGGAACCGATCCGGCCCGCCGGACCGGGCGCGGACGCGTCCTGTCGCGGGAGTTTCGAGCTCGGACGCCCGAAGCTACTTCTTTGCTTCCTTAGGAGCAGCGTCGGAGGAGAGCGCAACGATGAAGGCCTCCTGGGGTACTTCCACCCGGCCGACCATCTTCATCCGCTTCTTACCCTCCTTCTGCTTCTCGAGCAGCTTGCGCTTGCGGGTGATGTCGCCGCCGTAACACTTGGCCAGGACGTCCTTGCGCATGGCGCGGATGTTCTCCCGGGCGATCACGCGCGAGCCCACCGCAGCCTGGATCGGCACCTCGAACTGCTGCCGCGGGATGAGCTCACGCAGCTTGACCGTCATCGACGTCCCGTACCCGTAGGCGGAGTCGCGGTGCACGATCGCGGAGAACGCGTCCACCGGTTCGCCCTGCAGCAGGATGTCGACCTTGACCAGGTCCGCAGCCTGCGTACCGGACTCCTCGTAGTCGAGCGAGGCATAGCCGCGGGTCCGCGACTTCAGCGAGTCGAAGAAGTCGAAGATGATCTCCGCCAACGGCATCGAGTACCGCAGCTCCACCCGGCTCTCGGACAGGTAGTCCATCCCGCCGAGGATGCCGCGCCGGCCCTGGCACAGCTCCATGATGACGCCGATGTACTCACTGGGGCTGATGATGGAGACCTTCACCTTGGGCTCCCGCACCTCGGAGATCTTGCCGCCGGGCCAGTCGCTCGGGTTCGTCACGCTGGTCTGCGAGCCGTCCTCCATCTTCACGTCGTAGACGACGGTCGGCGCGGTGGAGATCAGGTCCAACCCGAACTCACGCTCGAGTCGGTCGCGGGTGATCTCCAGGTGCAGCAGGCCGAGATAGCCGCAGCGGTATCCGAATCCGAGCGCGGTGGAGTTCTCCGGCTCGTAGGTGAGCGCGGCATCGTTGAGCCGCAACTTGTCCAACGCGTCCCGCAGCAACGGGTAGTCGCTGCCGTCGATCGGGAACAGGCCGGAGTAGACCATCGGCCGCGGATCGCGGTAGCCACCGAGACTCTCGGTGGCGGGCTTGACCTGTGAGGTGACGGTGTCGCCGACCTTGGACTGCCGGACGTCCTTCACCCCGGTGATCAGGTAGCCGACCTCGCCGACACCCAATCCCTTGGTGGGCACCGGTTCCGGGGAGATGATGCCCACCTCGAGCAGCTCGTGGGTGGCGCGCGTCGACATCATCTGGATCCGCTCGCGCGGGGTGATGCGGCCGTCGACGACGCGGATGTAGGTGATCACGCCGCGATAGATGTCGTACACCGAGTCGAAGATCATCGCCCTGGCCGGCGCGTTCGGATCACCGACGGGCGGCGGGACGTCCCGCACCACCCGGTCGAGCAGGGCGGCGACGCCCGCACCGGTCTTGCCCGACACCCGCAGCACGTCGTCCGGAGAGCCGCCCAGGATGTGCGCGATCTCCTCTGCGTACCGCTCCGGCTGCGCCGCCGGCAGGTCGATCTTGTTCAGCACCGGGATGATCGCGAGATCGTTCTCCATCGCCAGATACAGGTTCGCGAGCGTCTGTGCCTCGATGCCCTGGGCTGCGTCGACCAGCAGCACCGCACCCTCGCAGGCGGCGAGGGAGCGCGAGACCTCGTAGGTGAAGTCGACATGCCCGGGGGTGTCGATCAGGTGCAGGACGTACTCGCCCGAGATCTGATCCGTCGGCTCGGCCACCGTGTAGGGCAGCCGCACGTTCTGACTCTTGATGGTGATGCCGCGCTCGCGCTCGATGTCCATCCGGTCGAGGTACTGGGCACGCATCGCCCGCCCGTCGACGACACCGGTGAGCTGCAGCATGCGGTCGGCCAACGTTGACTTGCCGTGGTCGATGTGCGCGATGATGCAGAAGTTCCGGATGCGCTCGGGAGGCGTGAAGGTGGTCCGGTGGGCGAGCGACGGGACGCTCGGTCCGGACGACACAGTCGGCTTGGTCAAGATCCTCGGTTCCGTGCTCTGGAGATGGCTCTGGGTGCGGGCAGCGACCCATCAGGAGCTGGCCGCCGACCCCAGTGTCCCACGCCGTGCCGGTGGCTCCCCCCGATGTGGGATCGACCGCCGACCCGATTCACCTGGCCAGATCGAGCCGATCCCTGGCGGTGCGCACGAGCCGGGTCGGCGAGGCCGCGGTGACGACCCGGTCCCGGGCTGCGCTCCGACGCTCCGGGGTGGTCCTGCCGACGAGCTTGAGGGTGACGATGATCAACGCGACCGCTGAGACACCTGCACCGACCGCCAACGAGCCGCGCGGGCCGATCAGCTCGTTCAGCGTGCCGACCAGTGGTCCGCCGATGCATCCGCCGCCGAGTGAACCGAGCAGGTAGATGCTCATCACCTTGCCGCGGAGCCCGTCGTCGACGGCCATCTGCACCGTCGAGTTTGCGCTGACGCCGAAGCAGATCGCACAGATCCCCACCGCCACCAACATGATGCTGAACGGCACCAACCCCGGCACCGCCGCTGCCACGCCTTCGACCACGACCACCAGAGCTGCCAACGACAACAACGACCGCAGCCGCAACGACGAGCGGCGCGCCGCCAGCACGGAGCCGATCACCGACCCGATCGCCATCAGCGAGGTCAGCAGCGCGAGTCCGGTGGCGCCGGAGTGGAACTCGTCGGCGGCGAACGAGGTGAGCAACACCGGGAAGTTCACCGTGTAGAGCGCGAACACTGCGGCCAGCACCATCGGCCACCACAGGTGCGGATCGGCCCGCACCACCCGCCACGCCGTGCCCAACGTCGCGCTCCGGCCGGCCGAACGCACGGTGGGGATGAGCCGGCGTCCGTCCAACGAGGCCAGGGCAGTGAGTGACACGGCGAAGGTCGCGGCGTTGGCCGCGAAGGACCAGCCGATGCCGACCAGTCCGATCAGCACGCCGCTCACCGCTGGACCCACCAGCGCGCCGAGTTGGAAGGAGGCCGAGTTGATGCTGATCGCGCTGCGCAGGTACGGCTTGCCCACCACCTCGGTGACGAACGACTGCCGGGTCGGGTTGTCGATGGCGATGGCGGCGCCGAGGACGAGCCCGACGGCGAAGATGTGCCAGGTCCGGATCGTGTCGGTGAGCACCAGCAGCGCCAGGGTCACCGCACAGGCGGCCAGCACCGACTGGGTGATCAGCAGGATGCGGCGCTTCGGATAGCGGTCGGCCAGTACACCGCCGTACGGGCCGAGGATCAGCGTCGGCAGGAACTGCAGGGCCGTCACCAGACCGACCGCGACCGCGCTGCCGGTCAGGGTGAGCACCAGCCAGTCCTGGGCGATGCGCTGGGTCCAGCCACCGATGTTCGCGGTCAACTGACCGATGGTCAGAACGCGGAAGTTGCGGATCCGCAGGGTGTCGGTGAGCGTGATGGGCTTGTCGGCACTCACTGGAGCGGTAGTGGCTGGAGCGGTGGTCGCAGCGGCGTCGGCTGCGGTGGTGCTGGTCACGGTGGATCATCCCGGGTTCGTGGCTGGTGTCGGCTGTAGATGCAGATCTTCTCGTCCATGATCGCGCATTCCTCCCTCATGCCATGCGACAATCGTCGACATCACTGCTATTGCGTTTCGCAATGAGCGGCGCCGACCCCTACGATGCGGACCTCCCGATGTACGAACCCGACCAGCTGCAGTCGTTCCTGGCAGTGGCGTCCACTCTCAGCTTCACCAGGGCCGCGGAACAGCTTGCGCTGCAACAGCCGACCATCTCGGGTCACATCCGCAAACTCGAGAAGGCAGTCGGGAGAACACTTTTCGTCCGCGACACCCGGTCGGTGCTGCTGACCGCAGACGGTGAGGCGTTGATCGCCTTCGCGCGCACCATCCTGGCAGCGCAGCAGGATGCGGTCGCCTACTTCTCCGGCCCGACGCTCTCCGGTCGACTCAGGTTCGGCGTCTCCGACGACCTGGCGCTCACCGCACTCCCACGCATCCTGCGCGAGTTCCAGCGGCACTATCCGAGGATCCACCTGGAGCTGACCGTCGGCCAGAGCCCGCAGATCCACCGTCGCCTGGAGGCGGGTCACCTCGACGTCGCCTTCGTGAAGCACCAGCCGGGTGATCCGAGTGCGGCCATCGTCCGCCGTGACCGCCTGGTCTGGGCCGCAGCGCAGGGCACCCGACTCGAACCCGACTCCACCGTGCCGTTGGTGAGCTACCCGGCCCCGTCCATGTCCAGGACCATGGCGATCCGGGCACTGGAGGCCGAGAGCCGGCCGTACCGCATCACCTGCACCGTTCGGGGTGTCAACGGCGTGCTTGCTGCGGTCCGGGCGGGCCTGGGCGTCGCGGTGTTCGCCAGCTCGTTGGCACCTGCCGATCTCATCGAGCTGCGCACCGACAGCGGACTGCCCGACCTGCCGGACGTCGATTTCGTGTTGCTGACCGGTCCGCGTGCACCGGACGAGGCAGCACGGGCTCTGTGCACCGCGATCCTGTCGAACGTCCGGTCGATGGCCTGAGCCATGCCGCCGACGGGGAGTCACCGCGCATCGATCGACGATGCCGAACCGTGATGTGACGCACGCAACCCCGGTGAGTGCCGTCCGTCTTTCCGGCGTGTCAGAGCGCCCGGACCCGGGCGCCGCACACTCACCGGGGGGTAGTCATGAACAAGCTCGGGACCAAGCTCACCATCATCGCAATCGGTGGCGCTCTGCTGACCGGTACGGCGATCACATCCGCTGCAGCGCAAGCACTTCCGGCTGGCGTAGCGGCAACGGCGACCGCGCCGATGGCGTCCGCGATGACGACCGCATCGATCCCGGACGACCATTCCGATGCGGCCCGCGCAGCGTTGCTCCGGACGCTACCCACCGTCCAGCAGGGCAGCAGCGGAGGGGAGGTCCTCGCGCTGCAGATCGGGCTGCGCAACCGGGGCGCGAAGTACCTGCTGGGCACCGGCTACTTCGGACCGCTCACCACCAAGGCCGTCAAGGAGTTCCAGCGGTCCCGCGGGCTGGCCGTCGACGGAGTCGTCGGTCCCCGCACCTGGGATGCGCTGATCCAGCGTGCGACCGGTGCGCCGTACGCACTGGCGAACCCGCAGCTGCGGCCCGGGCAGAGCTGGGTGCAGGCGACCCCGGGTGACCACGGGTACCTGCGCCTTGGGCTCCATCGGTTGCACGACCTGACGGAGTGGTCGCCGGCCGAGGTCGGCACACCGGTGGTGTTCGAGGACTGGGAGGTCGCCGCCGTGCGCGAGCTGCAGCGTCGGTCCGGGCTCACTGCATCCGGCATCCTGGGCGCCCGCACGACCAGGGTGATCCTGCTGATCAGCGCGGTGACCGGCGGCTACGGCAACTGATCGACCCGACCCGGGGGTGGGCGGCCGCCCGGCCCCCCCCCGGGTCGGTCGGTCCCGGCCGCGGCAGCCGGGTCGCGAGTGGCAGGGTGGAGGGATGGCATCCACACTCGCATTCACCGGCGCCCACATCGTCCCGATCGAGGGGGAACCGTTCGACGGAACCCTGGTGGTGACCGACGGCAGGATCAGCGCGCTGGGTCCCGACGTCGACGTACCGGACGGCGCCGAGGTGATCGACGCAGCCGGCAAGTGGCTGCTGCCCGGGTTCGTCGACGCACACACCCACCTCGGCGTGCACGAGGAGGCCGGCGGCTGGGCGGGCCAGGACACCAACGAGATGACGGATCCCAACACTGCCCAGGTGCGGGCGCTGGACGCGATCAATCCCGGCGACATCGGCTTCACCGATGCGTTGTCCGGTGGTGTCACCTCCGTCTGCGTGAATCCCGGTTCCGGCAACGTCATCGGCGGCCTGTGCGTCGCCATCCACACGCACGGCCGGACCGTCGACGAGATGGTGCTGCGCTCCCCCGCCGGTCTCAAGTCCGCGCTCGGCGAGAACCCGAAGCGGGTCTACGGCGACCGCAAGCAGATGCCCTCGACCCGCCTCGGCACCGCGGCGGTGCTGCGCAAGGCGTTCGTCGACGCCCAGAACTACGCCGCGAAGAAGGCCGCGGCCGAGGAGGCCGGAAAGCCTTTCGAGGCACGGGATCTGCAGCACGAAGCGATCCTGTCGGTGCTGAACGGCGAGATCCCGTGGCGGCAGCACAGTCACCGCGCCGACGACATCGCCACCGCGTTGCGGGTGGCCGACGAGTTCGGCTACCAGCTGGTGCTGGATCACGGCACCGAGGCCCATCTGCTCGCCGACGTCATCGCCGAGAAGAAGATCCCGGTGCTGATCGGCCCGCTGTTCACCACCCGCTCGAAGTACGAGCTGATCAACCGCTCGATCCGCAACCCCGGGCTGCTCGCCGCCGCCGGGGTGGAGATCTCGATCATCACCGACCACCCGGTGATCCCGATCCACTTCCTGGTGCACCAGGCCACGCTCGCAATCAAGGAGGGCCTCGACCCGGTGATCGCCCTGCGCTCCATCACCATCAACCCGGCCGTCGTGATGGGCGTCGCCGACCAGGTCGGTTCGCTCGAGGTGGGCAAGCTCGGTGACGTGGTGCTCTGGTCCGGCGACCCGCTCGACGTCATGCAGCGGGCCGAGAAGGTATGGATCAAGGGCGCCGAGGTCTACAGCCACACGGCCGAGTGATCTCGGCACGCCCTGCCGGGTGAGCGGCTCGATGGCGCGCACGCCTCAGGTGGCCGTGCGCTCGACCGTCGTCGTGGGCTCGACGGCCGGGTAATGTCGGTGGAACGCCCCGCGGCCGCGCCGGATATCTCGGCGCCACCCGGGGAGCGGCGGTGTCGAGCAGCCCGGAAATCGGACTCGGTCTGGACCCGCCACGCTCAGCCCGCACCAGGGCCGACGAGAACGTGCCAGGCGTGATCGCATAGGCGATGTTGACGCCGTCGATACCGCCGATGTCGACCCAGCGCTCGAGGTCGTCGGCGACCGTGGTCGGCGAGCCGACCACCACCGGGCCGAGACCGCCGATCGAGCGGTGCTTGACGATCTCCAGCGGTGTCCAGGTACGGCCCGACCTGTCCGCTTCGAGAAGCTCGAGGGTGGACCGGAGAGCGTCGTTCTCCACTGCGCGCAGTGGTTCGTCGGGGTCGAGCTCGCCGAAGTCCAGCCCCGTCCAGCCGCCGTAGAACGCGAGCATGCCTTCGCCCGATGCGTACTCCAGGTACTCCTCGTACTTCGCCTGTGCCGCCGCGTCGGTCCGGGCGGTGATGACGGTCAACAAGGTGAAGATCTTCACGTCGTCCCGCTGACGGCCCAGCGCCTCGGCGCGATCGCGGATGTCGTCGGTGACGACCCGGGCGGTCTCCGGAGTGGGCGGCGCGATGAACACCCCTTCGCCGTGTTTGGCGGCGAAGTCGCGCCCCCGCGGCGAGGCACCGGCCTGGAAGATCACCGGTGTGCGCTGCGGACTCGGCTCGAACAGCGCGATCCCCGGCACGTCGAAGAATTCGCCGTGGTGCTCGATCGGATGCACCTTGGTGGGATCGGTGAAGACTCCTCGCTCGCGGTCGCGGATCACCGCATCGTCGTCCCAGCTGCCTTCCCACAGCTTGTAGGTGACGTCGAGGAACTCGTCCGCGAGGTCGTAGCGTTTGTCGTGGGGCACCTGGGTGGTCATCCCGAGGTTGCGGGCCGCCGAGTCCAGGTAGCTGGTCACCACGTTCCATGCGATCCGACCCCTGGTCAGGTGGTCCAGGGTGGCGAACTTCCTCGCGAGCGCGTACGGCAGCTCATACGTCAGGGCCGAGGTGACCCCGAAGCCGAGATGCTCGGTGACCATCGCCATCGCGGGCACCTGGAAGAACGGATCGTTGACCGGTACCTGGTCGGCGTCCACCAGAGAGGTCTCGACAGACCCGCGGTAGACGTCGTAGACGCCCACCACGTCCGCGATGAACAGCGCATCGAAGCGGCCCTTCTCCAGCGTCCTGGCCAGCTCCGTCCAGTACTCCAGATCCTTGTACCGCCAGGCCTGCGAGTCGGGGTGGCGCCACGTTCCTGCGGCCTGGTGGCTCACGCAGGTCATGTCGAAGGCGTTGAGGATGATGCGCTTCGGTGCTGTTGCCTGGTCCGGTTCGTCCTGCGGCTGCGGTGCCATGACGACACCCCTTTCTCGTTGTCGGCCCGGCATCGTCTGAGACCGGGATTCAGCGGCGACGCTACCGGCGCGCTCGGGGCTGCCAGGAGCGCGTCCCAGCGGGCGGGACACCGCGGTGGGCGACCTGCGGATACCGGCTCTGGCACCCTGGGGTGATGACGACATCGGGGGGTGACGGCAGGCCCCGTGCGCGGACCCTGCCGACTCCCCGGAGCGTGCGACGGGCGCTGGCGCTCCTCGCGCTCTTCGCGACGGTGGCGGCATGTTCGGCATCCGTCGGCGGGGCAACCTCCGGCGGCTCGTCGAGCCCGTCCGCTGCACCTGCGCCGAGCACCAGCCCGCCGAGCACCAGCCGAACGATCACCAACCCAACGATCACCAGCCTGTCGAGCACCGTCACGTCCCTGCCGACGACGGCGCCGAGCACCTCGACAGCGATCACGTCTGCAGCGCCGGGTGCGTCGACCGCTGTTCCGAGCTCGGCCACCGCCTCCCCACCACCCCCACCTCGTCAGCTGTTGCCGCGCCCTCGCTGCCCTCCGTCGGGCTCGACGGGGTCAACGACCCTCATTGCAGGACCGACCTCCCGCCGGTTGTCCTGCTGCACGGCACGTTCGCGACGCCGGCCGGTGACTTCGGCCGTCTGGCACCCGTTCTGCGCGCGTCCGGCCGGTGCGTCTACGCAGTCCTCTACGGGGCGGCCTTCGGGTACGGCGGAGTCGGCTCGATCACCGACTCGGCGCACACCGTCGGGGCGTTCCTCACGCAGGTGCGGACGACGACCGGGGCCGCTGAAGTCGACGTCGTCGCCTTCTCGCAAGGGGCGTTGGTGCTGCGGGCCGCGCTGCAGGGTTCCGTACCGGGCGGATCGGTGCGGCTGGCACTGCTGTTGGCGCCCGACTACCACGGCACCTCGGTGCCGATCGTCACCAAGGTGCCGGCGGCGCTCTGTCCGTCCTGCGCCGAGCAGGTACGGGGATCCGCTCTGCTGCGAGCGTTGGATGCCGGTGGCGAGTTGGCGCCGGGGGTGCGGTACGCGAGCCTGCTGCTCGACGACGACGCCTGGGTCCAGCCGTTGGCCGACCAGAGTCCTCGTGGGACGGCCGACCGGGTGCGGGTCCAGCTGCTGCAGGATGCCTGTCCCGACGTTCAGGTCCCGCACAGCGTGTTGCCGTCCTCGCCCGCCGCGGTGGCGTGGACGATGGCGACACTGGAGAGCGCCGGGCGACCGGCGGGCCGGTTTGCCTGCCGGTGAGATCGCAGGAGTTGGGCACAGCCGCCGACGCTGCTAAAGTCGGAGGTCGTTGTGCATGTGCACGCCCGCCCCTGTGGTGGCGTCACCGCCGGATTCGTTCCAGGTTCCGGTCAGCACGCAGTACGACCAGATCACTCCACTGAAGAAATGAAGGCAATCGCGCGTGGCCAACATCAAGTCGCAGATCAAGCGGATCCGCACCAACGAGCTCGCCCGTCAGCGCAACAAGGCTGTCCGGAGCGGCCTGAAGACGTCGGTCCGCAAGGTCCGCGCCGCCATCGAGTCCGGTGACAAGGACGTGGCCGTCACCGCGCTGGCCGTCGCCAACCGTGACCTCGACAAGGCCGCCTCCCGGGGCGTCATCCATGCCAACCAGGCTGCGAACCGCAAGTCGTCGTTGGCCACCCAGGTCGCCGCACTCTGATCTCAGTGCCATCAGGCGGTATCACCCTCCCGGGTGGTACCGCCTTTCGGCGTTCCCGGGCTCGAGGTGGCGTTCCCGGGGTCGACCCGAATGTCCACGCTGCGGGACCGATCAGCGCATGGCCCGTGCCTCGACCAGCTGCGTGACCGCGCGTTCCAGGGCGTACTCGACGTCGACCGCCACGCCCTTGACCTCCGCGTTGAGCACCGACACTGCGGCGACCGCCTTCACCATCCCCGGCGCGCTCCACCCACGCACGGCACGCTGGGCCTTCTCGATCTTCCACGGCGGCATGCCCAACTCCCCGGCCAGCGCGTAACTGCTGCCGCGAGCACCGGCGACCTTTGCCAGGGTGCGGATGCCATCGGCCAGCGCGTCTGCGATCAGCACGGCGGGCACCCCGGTGATGAACGCCCAGCGCAACGATTCCAAAGCCTCCGGCAGCTCACCTGCGATCGTCCGGTCGGCGATCGCGAAACCGCTCACCTCTGCCTTCCCGCGGTAGTAGCGGGCCACCGCGGACTCGTCGACCAGCCCACCGGTGTCCGCCACCAGCTGGTTGGCTGCCGAAGCCAACTCGCGCAGATCGGCGCCGACCGCCTCCACGAGCGCTGCTGCCGCCTCGGCGGTGGTGGTGCCCCCGGCGGATTTGATCTCGCGCCGCACGAAACCGACCCGATCTCCCGGTTTGACCTTCTCGCAGTCGAACACGGCTGCCTTCGCCGCCCGCAACGCATCGACCAGGTTCTTGTTGCGCGCTCCGCCGCCGTGCTGCACGACCAGGGTGACACCCTCCACCGGGTCACGCAGGTAGTCGATCAGCTCCGTGACGAGATCTTTGACGGCCTCGTGCGCACCGCGGACCACCACCGCGCGGGGCTCGGCGAAAAGGCTGGGCGCGACCATGTCGGCGAAGTCGGCGGTCGTCAGCCCGGCCGCCGATGCTTCCCGTCGCTCGACGTCGGGATCCTGCTTGCGCAGCACGGTCAGCGTGCGGGAGACAGCGCGATCGACCAGCAGTGCCTCGTCCCCGGAGATCAGGACGAACGGCGGGACGGTCGGATCGGGCATCCGCTCATCGTGCCAGGCAGGACCGACGGTCCGCTCCCCTGCACCGACGCACCCAGCCCCGGACCACCGGGACCGGACTCAGCGCGTGCCCAACTCGATTCCGAACAGGGTGTGCAGCGCCTTCACGTAGTCCTCGCCGGAACCGTCCTTGGCCAGTTCCTTGGCGCGGACCGTCGGGGTGTGCAGCAGTGCGTTGGTGACACGCAGCATGGCCCGCTCCATGTCGTCCGCGACCTCGGTGGAGTACTTGCGCCGCAGGCGTTTCACTTCGCTGTCGACGGCGGCGTAGACGTGGCTGCGCAACGCGACAACGGCAGGGTCGAGGGTGCGTTCGGTGAGTTCGTCGTCGAACCGGGCCGCTGCCGCCAGGACGATCTCCTGGGCTGCGCGCAGCTCCGTCCCGTGGGCGGGGCCGGCCGCATCCGCCACCGAGTGCAGGTCGATCACCCGGACTGTCGGCAGCTCCCGCACGAGGTCGGAGACGTCTCGTTGCAGGGCCAGATCGACGACCGTGACGACCTCGGCCCGACGGGCCAGTGTCTCGACGACTCGGGAGTCGACCAGACTCCCGGTGGAGGCGCTGGTACCCGAGGCGGCGACCACGAGGTCGACCGTTGCCAGGGCCGCGACGAGCGCGGGGGTGTCGAGCGCACGTGCCTGATGGGTCCGGGCGAATGCCTCGGCCCGCCCGCTGGGCGAGAACACCGAGAGTTCGACGCACCCATGCTCGTGCAGTGCGGTCGCCACCACCCTGGCCAAGGCCCCGGTCCCGACGATCAGAGCCGATCGGCCCGCCAGCCCTGCGGGCCCGGCTTCCTGCGCGGCGATCTGCAGCGCCACGGACGCGACGGACCGCCCTTCGGCGCCGAGCGAGGTGTTGGTGACGACAGCCTTGGCGGTCCGGGCAGCTGAGCGGAACAGACCGTGCAGTGCCGGGCTGACCGTTCCGGCCCGATCGGCCTCCCGATAGGCGCGAGAGACCTGACCGGAGATCTCCGCCTCGCCCACGACCATCGCGTCGAGCCCGGCCGTCACGCCGAACAGGTGCGCTCCCACCGGGCTTCCGACCCGGACCCGGAGCGTCGATTCGGCGAGGTCAGCCGGCCACCCGGTTGCGTCGGCGAGCAGGTCCGTCACCAGATCGACCGCATCGTGGAACCGGACGGCATCGAGATAGATCTCGAGCCGGTTGCAGGTCGACAGGACCACGACGCCCTGCACGACCGGTTCGGGGCCGTGCATCGCGGCGGCGAGTCCAGCGCGCAACTGCGCCGCGGAGTCGCTGAAGGTCTCCAGCTGAGCCAGGTCCACCTCGTGGTGACCGGCGCCGAGAACCATGAGCACCAGCCAATTCTACCGCTTGTCGAAGGTCGACCTCGCGCGGTGGCACGATGGGTCGGTGAGCACTTCGGCAGTCCGACCCCCGATCGGCGACCCGGTACAGATCGACGAGTCCGCGGGTGCGCCTGCTGGCCCCGGACTCCCCGCCGACCACCCCCTGATGGATGGCCGCACCGCCGGGTCATCCCTGGTCAGGGCATTCCGGGGAGAGCGACCCCGCGAGCGGGCGGTGTGGTTCATGCGGCAGGCAGGCAGGTCCCTTCCCGAGTACCGCTCGCTGCGGGCCGGTACCGCCATGCTCGATGCCTGCCTGGACCCGGAGATGGCGTCGGAGATCACACTGCAGCCGGTCCGTCGGCACGGTGTCGACGCCGCGGTGTTCTTCTCGGACATCGTCGTCCCACTCAAGCTGGCAGGCATCGACGTCGAGATCGTCCCGGGCACCGGACCGGTGGTGGCGGAGCCGCTGCGCAGCCGCGCCCAGATCGAAGCCCTGCCGACGCTGGATCCGGCGGCGCTGACCCCGATCAGCGAGGCCGTCGCCCGGTGCGTCGCCGCGCTGGGGTCCACCCCGCTGGTCGGATTCGCCGGAGCCCCCTTCACCGTCGCGTCGTACCTGGTGGAGGGTGGACCGAGCAAGGATCACCTGATCACCAAGGCCATGATGCTCGGCGACCCGGGGACGTGGACGCTGCTCACCGACTGGGTGGCCTCGGTGACCGGGGCATTCCTCCGGGCGCAGGCGATCGCCGGGGCCTCCGCCCTGCAGCTGTTCGACTCCTGGGCCGGGCACCTGTCGGAGCAGCAGTACCGCGCCGGCGCCCAAGGTCCGTCGGCGCAGGTCCTCGATCTGGTGTCCGAACTCCCGCAGCCGAAGGTGCACTTCGGGGTCGGCACGTCGGAGTTGCTGATCGCGATGCGCGAGGCCGGGGCCGACGTGATCGGTGTCGACCACCGGCTCCCGCTGGACGAGGCCTCGCACAGGCTCGGCGGCAGTACGCCGCTGCAGGGCAACATCGATCCGGCGGCGCTGTTCACCGATCCCGACACCCGTGCCCGGCACGTCCGCCAGGTGCTCGATGCCGGAGCATCCGCGCCCGGGCACGTCGTCAACCTCGGTCACGGCGTTCCACCCTCGACCGACCCGGCGGTGCTGACCCGGCTGGTCGAGCTGGTGCATTCGCTGCCGGATCCGGCAGCGTGACCGTCGTCGCTGCCCGCCCCGTGGTGATCGGCGGCGGGATCGCCGGTCTGGTGGCCGCCTGGGAACTCGCCAGGGCCGGCCGCTGCCCCCTGCTGCTGGAGCGATCGCGGGCCGTCGGAGGTCCGGTCGCCCGGCACACCGTCGCCGGGATCGAACTCGACTCCGGCGCCGAGTCCTTCGCCATTGGCCGTCCGGCCGTCACCGATCTGCTGGTCGACCTGGGGATGGCGGACGCCATCGTGCCACCGGCCCCGATGGCCGCCTGGGTCCGTCACGAGGGCGGGAGCGCTGCGCTGCCGGCCGGCGCGTTGCTGGGCATCCCCGCCGACCCGCTGGCCGACGATGTGGTCGCCGCGATCGGCGTCGAGGCCGCAGCGCAGGCAGCAGCCCTGGATGCCCGCCCGGTGGGCACTCTGCCGGATTCTCTGGGTGCCCTGGTGGAGGCTCGGATGGGTCGTCAGGTACTGCGGCGACTGGTCGATCCGGTGGTGGGTGGGGTGCACGCCGCAGATCCGTGTCTGCTCGAGATCGATGCGGTCGCACCGGGTCTGAGCAGGGCTGTCACCTCCAGCGGCTCGCTCGCCGCCGCCGTACGGATGTTGCGGGGTGCTGCGGCTCCCGGCTCGGCGGTGGCCGGGATCGACGGCGGGATGGCCGAGCTGCCGCGGGCGTTGGTGGAGCAGATCGTCCGCTTCGGCGGCGAGATCCGCTGCAGCACAGCAGTTATCCGCGTCGAGACGACACCGTCCGGACAGCGGGTGATCGTCGGTGATGCCGACGGCGGTCAGTCGGTACTGATCAGTGATTTGGTGGTGATCGCCTGTCCTGCAAGCGATCTGCTCGATCTGACGCTGATCCACCCGCCGGCGAACGACCTGACCGCCCTCGGCCCCGTCCTCCCGGAGATCTCCCGGACCACCCCGGTGACGCTGATGACGCTGGTGCTGGACGATCCACGGCTGGACGCGGCGCCCCGCGGTACCGGGGTCCTGGTCTCCCGTCGGGTGAGGGAGATCAGCGCCAAGGCCCTCACCCACGCCAGCGTGAAATGGCCATGGCTGGCTGCTCGCCTGCCGAGCGGACGGCACGTGCTGCGGTTGTCGTACGGGCGTGGTGGCAGCATCGCGACCCCCGATCCCACGACGGTGCTCGCCGACGCCTCCGCCCTGCTGGACGTCGAGCCGCGTCCCGAGGACCTGGTCGGCTCGGGCGTGGTCCGGTGGCCCTCCGCGCTGCCCCAGGCCCGCCCGGGCCACCTCGCCGAAGTGCGGGCCCTGCGGGCGTCGCTCCCGCCGGGGTTGGTGCTGATCGGGGGTGCGGTGGCCGGCAACGGGCTGTCCTCCATCGTCTCCGACGCCCGCGTCCAGCTGGGCCCGGTGTCGGGGTGCTGATGAACACTGCCGACGGACACCGCTGATGGACACCGAGCAGGACCGCGGCGGGACGGGTGCTACCACGGCGGCACCTCAAACGCCCCGCGGATGCAACGAACGACACAGCCTCGAAGTCACGGACCGGTCCCGACATGGGTGAGGATGGAAACATGAGCAGTGAGCAGTCGGTTCCCCAGCACGATCACCCGCACCACGAAACGCCGGCCGGCACGGATGCCGCCGTCAGCGACGGGGGTGCTCCGGGCGATTCGATCACGTACACGCTGTACTCGGTCTACTCGCGCGCAGAGGAGCCCGGAGCGAACGCTGCGGACTGCACGGCGGAGCTCGACGAGCTGGTCGGCGAGCTGACCGCCGAGGGTGTCGTCATCCGCGGGTTCTACGACGTCTCCGGCCTGCGCGCCGATGCCGACCTGATGATCTGGTGGCACGCGCCATCCGCCGAAGTGCTCCAGGCGGCTGCGCGACGGTTCCGGCGAACCGCCCTCGGTCGGGCCCTCGAGGGCACCTGGTCCGCCATGGGCGTGCACCGCACCGCCGAGTTCAACAAGTCGCACATCCCCGCCTTCCTGGCCGGCCTGCCCGCCCAGAGCTGGTTGAGCGTGTATCCGTTCGTCCGCAGCTACGACTGGTACCTGCTGCCCGACGCCGAGCGGCGCGAGATGTTGCGGGAACACGGCGTGATGGGTCGGGAGTACGACCAGGTGCTCGCCAACACCACCGCGGCGTTCTCGCTGGGCGACTACGAATGGTTGCTGGCACTCGAGTCGGCCGACCTGCACGACATCGTCGACCTGATGCGGCATCTGCGGAGTTCAGAGGCGCGGCGGCACGTCCGCGAAGAGGTGCCGTTCTTCACCGGCCGCCGGATCGAGATGGACGAGATCCACGAGGTGCTGTTGTGACCGCTTCCCCGTCCGCAGCCTCCTCGGAGCCCGGGTACGACGCCATCCTGCTCGCCGGCTTCGGCGGACCGGAGGGCCAGGACGACGTGTTGCCGTTCCTGCGCAACGTCACCCGCGGCCGCGGCATCCCGGACGAGCGGCTCGAGGAGGTGGCCACCCACTACCGGGCGATGGGCGGCATTTCACCCATCAACGACCAGAACCGGGTGCTGCTGGACGCGCTGCGCGCCGAACTGGCCGACCGTTCCATTGCACTGCCGGTCTTCTGGGGCAACCGGAACTGGGATCCCTTCCTGGCCGACGCGGTGACGGAGGCGAAGCAGCAGGGACAGGTCCGGCTGCTGGCGATCGCGACCTCCGCCTATTCCTCGTACTCCTCGTGTCGGCAGTACCGGGAGAACTTCGCCCAGGCGCTCATCGACACCGACTCGGTGGGCACCGTCACCATCGACAAGATCCAGCCTTATTTCGACCAGCCGGGATTCCTGGACCCGTTCGTCGACGTCACCGCACACGCGGTGCGGCAGGCCATCGACGCCGGGTTCACCCCCGACGAGATCGAAGTGGTGTTCTGCACCCACTCGATTCCCGATTCGATGGCCGACACCTCCGGCTCCGCGACCCTGGGCGATCACCGGCGCGGTGGCGCCTACGTCACCCAGCACCTGGCCGCCGGGCAGTACGTGATCGACCGGATCGTGGCGGATTCTGCGTTCCTGCAGGGCATCCGCTGGCAACTCGCCTACCAGTCACGATCGGGCGCTCCGTCGACGCCGTGGCTGGAGCCCGACATCAACGACGTCCTGACCGGCCTCGCGGCGGATGGTCGACGAGCCATCATCTGCGTTCCCATCGGGTTCGTCTCCGATCACATGGAGGTGATCTGGGATCTCGACACCGAGGCCGCCCAAACCGCCGCCGATCTGGATCTGGCGTTCTGGCGGGTTCCGACACCGGGTGTCGACCCACGTTTCGTCACTGGGCTGATCGACCTGGTCGCCGCGCGCTTGGGGCGCGGGCTGCCCCGGGAGTCGGTGCTGTCGGTACAGACCCGACCCGATTTCTGCGCTCCGGGATGCTGCGTGAACACCCGGGGTGTGCGCCCCACCACCGGCGGCCAGGACTCCGCCGACGACTGGGCCGCGGCTCGCGAGACCGCCTCGACGGCCCCCGCAGGTGGCCCGAGATCGTGACGCCCCGCGTGCTGCGGGTCGGTACCAGGGGGAGCGCGCTCGCCCTGGCGCAGTCGACGCAGGTGGCGGCCGCAGTCGCCGCGGCGGCCGGATGTGAGTACGCGCTGGTGCCCATCCGTACCGAAGGTGACGTCAACCGTGCGCCGCTGGTCGCGATCGGCGGCACGGGCGTGTTCGTCGCCGCAGTCCGGGACGCGCTGTCGGCCGGCAAGGTCGACCTGGTGGTGCACTCCTTCAAGGACCTGCCGACCCAATCCGCTCCCGGGCTGCGGCTCGGCGCCGTCCCAGCGCGTGAGAACACCTCGGATGCCTTGTGCTCGCACGGGATCGAGCTGGATCGGCTGCGCCCGGGTGCCCGGGTGGGCACCGGTTCGCCGCGTCGGGCAGGGCAGCTGCTCCGGCTGCGGCCGGACATCTGTGTGGTGCCGATCCGCGGCAACGTCGACACCCGCCTGGCACGCGTCGCGCCGGACGACCTGGATGCGGTTCTGCTGGCGACCGCCGGGCTCAGACGTCTGGGCAAGGAAGCAGCGATCACCCAGCAACTGACCGCGCCGCAGTTCCTGCCGGCACCCGCCCAGGGGGCCCTGTCGGTGGAGTGCCGCGCAGACGTCGACGACGCACTGGCCTCCGCGCTCGGCACGCTGGACGATCCGGCGGCCCGGCGGACTGCGCTGGCCGAACGAGCGGTGCTGCGCGAGCTGGAAGCGGGCTGCTCGGCGCCGGTCTCCGCGCTGGGCCTGCTCCACCCCGAGACCGGGATCCTCACCCTCGTCGCGCGGATCACCACTCCCGACGGCACCGGCGAGATCACCGTGCAGGCAACGGGTCCGGCAGATGACGACCCCGGCGCCGAGGCGATCGGGACCGCCGCCGCACGCGACCTGCTGGCCCGCGGCGCCGGCCGGCTGGTCGACGCTCTGGGCTCGAGCGCCGGGAGCGGGCGATGATCAGCAGGGAGGAAGGGCTGCGCGCACTGCGGGAGCGACGCGCGCAAGCGCAGGCCGCGCGCGGGCCCGGAGTCCTGGACGGCTGGCGCATCCTGCTCGGCCGCCCGCAGGGCCGCGCCAAGACACTGATCTCGCTGCTCGATGGGATGGGCGCGACCGCGCAGGCGATCCAGTTCATCGAGGTCGGTCCGGTGGACGACTCCGCCGAGATGGATTCGTTGGTGCTGGCGCTGTCGGAGGGCACCGCCGAGTGGGTGGTGTTCAGCTCGGTGACCGCGGTCGACGCGGTGATCTCGCGAGCCCGGCGGCTGCGCCTTTCGCAACCGGTGTCGGCGTCGGTCAAGGTCGCCGCCGTCGGCCCGGTCACTGCAGATCACCTGCGGTCGAAGAAGATCCCGGTGGATCTGATGCCGCCCAGCGGCGGCTCGGCCCGCGAACTCGTAGACATCTTCCCGACGGCCGGTGGACGCGAACTGGTGCTGCTGCCCCGCTCGGCCCTGGCCGATGAGGTGCTGCCGAACGGTCTGCGTGCCAAGGGGTACGACGTGGAGACCGCCGATGCCTACCTCACCACCCCGCGGCTGATTCCCCCGTCGATCGCCGAAGACCTCAAGGCCGGCAACTTCGAGGCCGTGCTGGTGACGTCCACGAGTGCGGTCCCGGTGATCGCCGCCGCCGAGCCGGCTCCCAGCACCCTGATGATCGCGATCGGACGGTCGACGGCGACCGCCCTCGTCGACGCCGGCTTCCAGAAGATCATCGTCACCCCCTCCCCGAACGACATCGGCGTGATCAACGCGCTGTTCATCCATGTCCAGCCCCCCACGGACGAGACCGGTCCGACCCGGGTGGAGTGGCTGCCCGAAGAACGTGAGGAACCATGACCGATCCCCTCAGCTCTCCCGCTGCAGATTCCCTCGTGAGCGCAGGGGCACTACGCCCCCGTCGGCTCCGCCGATCGCCCGCGCTGCGCCGGCTGGTGGCCGAGAACCGGGTCACCGCAGGTGATTTGGTGCTGCCGCTGTTCGTGAAGGAAGGCCTCGCCGAGCCGGTGGCTCTCAGCTCGATGCCGGGTGTCCACCAGCACACCCTCGACTCGGTGCGCCGGGTCGCCGCGGATGCGGTCGAGGCCGGGGTCGGCGGGTTGATGCTGTTCGGCATCCCCGCTGTCCGCGATGCGAGGGGTTCTGCTGCCGACGATCCCGATGGCATCCTCAACCGCACGCTGTCGGTGCTGCGGTCCGATCTCGGCGCGAGCACCGTGTTGATGGCGGATCTGTGCCTCGACGAGTTCACCGACCACGGCCACTGCGGCGTGCTCACCGCCGACGGCACCGTCGACAACGACGCGACGCTGCTGCGGTACCAGCAGATGGCGCTGGCCCAGGCAGCCGCCGGCGCCGACCTGCTCGGCACCTCCGGGATGATGGACGGCCAGGTCGGCGCCGTCCGCGCGGCCCTGGACGATTCCGGCGACGTCGAGACCGGCATCTTCGCCTACGCCGCCAAGTACGCCTCCAGCTTCTACGGGCCGTTCCGGGAGGCCGTCGACTCGGCGCTGCAGGGCGATCGCCGGACGTACCAACAGAATCCGGCCAACCGCACCGAGGCGATGCGCGAGATCGCGCTCGACATCGCGGAGGGCGCAGACCTGATCATGGTCAAGCCGGCGATGAGCTACCTGGACATCGTCGCCGATGCGGCCGCCGTGGCCGACGTCCCGGTGGCCGCCTACCAGGTCTCCGGCGAGTACTCGATGATCGAGGCTGCCGGTGCGCACGGCTGGATCGACCGTGACCGGGCGATCGTCGAGACGGTGACCTCGATCAAGCGGGCCGGCGCGCAGATCATCCTCACCTACTGGGCCACCGAGCTGGCCACCCGACTGCTGCCCGGAACGAGCTACTGATGACCGAACCCAGCACGCCCCGCAAACCCATGACCACCTCCGCTTCGGCAGCGCTCTTCGAGCGCGCCTCCGTGGTGACCCCGGGCGGCGTCAACTCCCCCGTCCGCGCGTTCCGATCGGTCGGCGGCACTCCTCGCTTCATGTCGTCCGGCTCCGGCGCCAGGATCGTCGACGCCGATGGCAACTCCTATGTCGACCTGGTCGGCTCCTGGGGACCGATGATCCTGGGTCATGGGCACCCCGATGTGATTGCGGCCGTGCACGAGGCCGCCGATCGCGGGTTGTCCTTCGGTACCCCCGGCGCCGGCGAAGTGGCACTGGCCGAGGAGATCGTGGCCAGGATCGACCCCGTCGAGCAGCTGCGCCTGGTGTCGTCCGGGACCGAGGCGACGATGTCGGCCATCAGGCTGGCCCGCGGCTTCACCGGCCGCGAGAAGATCGTCAAGTTCGCCGGTTGCTACCACGGCCACGTCGATGCGCTGCTGGCCTCGGCCGGCTCGGGAGTGGCCACCTTCGCACTCCCCGATTCTGCAGGGGTGACGGCAGCGACCACCGCCGAGGTGATCGTGCTGCCCTACAACGACATCGAGGCGGTACGCACCGCCTTCGCGGAGAACCCCGGCCTGATCGCGGCGATCATCACCGAGGCGGCTGCCGCCAACATGGGTGTCGTCCCTCCGCTGCCGGGCTTCAACCGGGCCCTCGCGGAGATCGCCCACGCCGACGGGGCGTTGTTGATCACCGACGAGGTGATGACCGGATTCCGTGCCTCCCGCACCGGCATGTTCGGACTCGACGGTGCCGTTGAGGGCTGGCAACCCGACCTGATGACGTTCGGCAAGGTGATCGGCGGCGGCCTGCCGGTCGGCGCGTTCGGCGGTCGCGCCGACGTCATGGCGCTGCTGGCACCCGACGGCCCGGTCTACCAGGCGGGCACCTTGTCCGGGAATCCGGTCGCCACCGCCGCCGGTCTGGCGACCCTGCGCGGGTGCACCGAGACGGTCTATGCGCGGCTCGACGAGACGGCTCGCACCGTCAGCGATCTGGCCTCGGCCGCTCTGTCGAGAGCCGGTGTGCCGCACCGGGTCCAACGCGCCGGCACGTTGTTCTCGATCTTCTTCACCGATGTCGAGGTGACTGACTACGACCTGGCGCGAACCCAGGACACCGCAGCCTTCGCGGCCTTCTTCCACGCGATGCTGGACGCCGGGGTCTACCTGCCGCCGTCGGCGTACGAAGCCTGGTTCGTCTCGGCTGCGCACGACGTCGCCGCGCTCGAGGCCATCGAGGCGGCACTGCCGGCGGCGGCGCGCGCGGCGGCCGCTGCGCAGTGAGATCCGGCCGGCCGGTCGTCGTGTCGTCGGACTCAAGGCGATGCAGGTGACCACGACGCGGATCAGAGTTCAACCTCGTCAGGCGAGGTGCGACAGCGGTTCCCGAAAACGCCGTCGGTACGACGTGGGTGTGGTCGTGTAGGCGTCCTGGAATCCCTGCCGGAACGTCACCGCGTTGTCGTAGCCGGTCGCGCTGGCGATGTCTGCGACGCTCGCGGAGGTCGTCTCGAGCAGCACCCGAGCCGCGTCCAGACGTTGGGTTCTCACCCAGCCGGCCGGTGAGGCACCCACCACTGCCCGGAAGTGGCGGCTGAAGGTCCGCCTGCTCATGTGCACGTGTGCGGCGAGTTCGTCGACGGTCAGCGATCGGTCGAGGTTCGCCAACGCCCACTCCATGGCGGACCCTATCGAGTCTGTGGTGGGCCGGGCCAGAACGGGCTGCGGGACGTACTGCGCCTGGTTGCCCTCCCGATGGGGGGCCACTACCAGGTGCCTCGCCAAGGTCGTCGCGGCAGCGGCACCGAGCCGGGTGCGAACCAGGTGCAGGCATGCGTCGAGGGTTGACGCGGTCCCCGCAGAGGTCAGGACGTCGCCGTGGTCGATATACAACGCCGACGGATCGACCACCACGGCCGGCCGGCCGGCCGCCAGATCGGCAGCCCGCGCCCAATGGGTGACCGCGGTACGCCCGTCGAGGAGGCCGCTGTGCGCGAGCGGGAACGCTCCGAGACAGAGCCCGACGATCGTTGCCCCTCGCTGGTGGGCCGCCCGGATCGACTGTTGCAGAACGGCTGTCGCAATCGGAAGGTCGGCCGACCATGACGGGAAGACGACGAGATCAGCCGAGTCCAGCACCTCGGGACCTGAGACGTCGCCGATCGACAGACCTTCCTGGGTGCGCACACCTTCGCTGGTGTCGCTCCACACCACGGCGGACCAGTCGGCGGCGAGCGCGAGACGACCGACCTCGCCGAACACCATGAGTGGGGTGGCCAGATGGAACATGGTGATCCCGTCGAAGGCGTGGATGGCGATGCGCATGTGGCCCGATCTCATCGAAAGTTGGGTTGTGGGCCACTCACGCTACGCCCTGCGGCAGGTCACGATGGATACATCGGGCGCATCCAGCATTCGATGAGCAGGAAGGCTTGCCCATGACGTCAACGCGTCGCGCACTGGTGGTGATCGATGTCCAACAGGAGTACTTCGACGGACCGCTGCAGATCCAGTTCCCGCCCCCGGAGACCAGCCTGACCAACGTCATCAGAGCCATCGACGTCGCTGTCGCTGCGGACCTTCCAGTGGTCGTGGTGCGACACGAGGGGCCTGCGGAGTCGCCGGTGTTCGGCCGGGGCTCCACCGGTGCGCAGCTCCACCCGCAGATCACCGAGAAGGTCCTCCCGACGTGGAAGGAGTCGACCAAGCAGGTGGCCAGCGTGCTGGCCGACACGAGCGTCGTCGACTGGCTCCGTGAACAGGGGGTCGGGACGATCACCCTGGTCGGCTACATGACCAACAACTGCGTCATCGGCTCCGCCGCTGCCGCGGAGCCACTGGGCTTCGCCGTCGAGGTGTTGTCGGATGCGACCGGGGCGATCAACATCGCCAACGGTGCAGGCACCGTGCCTGCCGAACAGGTCCACCGGACGCTGATGGCGTTGCTGCATTCGAACTTCGCAGCGGTGGCAACGACTGCAGCGTGGACGGAGGCCGTCCAGCAGGACGAAGCCCTGGAGTCGAGCAATCTCGTCAGATCGGCCGTCGACGGGCTCGCGAGTGCCGGCTGACCGGCCTCTCGTGCAGCGGTCACCACGGCCGTCCGGCGAGGGCAATGCTGCTCACGCCGAGAATTGATACCGGGTCCGACGCTGCCGGCTGAGCCGGTCATCCCCGGCTCGGCTCCCGGGCCGCCAGCACTCCCCTGCGCACCGTCGACAGCATGCCGCCGTCCAGCAGCACCGCGATGTCGCCGTCCTGGTCGGTGCGCAGCACGCTTCCGGTTCCCACCTGGGTGAGGGCCGCCAACAGGCTCGACGCCGGATGGCCGTAGTCGTTGTCGCGCCCGACCCCGATCATCGCGACCTGCGGCGAGACCGCAGCGAGGAACTGCGGTAGGTCCTTCGCCGAACCGTGGTGCGGGACCTTGAGCACATCGACGTCCAGATCGACTCCGGCCGCCAACAACGCCCGCTGCGCTTCCGGCTCGATGTCGCCGGTCGCCAGCATGCTCACACCGGCGCGCTCCGCCCTGAACACCAGTGAGTCATTGTTCTCGTCGGACGCCGTCCCGGTGAAACCACCGCCGGGTCCGAGCACCGAAAGCTCGAGATCACCTGCGCTGAAACGGTTCCCGGGCCCCGCAGCGACCACCGGGATCCCCCGCCGGGCCGCCACCGCGAGCAGCGCGCTCCACCCGGGTTCGGTGCGGTCGGGGCCGACGACGATGGTGCCGACCGACCGATCGTCCAGCACGCCGGCGATCCCCCCCAGATGATCAGCATGCAGGTGGGTGACGATCAGCAGGCTGACGGTGCCGATCCGCAGGTCACGCAGACAGCCGGAGACGGGGGCCGGTTCGGGCCCGGTGTCGAACACCACGGCGGTGTCGGCGACATCGGTGGACATCACGAACGCATCGCCCTGGCCGACCTCGCAGCCGACCATCAGCCAACCGGGTGGCGGCCACCCCAGCGGCGGCAGCACCTGCACGGGGACCAGCACGACCCCGGCGCCGCAGCCGGCAGCGACGAGGATCGCCCGCGGCCCGGGGAACCGCAGCACCAGTCCGAGGGCCAGTGTCCCGCCGGCGAGCGCCACGGCCCACAGCACCCCGGGTGGCCAGCCGAGAGTCGACTGCGGAAGCGCCGCCCACCCGTGGGCGAGCCCGGCGATCCCGGACAGGAACGGTGCGGCCACGTCGGCGCAGAGCTCGGCGCCCGCCGGCCACCACGGTCCGCAGAGGGCCGAGAGCAGGCCGAACACCAGGGCGGGGGCGACCAGCGGCGCCGCCATCAGGTTCGCGGGGATCGACACGACCGAGATTGCGCCGGACAGCAACACGACGATCGGCGCGGTGGCGATCGACGCCGCGACCGGGACCGCCACCAGCACCGCCCAGCCACGGGGCCAGCCGCGCGTCACCAGGGCTGCCGTCCACGGCGGCACCAAGAGCACCAGCGCTGCGGTGGCCACCACCGACAGGCCGAAGCCGGCCGAGACGGCCAGGGCCGGATCGGCAACCAGCAGCACCACTACGGCGCTCGCCAGCGCCGGGATCGCCGACCGGGTCCGCCCGACGAGCATCGCGATGATGGTCAGCGCTCCCATCACCGCGGCCCGGAGGACAGACGGCTGCGGTCCGACCAGTACCACCAGACCGAGCAGGGCGGTGGCCGCGCAGCCGGCGGCGATGCGTGGACCGAGCCGCCTGGTCAGCAGCACCACGAAGCCGCAGACCAGGGCGAAGTGGGACCCGGACACTGCGAGCAGGTGGGTCAGCCCGGTGGCTTTCGCATCGGCCGTCAACCGGTCGTCGATCGCCGCGGTGTCCCCCACCACCAGGCCGGGTAGCAGCGCTCCGGCATCCCCACCGAGACGTTCCCCCTGAGCCCGCAGCCCAGCACGGAGGTGGGCAGCAGCGATGTCCACCCCGGGCGCCGGAGCCAGCTGGACAGGAGGGCTGCGCAGCCGGATCGACACTCCGGGGATTGCCGGGAAGTCGTCGACGGCCAGGATCCCGGCCACCCGGACCAGACTGCCGGGAACGAGCTCCGCGACGGCGGGTCCGACTCCGATCATCGACACCTGGGACTCCGAGCCCACGACCGTGCCGCTGAGGGTGAGCTGTTGCGCCGTCGTGCGCACTCGATACTGCTGCGGCGCAGTCACTGTCCCGTCCTCGGCGGCGAACCCCGGCAACGCGACGGGGGGCGCGGTGACCTCGACCTGCAGCACCGCGTACCGGTGCTGCTCGGCAGCGCGGAATGTCGGATCCTGGTGCGCCAGCCGGACGGCTGAGCCTCCGATCGCGGTCCCGGCCGCCAGGGCCACGCCCAGCACCGCCCAACCCCGCCAGCGGCGCACGACCGCGAGGCCGAGCACAGCGGTGACGGATCCGGCGGCGACGAGGGCGGCCCCCGCACCACTCGACGCCGGGAACAGCAGCATCGCCGCCGTGCCGGCCCACAGCCCCAGGGCGAGCGGCACCACCCGCAGGTCCTGTACCGGCGGCGGGTCGTCCTCCACCCACCGCCGTCGCCGCCGGGTCGGGGTGCCGGTCGGCGCTGTCGGAGCCGGTGTCGGAGCCGGTGTCGGAGCCGGTGTCGGAACCGGTGTCGGAACCGGTGTCGGAACCTGTGTCGGAACCGGTGTCGGAACCGCGGAAGGAGGCACCGAGGGCGCCGACGGGTTCATCCGACGACCACGAGCGGGGCCAGCTGGGCATAGCGGGCCGGTCCGATCCCGGTGATCTCCTGCAGCTGGTCGACGGAGGTGAACGGCCCGTTCGCATCCCGCCAGGCGATGATGTTGCCGGCCATCACCGGACCCACCCCCGGAAGTTCCTGCAGCGCAGCGTTGTCGGCGCTGTTCAGATCCACCGGTCCGCTCACTCCCGCCGCGGTCGAACCGGCCGGCGGCCCTGCTCCACCGACGCTTCCAGACCCGGGTGGCCTACCCGCAGTGCCGACCACGACGGAGTCGCCGTCGGCGAGCACGGTCGCGACGTTGAGGCCGGTGATGTCGGCCTCCGCGGTGGTCCCACCCGCCGCGGCGATCGCATCGGCGACCCGGCTGCCGGCGCGCACCCTGACCAGACCCGGCCGCTGCACCGCCCCGGTGACCGACACGGCCAGCACGGCCGGCGTGGAGTCTCCCCTCGCGGGCGCGGGCGAACCGCCGGACGGGCCGGACGGACCGGACCGGACCGTTGGCCCACCGTTCCCGGAGCGCGGACCTGACCTCGGCGCGTCGTTACCTGACGGGCCGCCCGACGCGTACACCCCGTCGGCCGCCGGCTGCGAGATCGATTGCACCGGACGGGGTTCCGGCCGGTCGCGCCACACCCCGACGGCCGCGGCGACCGCGGCCAGCGCAGCCACCAGGCCCAGGACCAGGGCGCCCCGTCGTCCCGGATCGACGCGGGCGTCCCGCACGGACACCGGGACCCAGGTCTCGACGAATCGTCCGCCGCGGCCGAGTCGCCGCCACCACGACGGCCGGTGATGTCCGACGCCGTGCTCACGCTGCTCCACCAGATCGCCGACGAGATCGTCCGGGTCGTCGGGACGGTCGCCCGGCGCGTCACGTGGGTCGTTCGCGCGGTGCTCGGCGCGGTCTGGCGCATCCGGGATCCAGCCACGGGTGGGCCGAGGTTCCGGAGTCATGAGAGAGACGCTAGGAACTCGAGCCCCAGCCCGGTCCCGTACGGCCGACGCCTGTGGACAGCTCGGAGTCTGTGGACAACCGGCAGCGCCCGCGCCGCACGCCGAGCCTCAGACGCCGGCGACCTCATCGTCGGCAGCGGGCATCACGATCGCGCTCAGACCGGCGTTGTAGGACCGCAGCCGCCAATGCCGCTCCTGCAGCTCCAACTCCACCCAGTGGCAGTTGGACACACCGGTCAGGGCGTGCCAGTGCGCACGCGGAAGGTCGAGCAGCAGCGCGGTCAGACCCACGATCAGTCCGCCGTGGCTCACCAGCAGCGCCGACTCGGGGCCGTCGGGCGTGGCGATGAGTTCGTCGACCACCCGACGGGCCCGGTCGGCGACCTCTGCCCTGGTCTCACCCTCCGGCGGGGCGACGTCGGCGATCGAGGACCGCCAGTGATCCCAGGCTCCCGGCCAGCCGTCCTCGATGTCGGCGCGGGTCAGCCCCTCCCACTGCCCCATCGAAGTCTCGCGGAGCCGGACGTCGGGCGTCGGTTCGGTTCCGAGCAGCCCGGCCACCGGCGCAGCGGTCTGCCGGGCGCGCTGCAGGTCCGAGACCATCATCAGATCCGGGTCGAACCCCGCCACCGAGGGTGCCGCGGCCGCAGCCTGCGTCAGACCGCGCTCGTTCAGCGGGATGTCGCGGTGCCCCTGGAGCCGCATCTGGGCGTTCCAGTCGGTCTCGCCGTGCCGCAGCAGGACGAGTCGGTGCAGGCTCACGCCTCGTCGGGCCGATCGGCGTTCTCGGCCGGGACGTCCTCGTTCGCGCCGGGCGCCGCGGAGCGCAGCTCGGCACTGCGGTCGGAGTCCTGGTCGTCGAAGGGGATGGACGGGCAGTCCTTCCAGAGCCGGTCGAGCCCGTAGAAGACCCGCTCCTCGGCGTGTTGGACGTGCACCACGATCTCGACGAAGTCGATCAGCACCCACCGTCCGTCGCGCTCGCCCTCGCGGCGCACCGGCTTGTGGCCGGCTGCTCGCAGCTTGTCCTCGACGGCGTCGACGATCGCACTGATCTGCCGTTCGTTGGAGCCGGTCGCCAGCACGAAGCAGTCGGTGATGGCGAGCTTGTCGGACACATCGACGATGGCGATGTCGGTGGCGAGCTTGTCGGAGGCCGCGGTCGCGGCGGTCCTGGCAAGTTCGATGGCGAGGTCGGTGGCAGTCACTGCACTCCCTGTACTGGGGTTGGCCGCACGTCGGGGTGCGCGGTCGATGGGTGGTGGTCGGGTTCTGGATCGGGGACCGGCGTGGTGAGGTACAGCCGGTGTTTGTTGATGTACTGGACGACGCCGTCCGGGACGAGGTACCAGACCGGCTTGCCCTCGCTCACCCGGTCACGGCAGGCGGTGGACGAGATGGTCATCGCGGGCACCTCCACCAGCGTGACGGCGCCCTCGGGGAGATTGCCGTCCTCCAGCACGTACCCGGGACGAGTGACGCCGACCAGGTGCGCCAGCGACACGATCTCCTCGACATCCTTCCAGCTCATGATCCTGGAGAGGGCATCGGCGCCGGTGATGAAGAACAGCTGGGCCTCGGGATCGGCGGCATGCA
The DNA here is from genome assembly GCA_037720195.1 of Nakamurella sp. GTDB lineage: Bacteria > Actinomycetota > Actinomycetes > Mycobacteriales > Nakamurellaceae > Nakamurella. The sequence continues at coordinate 94,910 of JBBJML010000002.1, read as the reverse complement.
GATCCGTGAGGGTGTCCCTGGTGTAGGTCGCACCGGGCCGATCGATGTCGACCCTGGACACCGTGAACCGCGGGTTCGCAGCGGTGGCGATCACCGCCATCAGGTATCGATGCTCGGCCGACAGCACGTCGTCGTCGGCCTTCTGCCACGGGCGCCCGGTCGGCACGAACACCACCTCGTCGAGGTCGAACAGGTCGGCCACCTCGGAGGCGGCCACCAGGTGACCGTGGTGGATGGGGTCGAAAGTACCGCCCATCACCCCGACCCGTCGGCGTCTCGTCGGATCGATCATGACGTCCCCCTGATCTGGCCGCTGCCCTCGACGATGTACTTCGTGCTCGTCAGCTCGGCGAGCCCCATCGGCCCGCGGGCGTGCAACTTCTGGGTGGAGATGCCGATCTCGGCGCCGAAGCCGAACTCGCCGCCGTCGGTGAAGGCGGTGGAGGCATTGACGACGACGGCCGCGGAATCCACTTCAGCGGTGAAACGCGTTGCGGCCGCCAGGTTCTCGGTGACGATCGCATCGGTGTGGCCGGTGGAGTGCGCCGCGATGTGCGCGAGCGCACCGTCCAGTGAATCGACGACGGCCACCGCGATGTCCAGCGAGAGGAACTCCCCGTCGAAGTCCTCGCGGGCTGCCGGAACCGTCCGTTCGTCGGCCGGGAGCAGCTGCAGCGCAAGGGGATCGGCGTGCACCGTCACCCCCGCAGCGTGCAGCGCAGCGACCACGGTCGGCAGCAGGTCGCCGATCCGGTCGCGATGGATCAGCACGGTCTCGGCGGCGTTGCAGACCGACGGCCGACGGGCCTTGCTGTTGACGACGATCGGCAGTGCCTTCGCCGCGTCCGCCGCGGCATCGAGGTAGACGTGGCAGTTGCCCGTCCCGGTCTCGATCACCGGCACCGTCGCGCCGGTGACCACCGACTCGATCAGACCCGCTCCACCGCGCGGGATGATCACGTCGACCAGGCCACGTGCCGTCATCAGGTGGGTCACCGAGCTGCGGTCGGTGCCGGGCACCAGCTGGACGAAGTCTGCCGGCAACCCGGCAGCGGTCCCCGCTGCGTGCAGGATCTCCACCAGGACGACGTTGGACGCATGGGCGGACGCGGATCCACGCAGCAGCACCGCATTCCCGCTCATCACGGCAATCCCGGTCGCATCGACGGTGACGTTCGGACGCGCCTCGTAGATGATCGCGACCACGCCGAGCGGTACCCGGATCTGGGTGAGCCGCAGGCCGTTCGGCAGCACTGAACCGCGCACCACCTGACCGATCGGATCCGGCAGATCAGCAACTGCGGCCAGCGCAGCGGCGATCGCGGTCACCCGCGCAGGAGTGAGCCGGAGCCGGTCGAGCAGCGACTCGCTCATCCCGGCCACGGCGCCGGCCTCGAGATCACGGGCGTTCGCGGCCAGCACCTCGGGTGAGCGGGCCAGCAGCGCAGCGGCCATCTGCCGCAACGCATCCGACTTCTGCGCCGCCGTCAACCGCGCGAGCGCACGAGCCGCGGGACGGGACTGCGCGGCGCAGGCCAGCACGTCCTGGGCCGTGACCACGCCGGACTCCGTCACCACACTCATCGCATGTCCTGCTGCGTCGCGCCGACGGAACCGGCGGAGACCGCCACCAGGTCGTCGGCATGGACCACCGGCCGTCGGTGGTCCTGCGCCAGCTCACGCAACTGCCGTCCCAGCATCGTGGGCAATTCAGCGGCGTCGTAGGAGACGAACCCGCGGGCGACCACCCGGCCCTGCGGGTCGGTCAGATCGACGACGTCGCCGGATTCGAAATCGCCACTGGCCGCGGTGATCCCGGCCGGCAGCAACGACTTCCGGCGCCCGATGACCGCAGCAACGGCGCCTGCGTCGAGGGCGATGCTGCCCTGGGCGAGCGCCGCGTACTTGAGCCACAGAAGTCGGGTGCCGGTACGACGGCCGGAGGTGGCGAACGCGGTGCCGACGGAGGGCGGCGCACCACCGCGCAGAGCGCTCTCCGCGTCGGCCGCACCGGCCAGCAGCACGGGGATGCCGGCGTGGGTCGCCGTCATCGCGGCGCCCAGCTTGGAGCTCATACCTCCAGTGCCGACCCCGCTGCGGGAATCGACCAGATCGATCCCGGTGAGATCGACGGGCGCGTCCACCTGGCGGATCACGGCGGACGACGGGTCTGCGGGATCGCCGGTGTACAGCGCGTCGACGTCGGACAACAGGATCAGCGCGTCGGCACGGATGAGGTGGGCGACCAGCGCGGCCAACCGGTCGTTGTCGCCGAACTTGATCTCGGCGGTGGCGACCGTGTCGTTCTCGTTGACCACCGGCACGACGCCGTAGGTCAACAGCTTGTCGAAGGTCCGCTGCGCATTGCGATAGTGGGAGCGCCGCACGACGTCGTCGCTGGTCAACAGCACCTGCCCGACGGTCAACGCGTGGCGCCGGAACGAGTCTGCGTAATGGGCCGCAAGCTGCTGCTGGCCCACCGATGCTGCAGCCTGCTGGGTGGCCAGGTCGCGCGGCCTGCGGGAGAGCCCCAGCGGGGCCAGACCGGCGGCGATGGCACCGGAGGAGACCAGCACCACCTGGGTGCCGGATGCCGTCCGGCCGGCCACCGCATCCACCAGGGCATCGAGCCTGGCCGGATCGAGCCCGCCCGCTGCAGTGGTCAACGACGAGGACCCGACCTTGACGACGAGCCGGTGGGCGGCGCCGACCGCCGTCCGGGCATCGGAGCGCGCAGCGACGTGCCCGGTGGCCGCGGGGGCGGTGTCAGCCGCGATCATCCGACCTGCCCGCTGCGACTCCCCCGTCATGCGACGTACGACGGTCCACCGTTCGCCAACGGCCTGCCGCACTACGGTCACCTGACCCGGTACCCGGGTTTCCGGCAGCGTCATCGACCTCGGCGTCGAACTCCGCGTCGTCGTCGACCCCGATGTCGAGATCGATCCCGCGGGTCCACGGCTTCTCGCCGGCGCGCACCGCGCGATCGGCGGCCCGCAGGTCTGCCATCCGCGATTCGGAGATGTACTCGGTGGCCAGATCGGACCACTCGAGCTCCTCGACCGGGAGACCACGGCGCAGCCGGTGCAGCACCTTGCGTTCCGCGGCACCCACCCGATGGTTGGGCACCACTCGCTCGTCCAGGCCGCGACCCGACAGCGGGACGATCGCCGTGGCAGCCATCGGTTCGAAGTCGAAGGTGACGCCCGCGACGGTGACCGGGCAACCGGCCTGCGCGCCCTGACGCGCCAGCTCGTCCTCGATACCGATCTTGGCGAGGCGGTCGGCGAGGAAGCCGATGGCTTCCTCGTTGTTGAAGTCGGTCTGGCGGATCCACCGCTCGGGGCGCACACCGGTGACGATGAACCCACCGGGAGTGGCCGGGTCGGGCGCGACGACGAACTGCTCCTCGTTGACGGCCTTCGGACGCACGACCACGCGTGCGGTCGGCTGGATGACCCGGTACGCGCGGTCTTCGGCGACGACCTCGGCGAGCGCGTAGCGCAGCTCCTTGAGGCCCTCGTGGGTGGCGGTGGAGATCAGGAAGACCCGATGTCCGGCCGCCTCGAGATCGGCGCGCACGAACTCCGCGAGATCGCGGGCCTCCGGCACGTCGATCTTGTTGAGCACGACGACCCGCGGCTTGTCGGCGAACTCGGTCGGCAGCGACGGGATGTACTGCGCCAGTTCGGATTCCAGCGCCGCGATGTCGGAGGCAGGATCGCGGTCGGTCTCGAACGTGGCGCAGTCGACGACGTGCGCGAGCACCGCGCAACGCTCGATGTGGCGGAGGAACTCCAGACCGAGGCCCTTGCCCTGGCTGGCGCCCGGGATCAGGCCGGGCACGTCCGCGATGGTGTAGGTGCTGCCGCCGGCCTCGACGACGCCGAGGTTCGGCTCCAGGGTGGTGAACGGGTAATCGGCGATCTTCGGGCGGGCCTTGGAGAGCACCGAGACCAGCGACGACTTGCCGGCGCTGGGGAAACCCAGCAGCCCGACGTCGGCCATGGACTTGAGTTCGAGGGTGACGTCGGCGATCTCGCCGGGCTCACCGAGCAGCGCGAAGCCGGGGGCCTTGCGCGTCTTGGACGACAGCGCGGCGTTGCCGAGCCCGCCGCGGCCACCCTGGGCGGCGATGTAGCGGGTACCGATGCCCGTCAGGTCCGCGAGCATCCGACCGTTCGCATCGAGCACGACGGTGCCCTCGGGGACGTTCATGACCAGGTCGTCGCCGTAGGCGCCGTCCTTGTTGTCGCCCTGGCCGAACTTGCCGCTACCGGCCTTCGCATGCGGTCGGAAGTGGAAGTCCAGCAGCGTGTGCACGCCGGCGTCGACGACCAGCACGACATCGCCGCCGTTCCCGCCGTTGCCGCCGTCCGGACCGCCGAGGGGCTTGAACTTCTCACGGTGCACCGATGCGCAGCCCTTTCCGCCGTCACCGGCCTGCAGGTGCAGAACAGCTCGGTCGACGAAGCGGGCCATCAGGTGCCTTTCTGGAGAAACACCAAGGGCGGGGCCGGCGTGAGCCGGTCCCGCCCCTGGAGCGAAATGTTCACTTCTTCACCGCTCGGGGCGGCTGTCCGATCAGGCGTCCGCGAGCGCGGGCGCCGCCTGGACGATGTTGACGGTCTTGCGACCACGCTTGCTGCCGAACTCGACCGCACCGGGGACCAGGGCGAACAGGGTGTCGTCCTTACCGCGGCCCACGCCGTCTCCGGGATGGAACTTGGTGCCACGCTGGCGGATCAGGATCTCGCCGGCCTTGACCACCTGTCCGCCGTAGCGCTTGACGCCCAGGTACTGGGCGTTGGAGTCGCGACCGTTGCGGGAGCTGGATGCGCCCTTCTTGTGTGCCATGTCGTATCGCCTCTCAGCTCGTCAGGTTCCGCGTCACTTGCCGGACTTGATTCCGGTGACGCGCAGCTTGGTCAGCTTCTGACGATGACCCTGCCGCTTGTGGTAACCGGTCTTGTTCTTGAACTTGTGGATCACGATCTTCGGGCCCTTGGTGTGCTCGAGGATCTCGCCGGACACGGTGACCGCGTCGAGCGCGGTGCCGGTGGTGAGCTCGGTGCCGTCGACGAGCAGGACGGCGGGAAGAGTCACGGCGTCACCGGTGGCCAGCTCGAGCTTCTCGACCTCAATGACGTCACCTTCGGCGACCTTGTACTGCTTGCCGCCGGTGGAGATGATCGCGTACATCGCGGGGTGGCCTTCCGTTTCCTCGTTCGTGCCGGACGGTTATCCGCACAGCACACTGCTCATCACTGGTCACTACGGGTTCTCACTCGGCGTGCACTGCCGGATGATCGAGGTGATCGTCCACAGGCGCCAGAAGACCGCCGCTGACGGCGGACCGACTCCCCACGATACGCGGTGCGGGCCCGCCGGACAAACCGCGCCATCGAGGTCCGTCGGCCACCCGGTCCCGGGCGTCGACGAACCGGCAGCAGCCGGCCCGTCAGGAGTCGGTCGCCGGCGTCTCTGCGGACCGATCTGCTCCACCGGCCGGTCCGGCGGGACGCCGTGCCGCCCGACGACGGGGTCGGGCCACCGGGGCTTCCGAGGTCACCGATCCCTTCGACACCGCCGCACCGTGGACAGCTGCGGCCTCGGCACCGGCGGCCACGCCGACCAGGGCCGGCTCCGGTGTCGAGCCATGACCACCGTTCGCGGAACCGTCGATGGTGAGGACCACAGCAGTGCCGGCAGTGACCGTCGACTTCGAGACAGCCCGACGGCGGCGCGGACGGGCCGCAGGCGTCTCCTCGACCGGCGCGGGCGGAGCATCCGCTGCGGATCCGGTGCCCCCGTCCGGAGTGCGGCTCGAGCGCTTGGTGGTCGCGATGATCTCGACACCGCCGTCGTCGGCTGCCGGACTCGAAGCAACGGACGCGACGGCCTCCGCCACCTCGACCGACAGCTGCGGGTCCGTACCGGCGACGTCACCGTCCGCGGCGTCAGCCGACGGCTTCGGTGTCATCCGCGGGCCGCGCGGATCGGCCTTGAGCGTGACGATCCGGGCGATCGGCTCCGGCGTCTCCTCCGGTTCCGCAGGCCGCTGACGCTCACGGCGCTTGCGCGGCGAGGAGGTCGAAGACCGACCGGAGTCACGGCCGTCATCCCCGCCCGATGATCCGCTGCCGGTGTCGATGGGCGCGTCCTGCAGCACGATGCCGCGGCCATGGCAGTGCTCGCAGTTGTGCGAGAACGCCTCGAGCAGACCGGTGCCCATCCGCTTGCGGGTCATCTGGACCAGGCCGAGCGAGGTGACCTCGGCGACCTGGTGCTTGGTCCGGTCGCGACCGAGGCACTCCGTCAGCCGACGGAGCACCAGCTCACGGTTGGACTCCAGCACCATGTCGATGAAGTCGACGACGATGATCCCGCCGATGTCGCGCAGCCGGAGCTGCCGGACGATCTCCTCGGCGGCCTCCAGGTTGTTCTTGGTGACCGTCTCCTCGAGGTTGCCGCCCGAGCCGGTGTACTTGCCCGTGTTGACGTCGACGACGGTCATCGCCTCGGTGCGATCGATCACCAGCGAACCACCCGACGGCAGGTGCACCTTGCGCTCCAGCGCCTTGGCGATCTGCTCGTCGATGCGGTACCGGCTGAAGACGTCACCCTTGCCCTCGTAGCGGGAGACCCGCTGGGCCAGTTCCGGAGCGACCTGGTCGACGTAGGTCGACACCGAGGCGTACGCCCCGTCCGACCCGCCCTCGTCGTCGATGACCAGCGAGGTGATGTCGGAGTTGAACAGGTCGCGGACGACCTTGGTCAACGTGTCGGGCTCCGCCGACAGCTGCGACGGCCCCGCCGACTGGTTGGTCTTCGCCGCATCGGCCGCGGCCTGGATGGTCTCCCACTGCGACTTCAACCGCTCGACGTCTGCAGCCAGATCGTCCTCGGACACCCCTTCGGCAGCGGTGCGGATGATGACGCCTGCACCGTCCGGCACGATCCGGTCGAGGATCTGCTTGAGCCGCTTGCGCTCGGTGTCCGGCAGTTTCCGGGAGATCCCGGTGGCACCGCCGCCCGGGACGTAGACCAGGAACCGTCCCGGCAGGGAGATCTGGGTGGTCAGCCGGGCGCCCTTGTGCCCGACGGGGTCCTTGGACACCTGGGCCAGCACGACGTCGCCGCTGGACAGCGCGGTCTCGATCCTGCGGGCCTTGCCGACCAGACCAGTCATGTCCCAGTTGACCTCGCCCGCGTAGAGCACGGCGTTGCGGCCGCGACCGATGTCGACGAATGCGGCCTCCATCGAGGGCAGCACGTTCTGCACCCGGCCGAGGTAGATGTTGCCGATCATCGACGCGGCGCCGGCGCGGGAGACGAAGTGCTCCACGAGGACGTCGTCCTCCAGCAGTGCGACCTGGGCCAGATCGCCACGCTCACGCACGACCATCACCCTGCTGACGGCCTCGCGGCGGGCCAGGAACTCGGCCTCGGTGAGGATCTGCGGGCGCTGGCGGGACTCGCGGGAGTCCCGGCGGCGCTGGCGCTTGGCCTCGAGTCTGGTCGAGCCCCTGATGCCCTGGACCTCGGCGGCGACGTCGCGGGCCTCCCGCACGTGCACCACGGTGTTGTCCGGATCGTCGCCCCGGCCGGACTCGCCGTCGCCGGATCCGCCGCGCCGACGTCGACGCCTGCGCCGGCCGGAGCCTGCAGCCGAATCGTCGTCGTCAGAGCCGGCTTCGTCCGTGCCGTCGGACGTGCTGCCGTCCGGGGCGCCGTCTGCCGACGTGCTGTCGGACCTGTCGTCCGAGGTCGCAGCGTCCTCGCCGGCGGAAGCCTTCGAGGAGCGGCGGCGGCGACGCGGTCGCGGTGCACTCTCGGCGTCGGCCTCCGGGTCACCACTCCCGGCGTCCGTGCGGTCGGGAGCGTTCCCGTCGCCGCCGGCGCTCGCACCATCGGGCGTGTCGCTGTGGGTCGGGTCGCTGTCGTTCGTGTCGGCGGTGGTGTCACCGTCGGTCGTGTCGCCGTCGGAGTCGCCATCGGTGCGGCCACGGCCACGACGGCCGCGACGACGAGGGCGACGCCCACCGTCAGCGGTGTCGCCGTTGTCGTCATCGGCCGGGGCGTCCTGCTCGGACCGGGTCGTGGGGCTGTCGTCGTCGGCAGCGACGGACCCTTCGGTCGACGCCGGCTGATCTGCGGCTTCGTCGTCGGCGGCCGGCGAGCGACCGCGGCCACGACGGGAGCGTGACCGCGAGCGGGTGGCCGGGGCTTCCGCGCCGTCGTCGAACGTCGGCTCGGTGGTGGCCTCCGCAGGCTTCGCCGGATCAGCCTCGGTGGTGCTCGGCTCGGGAACCTCCACCGGCTCGGCCGGCTTGGTACGCGCCCGGCTCGCCCGCTTGCGGGGCGGTGCCGCCTCCGGCTCTGGCGCCAGGAACAGCGGCACGCCGGCGAACGGCGCGGCGTCGGACCCGGAGTCGTCGGAAACGGGGGTGGAGGTGTCGGGGGCCGGAGTGGTGGGGGTGTCGCCTGCGAGCAGCTGGGTGAGCACTTCGACGGCCACGGCATGGTCCACGGACGACGACGCGGCCTTGACGGCGACCCCGCGCTCGACGAGCGCGGCGATGATCTCCTTGCTGGACAGGCCCGAGCGTTTGGCCAGCTCGTGCACCCTCGGCTTGGCGGGGAGTGCAGCGAGCGCCTGCTCCAGGGCGCTGTCGACAGTGTTCTCGGTGTCTGACACGAGGTTCCTCTCACCGACCCCCGGGCGCGTACTGGACGCGTCCGCGCAGGGGCGGCATGTGTTCGGTTGCTGTCCCCCGCAACGTAGAGCCGCAGGGACCAGAAGTCTTCGGGTGGGCGGATGCCATGGCGCACATCCGAGCCAGGCCCCACTCGACGTCTTTCACCCGTCGGAGGCCGGCACCGATACGCGAACCAACGGCTACCTGTCGCCAGTATCCCACACGGGCGCGTCGCCGCTGTGCCTGACGGCACCGACCGGGGCAGTCGTGTCGTGTTCGGCGGCCACGTTCGCGATCCCCGTCGACGATCGACCGGAGCGTGCTGACAGGCGGGTACGTCGACGTCCCAACACCACCGTGGCCGCGACTCCGATGAGAAGGATCACCGCACCGATCGCCTCGGTGGGGGTGGGCAACTCGTCCAGCGCGATCCAGGCCGCGAGCACGCCGACCACCGGCACCAACATGGCGAACGGCCCCACGGACGCCGTCGGGTACTTCGACAGCAGGGTGTTCCAGATCCCGTAGCCGACCAGCGAGGCCCCGAGCACCGTGTAGGCCACCGCGAGGATGCCTCCGACGCTGATTCTGGCGACTGCGTCCACCATCGCGGTCGGCCCTTCGAAGATCACCGACATCAACGCCAGGGGAACGGGGACCACCAGGCCCGACCAGATCGTCAGCGAGAGCCCGGAGGCCTCGACGCCGCGGGTCAGGGTGTTGCCGACGGCCCAGGATGCGGCTGCGCCGACGACGATCAGCAGCGGCAACACCGGCGCGACGGCTGCCCGTCCGACCGCGACGCCGCCAGCCCGGCAGCGCCGATCAACACGCCGACGAGTTGCCCACCGGTCGGCCGTTCGCGCAGGAACAGCGCGGAGAGCACGACCGTGAACAGCACCTGTGCCTGCAGCACGATCGGCGCGAGGCCGGTGGGTGCACCCAGGTGCATGCCCAGGAACAGCAGCCCGAACTGACCGGCCGAGATGGTCGCCCCGATCGCCACCACCCGCCAGAAGCCGATCCGCGGCCTCGGGACGAAGAAGACCGCCGGTAGGGCCACGAAGACGAACCGGACGGCGACGAAGGCGAACGGCGGGAGGTCCTGCAGACCGCGATCGACGGCGAGGAAGTTGATCCCCCAGATGACGGCGACCAGGGTGGCCAGGGCAGTGTCTCGAGGTCTCACCCGGCCATCGTCACCCGCGGACGGCCCAAGGTCCAGTGAATGAATCCGGCCATCAATCGGTAGCATTGCTTCATGATCGATCCGATCGCGCTGCGCTCGCTGGTCGCCCTCGCCCGCAACGGCACGGTGAACGGCGCGGCCGAGATGCTCGGCTACACGCCCAGTGCCGTGTCCCAGCAGCTCAAGAAGTTGGAGGTGAGCACCGGCGTCACGCTGGTCGAACGGTTCGGCCGGGGGGTCGTGCTCACCGCCCAGGGTCGGCAGCTGGTGGAGGCAGCCGAGGATCTGCTGGCGCAGATGGAGCATCTGGAGTCCGCCCTGCTCGCCTCCGCCGGCACTCCCAGCGGGCAGGTCCGGCTGGGCTCGTTCTCCACCGCGGTCCGTGGAGTGGTGGCACCGGCCCTTGCACGGTTGGCCGGCGAGCAGCCGGGCGTGCGGGTGCGGCTGTCCGAGGTCGAACCCTGGTCGGCTGTGACCGAGGTCGCGGACGGGCGGCTCGACCTCGCGATCGTGCACAACTGGGAGCCGGTGCCGCTCAGCATCCCGGCGAACCTGCAGACCCGCCGTCTCGGCCAGGACCGGGCCGACGTCCTGGTCCACGCCGAAGACCCGTTGGCCGGCCGCGTCAGTACCCACGCGGCGGAGTTGATCGGACGCGACTTCGTCAGCGTCGCTCCCGGATCGATCTGCCACGCCTGGCTCAGCTGGATGTTCTCCTCGGTCGGAGCGATCCCGCGGATCGTGCACACCAGCGCGGAGTTCAGCTCGCACATCGCGCTGGTCGCCGCCGGACAGGCCAGCGCGCTGGTGCCGCGGCTCGGGCGCGGCCCGCTCCCGCCTTCTGTGGTGGCGGTGCCGTTGACGGATCCGGCACCCCTGAGGACGGTGACCGCGGTCTGGAGGCGCACCATGGAGACCAACCCTGGTGTCACCTCGGTGCTGACGGTGCTGACGGACGCCGCGAGGGCCGTCCTGGAACAGAGCTCAGTGCCGGGACAGCACGTCGCGCCGGTCGAGGAGGTGGGCAGTGCCCCGTGAACGACAGTTGGTCGAGCCGCCGGTGTTGGTGTTCGACGGCGACTGCGGTTTCTGCACCTCGGCCACGAACTTCCTGCAGCGGTTCGTCGACCGGCGTGCGCGCTTCGCCGTCGTCCCACTGCAGTTCACCGCGCTCGAGCCGCTGGGGCTGACCCAGGAGCAGGCGCTGGAGGCGCTTCGCTTTGTCGACGAGCACCATCGGGCGAGTGCCGGGGCGGCAGCCGTCTCCCAGGTCCTGCGTCGCGCCGGCTGGGGTTGGCGACCGTTCGGCTGGCTGCTCGCTGCCCCGGGGATCCGCGCGGTGGCCGAGCGGTTGTACCGCGTCATCGCCACCCACCGTCATCAGTTGCCCGGCGGGACACCGGCCTGCAGGCTCTGATCGGCAGACCGGTCGGTCGGCTGCTGGTGCACATCGGAGGCCTTCGCCCGACGGGACCGTCGCAGTGAGATGGTCGCCCAGCCGGCGACGCCGACCAGCACCCCGATCGCCCCGGCAGCGACGAAGCCGCCGTGCCAATTCGCCCGGTCGAGGACGAACCCGATCGCCGGGGCGCCCACCGCTGATCCGATCGTCATCGCCGAGCCGTGCCAGCCCATCGCTTCACCCCGCACCGAGGTCGGGACGACCCGGCTCAGGGTGTCGATGGTGGCGGTGATGGTAGGAGCGCAGAACAATCCGGCGACGAACAGCAGGATGCTGATGGTGAGCCGGTCGTGGGCGAATGCGACCGCGGCCGTGCTCGCGCCCAGCCCGCCGACCAGCAGGAACGGGGAGATCGGCCGGGACAGTGCGCCGTAGGCGAGGCCGCCGATCGCAGAGCCGGCCCCCCAGATCGCCAGGATCCAGCCGATCGAGGTCGGCTGTCCCCACTCGCGCAGCCCGGCCACCACGGAGACGTCGGTGCCGGTCAACACCACGGTTGCGGTGACCGACGCCGCCAGCACCACCAGCACCGTCGGCGTCATCCAGGTGGGCAGGACGCTCCTGGTCGAGGGGGTCCGCTCCTTCGACACCGACAGGGTCTTCGCCGTCGACGGGGTCTTCGCCGTCGATGGGGTGGCGGGCGGTGCAGCGTCGAGGTTCGAACCCGTGCGGGCCGGCCGTGTCTCGGCGGCCGGCAGCGGCGGATCGAGGATCCACAGCGCCAGGCCACCGATGACGCTTGCGAACTCGCACGCCAGCAGTGCGATCGGGGTGTCGATCGTGGTCGCGAGCCACACCCCGAGCGCCGGACCGGCCATGAAGGAGATCTCCACCGCCACCGAGTCGAGCACCAACGCAGTGGTACGGCGGTCGTCGTCGACGGCGCCGATGAGCACCTGCCGGATGATCGAGAAGGTCGGCACGACGAACAGTCCGGCGATCCCGGCGAGCGGAACGAGCAGCCAGTAGCTCAGGAACGGGGCGATCGACCAGCAGACGGTCAGCACCAACAGCGACGGCAGGACGGTCGAGCGCAGCCCTCTGCGGTCTAACAGTCGGCCGCGCCACGGCCCGCTGACCGCAGCCGCGATGGTGGCCACCGCGACGACCAGCCCGGCATCCGTGTAGGACCGACCCAGGTGACCGACGACGTGCAGCGTGAGCACGATGGAGGCCGCCCACATCGGGATCCGGATCAGCAGTCCGAGCACCAGCGTGCGCCGTACGACGGGCAATCCCCACACGGTCCGGTATCCCTGAGCGCCCACCCCAGCAGTGGATCATGCGGCACCGACGGCGCGCACGTCAGTTCCGCCGGCGCCCGCAGATGACCGCCGGTCAGGTCAGCAGCAGCCGTTCCAGCCGTCGAGCGGCGACCAGGATGCCGACCACGGCCATCACCACGAAGTAGCTCGCGTGACCCAGCAGGGCCGGACCGACCTGACCCAGGCTGAGCCCACGGATCAGCTCGATGCCGTGGTAGAGCGGCAGGCACTCGACGAGGATCTGGATCGCCCGCGGGTAGACCGAGAGCGGGAAGAACGTGGTGGAGAACAGGAACATCGGCAGCAGCAGGGTGGCAACCCACTCCAGGTGCTGGAACGTCTTGAGGAAGGTCGTCACCGCCATCCCGACGGCGGCGAACCCGAGGGCGATCAGGATCGCCGCCGGCACTGCCAGCAGCGCCCACCAGGAGTGCAGCAGGCCCATCACGAGCATCACCAGCTGGAAGGTGGTGGCGTAGATCGCGCCGCGGCTCAGGGAGTACATGACCTCGCCGATCGCGACGTCCAGCGGGCCGAGGCTGGTGGCCAACATCCCGTCGTACAGCTTGGCGTACTTCAGTTTGAAGAAGACGTTGTTGGTGGCGTCAAACACCGCGCCGTTCATCGCCGAGGTGGCCATCAGGGCAGGCGCGATGTACGCGGCGTACTCGATCGGGCCGGCGGAGGTCTCGATGGCGCCGACCAGCGAGCCGATCCCGACCCCCATCGCCAACAGGTAGAAAACCGGCTCGAAGAACCCGGAGACGATCGTCCAGCGGGCGCTGCGAGCTCCCCGCACCGAGCGTTCCATCACGACGCCGGCGCGGCGGGAGTACAGGTGCACCGGGACGATCCGCAGCAGCAGCGTGCTCCCGCCGCCCCACGCGGTCCCGGACTGCGCGGGTGCGCCCATCAGACCACCAACCGGACGTCGAAGCGGCGGCGCATGACCACGAATCCGGTGATCGACAACGCCACCAGGAACACCAGGTGCCCGGCCGCCTGCCAGCCGGGGAGCCCGCCGATGGCCGCGCCCCTGGCCAACTCGTTGCCGTGCCACAACGGGGACAGGAAGGCGACCCAGCGCATCGCCCAGGGCAGCTGGGTGATCGGGAAGAACGAGGCGGAGAACAACGTCATCGGGATGATCCCGAAGCGCATCGCCAGGTTGAAGGCACCCGGTCCGTCGTCGTCGATGGTCGCCGAGAGCGCCATCACCCACACCGCGCAGGACAGTGCAGTGAGCACCGCGACCGGCAGCATCAACACTCCGGCGCCGCCGCCCGCCGCCCCGAACACCAGCAGCACCAGGTAGTAGAGCACCGACGACACTGCGACCCTGGTGGCGATGAACAGCACGTGTCCTTCCGCGGCCTGGGCGGGGGTGACGGGGGTCGAGGTGATGCCCCACAACGTCCGGTGCCACTTGAACCGTCCGAACAGGGCCCAGCTGGACTCGCCGAAACCGGTCTGCAGGGCGGCGGCGCACAGCAGGGCCGGACCGATGAACTCGACGTACCGCACTCCGCCGAGGGCGGCGGTCCCCCGCGCCTCGATCAGCGATCCCATCCCGTAGCCCAGCGCCAACAGGTACAGCAGCGGCGCGATGACGGCAGAGGCCAGCCCGGAGAAGAAGTAGGGCCGCCAGGTGAGCACCAGGTACTCCCAGACGGTGGCCCTGGCCCGCCAGCCGGACGGTGTCGTCGCGTGCGCGACAGCCGGAACCGCCTGCGACTCTGCGTGTTCCGTGGATCTTCCGGTCGGCGCGCTCATCCGTCCACCAGACTCCGGCCGGTGAGATGCAGGAACACGTCCTCCAGCGTCGAGCGTCGCACGAGCGCCGAGACCGGCCGGACCCCGGCAGCGACCACCGATTCCAGGGTCTGCTCACCGGTGTCGGTGTAGAGCAGCAGTCGGTCCGGCAGTACCTCGATGCGCTCGACGATCTGCTCCACCACCGGCAGCACGGATCGCTGGGTCCCCGGCACGAAGCGCAGCTCGACGACCTCCCTGGTGGAGTACTGCGCGATCAGCGCGGCAGGCGAACCCTCGGCCGCGATCACCCCGCCGTCCATCACGACGAGCCGGTCGCAGAGCTGCTCGGCCTCGTCCATGTAGTGCGTGGTCAGGACCAACGTCACGCCCGCCTGTTTCAGTCGGAAGAGCCTGTCCCACAACACATGACGCGCCTGCGGGTCCAGGCCGGTGGTGGGCTCGTCGAGCAGCAGCAGGTCCGGATCGTTGACCAGCGAGCGCGCGATCGTCAGCCGACGTTTCATCCCGCCCGAGAGCGCGGCGACCTTGGCCTTCGCCTTCTCGGTGAGCTGCGCGAACTCGAGGAGCTCGTCGGCCTTGGACCAACACTGCTTGCGGGACAGACCGAAGTAGCGTCCGTAGATGTAGAGGTTCTCCCGGACCGTCAGGTCCTCGTCCAGATTGTCCTGCTGGGGAACGACTCCCAACCGGGACCGGATCGCGACACCGTCGATCGACGGATCCTGACCGAGGATCGACAGCGAGCCGCCGGTGCGCGGTGAGACACAAGCGATCATCCGCATCGTCGTCGACTTGCCTGCCCCGTTGGGCCCGAGGAAACCGAAGGCCTCGCCGGCCGGCACCACCAGGTCGATCCCCTTGACAGCGACGAAGTCGTCCCCGTCGTCGGACGGGAACGACTTGGTCAGCCCGGCAGCGGCGATCATCGGGGTGCGGGACGTCGGGGCCGCGGTCGCACCAGCCGTCGGTGGGTTCATCTCAGCGGATCCGGACACCGGGCGGACCTTACCCGTCGACACAGACAGTGCTGTCGTCGATCCGGGCGCGGGTGCGACCTGAGTTGCTCAACCCTCCCAGTCGCGCAGCAGAGACCGGAGCGTGACCAACGCCCTGGCCCGCATCGGTCCGATGCTGCCCCGCGGGATGCCGAGCGAGGTGCTGAGCTCGTCGTAGGACATCCGGTCGGTGAGCAGCGCATTCACCAGTCGTCGCTGCCGTTCGGGCAACTTCTGGACGGCTGCTCGCAGTGCGCGCACCTGCTGCTGCTGTTCCACCAGTGCGCCGGAATCCTGCGAACTGCGGGTGGTCGCCTCGCTCCACAGCTGATGGCCGTGCTGTTCCCGCGCCTGGGCTCCGCAGTCGAACAGTGCGACGTCGCCGACGAGCACCTCGCGGCGCCGCCGCAGGATGCCCAGTGCCTCGCGCCGGGCGGTGACGCCGAGCCAGCCGGCCAACCGGTCGAGATCACGGACCGCATCGGCGTGCCGCCACAGCGCAGTCCAGGTTCGTTGCGCAACCTCATCGACATCGGCCGTCGTGGAGACGATGCGTCGAGCGGTCGCGCAGACCAGGCCCTGGTAGCGGTCGACGATGAACCGCCAGCTCCCGGGATCTCCGGCTTGGAGTTTCGTGACCAGATCCCGATCGAGCGGAACGATCGTGCCAGTGGGAGCCGGCGCCGCGGTCCGCGGGGGCGCGGCGGTCCGGGCGATGGGGAACACCGCAACGCTTGCCGCCGCGGGGATGGCCGGTGCGGTCGGAATGGGTGCCGGCACCTTGACCACCAGCCGGCGTGACCGGCGGTGGAGCAGGGCCGATGCGTCGATCGGTGCGGCGAGGACGGTCATGTGAGCTCCCTGGACGGACGGGTGGTCCGATGTCTGAAGACCTGCTGATACCAGGAAGTCTGTCGAGCGTGCTCGCGGCGCGGATCCGTAGAACTACCTAATTCGGATACCTACGCAGTGGGCGGATCACCGGCGGCGGGGTCTTCACTGCAGAGGCTCAGTGCAGGTGCAGTGCGATGCTCGGCCCGAGATGCGTCGCAGCCTGCTGGGGACTCATCGCCGCCAACGCCGGGATCTCGATGACGTAGCGGCACAGGGCGAACCCCAGCACCGCACTGGCCACCAGCGCCGCGCGCACCGAAGCGGTCTCGCTGCCGTCGGTTCCGCTGTCGCCGGTTCCGGTGTCGTCGGTTCCGGTGTCGCCGGTCTCGCCGCCACCGGCCGGGAGACGAGCGACCCACGGGGCCACCTGGTCGGTGAACACCGCTCGCATCCGCTCCGCACCGAGCGGATGGGTGGCAGCGGTCCGCAACAGGATCTGCAGCGCCGGCGTCGAGTCCCAGAGCCGGACGAAGTGCTCGGCCAGCCGCTCGGCCAGTTCATCGATCGGCAGCGCGGCCGGGGGCGGGAGCTCGAGCGAGATCTCGATCGCTGCCGCGAAGAGGCCCTCCTTGGTCCCGAAATGTCGCATGACCAGCGCCGGGTCGATGCCGGCTGCCTTGGCCACCGAACGGATCGTGGTGCGCTCGAAACCGGTGGCACCGAACTGCGCGCGGGCGTGTTCGAGGATGCGTTCCCGGGTGACGTCAGCAGAACCTCTCATCGGGTCAGCATAGGTCAACGCCTGTTGACTCCAGGGGCGGACAGGTCCACCATGGTCAACGAGCGTTGACTAAGCGCTCTGACGTCACCGGAGACAGCGCACCACCGAACACCTGGAGGACCCATGAGCACCACTTCCACCGACATCCCCACCGAGGTCGACGTGTTGGTCGTCGGCGCGGGGCCCGTCGGCCTGAGCGCGGCCTGCGCCCTGCTGCAGTCGGGACTGCGGCTGCTCGTCGTCGACGAGCAGCCGAGCGTCCACCACACGTCGCGGGCGGCCGTCGTGCATCCGCGCACGTTGGAGGCGCTGGCGACGATCGACGTCGCCGAAACGGTGGTCGGTCGCGCTCACTGCATCAACACGTTCGAGGTCCGTGATCGCGACCGCACACTCTTCCAACTGATGTTCGACGATCTTCCGAGCCCGTACAGCTTCATCGCGATGATTCCGCAGGACGTCACCGAGCAGATCCTGGTCGAACGGTTGGAAACGCTGGGCGGCAGCGTGTTCCGCGGAGTGGCGGTGCGGTCGCTCACCGACGGACCTGATGCCGCCTCGGTGCTGGTCGAACCGGTCGGAACCCCGGGGGCCGTCGTCGAGGTCCGGGCGCGGTACGTCATCGGCGCGGACGGGGTGCACAGCACCGTGCGTTCCTGCGCCGGTATCGATGCCGGAACCGCCGATGCGGCCGCCGAGAGTTTCCTGCTGGCCGACGTCACGGTGTCGGAGCAGGCCCGCACCGCCCTGCCCGACGATCGGGTGTTGCTGTTCCTCGACCGTGCAGGCATTCTCGTCTCGGCGCCGCTGCCGGACGGCAGTCATCGCATCGTGGCCGCCACCGACCGCGCACCCACCGCCCCGTACGCGGACGACGTGTCCCGGTTGCTCACCGACAGGGTCCCAGGGATCAGCGCATGTCCGGTCCGCGCGGTGGGCTGGGGGTCGAGGTTCCGGGTCCAGCACGGCGTCGCGGCCTCGCTGCACCGAGGTCACGTGCTGCTCGCCGGAGACGCCGCGCACGTGCACAGCCCGGCCGGTGGTCAGGGGATGAACCTGGGTATCCGGGATGCGATCGGCGCGGCCGCCGCCATCCAGGACGCCCTGGCGGGAAACCCTGGCGCACTGGAGGTCTGGGCCACCGAGCACCGCCGGCTGGCCGTCCACGTGGTCGGTCTGGCCACCCGACTCACCAGGGTGGCGACCCTCCGCCGCGGGCGGGGCATGCGCACCGTCCTGCTGACGCTCATCGGACGCAGCGCGCGTTTCCGCCGACGGCTTGCCCTCGACCTCGCGGGGCTGGCGGACCGTTGAGCAGGACGCGGGAGCTACCGGGTCAGCGGCCGCCGCACCAGCGTGCGGAGCTTGTCCGGATTGCGCACCAGGTGGATCGCGGCGATCCGGCCGTCGACAACGGCGACGGAGCCCACCGTGTCGGTGACATCCCCGATCCGGACCACCGACCCGGGCTCACCGTTCACCCGCACCGACTCGATCTGCACCTCGGCGGAGCCGAGGCCGGACATCACCCCGATCAGGAAGCGGGCGGTCTTGTCGGCGCCCAGGATGGGCCGTAGTGCGGCCTGGCGGATCCCGCCGCCATCGGTGATCAGCACGACGTCGGGGGCCAGCAGGTCCATCAGGCCCTGCAGATCACCGGTGCTGGTCGCGGTGAGGAACTGGTGCAGGATCGCCTCCTCGGTCTCCGCCGACGCGGCTGCACCGGCAACCGGTCGCCTGGCCCGCACGTGCGATCGCGCGCGGTGGGCGATCTGCCGGACCGCTGGGGCATTCCGGCCGATCGCCGCAGCGATCTCGTCGTGGGAGAACCCGAACACCTCCCGGAGCACGAACACCGCGCGCTCGTCCGGGGTCAGGGTTTCCAGCACCACCATCATGGCCATCGACACGGACTCCGCGAGCACCACGTCGTCCGCCACGTCCGGTGCCGTCAGCAGCGGTTCGGGCAGCCACGGACCCACGTACTCCTCCCTGCGGCGGGCAGCCGACCGCAGTCGGTTGAGCGCCTGTCGGGTGACGATCTGCGCCAGGTAGGCCCGCGGCGACCGGACCGCAGCCTGGTCCACCTCCGCCCAGCGCAACCAGCTGTCCTGCACCACGTCCTCGGCGTCGGCCGCCGAGCCGGTGATCTCGTAGGCAATGGTGAACAGCAGCGGGCGATGCGCCGCGAAGACCAGCGTCGGGTCGGCTGCGCTCGCCGGCCCGACCACAGGTTCCGCATCAGATTCGCGATCGATCACCGAGGCACCCGGCAGGACTCCGAGAAGCCCTGCGACACCAGGCCGAGGGCCGCGTTGATCCTGGATCGCTGGTTCTCCACGGCCACCATCATCGTCAGTTCGACGAACGCGGCGTCACCGAGGTCGGTGCGCAGCGCGGCCGCCTGCTCGTCGGTGACTACCGGCGGGGTCGCCGTCATCGCCGCGGCATAGCCCAGCACCCGCCGTTCGACCGGGGTGTACACCTCCGACTCCCGCCAGACCGGCAGGTCGCGCAGCTTGGCGGGGTCGACGAGACGGTGGTGGGCCTCCAGGTACCCGAAGTCCATGCACCAGCTGCACTCGATGTCCACCGCGACCGCCAGCGTGGCCAGCGCCGAGAGCCCGGGGTCCAACGACCGGCACCGCTGCAGCAGACCTTCGAACGCCAGGTCGGCCAGCAGCGCGCGTGGCTGGTGGGCCAGTGCGAGCGCCGGCTCCATCACCTGACCGAACCGGCGCCGGCTGTACCAGGCGGCGAGACGCGCCACCAGGCCACGCGGCGGATCGAGCGGGACCCGTGCCCTGCTCAGCCGGTCGGCGGGTGCGACGCCGGTCGACGGTGTCAGCGAGGTGGGGCGGGAAGCGGTGGCGGTCATGGCGTTCCTTCCGCGGATGCCGCGACCCTCTGCCGCGGCGAGCGCTCATGGGACACCGCTGCCGGGGCGGATGTGACAGCACGCCTGGTGTACTGCGTCACTTCCCGGGCAAGTGGTCCAGCACACTGGACGGCGTGCAGGCTCCCCCGATCCCGTCCGATCCCCCACGGACAGCTGCCCCGCTGCTGACGTTGTTCTGCGGTCTGCCCGGCTCCGGCAAGAGCACGCTCGCCCGTCGGCTGGAAGCGGCGGGCGCGGGGCTGCGGGTGTGCACGGACGAATGGCAGGCGGCGCTCGGCGTCCCGCATGCGGACGCGGACTTCCACGAGATCCTGCAGCGCAGGCTCTACGAGCACGCCCTGCAGCTGCTCGAGCACCGGGTCGACGTGGTGCTCGAGGACGGGCTGTGGATGCGGCAGGAGCGCGCGGAGAAGGTCGCCGACGCGCGGGCCCTGGGCGCGCGGGTGGTGCTGCACCTCGTGCAGGTACCCCTCGAGACCTTGTGGGGACGACTGCAGGCACGCAACGAGGCGGGCGACGCTGCCGATTACCCGATCACCCGTCCGGAACTCGACCGGGCGGCAGCACTGTTCGAGCCGCCGACCGAGGAGGAACTGGCGGCATTCGACGAGGTCCACCGCCACGGCGACGGCGCGTCCGGGAGGGTCGGTTGAGTTCACTCGACCGGCGGGTGCGTCACTTCGGCGGCGGAACCTCACCCTCGATGTGCATGTCGCGGTCCGTCTTGTCCCCGCCGTCGGGGGGCGTCGGCGTCGGCTTCGGCTTCTGCGGGCCGGGCTTCGTCATCGGAACTCCTTCACTGGGTGGGCTCGGCGGCACCGAGTCCTCGGGTCCACCTGAACAGAGTCGGTCAGCTCTGCTGTGGATACCCGAACCCTGGCACTCGTCGTTCTCATCCGGTACCGCCGAGGGAGTCACCGTCCGTGCTGTCCGCCCCGCTCCCGTGACGCGTGGTGGCCAACAGTGAGGCGGCCTCGACCCTGGTCCGCACCCCGAGCTTCATCAACACGTTGGCCACGTGCACGTCGACGGTCCGCGGGCTCAGGTACAACCGGGCGGCGATCTGCTTGTTGGTCAGACCGGTCGCCAGCTCCATCAGCACTTCGCTCTCCCGTCTGGTCAGCTGGAACCGACTCGTCACGTCACCGTCGACGGCGGCCGCGGAGCGACGGACCCTCGCCCGGCGCAACACGTCGTCGACACTGTCCCGCAGCGGTCGTGCCCCCAACTGCGTGGCGACCTCCAGGGCGGTGGTCAGCTCGATGACCGCCTGCGACCGGTCGGGTCCGAGCAACGATTCGCCCAACCGGAAACGCGCATACGCCTCCTCGTGGATCCGGCCGATCCGGCCCCACGCGATGACGGCCTCCGACCAGGCCGCAGCCTGGCCGTCACCCCGCACCCGGCTGTTCTCCGCCATCGCCGTCGCCAGATAGGCGCGCACCTCCGGAGTCGGACGCCCCTCCCCGATCTCGACCGCTGCTGCCAGGAACCGGTCGCGCCGCCGATCCGGACCCGCACGACGTCCGCCGCGGGCCTCGGCGCACCAGCGGAGCGCCAGCGCACAGGTCCTGGCCATCTCCCGCCACTCCGACGTGCCCTGCAGCGCGGCCCAGGCCGCGTCGACCTCCGCGAAGGCCCGCTCCCGGTCGCCGGACGCCCAGGCCCACCGCGACCGGGCGAGCGCGAGATCGGCGGAGATCGACGCGGTACCGCCGTGAACCACCAGCTCGCCGGCGGCTTCCAGATGTCGGCTGGCGTCGGCCAGCTCGCCGCGCTCGAGGTCGAGCTCTGCCCTGGCCAACCGCACCAGCAGCGCCTGTCCCTCGTCGACCCCCTCGGCGATCGCCTCGTCGCTCAACTCGATCGCCTCCGGCCACCGGCCGGTCATCGACAGCAGCACGACGGTGTTGCTCACGAGCGCAGCTCCGGTGCCGCTGATCGGGTTCTGCCTCCGGGCCTCGGCGAGAGCGTGCACTGCCGTCTCGCAGGCTGCCCTCGCATCGCCGGCCAGCAACTGACAGAAGGCCAGGTTGCCGGCCAAGCGGCGTTTGTCCTCGTCGTCACCCCACCGGGCGGTGGCCAGCTGCGCCCGGCGCAACTCGGCCAGGCCCTCCTCGATCTCGCCGGTGAGCACCTCACACATCCCCAGCACCGCCCGCGCCCTGGCATCCTCCGCCGGCGCAGATCCGCTGGCCGCCAACGTGATCGCCAGCTCCGCCGCCTCGATGGCCTCGGTGTATCGCCCGCCCTGGATGGCCAGTCGCGCGCGCGATGCGGTGATCCTGGCGCGCAGTGCCGGTTCGTCCACCTCTCGCGCCAGCTGGTCGGCCCGCTCGTAGGCGGTCGCTGCTTCCTGCGGGGATCCGTTGTCCCACAACGCCCGTCCCAGCCGTTCGTACAGATGGGCCCGGTCGGTCGGGTCGTCCAGCAGCGATGCGGCACGTCGACCCAGCTCCACCGCCTGGCCGGGCTGGCCGGCCCAGCGGGCGGCCTCGGCTGCCTCTGCGAGCAGCCTGCCCCTGGCTGCCTGCTCGGCGGGGCCGTAGCCGTCGGCCAGCAGTTGGACGAGGAACCGGTACTGCCGCCACCGCCCGCTGTGGGCGAACGCTGCGCCCGCAGCCTTGGCTGCTTCCGCCGTCACCTCGAACGCCCTGACCTGATCGCCGCTGGCCCGCCAGTGCGCGGACCATTCCGCCGCAGACGACGCGCTGTGCCTGATCCGCGGATCGTCATCCAGGGCCTGGGCGATCCTGCGATGGATGCGTTGCCGCTCACCGGGAAGCATCCAGCCGATCAACGCCTCCTGCATGAGGGCGTGACGGAAGGTGTAGCCGTCCCCGGTCCGGTCCACCACCAGCACGCCGGCATCGATCGCCTCCCGGACGGCGGTCAGGGCCTCGGACTCCTGCACCCCGGTGAACAGGGGCAGCTCGTGCTGCAACAGCGACCGGCCGGCGACGGCGACCGTCCTGGTCACCTCCAGTCCCGTCGCACTCAGGTGCGCAGCCCGCAGGGTGAGCACCTCGGAGAGTCGATCCGGCAGCTCGTACAGGGACCCGGCCTCGATGAGTTCCAGTGCCATGTAGGGGTTTCCACCGGTACGGTCCCACAGCGCCTGGAGCTCATCGAGCCCGGGCAGGCGAGCGGCGGACTGCCCGAACAGCTGCCGCAACTCGTCCTCGGTGAGTCGCTGCAGGTCGATCCGGAGCGCATCCCGGGTGCTGCAGACGGTGTCGAGCACCCGGTGCGCCGCCGGATCCAGCGCGATCTCGTCGCTACGACGGGTCAGGACCACCAGGTGATCCGCCGGCAGGTTGTGCACCAGGAAGGCACTCAGATCGCTGGTGGTCGCGTCCACCCACTGCAGGTCCTCCAGCAACAACACCTGCCGGCGACCCGGCGGGCGCAGCCGCACCAGGGTCGCCAGGATGTTCTCGAACAGGTCGGACCGTTGGGCCGCCGGCACACCGCTGGGCGTGGCACCGCCGGATCGCAGGGCAGCGACGATGGCCGCATAGGGCAACGGCTCGGCCGAAACGACCGTGCACTCGCCCCTGAGCACCTGGTCGCCGTCTGCCAGCGCACGCGTCGCAAGCGTCTCGAGCAACAGCGATTTGCCGATCCCTGCTTCGCCGGTGACGACCGCAAGCCGACAGCGCGTCCCGGTGTCCTGCAGTGCCGCGGCCAACGCAGCACTCTGCGCATCACGACCGACGGGTCGCGCGGGGGGTTGACGACCGGAAGTGGTCACGCCGGTCATTGTCCGACATGTTCGGCCTCGCGTCACTCCCCCCGGGGAGCGCACCCTCGGCGGTGGGAAAATCAGAGGGTGACGGACAGTAAGATCTCGTCACGGTCGTCCGGCCCGCCGGGTGCCTCGGCGCCGGCGACCCGCACCCATCCCGGCCGCCGGCCCCACTCGACGAAGCCGAACCGACGGTAGAACTCGGGCAGACCGTGCCCGTCACGCGCCGACAGCGACAACCGCTCGAGTCCGCGCCCACGGGCCAGATCCAGCACGGCCTGCATGAGCAGTGCCCCCAGACCCGAACCCTGCAGACCGGGGTCGACCATCAACGGTCCGACGTCGCCGGTGTGGGCGATCACCCCGGTCCCTGCACGGAGAGCGGCGAAGCCGACCAAGGTTCGGTCGGCGGTCACTGCGATGGCATCGATGCTCCCCCGTCGGATGGCGTCGAGCAGTGCGGCGGATCGTCGGGCGACGTCGGGTCGTGGAGTACCGGGAACGAAGCCGACTGCCCCGCCTGCCTCGGACACGGTGTGCCACAGGGTGGTCAGCGCGAGACCGAACTGCGCGTCCGAGGCCATCGAACCGTTCGGCCCGACCTGGTGCAGGAGCAACCCGGTTCCGGTGTCCGGATCACCACCCGCACCGACCGGGACGGCGCGACTCACAGGTGCGGGAACCAGAGAGCGATCTCGCGGGCCGCCGACTCGGCGGAATCGCTGCCGTGCACCAGGTTGAACTGGGTCTCCAGGCCGAAGTCGCCGCGGATCGTGCCGGGCGTGGCCTTCTCGACCGGGTCGGTACCGCCGGCGAGCTGACGGATCGCCGGGATGGCCCTTGTCCCCTCGACCACGAGCGCCGCCAGCGGCGCGGAGGTGATGAACTCGACCAGGTCGCCGAAGAACGGACGCTCGGCATGCTCGGCGTAGTGCTGCTCCGCGACGGCCCGGTCTGCGGTGCGCAGCTCGAGAGCAGCCAGGGTCAGGCCCTTGCGCTCGATCCGCGCGATGATCTCACCGACGAGCCCGCGCCGGACGCCGTCCGGCTTGACGAGGACGAGCGTGCGTTCGGTGGTGGGGGTGGACATCGGTGTCGTGCTCCTCGGGTCGGCGCCGCGGGATGCGGCTCGCAATGGGTGTGACGAGATGGCTGGGACGAACTGGTGGGGCCGTCTGCCCCGGCGCGAGACTACCGGTCACCCGGTGCGCTGCCGGGTCCCGGCCGCTCGATCGGCGTCTGGCCGGGGAGGAGTCCGAGCCGCGCCCGGCGCCGGAACTCGTAGCCGAACCAGAAGATGAAGGCGAACACCACGCCGAAGACGATGCCGACGACGCCCAGCGGAGCACTGATCGCCCAGCCGGCGATGGTCAACACCTGCAGGCCGGCCACCGCCCAAGGATGCCAGGGCTTCTTGACGTACCTGCACGCCACGATCATCAGCAGGGCCAGCACGACGATCGCGATGACGCCGAGCGTGCCGGTTCCCGACCCGGTGTTCTTCGCGACCGGGATCGCCAGCAGCACGGTCAGCGCTTCCAGCACCAGGGTGGCCGAGATCGAACCGCGCAGCCCCTTTTCCGGGTCCGGCGGCCGGTACTGCGGTTGCCTGTCCGGAGCGTCATCGGGGGTGACGGACGGGTTGGTACCTGCTGTCTCGTCGGTCACGCCGGGGCCAGTCCGGCCAGGGTCCGGGCGTCGCCGGCGGACACGACCGAACCGGTGACGATCACTCCCGCTCCATAGGGGCCGGTCTGTTCGTCCGTCTCCGCGAGGTCGACGGCCAACGCGAGCGCGCTGTCCATCCGTGGCGCGCTCTGCACCCGGTGGGAGCCGAAGACGTCCTCGGCGAGCTCGGTGAGTTCCTCCAGCGGCATCGATCTGGCGGAGGAGTTGACCGTCACCACCACCTCGTCCAGCACGTCGTCGAGCGCGGTCAGGATGCCTTCGGCGTCCTTGTCAACCATCACCGCAACGACCCCGACGAGCCGGGCGAAGTGGTACTCGTCGCGCAGCGCCGCGGCGAGAGCCGTTGCACCGTGCGGATTGTGGGCAGCATCGACGAGGATCACCGGCGAGGACCTGATGCGCTCCAGCCGCCCGGGCGAGGCCACCGCGGCGAACCCGTCGACGACGGCATCCGCGTTGAGCTCCCGCTGCCGGCCGGCGCCGAGGAACGCCTCGACGGCCGCCAGGGCGAGGGAGGCGTTCGCTGCCTGGTGCTCACCCGCGAGCGGCAGGAACACTTCTTCGTACACCGCCGACAGTCCTTGCAGCTGCAGCAGTTGCCCGCCGACGGCGACCACCCGTTCGAGCACCCGGAACTCGCT
The DNA here is from genome assembly GCA_037720195.1 of Nakamurella sp. GTDB lineage: Bacteria > Actinomycetota > Actinomycetes > Mycobacteriales > Nakamurellaceae > Nakamurella. The sequence continues at coordinate 68,929 of JBBJML010000002.1, read as the reverse complement.
GTCCTGCCGCGCAACGGTCGCGTACGTCTCGGCGACCCGAGCCATCAACACGTCCATCGCCTCCGGCTCCTGCAGGCCGATCATCACGACGCCGCCGGGCTTGATGATCCCGGCCTTGTTGGCGGCGATCTCGGCGAGCGTGGTGCCCAGGTAGTCGACGTGGTCCCGCCCGATCGGGGTGATCACGGAGACCGCGGGATCCATCACGTTGGTCGAGTCCCAGGTGCCGCCCAGCCCGACCTCGACGACGGCGACGTCGACCGGCGCGTCGGCGAACGCCGCATAGGCCATCGCCGTGAGGATCTCGAACTTCGACAACGGGACACCGCCGTCGCGGGCGCTCGCCGCGTCGACGAGATCGATGTACGGGGCGATATCCGCATAGGTCTGCACGTAGGCATCGGGGCTGATCGGCACCGCGTCGAGCGAGATCCGCTCGGTCGCGAGCTGCAGGTGCGGCGAGGTGAACCGTCCTGTGCGCAGGCCCAGGGAGGTGAGCAGGGCGTCGATCATCCTGGTGACGGAGGTCTTGCCGTTGGTGCCGGCGATGTGGATCACCGGGTAGGCCCGCTGCGGGTTGCCGAGCAGATCGAGCAGCGCGGTGATCCGGTCGAGAGTCGGTTCGATCTTCGTCTCCGGCCAGCGCTGATCGAGGATGGCCTCCACGGTGGGCAGGTCCAGCGGCGGCGAATCGGGGACCGCGTCGAGGTCCTGGGTCTCGTCGTCCAGCCCTGGCAGGGCGGCCTCGTCGGTCGGCTCGGGATCGGGCCCGAACGGTCCGAAGTTGATGCCGCTCATGCGTTCTCCCCCGGCAGTGCAGCGAGCCGCTCGGACAGGCGGGTGCGCTCGGCGACAGCGGTCTCGTTGCGGGAACGGATCTTCGCCACCACTGCGTCCGGCGCCTTGCCCATGAACTGCTCGTTGCCCACCTTCTTCTCGGTGTCGACGATCTCCTTCTCCGCGGCGGCGAGATCCTTGAGCAGCCGCGCGCGTTCGGCCGCCACGTCGACGGTGCCGCGGGTGTCCACCTGGATCGTCACCAGGCCGGTCTGCAGCGAGACCTCGATGGAGGCGGAGGCAGCAAACTCATCCTCCGGTTCGCTCAGCCTGGTCAGCGCCGCGGCCGGGCCGGTGAGACCCGGTGTGCCACCAGTGATCCGCGCCGGGACACCCTTCGCTGGCGGCAGTCCCTGATCGGCCCGGAACCGGCGGATCTCGGTCACCAACTTGTCCAGGTCACCGATGAAACTCTTCGCTCCCGCACGCGGCAGGCGAGCTGAAGGCTGCGGCCAGGCTGCGACCACCAGCGACTCGCCCGCGGTGAGCGAGGTCCACAGGCTCTCGGTGACGAACGGCACGAACGGGTGCAGCAGCCGCAGCAGGGCGTCCAGCACGGTGCCGAGCACGGCCCGGGTGGTCGCAGCTCGCGCCTCGCTCTCCCGGGTCTGGACCTTGGCCAGTTCGACGTACCAGTCGCAGAACTCGTCCCACGCGTAGTGGTAGAGCCCCTCGGCAGCCTTGGCGAACTGGAAGTCGGCGAGCTGCTCGGTGGTCCGGGCGATCACCTCGTCGAGACGATCGAGGATCCAGGCATCGGCGTCGGTGAGCTCCTGCTCCTGCAACGGTGTCTGCGGCACGGCCGCGCCGTTGATCAATGCGAACCTGGTGGCGTTGAACAGCTTCGAGCAGAAGTTGCGGGAGCCGCCAACCCAGTCCCGGGCGAAGGCCAGGTCGGCACCCGGGTTGGCTCCCCGGGCCAGGGTGAAACGCAGCGCATCCGCGCCGTAGACATCGATCATCTCCAACGGGTCGATGCCGTTGCCCTTGGACTTGCTCATCTTCTTGCCGAACTGGTCGCGGACCAGACCGTGCAGGGAGACCACGTCGAAGGGCTGGTTGCCCTTGCCGTTGCCGGCCGCGTCGCCGTCCATCGCATAAAGGCCGAACATCATCATCCTGGCGACCCAGAAGAACAGGATGTCGTACCCGGTCACCAGCACCGAGGTCGGATAGAACGCCTTCAGCGTGTCAGTCTGCTCGGGCCAGCCCATGGTGGAGAACGGCCACAGCGCAGAGGAGAACCAGGTGTCCAGGACATCTGGATCCTGCGTCCACCCCTCGCCGGGCGGCTGCTCGTCCGGTCCGACGCACCGGACCTCGCCGTCGGGCGAGTACCAGACGGGGATCCGGTGTCCCCACCACAGCTGCCGCGAGATCGTCCAGTCGTGCATGTTGTCGACCCAGGCGAAGTAGCGCGCTTCGAGTTCCGGCGGGTGGATCGCCACGGCGCCGGTGCGCACCGCGTCCCCGGCCGCCGCCGCCAGTGGCTCCACCTTGACGAACCACTGCTTGCTCAGCCGCGGCTCGACGACGTCGTCCGAGCGGGAGCAGTGGCCGACGGCGTGCACGTAGGGCTTCTTCTCCACCACCACGTGTCCGGCCTCGGCCAGCTTCTGCTTGACCAGCGCGCGGGCCTCGAACCGGTCGAGGCCGTCGAAGATCGTTGCGGTGTCGGTGATGTGCGCGTCCGGGGTCAGGACGGTGATCATCGGCAGGCCGTGCCGCTTGCCGATCTCGAAGTCGTTCGGATCATGGGCCGGCGTCACCTTCACGGCGCCGGTACCGAAGGCCGGATCGACGTGCTCGTCGGCGACGATCGGGATGTCCCGGTCGACGAACGGCACCCGCACTGTGAGACCGACCAGGGATGCATAACGCTCGTCGTCCGGGTGCACCGCGACCGCGGTGTCGCCGAGCATCGTCTCGACCCGGGTGGTGGCGACCACGACCGAGAAACCCTTGCCATCCTCCGTCACGCCGTCGTAACGGATCGAGACCAGCTCGCCCTCGTCGTCGGTGTGGTCGACCTCGATGTCGGAGATCGCCGTCAGACAACCGGGACACCAGTTGGTGATCCGCTCGGCCCGGTAGATGAGGCCGTCGTCGAAGAGCCGTTTGAAGATCGTCTGCACAGCGGCGGACAGACCGTCGTCGAGGGTGAAGCGCTCCCGGTCCCAGTCGACGGAGTCACCGAGCCGCTTCATCTGGCCGAGGATCGCGCCGCCGCTCTCGTGCTTCCAGTCCCACACCTTCTGCACGAACAGCTCGCGGCCGAAGTCGTGCCGGGTCTTGCCGTCGACGGCGAGCTTCTTCTCCACCAGGTTCTGGGTGGCGATGCCTGCGTGGTCCATCCCGGGCAGCCAGAGCACCTCGTCGCCGGACATCCGGTGCCAGCGGGCCAGCACGTCCATCAGAGTGTGGTCGAGGGCATGGCCGATGTGCAGATCGCCGGTGACGTTCGGCGGCGGCAGCACGATCGAGAACGGCTTCCGCTCACCGGACAGCACCCGCTGCTCGTCGGCCCGGAAGTACCCGGCCTGCATCCACCGCTGGTACAGCGCTACCTCGACGGCCGCCGGGTCGTAGTTCTTCGGCAGGTCGTCGGGCAGCGCAGCGCGTTCTCTTCTCACCTGTCCAGTTTAGGTGCGCGGGGGAATCGGTTCTGCGCGCCCGTCGAGCGGCCGACCGGGCAACGCGGGAGTCGGCGCGCCTACGCTGATCCGATGACGACGGGTCCGACCCCAGCTGATCGCGCCGCAACCGGCGACCCTGCGACCCCGATGTTGCCGGTCAGGGTGCGGAGGCTCGACCCGGGCGTCCCGTTGCCGCGCTATGCGATGCCCGGCGATGCCGGCGCGGATCTGGTCACGACCGTCGACTGCCGGCTCGAGCCCGGCCAACGGGCCGTGGTGCCGACCGGGATCGCGATCGCTCTCCCGTTCGGATACGCCGCGTTCGTGCATCCGCGCTCCGGTCTGGCCGCCAGGGTCGGGCTGTCGATCGTCAACACCCCCGGAACCATCGACGCCGGGTACCGCGGCGAGCTGAAGCTGGTACTGATCAACCACGATCCGCGCGCTGCGATCGAGCTGCGCCGCTTCGAGCGGGTGGCCCAGCTGGTGATCCAGAAGGTCGAGTACGCCAATTTCGTCGAGGTCGACGACCTGGATCCGACCGACCGCGCAGACGGTGGCTACGGCTCCACCGGTGGATCTGAGGCCCTCGGGCAGGAACGGTCGGAGAGTTTGGGACATCTCGGCTCGCGCTGACATCCCGGGCGCCTACCGACTCATCTTCCAGACCAGCATGGGCTCGGGGAAGGACCTCGCCGCGGAGCGGACCGTCCCCGCCGCCTCCCGCAGCATGGCGGTCGTCGTCGACGCTCTCGCTCCGGCCGGGACCGGTGAGCCGCAGGCGCCCGCTCGGCCGGGTGCGAGCACTGCGCAGCTCAGTGCCTGGGCCCGACGCGACGGACTCACGGGGTTCTCGAACGAGCTGCTCATGCTGGCACTGCTCTCGTGGACGCGTCTGCACGGCATCATCAGCCTGGAACCCGGCGGGCACCTGGATTCCACCGGTGTCGGTGCCGAGATCCTGTTCGAGACCGAGATCGACACCATCCGCTCCCAGGCCAGGAGGGTGCCGCCCAGATCGAGCGACGGCCGGCGGTGAACAGGCCCGGCCGATCGGCGGCCGCGGCAGGCCGGCCTCCTACGATGCTCGTCGTGCGCCCCACTCTCTTGCGTCATCCCCGCATCCACCTCGGTCCCGTCGGCAGCGCGCCGGTCACCGGGTTGCTGGTGCTCGACGGGCGGGTGATCGCCGCCGGGCATGCGGACGAGCTGGCCTCGAACAGCCCGGGGGCACTCGTCGTCGATCTCCCCGGAGCTGCCGTCGTGCCGGGTCTGATCGACGCCCACATCCATTCCCTCAGCTACGCCCGGGGCCTGGGTGAGGTCGACCTTCGCTCCGGCGCCACGCTCGCCGAGTGCCTGCAGCGGGTCGCCGATCATGCCGAGCGCCTGGCGCCGGACGACTGGTTCACCGGCGGCTACTGGGACTCCAACCGCTGGGACGTCGCGGTCCAACCCGACCGGCACACGCTCGACACCGTGACCGGGTCGCGCCCGGCGATCCTGGACAGCCTCGACGGCCACACCATCTGGGCGAACACCGCAGCGCTGGCGGCTGCCGGGATCGATGCGAACACGCCGCATCCGGTGGGTGGCGAGATCGTCCGGGATGCCGACGGCAGCGCGACCGGGATCCTGCGGGAGACCGCGTGCGGGCTGGTCACCGCGGGCGCACCCGTGGCCACCGCGGAGCGGATCGTCGCCGATCTCGCGACCGCGCAGCAGCGCCTGCTGGCATTCGGGGTGACCGCGATCCACGACATCGACGGTGAGGACGCACTCGAGGGCTACCGAACGCTGCACGCCGGTGGCGCGCTGGTCGTGCGGGTGGCGAAAGCGATCCCGTACCGCGCACTGCAGGTGGCGATCGACGAAGGTCGGCGCACCGGTGCAGGTGATGAGCGGTTGCGCACCGGCCCGGTGAAGCTGTTCAGCGACGGCGCACTCGGTTCGCGGACCTGCCACATGTGCCGCCCGTTCACCGACACCGGCACCACCGGCCTGGCGGTGATGTCGGAGCAGACCCTCTGGGAGGCAACAGCTCTCGCACTCCGCAACGGGATCGGGGTGGCCACCCATGCAATCGGCGACCGGGCCAACGAGATCGTCCTGGACGTGTACGAGCGGGCCCGGCGGCAGGGACTGCTGACCGAAGGACTCCGGGTGAGCATCGAGCATGCCCAGTATCTGCGCCCCACGGATGCTCACCGGCTCACCGGGCTGGGCGTCATCGCCTCCATGCAGCCCACGCACTGCACCACGGACTGGGACCTGGCCGATCGGGTCCTGGTGGGGCATGACCTGCTGCCCTACGCCTGGCGCAGCGTGCTGGCTGCCGGTGGCACGCTGGCGTTCGGCTCGGACGCGCCGATCGAGAGTCCGAACCCGTTCCTGGCCCTGCACGCAGCCGTCACCCGGACCCGGCTCGACGGAACACCACCCGGAGGCTGGCGCACGGAAGAGGCGGTGTCCCCCGCCGAGGCACTCGCCGCCCACACCACGGGGGGTGCGCGGGCGATCGGGCGGGAGGACGATCTGGGCTCTCTGACTCCGGGTCACCTGGCGGACCTGGTCTGTGTGGACGTCGACCCGGTGCCGGAGGCGACGGGAGACCCCGCTGCCGACGGTGCTGCGATCGACGCGATCGCCCGCACAGTCGTGCTGGCCACCTGGTCGGCGGGCGAGCTGGCGTTCGGCTCGGTCTGAACGGGCGATTCACGTACATCCCACATCTTCGTGGGGTTTGGATCGGACGGGCAGCGGGCACGGTGATGGTGTCGCGGCACCACCGCGACGTCCGTGGAATCGGACACCGCCCGCACCAGGAGGTTCACGATGTCGCTGGGAGACAAGATCAAGAACTCCGCCGAGGATCTGACCGGCAAGGCGAAGGAAGCCACCGGCAAGGTCACCGACAACGAGTCGCTCGAGGCCGAGGGTCAGGGCGACCAGGCCAAGGCCAGCGCCAAGCAGGCCGGCGAGAACGTCAAGGACGCCGCCAAGGACGCCTTCGGCAGGTGAAGCCTTGCGCGCTCGACAGAGCGCGCCACCACCGCGAAGGGCCCCGGTCATCGACCGGGGCTCTTCGTGCGTCAGGGGTACGGATCCCGCTCAGTACGAACGGGGAAGGCCCAGCGAGGTGTGCGAGACGTAATTGAGGATCATTTCCTTGCTCACCGGCGCGATCCTTAGCAGCCGGGCCATGCCGTACAGCGACATCAGGCCGTACTCCTGCGACATGCCGTTGCCGCCGTGGGTCTGCATCGCCGCGTCGACAGCCGCGACGGCGGCATCGGCGGCAGCAGCCTTCGCCATGTTCGAGGCCTCGCCGGCCGGCATCCCGTTGTCGTGCAACCAGGCAGCCTTGGCCAACATCAGCGCCGCCAACTCGATGTCGATCTTGGCCTGCGCCAACGGATGTGCGACTCCCTGGTGGGTGCCGATCGGCTTGCCCCAGACCTCGCGGGTGCGCGCGTACTCGGCGGCGGCGTCCAGGGCGCACCGGCCGACGCCCACGCACAGCGCGGCAGTGGCGATGCGCTCCGGGTTGAGCCCGTCGAACAGTGCCTGCAGGCCGGAGCCGATCTCGCCGACCACGGCGGTGGCCGGCACGCGCACGTCGTCCAGGAACAGGGTGTACTGCCGGTCGGTGATCTGCGCGGCGACCGGCAGGGGGTTTGCGGTCAGGCCCGCAGCGCCGGTGGGCACCAGGAACATCGAGAGCTGCCCGCGGCCGCGCTCGTCCGTGCCTGTGCGGGCGACCAGCAGGATCGCCTCGGACTCCTCGACCCCGGAGATGTAGTACTTCTGGCCGGAGATCGTCCACTCGCCGTCCGGCTGCGCCGGATCGACAGGCTTCGCCGTGGTGGACAGGTTGTGCGAGTTGCTCCCAGCATCCGGTTCGGTGATGGCGAAGGCCACCTTCGTCCGCCCGCCGGCGAGCTTGGTCAGCCACTCCTGTTGCTGCGCAACGGAACCGTGACGGCGCAGCACTTCCACGGCGATCGCACTGGAGACCAGGGTGAGCAACAGCGGACAGCCGACCGATGCGCTGGCCTCGATCACCACCGCGAGCTCGCTCATCCCGGCGCCCCCGCCGTCGAACTCCTCGGGCACGTTGATCCCGATGAATCCCGCGTCGCCGAGTTCGTTCCAGAGCTCGGTCTGCGGCTCGTTGCGTCGGCCACGCTCGGCGTACTCCCGCAGCCCGCGTTTCCCGGCGATCTGCCGGACCGCCTCCCGGATCTCGTCGTACTCCGCGGGGGTGGCGAAGCCGAACTGGGTGGCGGGACTGCTGGCGAGGAGGGTCATCGGGGCTGCTTTCTGCCGAACGGGTTGCTGCCGTGCCGTCCGGCATGGTCGCCGGCGACAGAACCCATGTTAACCGTCGTTAACTTCCGGCACCAGGTGCCGGAGCGACTCGCGCGGCTCGGGTCGCTGCACCCCGCCTGCAGGTCGCCGGTCGCGGGTCCCTCCAGCGGTGTGCGCGGGTAGGTTGCAGCCGTGAGCGATTCCCTGCAGGTACCTGCCCCAGATCTCGGCGCTGCGGCAGCGAGCGCCCGACGTCGCGCCACCCTGACACCCGGTTCGCTGGGCCAGACCGCGGCCTGGGTCGAAGCGCTCGCAGCGCTGCGACGCTCCCCCGGTTCGCCGGTCACCCCGACCGCACCCACCTTGGTGGTCTTCGCTGCCGACCACGGCATCACCCTGCGCCAGGTCACGGCCGAGTCGCCGGCCGACAGTGCCCGGCTCGCCGGGCAGCTCGCGGCATCGGAGGGCACCACCGGACGGCTGGCCGCGAGGGCCGGCGTCCGGATCGACGTCACGGACGTCGGCCTCACGGCCGACGAGACCCCGTCCGACGTCCGCGCAGACCGGGTGCGCGAGGGCAGCGAGCCGATCGACATCGCTGATGCGCTGACCCTGGACGAGGTCGCCAGGGCCATCCAGATCGGACGCGACACCGCCGACCGGCTGATCGCGGACGGCGCCGATCTTTTCCTCACCGGGTTGTGCGGGGTCGGCGTCGACGTGAGTGCTGCGGCTCTCGCTTCGCACCTCACGGGCATGGAGCCGATCGAGGTCAGCGGGCGGGGCACCGGGGTCGACGATGCCGGCTGGTGTCGTCGCGCCGCCGCGGTGCGCGACGCGCGCTACCGGCTCGGCACCGGCAGCGGTGATGCCGCGACCCTGCTGCGGGTGGCCGGCGGGACCGACCTCGCCGCACTGACCGGCTTCATCCTGCAGGCGGCGCTCACTGGGGTGCCGACCATGGTGGACGACGTGCCGACCGTCGTCGCCGCCGTCCTGGCACACAGGTTCGCGCCCGGCGCCGAGCGGTACACCCTCGTACCGGGGCCACGGGCGGAGATCGTCCACGGCCGGTTGCTCGGTCTGCTGGGGATCGACACCCTCAGCTCGCTCGACCTGGGCACCGGCCTGGCCCTGCCGTCGCTGTTGCTGCTGCCGCTGCTGCTCGCCGCCACCACCGCCGTGGACACCGCACCCGACGAGCCGGGCCCGAACCGGGTCGCGACCGCCATCGACGACTGGGACCGCGCACTGTTCTGAGCGGCTCGTGATCCCGCGCCGACCGAACACGCGAACAACGAGCACGACCACGCTGATCGAGCAAGCGAGGAACGAGCGCGTCGAGATCCCACCAGATCAGGATCGGGCCTCGACTCTCCTTCGTCGCTCGACCACCGCAGGGTCCCGCTCGCTCGACCGCCAGGAGTGGCGCTCGGCCGGCAGCAGGGTCAGAGGCGCCAGTCGACGGGCTCGGCGCCCTGCTCCCTGAGCAGCGCATCGGACCGGGAGAACGGCTTCGACCCGAAGAATCCCCGGTCGGCCGACATGGGTGACGGGTGCGCCGAGGCGATCACCGGTACCGCACCGAGCGCCGGCCGCAGGCTGTGCGCGTCCTTGCCCCACAGGATCGCGACCAGCGGTCCGCCCCGCGCCGCGAGTACCTCGATCGCGCGATCGGTGACGCGTTCCCAGCCGCGTCCGCGATGCGACGCAGGAGCACCGGGGGCGACCGTCAGCACCCGGTTCAGCAGCATCACCCCGGCATCGGCCCACGGCGACAGATCACCGTGCTGCGGCGGACTGATCCCGAGATCGGACTCCAGTTCGCGATAGATGTTCTTGAGCGACCGCGGGATGGGCCGCACGTCGCGCTCGACGGCGAAGGACAAGCCGATCGCATGACCGGGGGTCGGGTAGGGGTCCTGGCCGACGATCAACACCCGGACGTCCTGCAGTGGACGGGTGAAGGCGCGCAACACGTTCGGGCCGGCAGGCAGGTAGCTGCGCCCGGCCGCCACCTCGTCCCGCAGGAACGCGCCCATCGCGGTGATCGTGTCGGCCACCGGTTCCAGGGCCGCCGCCCAGCCCGGACCGATCTGCTCGGCCAGTGGCTTCGTCATCGGGGCCTCCTCATCGCGTCCTCACCGTCACGCATCCTCACCGTCCGGACCGGAAATGGTCCCAGCCTGCGTCGCCCTCATAGGTCGCGCCGTCCACCGTCACGCCGGCGCCGGCGCTCACCCGGCCGATCACCGTCCAACCCTCCGGTACGGATGCACTGTCGGGGAACGTCGCGGCGAGCGGATGGTCGTCCCCGCCCGTCAGCAACCAGGCCAGCGGGTCCTTGCCCAGAGCCGATCCCACCTCCACGAGCCTGGCCGGCACGGTCAGGGCCTGGGATCGCAGATCGATCGCGACACCGGAAGCGTCGGCGATGTGTCCCAGATCGGCCAGCAACCCGTCGGACACGTCGATCATCGCGGTGGCCCCGGCGACGGCAGCGACCGGACCCTGCGCCAGCGGCGGTTCAGGTACCCGGTAGGCCCCGACTGCGGCGGCCGGCGATCGGAAGCCTCGGGTCAGCACCGCCAGTCCCGCTGCGGCCCAACCGATCCGGCCCGTCAGGGCCACCACGTCTCCGACTCCCGCCCCGCTGCGCAGCACCGGTGCGACGCCGCCCAGGGTGCCGATCACGGTGACCGAGATCATCAGCACCGGGGCGCTGGTCAGATCGCCGCCGACCACATCGGCGCCCGCCTCGGCTGCCGCGGCGGACAGTCCGGCGCCGATCTGCTGGAGCAGGCCAGCGTCCGTCGTTCCGGGGGCAGCGAGCCCGACCAGCAGCGCAGTCGGCGCGGCACCCATCGCGGCAACGTCCGACATGGCCGCCATCGCCGCGCGGCGGCCGATCTGCTCACCCGTTGCCCAGTCGGACCGGAAGTGCACCCCGTCCACCAGCACGTCGACGCTGGTGACGACGCGACCGTCGGGTGCGGCGAGCACCGCACTGTCGTCGCCGGGACCCAGCAGGGTCGTCGCTGCCGGCTCCGGCAGCGCCGCCACCACCCGATCGATCACCCCGAACTCGCCGACCTCCTCGACCGTTGTCGCGACGCCCCCGGGCGGCGCGGATCGACCTGCGGATGACGATGGCACTGGGGGCACGGCTGGTCCACTCTCCTCGGATTCTGGCGGTGGGTCCATGGTGCAGCAGGGCCTGCCTGCCCACGGACCGGCGCGCCGCCGCCGACGTCTCCCTGGTCGCACACCACCCGATCGGCGGGGGGCCGAGTGCGTCCGGTGCTGCCGACGCGATGTCCGGCGGCCCGGCCCGAACGACTACCCTGCCAAGCAGACAGGCAGGGCACGTCAGTTCGCCAGCGAAAGGGGCACATCGTGGTGCACGCGTTCATCCTCATCCAGACCGAGGTCGGCCAGGCCGCATCGGTGGCATCGGCCATCGCAGAGCTTCCCGGCGTCACCAGCGCCGAGGACGTCACCGGTCCGTACGACGTGATCGTCCGCGCCGAGGCGAACACCGTCGACGAGCTCGGCAAGTTGGTCGTCGCCAGGGTGCAAGGCGTCAAGGGCATCACCCGGACCCTCACCTGCCCCGTCGTCAACCTCTGACCACACACCGGCCGTTCACCGCGCATCGGTGACACACAGCCACTGATCGCACGGAGCACCGACCGCAGATGACTTCCCGTCGTTCCGAGAGCCCCGACCCGACCGTCGACCGTGGTGACGGCACCGACCCGGCTTCCGGCGCGGAGGTGCTGCCCGCGGACGAACCCAGGCGTGGCATGCTGCTGATGGTTCTGGCGCTGCCGGTGATCCTGGTGATCGCGGTCGTCGTCGGCGGGATCATCTGGTCGAAGTCGAACTCCTCCTCCACCGAGCCGCTCGGGTTGCCTGCCGTGCCCTCCCCCGGCGGGTCGGGCAGGTACTGCACCGACCTGGCCACCGCGCTCCCGGCAACTCTCGGCGGTGCCGCGAAACGCACGCTGATCGGCGAGCCCGACGGTTCAGCGGCGTGGGGCGATCCGGCGATCATCCTGCGCTGCGGGCTGCCCACCCCGGCCGAGCTCACCTGCAGCTCGCAACTGACGCAGATCAGCGGCCCGAACTCACTGCAGGGCGTGTTGTGGCTGCAGCGCAGCGAGGGTGGCCAGACCACCTACCTCGCCGCCGACCGTCCCGTGCGGATCGCCCTCACCCTGCCCGACGGCGCCGGCAGCGGCGCGATCCAGGAGCTCTCCGCGGTGATCTCCGGCGTGATGCCGTCCACCGCCCAGGCGGACGGCACCCTGTGCAAGGGCGGGGCATTACCCACCACCGACGACAACTGACCGGTTCCAGCTCCGACGGGATCTCGACGCCCTCCTTGGTTGCACGCCCGATCACCGACGGGGTGACCCTGTTCCACATCAGCAGCCGGCCGGGGCACACGTTCCTCCGGCATCATCGACGACGGCGACCGGACGCACGAGGTGCTCCCTCAGCGCAGGCCGGTGCCCCTGGCGACGGCGGTCCGGACGAGGGTCGTCAGCAGCGTCGGGTAGTCGACGCCGCCGGCGGCGAACATCCTGGGGTACATGGAGATCGACGTGAATCCCGGCATCGTGTTGATCTCGTTCACCAGGACCCGGCCGTCGTCGGAGACGAAGAAGTCGACCCGCGCCAGACCCTGGCAGTCCAGCGCCCGGAAGGCCCTGACCGCCTGCTCGCGTACCCGGTCCTCGACGCCCGGCGGAAGCTGCGCCGGGATGTCGAAGGTGGACGCGTCGTCGAGGTACTTGGCCTCGAAGTCGTAGAAGGCGTGTTCGCCGGCGACGTGGATCTCCGCGGTGGGCGACGCCACGACGCTGCCGTCCGGGCGCTCCAGGACACCGCACTCGATCTCCCGGCCGACCACGGCTGCCTCGACCAGCACCTTCGGATCGGCGCGACGGGCCAGCGCGATGGCCGCGTCCAGATCGGCCCAGTCGTCGACCTTCGACACGCCCAGCGACGATCCGGCGCGCGCGGGTTTGACGAACACAGGCAACCCGAGGTCGTCCTTCTGCTGCTGGGAGAGCGTGGCGACACCCGGCCGCAGCACCGCCCACTCGCACACCTGGAGTCCCTCGGCCACCAGCAGCTTGCGGGTGAACTCCTTGTCCATGCCGTTGGCGGAGGCCAGCACTCCCGCGCCGACGTACGGGATTCCGGCCATCTCGAGCAGACCCTGGATGGTGCCGTCCTCCCCCATCGGGCCGTGCAGCACCGGGAACACCACGTCGACCTTGATCCCGGTGACATCGATGCCCGTAGCGCCCGCCCGCTCGCCGACCGCGACGAGCCCCTCCGAGGTCGCGTCGGGCAGCAGCGCGATCTCGCTCGATCCGTCGACCTGGGGCAGCGGTGCGCCGTCGATCGGTACCAGGCTCGCCGGATCCACCTGCCGCCAGGCCCCCTGCGGGGTGATGCCGACCGCGATGACGTCGAAGAGGTCGGGGTCCAGCTGACTGGTGACGCTGGCCGCCGACAGGCACGACACGGGGTGCTCACCACTGGTCCCGCCGAACACGACGGCCACGCGCAACCGACCGTCGGAACCTCTCGACTGCGGGGCAACGGCTGGGTCGGTCGGGCTCGTCATGCCGCCCACCCTAAACGCCCGGCGCGCGTCCCCCGATCTGCCGCACGGAACGGCGGCGTCGACCGTTCGCGGTACCTATTCGGGGGTCGGCGGCCGGTCCATCAGCGCGCGGATCATCTGCTCCGGCGGGGCGTGTCGGTGGCAGACCTGGAAGACGGCTTCGGTGATGGGCATGTCGATGCCGTGGCGCAGGGCGAGGTCGCGGGTGGAGCGACAGCTCACGACGCCCTCGGCCAATGTGCCGGTGAGCTCCTGCGCCTCGTCGACGGACCGACCCTGTCCGAGCAGCACGCCCAGCGATCGGTTGCGGGACAGGGGTGATGAACAGGTGGCGACCAGATCGCCGAGGCCGGCCAGGCCTGCAAAGGTCTCCGGACTGGCTCCGAGCCTCATCCCGAGCCGCGTCATCTCGTTGAGTCCGCGGGTCATCAGCGAGGCCGAGGTGTTCAGTCCCAGACCGAGCCCTTCGGCGATGCCGGTGGCCAGCGCGATGACGTTCTTGGTGGTGCCGGCGATCTCGGTGCCGATGACATCGGTGATCGTGTACGGCCGGAAGTAGCCGCTGACGCAGGCCTGCTGGACACGCACCGCGGTGTCGTGGTCGACGCACGAGAGCACCGTGGCGGTCGGTTGACCGGCAGCGATCTCGCGGGCCAGGTTCGGGCCGCTGAGCACCACCACCCGCTCACCGGCGATCCGGCCGACCGCGCTGATCACCTCGCTCATCCGGAGACCGGTGCCGATCTCGACACCCTTGGCCAGCGAGATCACCGGTCCCGCAGCGGGAATCAGGTCGCGGAAGACCGAGAGGTTCTCCCGCATCGACTGGCTGGGGGTCGCCAACACCACCGCATCCGCACCGTCCAGTGCATGCTCCAGGTCCCCGGTGGCCGTGATGGTGTCCGGCAGCACCACACCCGGCAGGTATCCCGAGTTGCGGTGCTCTGCGGTGATCTCGGCGACGACCGAATCCCGCCGGCCCCACAGCACCACCTCGCGGCCGGCGTCCGCGAGCACCTTGGCGAACGTCGTCCCCCACGCTCCGGCACCCACCACCGCGAAATGGTGCAGCGCAGTCGATCCGGCGTGGGTCAAGAACCGTCCCCGTCGGTCGCTGGGGCGGCGGGACGCTCGGCGGTGCCGGTCGATGCCTGCAGTCGAGCAGCCTTCTTCGGATCGAACAGTTGCGCCGGCGCCTGTTCACCGCGGATCTCGGCCAGCATCGAGGCCAACTCCCCCATCACCTTGAGCGAGACGTCGCGGATCGCCCTGGCATCGACTTCTCTGCCCCGGAACTCGGAGAGGTCGATGTCGTCACCGACCACCACCTTCACGTCCTGACGCGGGAACAGCTTCAGCTTGCGGGCGCCCTCCGTCGCATAGGAGTTGTAGACCTTCTGGGTGCCCCAGTGCACGATCGGGACCACCCGGAAGTCGCCGGCCAGGGCGAGCGCGGCCACCCCCGGTCGCGGCCTCATCGGCCAGAAGTTCGGTTCCCGGGTCACGGTTCCCTCGGGGTAGATGAGCACCACCCCACCGTCGGCGAGGACCTGCTTCGCCGGATCCAGCGCGGCCTGGCCGGCGCCGCTCCCGCGTTCGACCGGGATCTGGCCGGTGCCGTACAAGGCTTTGCCGACGAACGGGATCCGGAACAACCCCGCCTTGGCCAGCACGTGTGGGATCCGGCCCGCCTGGTGGATCATCACGACGTCGTACATCGGGTCGAGGTGACTGATGTGGTTGCCGACGAGGAGCATCGCCCCCGGCCGGTTCAGCTTCTCCATCCCGACGTACTTCCGCTTGCCCAGCACCCTGGTCAGCGGGTACAGGATCATGGCGCAGAAGCGGTGCCAGAGATTGCTCGGTTCCAGAGCCTTGAAGCGCGCCATCGCGTTCCTTCGCGTCGGGGGCCGTCAGGGGGCCGAGTGCTCACGGATCACCACCGGGCCGACCCGCGGGTGACGTCCCGTCAACAGTAGTCACCGCACAAATGTCACCGTGCGTTGGTGGCACGGAAGCCCTGACAACCGGGAGACTGGGTGCGTGACTGACATCGACACCCCAGCAGCGGAGACCACCGCACCCGACAGCGTGCCCGCCCAGACCGATCCCGCGGCCGGTTGGGTCGTCGGCGCCGCGTCCAGCGACGGCACTGCGCTCGCCGCACCGAACGGCAGCGGACCGGGATCGGATCCCCACACGGGCGGTGACGGACAGCCGGCGGTCTTCGAGCCCTTCCACAGCGAACGGGTGCGGCGCGAGGAACCTGCCTCCGCCGACCCGCACCATGCCGCGCCGCTCCCGGACAACCGCTACCTCAACCGGGAGGCGTCCTGGTTGGACTTCAACGAGCGGGTGCTCGCGCTGGCCGAGGATCCCGAGCAGCCGTTGCTGGAGCGGGCCAAGTTCCTGGCGATCTTCTCCTCCAACCTCGACGAGTTCTACATGGTGCGGGTGGCCGGGCTGAAGCGCCGCAAGCAGATGGGGCTCTCGGTCACCAGTGGCGACGGTCGCACGGCCGGCGAGCAACTCAGGATGATCTCGGAGCGGACCCAGGAGCTCGTCGACCGGCAGGGTCGGTGCTTCGTCGACGACATCCTCCCGGCGCTGGCCGCCGCCGGGATCCGGGTCGTGCACTGGGAATCGATCGAGCACCAGGACAAGAAGCGGCTCGCGGAGTACTTCACCGCGCGGATCTTCCCCGTGCTCACCCCGCTGGCGGTCGATCCGGCCCACCCCTTTCCCTATATCACCGGGGTGAGCCGGTCGAATGGCCTGCGGGTGCCCCAAACCCCCGCCACCCCCCAGCCGGTCGCCCGCGTCAAGGTTCCGGACAACGTCGACCGGTTCGTCAGGGTCCGCCCCGATGCAGACGACTTCCTGCCGCTCGAAGACCTGCTGGCCGCCCATCTGGCCGAGCTGTTCCCCGGCATGGAGGTCGTCGAGCACCAGACGTTCCGGGTGACCCGCAACGCCGATCTCGACGTCGAGGAGGACCGTGACGAGGATCTGCTCAAGACGCTCGAGCGGGAGCTCGCGCGGCGGAAGTTCGGACCGCCGGTGCGTCTGGAGATCACCGACACGACGAGCAGCCGCATCCTCGACCTGTTGATCGCCGAGCTCGACGTCGATCCAGGTGACGCGATGGAGGTTCGCGGTCTGTTGGACCTGTCCAGCCTGTGGCAGCTCAACGGGCTGGACCGTCCGGAGCTCAAGGACACGCCCTTCGTCCCGGCCACCAACCCCGCGTTCGTGGAGGGCGAGACTCCCAAGAGCGTGTTCGCGACGCTCCGCGAAGGTGATGTGCTGCTGCACCATCCGTACGAGTCGTTCGCGACCACGGTGCAGCGCTTCATCGAACAGGCGGCGGAGGATCCGCACGTGCTGGCCATCAAGCAGACGCTGTACCGCACCTCGGGTGATTCGCCGATCGTCGATGCGCTGATCGCCGCGGCCGCCGCCGGCAAGCAGGTGGTGGCCCTGGTGGAGATCAAGGCCCGCTTCGACGAACAGGCGAACATCTCCTGGGCGAAGGCGCTGGAGCGCGCGGGCGTGCACGTCGTCTACGGCCTGGTGGGCCTCAAGACGCACTGCAAGACCGCCCTGGTCGTCCGCCAGGAGGGCTCGACCATCCGCCGGTACTGCCACATCGGTACCGGCAACTACAACCCGAAGACCGCGCGCATCTACGAGGACCTCGGCCTGTTGACGGCGGACCCGAAGATCGGGGCCGACCTCACCGACCTGTTCAACGTGCTGACCGGGTACTCGCGGCAGACCGAATTCCGCAACCTGTTGGTGGCACCGCACTCCATCCGTTCTGGCATCGTCGAGCGGATCGAGGCCGAGATCGGCCACCAGCGCGCTGGGCGACGTGGACGGGTGATCCTCAAGATGAACTCGATCGTCGACGAGGGCGTCATCGATGCGCTGTACCGTGCCTCCAACGCCGGGGTCGAGATCGACCTGACCGTACGGGGGATCTGTGCCATCAAGCCCGGTGTCCCCGGGCTCAGCGAGAACATCAGGGTGCGGTCGATCGTCGGCCGGTTCCTGGAGCATTCCCGGGTCTTCTACTTCGGCGGCGGCGGCGAACCCGAGTACTGGATCGGCAGCGCGGACATGATGCACCGCAACCTCGATCGACGGGTCGAGGCCCTGGTGAAGCTCACTGATCCGAAGACCACCGCCCGGCTCGACGCGATGCTGAAGTTGTTGAACCGGGACGACATCGACCGCTGGGATCTGACCTCCGACGGATGGACCCACCATTCCGGCAAGAACACCCAACGCATCCTGCTCCGCGGTGGGACCGCAGGTGGCGAGTAACGCAGGTGGCGAAAAAGGAGAAAGAACTGCCGGCGGTCACCGGAGCGGGTGGCGTGCTGTGGCGTCACACAGTGCGGCACGGCGTGCACATCGCCGTCGTCCATCGACCGCGGTACGGCGACTGGAGCCTGCCCAAGGGCAAGGCGAAGCACCGGGAGTCGGTGCAGCAGACTGCGGTCCGTGAGATCGCCGAGGAGACCGGATTCGCCGGAGTGCTCGGTCGAGTTGTCGGGCGGGCCCGCTACCAAGTAGCCGACGGATCCAAGGAGGTCACGTACTTCTCGGTCAAGGCGGGGCGCGGCCGGTTCCGTCCCAGCGCTGAGGTCGACCGTCTGGAGTGGTTGACCCCGACGGAAGCGATGAACCGGCTGGACTACCCCGACGACATCGGCGCCGTGGACGACTTCACCTCTGTTCCAGTGGATCTCAGCACCATCGTCGTCGTGCGGCACGCCCGGGCGGGGAAACGTGAAGCGTTCGACGGCGACGACGTGAGCCGTCCGCTGGACGCCAAAGGCCGCGCCCAGGCAGATTCCTTGCAGCACATCCTGGACAGCTACGCACCCGAGCGACTCGTCAGTGCTCCGGCCGTTCGCTGCGTCCAGACTCTCGAACCGACCGCGACCCGGTGCGCCCTGTCGATCGAGATCGACGGCGGACTCGGCGAGGAGCGATACCGGGACGAACCCGCCGCTGCTCGGCGACTGATCCGCACCCTGCTCACGGGAAATCCGACCACCCGGTTCCTGATGTGCAGCCAGGGCGGAGTGATCCCCGGAGCGCTGCGGTCGCTGGCGACCAGCGCGGAGCTGCACCTGCCCGACGTCAGCACACCCAAAGCGGCCCACTGGGTCCTCACCCTGGACGGCGAACGGCTGGTCCAGGCCGACCGACATCCAGCACCGGTCGTCACCCCTCCCGACTGATCGTTCCCCGAGAGCGGGCCAGGCCCGGAACGCATGCGTTCCGGGCCTGGATCCTGCAGCTGGGCCCTGGGTTCAGGGGCGCCGGGTCACTTCTTCTTCGCGGTCTTCTTCGCGGCCGGCTTGGCAGCGGCCTTGGCCGGAGCCTTCTTGGCAGCAGCCTTCGCCGGGGCCTTCTTCGCAGCAGCCGGCTTGGCGGCGGCGGCCGACTTGGCAGCAGCCTTGGCCGGAGCCTTCTTGGCTGCAGCAGCCTTCGGAGCAGCCTTGGCAGCGGCCGACTTCGCGGCCGTCCGGGTGGCGGCCGGCTTCGCGGCCGTGGTGGCCGGCTTGGCCGCAGCCGCACGGGTCCGGGTCCGGGTCGCAGCGGGCTTCGCCGCGGTGGTGGCCGGCTTGGCCGCAGCCGCACGGGTCCGGGTCGCAGCCGGCTTCGCAGCGGCCGTAGTCGAAGCGGCGGCGCGGGTCCGGGTGGCAGCGGGCTTCGCGGCCGTGGTGGCCGGCTTGGCGGCAGCCGCACGGGTCCGGGTCGCAGCGGGCTTCGCCGCGGTGGTGGCCGGCTTGGCCGCAGCCGCACGGGTCCGGGTCGCGGCAGGCTTCGCTGCGGCCGTCGTCGTTGCGGTGGCACGGGTCCGGGTGGTGGCAGCGGGCTTCACAGCCGCTGCACGGGTGGCTGCCGCGGTGACCCTGGGCAGCTTGACCGCACCGGACACGACATCCTTGAAGCGCAGACCCGGACGGAACGCCGGCACGGTCGTCTTCTTGACCTTCACGACCTCACCGGTGCGCGGGTTGCGGGCGGTGCGTGCTGCACGGTCCCGCTTCTCGAACACACCGAATCCGGACAGCGAGACGCTGCTCCCGCGCTGGACCTCACGCACCACCAGGTCGATGATCGCCTCGACCGCTGCGGAAGCTGTGGTCTTGTTCCCGTCCAAGCGCTCTGCGAGCTTGTCGACGAGTTCTGTCTTGTTCACTGTCCCTCCAGGACGTTCGGTACCAGCTCACCTTTTCGGAGCCGACTCGCCGAAAGAGTAGGCGCCCATCTGCGAAGATGCCAATACGCCACGCGGGACGGCACAGCGCGAACCCCGCTGTGAGCCAACCGATCTCGACGGGCGGGGGCCTGATCCGCCGGTCCGGCATCGGTGCCGAAGGACCGCAGCGGCACCTGCCGGAAGCCCGCTCTGGCCCCGTCGCGGACGGAGCTGACCGGCACCTCCCGGCCCCGTTCCCGGCGACCTCCGACGCAGTCGACCCCATCGCTCAGCCGGCCGAGCACGACTCGGCGCGTCGGTACGCACGCAGAAGAGCCGTTGCGCTGCAACGACTATCGACCCACGGGCGTCAGGCGACGTCGGTGCGCGGGAGGAACGCCGGGCGGGAGTTCTCGAACTCCGTGATGTCGGTCTCGTGACGCAGCGAGAGCGAGATGTCGTCCAGCCCCTCCATCAGTCGCCACCGGGTGTAGGAGTCGATCCCGAAGGGCACGACCAACGCGCCGAGGGTCACGGTCATCGATTCGAGGTCGACGGTGATCTCAGAACCCGGCGCGTTCTCCAAGGCTTTCCAGATCAGTTCCACATCGTCCTGGGCGACCTCGGCGGCCACCAGACCGCCCTTTCCGGCGTTGCCGCGGAAGATGTCGGCGAAGCGCGAGGAGATCACCACCCTGATCCCGAAGTCGTTCAGCGCCCACACCGCGTGCTCGCGGGACGAGCCCGTCCCGAAGTCCGGCCCTGCCACCAGGACCGAGCCGGCCGCGAACACCGGCTGGTTGAGGACGAAGTTCTCGTCCGAGCGCCACGCCGCGAACAACCCGTCCTCGAACCCCGTGCGGGTGATCCTCTTGAGGTACACCGCGGGGATGATCTGGTCGGTGTCGACGTTGCTGCGGCGCAACGGGATCCCGACGCCGGTGTGGGTGGTGACGGCCTGCATGTGAGGGCTCCAGCTCTGCTGAGTGATGACGACGGCCGATGAGGGCCCGGGATGGACGCCGGTGGACGGCGAGGACGAGCGCTCAGGCGCCGGCGGTCACCGGGCATCTGCGAGGTCGGCCGGGGAGGCCAGGGTGCCCAGGATCGCTGTCGCGGCAGCGACTTCGGGTGAGACCAGATGGGTCCGGCCACCCTTGCCCTGGCGACCCTCGAAGTTGCGGTTGGAGGTCGAGGCGGAGCGCTCGCCGGGGGCGAGCTGATCCGGGTTCATACCCAGGCACATCGAGCAGCCGGCGTGCCGCCATTCAGCCCCTGCGGCGAGGAAGATCTTGTCCAGGCCCTCTGTCTCGGCCTGCAGCTTGACCCGCATCGAACCCGGAACGACGAGCATCCGCACGCCTGCGGCGACAGTGTGACCCTCGATCAGCGCGGCAGCGGTGCGCAGGTCCTCGATCCGGCCGTTGGTGCAGGAGCCCAGGAACACCGTGTCGACGGCGATCTCCTTGAGCGGAGTGCCGGCGGTCAGCCCCATGTACTCCAGCGCTCGTTCGGCAGCCGTCCGCTCCCCCTCGTCGGTCATCAGCTCGGGGTCGGGCACCGATGCGGACAGCGGAAGCCCCTGTCCCGGATTGGTTCCCCAGGTGACGAACGGCGAGAGCGTCGCGGCGTCGAGCACCACCTCGGTGTCGAACCCGGCGTCCTCGTCGGTCGCCAGCGATCGCCAGTACTCGACAGCAGCGTCCCAGTCGGCACCCTTCGGGGCGTGCTCCCGGCCCTCGAGGTAGGCGAAGGTGGTCTCGTCCGGGGCGATCATGCCGGCTCGCGCCCCGGCCTCGATGGACATGTTGGCGATGGTCATCCGGGCTTCCATCGACAACGCTCGGATCGCAGAACCCCGGTACTCCAGCACGTATCCCTGACCACCGCCGGTGCCGATCTTCGCGATCACGGCCAGGATGATGTCCTTCGCAGTGACGCCGTCCGGCACGTCGCCGTCGACGGTGATCGCCATCGTCCTGAAAGGCTTGAGCGGCAACGTCTGGGTCGCCAGCACGTGCTCGACCTCGCTGGTGCCGATGCCGAAGGCCAAGGCGCCGAACGCACCGTGGGTGGAGGTGTGCGAATCACCGCAGACGATCGTCATCCCCGGCTGGGTGAGGCCACGCTGGGGTCCGACGACGTGCACGATGCCCTGCTCCGCGTCGCCCATCGGGAACAGCCTGACCCCGAACTCGGCGCAGTTCTTGCGCAGCGTGTCGACCTGGGTGCGCGAGACCTCGTCCGCGATCGGCAGGTTGATGCCGATCGTCGGGACGTTGTGATCCTCGGTGGCCAGCGTGAGATCCGTTCTGCGGACAGGCCTTCCGGTCTGACGCAGCCCGTCGAACGCCTGCGGGCTGGTGACCTCGTGGATCAGGTGCAGGTCGATGTACAGCAGATCCGGTTCGCCCTCGGCGCGGTGCACGACGTGTGCTTCCCAGACCTTCTCGGCCAGTGTGCGACCCATCGGTCATCGCCTTCTCTCTTCACAGGTCCGGTTCGGCGTGTCGGCGTCGACCGGGGTGGACTTCTTCGCGGTTGCTGGACTTCCCGGTTCCTGGACTTCACAGACTCTGGGCTTCTCAGACTCCGGACTTCTCAGACTCCGGACTTCACACACTCCGGACTTCTCAGATTCTGGACTTCTCAGTATTCGGGAAACTAGTATCGCTCTATGGGACATAGTAGCGGGATCGGCGTGCTCGACAAAGCCGTCCAGGTGCTCAGGGCGACGGCGGCCGCACCGATCGGGCTGGCCGATCTCTGTGCGGCCACCGGACTTCCCCGCGCCACCGCACACCGTCTCGCCGTCGGCCTGGAGGTGCACGGTCTGCTGGGTCGGGACGAGATGGGACGGTGGCACCCGGGTTCGATGCTCGCGGTCCTCGCAGCCAGTGCTCCCGATCCACTGCTGGCCGCGTCCACCGAGGTGCTTCCCCGGCTCCGGGACCGCACCGGCGAGAGCGTCCAGGTCTACCGTCCCGACGGGATGATGCGGACCTGCATCGCTGTCTCCGAGCCCGCATCCGGCCTGCGCGACACCGTTCCGCTCGGCGCGCGGCTTCCGATGACGGCCGGTTCCGCAGCGAAGGTGCTCGCTGCGTGGGGAGACACCGCAACCCAACGAACCGCACTCGCCGACGGCACGATCACCGATCGTATGCTGGCCGAGGTCCGCAGACGCGGCTGGGCGCAGTCGGCCGGCGAACGCGAGTCGGGGGTCGCCTCGGTGTCGGCCCCGATCCGGGACCGCGCCGGCGCGGTGATCGCCGCAGTGTCGGTGTCCGGTCCGATCGAACGGATCGGCCGCCGGCCGGGGGCTCGCTGGGCGGGTGATCTGATCCAGGCCTCCGATGCGCTGACTGCCCGACTCTGAGCCGTCTCACGAGAGCCTGATCGGTCTGTGCCCGGGTCCCTCGACTCCTCACGTTCTGCTCCCGGTCCCTGAGCGATGAAGGAGACGAAGGGGACCATCGCGCATTCGGCCCCGGGTACACGAAAGCCCCGGTTCCTGGGAGGAACCGGGGCTCAGGCGTTTGGTACCCCCGAAGGGATTCGAACCCTCGCTACCGCCGTGAGAGGGCGGCGTCCTGGGCCGCTAGACGACGGGGGCCTGGGAACTTCCGTGATACTACCGGAGATCCGGATGGCGTCCGATACGACGATCGAAGCCTGCCGGACTCGCTGGGGTACAAGGACTCGAACCTTGAATGGCTGAACCAGAATCAGCTGTGTTGCCAATTACACCATACCCCACAGGCTCGTCCGGATCAGGTCTGGAAGGACCCGTCCGAGCACCGCAGATGATCGTACAGGTTGCCGACTGCGCGAGACCAATCCGCAGTTCAGCGACGTGCGGAGACCGGATTGACCAGCGTTCCGATGCCCTCGATCTCGATGCTGACGATGTTCCCCTCGGACAGCAGACCGACCCCTTCGGGGGTCCCGGTCAACACCACGTCACCGGGCAGCAACGTCATCGCCGAGGAGATCCACTCGATCAGCTCACCGATGGTGAACACCATGTCGGAGGTCGTGCCGTCCTGCTTGACCTCACCGTCCACCTCGGTGCGGATGTTCAGCCCCTGCGGGTCCAGGTCCGTCTCGATCCACGGGCCCAACGGGCAGAAGGTGTCGAACCCCTTGGCCCTGGCCCACTGACCGTCCGTCTTCTGCAGGTCCCGGGCGGTGACGTCGTTGGCGATCGTGTACCCGAGGATCACCGACGAGGCGTCCTCGGCAGCCACGTCCCGGCACGGCCGGCCGATCACCACTGCCAACTCCCCCTCGAAGCTGACCTCGCGGCTCTGTGCAGGCAGGGCGATCGCGGCTCCCGGCCCGATCACGGAGGTGGAGGGCTTGAGGAAGCACAACGGTTCGTCCGGCACGGTGTTGCCGAGCTCGGCAGCGTGCTGGGCGTAGGTGCGGCCGAAGGCGACGATCTTGGGCGGCAGGATCGGCGCCAGCAGTCGGCACTGCGCCAGGTCGAACACCCGACCCGAGTACTCGGGCGTGCCGAACGGATGCGCCAGGATCTCCCGGGCCGACGTCCCGACGGCCGGGATCGGCCGCCCCTGGGCGTCGTAGCCGTCGAAATCGCCGTCCACCGTCACGAAGGCCACGCCGTGCTCCGGATGTGCCACACGGGCCAGTCTCATCGATGTGCTCCCACTTGTCGGTGTTGCGGACTCTTCACGCGGACCGGTGCGCGGTCGGGCTCGGCGCCGATCGGGTCAGGGCGTACCGCAGCGAATCCACCAGAGCCTGCCAGGAGGCCTCCACGACGTTCGGGTGGACCCCGACGGTCGTCCACTCGCGGTGGCTGTCGGTGGAGGACACCAGCACCCTGGTGACCGAATCGGTGCCGGCGTCCCCGTCGAGGATCCGCACCTTGTAGTCGATCAGTTCGACGTCCCGCAGTTCGGCCAGACCGTCCAGCGCCGTCCTCAGAGCGGCGTCCAGGGCGTTGACCGGGCCGTTGCCTTCCGCGGTGGCGATCACCCGGCGCCCGGCCACGTGCACCTTGACGGTCGCCTCGCTGGAGACCTCCTCGCGTTCGGTGTGCAGCGGGTTCTCCACGATCACCCGATACGACTCGACCGTGAACAAGTCCGCCCCCGGCTCGTCCGGTCCGACCCCGTCGCGCGCGAGCTCCTCCCGGAGCAGCAGCTCGAAGGAGGCATCGGCGGCCTCGTAGGAGAATCCCCGCGCCTCCCGCTGCTTGACGGTCTGCACGACGCGCGAGACCACCTCCGGGTGGTCCGCCAGGTCGATGCCCAGCTCCCTGGCCTTGAGCTCGACCGAGGCCCGTCCGGCCATCTCGGTGATGAGGATGTGCATGTCGTTGCCGACCGCACCGGGATCCAGGTGGTTGTACAGCTCCGGATCGACCTTGATGGCGCTGGCATGCAGCCCCGCCTTGTGCGAGAACGCGGACGCGCCGACGTAGGCCTGGTGGGTGTCCGGCGCGATGTTGGCGATCTCGGCGATCGCGTGCGAGACCCGCACCAGCTCCGATTGGCGGCCCTCGGGAAGGACCGGCAGCTCCAGCTTCATGATCAGGTTGCCCAGCACCGCGAACAGATCGGCGTTGCCGGCCCGTTCGCCGTACCCGTTGGCCGTGCACTGCACGTGGGTGGCGCCGGCCTCGACCGCTGCGATCGAGTTGGCGACGGCGCACCCGGTGTCGTCCTGGCAGTGGATGCCGATCCGGAACCCTGTGCGCTGCACCACTTCTGCGACGGTCCGACCCAGCGACACGGGCAGTTGACCACCGTTGGTGTCGCACAACACCATCACGTCGGCGCCGGCGGAGACCGCTGCCTCCCCGACCCGCAGGCCGTAGTCACGGTCGACGGAGAAGCCGTCGAAGAAGTGTTCGCAGTCCAGGAACACCCGGCGGCCGTGTTCGACGAGGAAGGCGACGGTGTCGTGCACCATCGCCAGGTTCTCCTCGTTCGTCGTCCGCAGTGCGCGCGCGACGTGCCGGACGTCGGACTTCGCCACCAACGTCACCACCGGGGCGCCCGAATCGAGCAACGCCCGGACCTGCAGGTCGTCCTGGACCCGGACACCGGCCTTGCGGGTGGCACCGAAGGCAACCAGTTGCGCCGACCTCAGCTTGAGCTCGCCGGCGGCTGCGCGCGCGAAGAACTCGGTATCCTTCGGCATCGCACCGGGCCAGCCGCCCTCGATGAAACCGACCCCGAGCTCGTCGAGCAGGCGGGCGACCGCGAGCTTGTCCGGGACCGAGTAGGTGATGCCCTCGCGCTGGGCACCGTCACGCAGGGTCGTGTCGAAGACGTGGAAGGTGTCCCCCAGCGACGAGAGCACCCGCTCGCCCGCGGCGGTCCGCGGCGACGACGTCTCGGGCACGGAGGAGGTCAACGGGACGCCGGTGTCCGGGAGGGACATGCTGCGCCGCCCGTCAGCTCGACGCCAGCGCCGCGAGCCGGTCGCCGATCGCGGACGTGCGCCCGGGCGAGCCCGGCTGCCGGGTGGCCAGGTCGAAGGCGACGGCGGCCTCGACCCGACGCGCGGCATCGGTCAGACCGAGGTGGTCCAGCAGCAGCGCGACGCTGAGCACCGCTGCGGTCGGGTCGGCCTGACCGGTGCCGGCGATGTCCGGAGCGGATCCGTGCACCGGCTCGAACATGCTCGGGTTCTCCCGCGACACGTCCAGGTTGCCGGAGGCGGCCAGCCCGATCCCACCGGAGACAGCCGCGGCGAGATCGGTGAAGATGTCGCCGAACAGGTTGTCGGTGACCACCACGTCGAACCGTGCCGGGTCGGTGACCAGGTGGATCATGGCGGCATCGACGTGCGAGTAGGCGACGGTCACGTCGGGGTACTCCAGGGAGATCTCCTCCACGACGCGGCTCCACAACTGGCCGGCATGCACCAGGACGTTGGTCTTGTGGATCAGCGTGAGGTGTTGGCGGGGTCTACGGGCCGCGCGCTCGAAGGCGTCCCTGACCACGCGTTCGACGCCGAAGTAGGTGTTGAGGGAGACCTCGGTGGCGATCTCGTGCGGGGTGTCCTTGCGCAGCAGACCGCCGTTGCCGGCGTACGGACCTTCGGTGCCTTCCCGGAGCACCACCAGATCCACCGACTTGTCGCCGGACAGCGGCCCGGGCACCCCCGGATAGAGCCTGGCCGGCCGCAGGTTGACGTGGTGGTCGAGCTCGAAGCGCAGCCGCAGCAGCAGGCCACGCTCCAGGATGCCGGACGGGACCGTCGGATCGCCGACAGCGCCGAGCAGGATCGCGTCGTGCTCGCGTACCTCCCGCAGCACCGAATCGGGCAGCAGCTCGCCCGTGCGATGCCAACGACTGGCGCCGAGGTCGTAGGTGGTCGTCTCG
This sequence comes from Nakamurella sp., assembly GCA_037720195.1. GTDB lineage: Bacteria > Actinomycetota > Actinomycetes > Mycobacteriales > Nakamurellaceae > Nakamurella. Next base: position 41,914 of record JBBJML010000002.1, on the reverse strand, counting down.
ACGTCGGGGACGACGCCACCGAGGACCTTGAGTCCCTCAGCGATGACTTCCGGTCCGATTCCGTCGCCGGGGATCACAACCAGCTTCATCGACGCTCACTTCTCTCCGCCGCCCGGGAAGGAGCGGCACTGCTGCAGGGACCCCTGAGGTTGGTACCGAAGGGTGTTCCGGGACAACTCGACCAGCAGCACTCCCGGTGACGACACCCGATCGACCGACCGGAGCTGTGCTCAGCGTAGTCGTATCACCCACTGGGACGCCTTCGGCCCGACAGTGCACCCTTCCGGGTGCGGCCGCCGGGCCGAAGGTGCGTCAGTGTCCGGTCACGACCGGTTACTGCTGGCGACTACTTGACGGTGACGATGTCCACCCTGCGGGTGGGCTGACCGTGCAGGTGCACGACCATCGCCTTCGTCTGACCGACCTTGGAGTGCTTACCGAGGACGATCGGGATCGCCGTTCCACCCTGGTCCGAGAAGATCGGGGCGGCGGCCGAGACCCACGGCTGGGTCACGTTGAACGACGGGACGTTGATCTCGTCGAACGTCAGGCCGGAGAAGTTGCTGTAGAAGCCGACCGTGTAGCTGATCCCGAAGTTCACCGTGGACCTGGTGATACCCAGGACGGCCGGGTCGGTCGGCAGCAGCAGCGTGTTGGAGTCGAACACCTTGGTGTCGACGTCGCCGTAGCTGTAGTTCATCGGCATGACGCTGACCAGATCGCCGGTCCGGTTGTCCTGGGTGGCGGCCATCATGACGTCGTTCTGGCCGTCCGTGCCCTCCGGCGAGGCGAGACCGTAGACGGTGAAGCTGCCCACACCGGCCTTGTTGTCACCCGGCAGGTAGATGTTGACGTACGGCACGGTCGAGTGGCCGACAGTCGCCCACGGCCGGTAGGTCTGCAGACCGAACCAGAGGTAGCCGTCCGCGTAGGTGCCGGACAGGCCCTTCGCGGAGCCGACACCGACGTTCTGCAGATCGGCGGCCTGATCAGACAGGATTCCGACGCAGCCACCCTCAGAGGTCTCGGTGCAGCGCGGCAGACGGCCGTTGCTGCCGCCGTAGACCAGCACGGAGGCCAGGGTCTTGTCCGGACCGTTGTTGCCCTTGCCGGTCAGGGTGATCGCCGGCTTGCCGGCCAGCGTGCCCTTGGCTGCCTTGGTCGTGGAGGTGGCCGTGGCGGTGCCGTAGACCGGGACCCGCAGGCTTGCGCCGGTGGTGGAGTCCTTGACGATCAGGCGACCCGAGGCGTCCGCGACGAACTGTCGCGGCTCGGTCAGACCCGTGTAGGCGTTGAGCTGGGTGACGTCCATCGTCGGATCGATCTTGTGGCGAAGGAGCGCCGGCTTGACGGTCATCGTGACGGTGACCTCGGCCGTGGCCCTGGCGCCGACGTAGACCGTGGACGGCGACACCGTGTAGGCGATACCCGGGTTGGTGTTGCCCGCCAGGTAGCTGACCGTCACGTTGCGACCGACGGAGGCGGTGTTCTGGATCTTGACCTTCTGGCTGGTCACCGAGGTGGTCTCGGTGATCGGCGGCAGCCGCAGCCCGAACGACACCGAGACGCCGCCGGTACGAGTGGCCGAGTAAACCAGCAGGTCGTTGTTCACCGCGTTGAGCGCGTCCACGCGACCGCTGCCGACCCGGTTCGGGGCGTACTTGAGGCCGGTCTTGTTCTCACCGGTGTAGACGTCGTTACCGGCCGTGTTCATGATCGAGGCCTTGATCTGCTCGGTCGTCCAGGTCGGGTGGACCTGCTTGACCAGGGCGGCGATGCCCGCGACGTGCGGGGTGGCCATCGAGGTGCCGGAGATGGTCAGCGGCTGTGCGCCGGTGCCCATACCCGCCGAGGTGATCGAGGTACCCGGTGCGGCGACGTCAGGCTTGACGATGCCGCCGCGGACGCCACGGGGACCGCGGCTGCTCGAGCTGTTGAGCGTGTCGGTGACCGCGTTGTCGAAGAACTTCACGGTGCCGACGAGCGAACCGTCGAAGGTGAGCTCGAGGGTGCCGGCGGTAGCCGAAGCGCGCAGCGCGTCGGTGGTGTCGCCGGTCAGCTGGAACACCGGGATGGTCGCGTCGCCCGTGATGCCGGCGGCGAAGGTGTTCAGCGTCGAGGTGAAGACGGCACCGATGGCACCGGCGGCCTTGACGTTCCCCGACCGCGCGACGGAGCCACAGCGACGGGTCCCGTCGTTGTCGTCCCACTCCAGCCAGGCGATCTTGCCGTTCACCTTGGCGGCGTCGGTCGCCGAGAGGGGCGAGCAACCGTCGGCGTTGCCACCCGGGATGGCGGCAACCGTGCCGGAGACCGGCGGAGCCGTGGCCCACGGGTAGGCGACCGACACCTGGCCGGCGTAGGTGCCGACGACGGAGGCGGGCGCGGTGGCCTTGATGCCGTCGAGCAGGCTGAACGCGTCGACCGAGTTGGCGACGGTCAGCGCGCGGACGGCGTTACCGGGAGCGCCACCGACATCGGTGGTGTCGCCGCCGTTGCCCATGGCGATGACCGGCAGCACGCCGGTCGCCGCGAGGGTGTCGACGAGCTCGTTGTCGGGATCGTCCTCGGTGGCGAAGTCGGAGCCCAGCGAGAGGTTGACGATGTCGAGGTGATCGCTGAAGTTGCCGTCACCGTTCGGGTCGAGTGCCCAGTTGAGGGCCTCGCCGGTGAGGTTCGTCGAACCCTCGCAGCCGAAGACCTTCAGACCGTACAGTTTCGCGTTCGGCGCCATGCCCGGGCCGATCCGCATGGCCTCGAGCGAGGTCTTGGTGAGGGTGGTGTAGTCACCGATGAAGGTGCTGCCGTCCGCGGCGACGCCGCGGCCGGCGACGGTGCCGGATACGTGGGTGCCGTGCGAATTGCAGTCGAGCGGGTTGGGGTCCGGCGCGGGGGTGGAGGTCGCCGCCTCGTTGGCGTTGTAGTCGTCGCCGGAGAAGTCGTAGCCACCGACCACGTTCGTGGCGGGGTCCGGGGTCCACGCGCCGTCCGAGGTCTCGTTGGCGGCGGTGTACGCCGCGACCGTTCCGGGTCCGCCGAAGTCGGCGTGGGTGTAGTCGATGCCGGTGTCGATGATGCCTACCGTGACGTCGTCACCGAGCGCACCGGTGGACTGCCAGGTGTTGAGCACCCGCGTCAGCTGAGCTGCACCGGCATTGGAGACGTTCTTGGGGACGAGCCGCGCGATGTTGACCACGTCGCGCCGGTTGACCAGGGCCTTGAGGGCCTTGCCGTTGGCGCGGATCGCCACGCCCGGCACGAGGTTGGTGGAGGTGTAGATGACCTTGGCCTGCGGATCGACGGCGCGGGCGGCTCCGAGCACCGACTTCGCCGTGCTGTTGATCGCGGCACGCTTGGCCAGTGATGCACTCCTGGCCGCCTCGTCGCCACGAGCCTTCTGCCCGGTCCATGCGGAGTAGCTGCTGAGACCGGTGAACTTGACGAAGACATCGACGTCCTTGGCATCGTCGGCCTTCTTCACCTCGAACTTCAGCTTGCCGTCGGAGACCGCGTGACCGACCTTGTAGGGGCCGGGCTGAGCGGGGGTGTAGCCGTTCCCACTCGGAGCTGACGGTCCTGCCGGAGCAGCCTGCGCTGCGGGGGCGACCGCCATGGTCACCACCACCGAAGCAGCGATCACCGCCGCTCCCCATCTCCTGGACCTGCTGGGCACCGCCATGGACACCTTCCCCTTTCAAAGGACGTCGGGCCGCTCCCGCCTCGTTGTGCGGGGCCGGGCCGACGATGCGCAGCACACCGGATCCGGCGAGCCACAGTGGATTCACAGCCGTCACATGCGCTACGGCCATGTTGAACCTAAGGGGAAGGACCGTCCCTGACCAGACCTGCACGGTAAGAACTTCCCGACCGTTGACGGGTTTGGTGCGAAACGTCCTGCTCGGTCCAGTAGCAAGGTGTCAGTTCACCCGACCGGAGCAGCCGCCCACCCCACTCTGTTCACGATCGGGTGGGTGTCAGCGGCTCCCGGGGTGTGCACACCTCGGCTGCCGCAGCGGACCCGCTCGGGCACTCGGACAACGGACGCCGCCCTCAGTCGGCCGGGATGGCGCGGATCGACCGTGCCTGGACCGCAGCGGCGAGCCGATCGAGGACGTCGCCGGACGGTAGCGCGTCGACGCGCAACACCATGATCGCCGCTCTGCCCGAGACCTCCTGCGACAGTTGGGCGGCCAGGATGTTGACCCCCGCCTCGCCGAGGATCGTGCCAACGGACCCCATCACCCCGGGCCGATCCGAGTACGCCAGGAGGATCAGGTCGCCGGAGGCCCGCAGGTCGAAGTGGCGGCCGTTGATCTCGACCAGCTTCGCCACCTGGTTCTCGCCGGACAACGTCCCGGAGACGGTCCGCAGGGCACCGTCGGCCATCGCCCCGCGCACCGTCACGATCGAGCGGTAGTCGCCGATCTCCTCGGTGGTCACCGAGTCCAGCTCCACCCCGTGCTCGGCGGCCAGGGTCGGGGCGTTGACGAACGAGACGCCCTCGGAGATGACCGGCCCCAGGATCCCGCGTACCGCCGCGAGTTCGAGGATGGAGGTGTCCGATCGGGCCAGATCCCCCCGGACCTCGACGGTGACGCGGCTCGGCAGCCCCCCGGCCACGCCGGTGAGGATGGTGCCCAGCCGGGACACCAGCGGGATCCATGGTTGGACCGTCTCGGGCACCGGGCCCGAAGCCTGCACGTTGACCGCGTCCGCGACGAAGTCGCCGCGGAGTGCGGCGCGCACGGACCGGGCGACCGAGACACCCGCCTTGTCCTGGGCCTCCTCGGTGGACGCACCCAGGTGCGGGGTCAGCACGACGTTGGGTGCCGTCCGGAGCGGATGGTCGGCGGCGGCCGGCTCTGATCCGTAGACGTCGATGCCTGCCCCGGCGATGGTGCCGGCCCGCAGCGCCGCGACGAGCGCGTCCTCGTCGATGAGGCCCCCGCGAGCGGCATTGACGACGATCAGGTTCGGCTTGGCCGTGGCGAGCTCCGCCGCACCGATCAGGCCGACCGTCTCGGGCGTCTTCGGCAGGTGGATCGACAGGATGTCCGACTCCCTGATCAGCGTCGGCAGGTCGACCAGGGTGACTCCGAGCGAGGCCGCCCTGGCCGGCTGCAGGTACGGGTCGTAGGCGATGACGGTGGTGTCGAACGCAGCCACCCGGGCAGCGAACAGCTGTCCGATGCGACCCAACCCGACGACGCCGACCGTCTTGCCGGCCAGCTCGATGCCGGTGAACGCACTGCGCTTCCACTCCCCTGCGACCATCGAGGCGTGCGCCTGCGGCGTCCGACGGGCGACGGCCATCAGCAGGGCGAACGCCTGCTCGGCTGCCGAGATGATGTTGGACCGGGGGGCGTTGACCACCAGCACTCCGCGGGCGGTGGCGGCTGGGACGTCGACGTTGTCGAGACCCACCCCGGCCCTGGCGATCACCCGCAGCCGCGGGGCCGCAGCCAGCGCCTCGTCGTCCATCTTCGTCGCCGATCGGATCAGCACCGCGTCGGCGTCGGCGAGCGCGGGCAGCAGCGCGGCCCTGTCCGCTCCGTCGACGTGCCGGATCTGCACCTCGTCTCCCAGCACGGAGACGGCGGAGGGGGCGAGCTCCTCGGCGATCAGGACGACGGGCTTGGACACGATGGATCCTCCGGACGAGCGGCAGTGGGCCGCTCAGGCAGATGACGGGTGGGCTGGACGGGCACTCGGGCTATCCGCCCACGAGTTCGGCAGCGAGCCACGGTGCTCGAACGCCGGGTCCATCGTAGGAGGTGTCCACCTGGGTCCTTCTGCCGGCGTTCCCGCGTCCCTTCCCGGCGCGATCGACCTGGAGGCGCGGTTCGTCATCCCGAAGTGGCGAAGATTGCTCCGTTCGGGTCACGGTCATGGTCTGATGAGCGCGCACATTTCCGGTCGACGAGAGCGAGCCGCCATGACCACTCCGTACCCCGCGCAGGACCCGAAGCAGCCGCAGGATCCGTACTCGGCACCGGAGTCGTACGGCGCCCAGCAGCAGTACGGCGGCGCCCAGCAGCCCTACGCGGGTCAGCAACAGTACGGCGCACCGCAGCCCTACGGCGGCCAGCCCTACGGCGCTCCCGCCTCCACCAAGCGGCCGGGCGTGCTGACGGCGGCCGCGGTGATCGCCTTCGTCGTCGGCGGCTTCAGCATCCTCGGGGGGATCGCGCTGCTCGGGTTGTCGTCCATCGGCTTCATTGCATCGTTCCTGGTGATCAGCGGGATCGTCGCCCTCGTGCTGTCCGGGCTGCTCATCTGGGGTGGTGTGACGGCCCTCAGCGGCAAGAACAGCCGCATCCTGGTGAGCGCCTGCGGCCTGGTGATCCTGTGGAACATCATCTCGGCGATCCTGCTCAGCGCGCAGCTCGACACCTACACGGTGAGTGCCACTGACTTCGTCAGGATCATCCTGCCGGTTCTGATCATCGTCTTCTGCCTGAACCCCCAGTCCAAGGACTGGGTGCGCAGCAGGGGCGGATCCACCTTCTGACCCGCCCGCTCGCCGTACACCACTTCGGCCCCGGTCCCTGCTGAGTGCAGGTACCGGGGCCGAGGTGTGATCGGGGTCGGCGGATCAGTGCCGGGCTGCGGTTCCCGAGTAGTCGTCGTCGGCGGCGACCCAGCTCATCAGCTTCCGCAGACCACGCCCAGTCTGCTCGATCGGGTGCTGCTCCTGCTGGGTGCGGAACTCCTTGAACTCCGGGGCGCCGGCGTCCTGGTCGGCGATGAATCGCTTGGCGAAGGTGCCGTCCTTGATGTCGGCCAGCACCGCCAGCATGTTCTGCTTGACGTGCTCGTCGATGACCCGCGGGCCCGACACGTAGTCGCCGTACTCGGCGGTGTCGGAGACCGACCAGCGCTGCTTGGCGATCCCGCCCTCGTACATCAGGTCGACGATCAGCTTGAGCTCGTGCAGGCACTCGAAGTACGCGATCTCGGGCTGGTAGCCGGCATCGATCAGCGTCTCGAACCCGGCCTGGACCAGGGCGCTCGCCCCGCCGCAGAGCACCGCCTGCTCACCGAACAGGTCGGTCTCGGTCTCCTCGGTGAACGTCGTCTCCAGCACGCCCGCCTTGGTCCCGCCGATGGCCGCCGCGTACGACAGCGCGAGGTCGCGGGCGCCACCGGTGGCGTCCTGCTCGACGGCGATCAGGTCCGGAACACCCTTGCCGTCGACGAACTCGCGGCGTACCAGGTGGCCGGGGCCCTTGGGCGCGATCATGATGACGTCGACGTCGCTCGGCGGCTTGATGTAGCCGAAACGGATGTTGAAGCCGTGGCCGAAGGCCAGCGCCTTGCCGGCGGTCAGGTTCGGCTCGATGGCCTCTGCATAGACGTGTCGCTGCACGTGGTCCGGGGTGAGGATCATGATGACGTCCGCCTCGGCCGCTGCTTCGGCCGGCGTGACGACCCGCAGGCCCTGGTCGGTGGCCTTGACCCGGGAGGCCGAGGTCTCCGGCAGGCCGACCCGCACGTCGACACCCGAATCGCGCAGCGACAGCGCATGCGCATGCCCCTGCGATCCGTAGCCGATCACGGCGACCTTGCGGCCGGTGATGATCGACAGGTCGGCGTCCTCGTCGTAGAAGATCTTCGCGGTCATCTGCTCTGCTGCTCCTGATCTCATGTGCTGCATCTGATGTGCTGCATCTGTAGGCACTGCTGTCATGACATCTGCTGCGGACGGGATCACCGGGGTCGCCGGCGCGCCCTGTCCCTCAATCCTGCCGGGCACCCGCCTGGGTGATCGACCTGGGTCCGCGGCCGAGTGCGACCATGCCGGACTGGACGAGTTCGCGGACGCCGAAGGTCTCCAGCATCCGCACCAGGGCCTCGAGTTTGTCGGAGGTCCCTGCGGCTTCGATGGTCATCGAGTCGGGGGTCACATCGACGATGTGGGCCCGGAACATCTCGACGACGGTGGCGATCTGTGCGCGGCTCACCGCATCCGAGCGCACCTTGATCAACAGCAGTTCGCGCTGGACGGAAGCGGTCGGGCTGAGTTCGACGATCTTCAGCACATTGATCAGTTTGTTGAGCTGCTTCGTCACCTGCTCCAGCGGAAGTCCTTCCACCGCAACGACGATCGTCATCCTCGAGACGTCGGGATTCTCCGTCGGACCGACGGCGAGCGAGTGGATGTTGAAGCTGCGGCGGGAGAACAGTGCCGAAACCCGTGCCAGCACACCGGGTTTGTTCTCCACCAGCACCGAGAGCGTATGGCGTGTCATGCGTTTCCCCTCACGCCTCGTCGAACAACGGTCGGATGTCGAGCGCCGCCATGATCTGGTCGTTACCGGTGCCGGCTGCGACCATCGGCCACACCTGGGCGTCCTTGCCGACGGTGAAGTCGACGACGACGGGCCGGTCGTTGATCTCCATCGCCTGCCGGATGGTGGCGTCCACGTCCTCCTTGGACTCGCAGCGCAACCCGACGCAGCCCATCGCCTCGGCGAGCAGCTTGAAGTCGGGGATGCGCAGCTTGTGGGTGCCGAGCTCGGTGTTGGAGTACCGCTCGCCGTAGAACAGGGTCTGCCACTGGCGCACCATGCCGAGGTTGCCGTTGTTGATCACCGCGACCTTGATCGGGATGCCCTCGATGGCGCAGGTGGCGAGCTCCTGGTTGGTCATCTGGAAGCAACCGTCACCGTCGATCGCCCAGACCGTCGTGTCCGGGCAGCCGACCTTGGCGCCCATCGCTGCGGGCACCCCATAGCCCATCGTGCCCAGGCCGCCGGAATTGAGCCAGGTACGCGGGTGCTCGTAGGAGATGAACTGCGCCGCCCACATCTGGTGCTGACCGACGCCGGAGGTGAAGATCGTCTCCGGTCCGCTGATCTCACCCAGTCGTTGGATGACGTACTGCGGCGACAGCGTGCCGTCCGGCAACTCGTCGTAGCCGAGCGGATAGGTCTGCCGCAGCTCGTCGAGCTCGGCCCACCAGGCGAACAGATCGCTGACGGCGCCCTGCTCCTGCAGCTCCCGCACGGCGGCGATCAGCTGGTTGATGACCTCGCGGGCGTCACCGACGATCGGCACGTCGACGGCGCGGTTCTTGCCGATCTCGGCCGGATCGACGTCGGCATGCACGATCGTCGCGTGCTGGGCGAAGGTTGAGAGCTGACCGGTGACCCGGTCGTCGAAACGCGCGCCCAGCGCAACGATCAGATCAGCCTTCTGCATCGCGCCGACCGCGGCCACGGTGCCGTGCATGCCCGGCATGCCCAGGTGCTGTTCGTGCGAGTCCGGGAAGGCGCCACGGGCCATCAGGGTGGTGACGACCGGGATTCCGGTGAGCTCGGCGAGCACCTTCAGCTCCGGGCACGCCTCTGCCTTGATCACGCCGCCGCCGACGTACAGCACCGGACGCCGAGCGCCGACCATCAACTTCGCGGCCGCACTGATCTGCCCGGAGTGCGGTCGGGGCGCCGGACGGTATCCCGGCAGGTTGATCTCCGGCGGCCACCGGAAGGTGGTCTCGGCCTGCAGGATGTCCTTGGGGATGTCCACCAGCACCGGGCCGGGTCGGCCCGTCGATGCGAGGTGGAACGCAGCGGCGATGACGGACGGGATCTCCGCCGGATCGCTCACCAGGAAGTTGTGCTTGGTGATCGGCATCGTGATGCCGCAGATGTCGGCCTCCTGGAAACCGTCGGTGCCGATCAGCGGTCGGCCGACCTGACCGGTGATGGCAACCAGCGGAACGGAGTCCATGTGGGCGTCGGCGATCGGCGTGACCAGGTTGGTGGCGCCCGGCCCCGAGGTGGCCAGGCAGACGCCGACCTTGCCGGTGGCCTGGGCATAGCCGGTGGCAGCGTGGCCCGCGCCCTGTTCGTGACGGACCAGGATGTGGCGGACCCGGGTGGAGTCGAGCAGCGGGTCGTAGACCGGCAGGACAGCACCCCCCGGGATGCCGAAGACGATCTCGACCCCGGACTCCTCGAGGCTCCGGACGACGGACTTCGCCCCCGTCACCTGCTCGACGATCTGCGCCGGATGCTCGCTGCCGTGCTCGGCGCCCGGCCGTGCTCCACTCACTGATCCACCGCTGATCGCTCCACCGGCCGGGCGATCGCCGGCCTGCGGCGGCACCACGGTGGGCCGCGCCTGTGACGTCATGACACGTCGATCCTGTCTGTCGGTACTGCTCGCGGTCTGTCCTGCTCCGTGCTGCGGTACTGCTGTTGACTGCACTACCGAGCGCTGCCGCGACGCCGCTGGTGGCGGCGAAAGCGACTGCAGAGCAACAAAAAACCCCTCGTCACCGTCACCGGGTGGCCAAGGGGTTGCGCGCCGCTGCGGGGGTTCCGCGTTCGGCGCGCTACTGGAGTACGAGAATCTGCGACTGCATGGTTCCGATGGTAGGCGCGGGATTTCGAGAGTGTCAACTCTGCGGGATCGCCGTCCCAGCGGGTGGGATGGCGCCGGCGGCGTCCGTAGGTTCCGTCGGCGCCGTCGGTCCCATCGGGCGAACGCATCGAAGACCAACACCGAGGAGAGCGGCGAAGGGGCCGCACCGTGCCGCATGACACCATGAAGCCGTGAGCAGCGGTGGAGAACAGAACGATCCGGAGCAGGTCGGTCGCGCGCAGGCCGGCCCACCGACGACATCGGCCACCCCCGGAGCGGGGCGCGTGGTGTTCCGGCTTCCGCCGTCATCGCTGATCTTCGCCGTGGTGCTGCTGTTCTGCGTCATCCCCCTCGCCGGTCTGGGTGGCTGGTGGAGCCTGATGTATGCGGTCCCCGTGGCCGCTGTGGCCTGGACCCTGCTCACCCGCACGGTCGTCGATCCGAGTGGGATCACCGTCCGCACCTGGCTCGGGACGAAGAAGCTGGCCTGGCAGACCATCGTCAACCTGGAGCTGACCGAGGCGCGGTGGACCGTGGCCCTGGATGTGCGCGGTGGACGCACCAGGCTGCCGATGGTGCTGCCGCGGGATCTGCCCGCGCTGGCCGCGGCATCAGGTGGAGCGATCAGATTCGAGATGCCGTCGGCAGAATCCGACAGTGCGGCCGAGGCGTAATCTCAGGTCCAGCTCATCTGCCGATCGACCGGGAGTTCCGCCATGCCGGCACTGCGTTCCAGGACCTCCACCCACGGCCGTAACATGGCCGGCGCCCGTTCCCTCTGGCGCGCAACGGGTATGACGGACGGCGACTTCGGCAAACCGATCATCGCGATCGCCAACTCCTACACCCAGTTCGTCCCGGGACACGTGCACCTCAAGGACATGGGCGACCTGGTGGCCGGCGCCATCAAGGAAGCCGGCGCCGTCTCCAAGGAGTTCAACACCATCGCCGTCGACGACGGCATCGCGATGGGCCACGCCGGCATGCTCTACTCGCTGCCCAGCCGCGAGCTGATCGCCGACTCCGTCGAGTACATGGTCAACGCGCACACCGCGGATGCCCTGGTCTGCATCAGCAACTGCGACAAGATCACCCCCGGCATGCTGATGGCCGCGATGCGCCTCAACATTCCCGCCGTGTTCGTCTCCGGTGGCCCGATGGAGGCCGGCAAGGCCGTGATCGTCGACGGCGTCGCCAGCACCCCGACCAACCTGATCACCGCCATCAACGCCTCGGCCACCGAAGCCGTGACCGACGACGGCCTGACCGAGGTGGAGCGGTCCGCGTGCCCGACCTGCGGCTCGTGCTCGGGCATGTTCACCGCCAACTCGATGAACTGCCTCACCGAGGCGCTCGGCCTGTCACTGCCCGGCAACGGCTCGACCCTCGCGACCCACATCGCCCGCAAGGACCTGTTCCTGCGCGCCGGGGAGATCATCGTCGGGCTGGCGAAGCGCTACTACGACGGCGACGACGACTCGGTGCTGCCGCGCTCGATCGCCACCAGGGCGGCGTTCACCAACGCGATGGCGCTGGACGTGGCGATGGGCGGCTCCACCAACACCGTGCTGCACATCCTCGCCGCCGCGCAGGAGGGCGAGATCGACTTCACCCTGGCGGACATCGACGCCTTGTCGCGGCGGGTGCCGTGTCTGTCGAAGGTCGCCCCCAACCACCCGCGCTTCCACATGGAGGACGTGCACCGCGCCGGCGGCATCCCCGCGCTGCTGGGCGAGCTCGACCGCGCCGGACTGCTCGAGCGTGAGGTGCACACCGTGCACTCGCCCGACCTGTCCAGCTGGCTCGCCGAGTGGGACGTCCGCGCCGAGCAGCCCTCCGCCCGGGCGCTCGAGCTGTTCCACGCCGCGCCCGGCGGGGTCCGCACCATCAAGGCGTTCTCCACCGACAACCGTTGGGACACCTTGGATCTTGATCAGGCGGACGGTTGCATCAGGGATCTCGCGCATGCCTACACTGTCGACGGCGGGCTGGCGGTGCTGTACGGCAACATCGCCGAGGAGGGCGCCGTGATCAAGACCGCCGGCATCGACGAGGAGCTCTTCCACTTCACCGGCACCGCGTTGGTCGTCGAGTCGCAGGACGACGCGGTCGAGGCCATCCTCTCCAAGCGGGTGCAGGCCGGCCATGTCGTCGTGGTGCGCTACGAGGGACCGGCCGGCGGTCCCGGCATGCAGGAGATGCTGCATCCGACCTCGTTCATGAAGGGCCTCGGCCTCGGCAAGGTCTGCGCGCTGATCACCGACGGCCGATTCTCCGGCGGATCGTCCGGGATCTCGGTCGGCCACATGTCGCCGGAGGCGGCCTCCGGCGGCACCATCGGGCTCATCCAGGACGGTGACGAGATCGAGATCGACGTGCACGAGCGGCTGATCCGGGTCAACGTCGGTGACGACGTACTCGCCGAACGGCGCGCCAAGATGGAAGCCTCGGAGCACCCGTGGAAGCCGTTGGATCGCGATCGGGTGGTCAGCAAAGCGCTGCAGGCGTACGCCTCGATGGCCACCTCTGCCTCCACCGGCGCGGTCCGCCAGGTCCGGCCCCGCTGATCGTCTGCGAGCGCGGGGCTCAATCTGCCTCGATCTCGGCGCGGGTGCGGAGGATGCAGAACTCGTTGCCCTCCGGATCGCCCAGCACGACCCAGCCCTTGCCGTCCGATGTGCGGCGGTCGTCGACGACGCTCGCCCCGAGGCCCATCAACCGATCCACCTCGGTGTCCCTGGAGCCGTCCCCCGAGACCAGGCACAGGTGCACCCGGTTCTTCACCGTCTTTCGCTCCGGCACCTTCAGGAACAGCACGGCCTGGTCGTCTGGGCCCTCGAGACCGCATTCGTCGTTGCCGGGCTGGTCCTCGTCCCCCATCGTGAAATCCTCCAGTACCTGGTTCCACCAGCTGGTCTGGGCATAGGGGTCGTGGGCGTCGAAGCAGATGTTGGCGATCTTCGCGGTCATGGTCGGCAGTCTCTCAGGTCCCGACCGGCCTTGCACCTGACCGGTCCAGGTGCGGAGCCCCTCGAAGTTCGTCGAAGAGTGCTCACGCCATCGCAGCAGCCACGGATGAGCGTTCGGCCACATACGCGGGCTGTCTGCGCAGGTCGGAGGCTTGAGCGAGGCCGGTCGCCGATCGAGGAAGGGGACCCTTCCCTTAGGCTGGAGCCGTCCACCAGCAAGGAGAGCCACCCCCCATGTCCGTGTCACCCGCCACTTCGTCCTCCGCCAGCGCAACGCCGCGCAGTGAGTCGCCGGTCGACGGCGCGACCGCCGGTCTGCGCGTCGCCGTCGTCGGCGCCGGTCCCGCCGGGATCTACGCCTCCGACATCCTGACGAAGTCGGACGACACGGTGATCGTCGACATCTTCGATCGGCTGCCCACCCCGTACGGGCTGATCCGCTACGGCGTCGCACCGGACCACCCGCGGATCAAGCAGATCATCGTGGCGCTGCACCGGGTGATGGAGAACCCGCAGATCACCTTCCGCGGCAACGTGCACGTCGGGGTAGACGTCAAGGTCGACGAACTCCGCGAGCACTACGACGCGATCATCTTCGCCACCGGCGCCGAGCGGGACCGCGACCTCTCGATCCCCGGCGCCGACCTGGAGCGCTCCTACGGCGGCGCCGACTTCGTGGCCTTCTACGATTCGCACCCCGACCGCGAGCAGACCTGGGACCTCAGCGACGCCGCGTCCGTCGCCGTGATCGGGGTCGGCAACGTCGGGCTGGATGTCGCCCGCATCCTGGCACGCACCGGCGACGAACTGCTGTACACCGACATCCCGCCGCACGTGCACGCGGTGCTGGCGAAGTCCGTCGTCACCGATGTGCACATGTTCGCCCGCCGCGGCCCGGCGCAGGCCAAGTTCACGCCGGTGGAGCTGCGCGAGCTCGACCACTCCCCCAATGTGCAGGTCGTCGTGTCCCCCGAGGGGATGGAGTTCGACCAGGGCTCGATGGATGCGATCAACGCCGCCAAGGCGCAGCGGATGGTCGTCGACGTGTTGTCCGACTGGGCGGTCCGCGACATCGACCCGACCCCGCGGGCGCGGATCCACATCCACTTCCTGCAGAACCCCGTCGAGATCCTGGGTGCGGACGGCGCGGTCGTCGGCCTGCGCACCGAGCAGATGGAGCTGACCGGCGACGCCGGCGTCCGCGGGACCGGCAACTTCACCGACTGGGACGTGCAGGCGGTCTACCGCGCGGTCGGTTATCGCAGCGAAGCGATCGAGGATCTGCCGTTCGACACCGCGAAGCTGGTGCTGCCCAACGTCGCCGGCCGGGTGACGGATCTCGATGGTTCACCGCTGACCGGTATCTACGCCACCGGCTGGGTGAAGCGTGGTCCCGTCGGTCTGATCGGCCACACCAAGTCCGATGCTGCCGAGACCGTGGCGAACCTGCTGGCCGATGCGCCCCAGCTGCCTCGCGCGACCCACCGGGATTCCGCTTCCGTCGACCAATTGCTGGCCGAGAAGGGCCTCCCCACAACAGATTTCGTCGGTTGGGACCGCCTGGACGCCCACGAGCGATCGCTGGGTGACGCGGACGTGCACGACCGCGAGCGTGTCAAGGTCACCTCCCGCGCCGAGATGACCGACATCGCTGCCCGCTGACGTCTCCCGTCACTCGCGCTGGCGACAAGGGCTGTCACCCGCCGGCACACCACATTCCGCTGGCGACAAGGGCTTTCGCTGGTGACAAGGACACTCTTGGTGCCAGCAACAGCACGTAACGCCAGCGACAAGGTGTGGGCGGTTCGTGAGGTCGGGCGGCGGGTCAGTCTCTCGGCAGGGTGATGCTGCGGCCGCCGAATCGGATGACGTCGCCGCTGCGGACGGGGGTGGCCAGGTCGGCGCGGCACTTCTCCGAGGTTCCGTCCTCGTGCTCCAACCGGACTCCGTTGGTGGAGTGCCGATCGGTGACGGTCACCCCTGCCGTGGTGATCGACAGGAGCAGATGCGTCTTGGAGACCCCGATCGAATCGCGCCCGACGGCCAGTCGGCGATCGACCTTCTCGCCGTCGTCAGCCAACGGATCGCGGCCGATCAGGACGGTACCGCCGACCACGACCCGCGCGCCGGTGTCCCACTGCAGGGTCGCCGTGGTCGGCCGGCCGGGCACCCGGGCCGGCACCGATCCGAGCTCCTCCCGGCTGTGCACCCGAGTGGGTTCCTGCAGTCCCGCGGAGGTGACGGTCTCGGCCGCAGGGTCGTCGACGACGCCCGGCGGACCGGGCGGGATCCCTGGATGCCCCCAGCCGAGCAGAGCCGGCGCGGACTCGACCCGACTCGGCTGGACCGGTCCCGGTCCCCCGGTCGCGGGCGCAGTATCCGGCGCCGCATGGCGCGGTCGACGCGGATCGCCGGCGCCGACCCCGGTCGGCCCCGACGCTGATGCTCGTTGCGGTGCACCAGGGTCCCGGGTCTCGCCAGGTCGGGCCGGCGGTTGGTGCGCAGGTGCGATCGGTGGTGCTGTCGACGGCAGGAATGACGGTGGCGTCGACACGCGCTGCCGGGCACCGTCGTGGCGTGCGATCGGTGCAGCGGGAGCGGGAGCGGGTCGCACAGCGGGCGACGGAACAGGTCGGGCAGCGCCGGTGGCCGGGACGGCAGGCACGCCGGTCACCAGCGGGGGTGGTTCGCCGGCCGGGGCCCAGCGCGCCGCGACGGCGTCGACGGTGCCTGCAGCAACACCGGGGAAACGTCCGGTGCCACCAGGGATCTGCACGCTCGCATCGATCACCCTGCTGCGCGCAGCGCGGTCCCACCAGGTCCGCTCCTGCCCGTCCGGATCCCAGCGATAGGACAGGGTGGCGATGGCGAGGGTGCCGACGCCTGCCACCAGTTTGACCGGCGTGCGGATCGCTGCCGGACCGATGCCGATCACCCGTCCGGATCGCACGTCGACAGATCGCAGACGCAGCAGTGCTTTTCCGGGGGTCCGCCCCGTGACGCCCTCGGTGACCACCAGCACCCCGATCCAGGCGATCAGCACTGCCCACAACGACCAGCGCACCGCCGGCGACGGCGCGGGCAGCAGGATCTGCGCGGCGATCACCGCCAGCGGCAGCGCTCCGTCGATCGCGGTGGCGAGCAACCGACGCCGCGGTGCAGCGGGATCGGTCCCTTCCAGGAACTCGGACCGCAACCCCACAGCGCCGCCGCACACCGGGCAGGTCACCGTCGTCCGGGCCACCGGTGTCCCGCAGTTGCGGCACCTCGAGCCACCCGCATCGGGCAGGCCCGGCGCGGGCGCCGGGGCCCCTCCGGACTGCAGGGTCGAGCTGTTCATCGCACGTCCTTGCGCAGTGATCGCGTCGAGAGCCGTGCCCGCCACCGACGCCAGGGCGACAGGCTGCGGTCGATCTCGGCCAGTTCCTGCTCCAGATGCTGCCAGTACCGAGCCGCAGACGCGGGATCGACCGGCTCGGGAGCGAAGATTCCGGCATCGGCGGACCTGGCCAACACCGCGACCCCGCCGGCTGTGGGCGCCTGCGGGAGCTCACCGGGGCGGTTCGGCCGCGGCGCGGCAGCCCGAGCCGCAAAATCCGTCGCCAACTGCCGAGCGGCCTCGGTCCTGGTGGTTCCGCGCGGCGGGGTGATACCCAGGTCGACGGCCCGACCGAGCAGGTACCGCCACCCGCCGGCGATCCGTTGGTCGGGCGTGCCGGTACCGGACAGCGCACGGCGACGACGCCGCTTCAACAGCAGGATCACCAGGAACGGCACCAGCAGCAGCACCGGGATCCCGACCCCGAGCGCCACCCAGCCCCAGATCGCACTTCCGCCGTCGGGTGGCGGCGGCGCCTCCTGCTGCTGATCGTCCTGCTGGGGATCATCGGGCGAGTCGGTGTCGTCCTGAGCATCGGCCTGCGCCTGCTGCGGCGGTACCGGTGGTGGCGGCGGCTGGGCCTGCTGCGGATCAGCTTGCGACTGGTTCTCGTCCGGTCGCTGGGTGGGTGGCGGCTTCTGCTCGTCCGGCAGCGGATCGAAGGCGACCCAGCCGTAGCCGACGAACGGCACCTCGACCCACGCGGTCAACCGCGACCCGTCGATCACCTGGCTGGCGTCCCCGGCATCGCCGCCGCGGAACCCCAGCACCACCCGCGCCGGGTATCCCTTGGCGCGGACCATCAACGCCAGCGCGACCGCGTACTGCTCGGAATCGCCGCGCATGATCTTGGACGTCAGCAGCTGGCGGATGCGGTCGGCACCGTGACCACCGGGGACGCCGCTCTCGGTCTCGCCGTGCGAGACGTACCCGGTGTCGTGCAACGCCTTCCGCAGGTTCTCCACCACCTGCGCCGGACTGCCGGAGCCGCCCCACTCGCCTGCCTTGCTGACAACCTCGGGGATCGACTTGTCCAGCGGGTCCTGCGCGACGGTGTCGACGGGAGTGTCGCCGAGCTGCTGAGGAGTCGGCTGGGCGGGGACCGATGCGGTGAGCTCGAGCCGGTCGCCCGTGCGCAACCCGCTGGTCACCACGGCCGCCCCGGTCTCCCGGTTGTAGCGGAAGTCCTCCCGTAGTCGCACCGCATCGGGTCCGCCGAATCCGACCGCGGCCAGGTAGCCGACATCCGGCACCCAGACGTCCGCGTACTCGTCGACCGTGATGCCCACGGTCACCGATGTTCCGCTGGGCACCTGGGCCAATCGTCCACCGACCCGGGCGAAGGTGCCGACGTCCGCCGACGTCGAGTAGTACTGACCCGAGTAGGTGTCCAGGACCGCCAGCCGCAGCGGCATCCCGGCCGGTAGACCGGTGACGGTGAGCTGCGGTTTCTCCCGGTTCGTGACGACGTATCTGCGGTAGGAACTCAGCGGGCTGGCCAAGGTCGACGGGTCGAACGGCGGTTGGACGAGCTCGCGGGCGATGGTGCGTGGAGAGGTCTGCGACGTCACCAGCGGTCCGAGCAACACACCGGCCGCCACCGTGGGAACGATCACCAGCAGCAGGGCGAACGGACGACGCACGTCGAGGCCGGGCAGTCCGGTCGCCGCGCGGCGCCACGAGGCCCACAACACCGCGAGCACCATCCAGCCCGTCCCGACGATCGCCGGCTCGAAAGCGCTGCTGGAGGCCAACACTGCGGCTCCGACGGCCATCGCTGCGGCCGGGACCAGTGCGATGAGACCGCGGCTCGTCCGCACCGCGAGCAGCACCGCGGCCAGCGACAGCGCAGCGGCCAACAGGTACACCGGCACCAGCAGCGCGCCACCGTCACCGACCGGGACGGCAACGGTCAGCATCTGCTTCCACGACGTGATGACGCCGGCGGCCAGCAGCCGGATCGATCCACCCGTCGGCAGCACCGAACCGATCGCCGACTCGGGGACGGCAGCGGCGGCGCCGAACCCGAAGTAGCCCATGGCAACCAGCACGAAGGAGGTGATCGCCGGCCACCTCAGGAGCCTCGGCACCAGTGCACTCAGCGCTCCCACCCCTGCGCCGGTGGCCAGCGCCCGCAGGAAGGCGACCCCGCCGTAGGCCGGCGCGAAGACCAGCCCGGCAGCGATCACGAGCACGGTCAGCACCAGCGTGTCGACGAGCATCCGCCGCCACGGCAGCGGTTCGCGAGCACCGGCGAACATCACCGGTGCGCTGCCGCCCCACTGCGGTCCGGCCGGTCCCGGCGGATACGGACCCGGGCCGTACGGTGCCGCTCCGGGCTGCGGTCCGGTGGGACGCTGCCACGGCTGAGGACCGGTGCCGGACCGCGGTCCGGCAGGACCCGAGGGTGGCGTCCGCTGCCAGGGTGGCGGGGCGCCTGGACTGCCGCCGGGGACCGGACCGTTGGGCGGACCGGGGAGCGGTGGGCGGGGGCCTGTCATGATGCCCGCATCCGGCGCAGCGCGGCGGGCAGGTCGTTGAGCGCACCGACGGTGGCGATGTCGACCCCACCGATGGCGCCCAGCTTGATGCCTCTGCCGGTACCGACCCGGATGCCGATCACCCGCACCCCGGCGGCGAAACCGGTTGCTGCGCGCCAGATCTGCGCCGCATCCGGCACCGACCCGGTGATCAACACCCCCACAGAGGCGTTCGGAACAGCGGTTCCCGCGGCCCGTCCTGCGGTCAGCACCCCGGAGCCGGGCTCCGGCAGCAACCCGGCCACCGCGTCGAGCATGCGGCGGGCCGACGTGGCCAGCAGCGCGGACCGGCCGCCGTACACCGTCACCGGACGCTCCTCGCGGAACGCCTGGACTCCCAGCGAGGCCGCCATTCCGACGGCCACCTCGAACTGCTCGAGCGACAGGTACTCCCGCGGATCGACCGAGAGCGCGACGGCCAGGTGCGTCCGACGCGTTTCCTCGAACTGCCGCACCATCAGCTTCTGGTTCTGCATCCAGGTGCGCGCCGACGTCTTCCAGTGCACGTAGCGCCGGTCGTCCCCCGGCACGTACTCCCGCAGCGCATGGAAGGAGACATCGTTGCTGGACAGTTCGGTGGTGGGGCTGCCCTCGAGGTCCTTGACGGAGCCGGTGCTCGCTCCGTGCAGCGGCGTCGTCCGCGGGTGCACGAACAGCTGATCGACGGTCGTCCACCGCACCTGACGCCGGGTCAGCCCCACCGGATCACCACGCACCGACAGCGCGGGGCCGACGTCGATCACGGCGCGCCGCGCGGTGGGGATCACGAACAGCTCTTCGTGCACGGCGTTCGGTGCCAGCGACGGCACCCGGAAGGAGCTTGTGGTCGGCCCGACCGGCAGCTCCAGCCGTACCGGCAGCAACCGCCGGGACCCGTTGTTGCGCACCACGATCGCGCCGGTGGCGCGGACTCCGGCGACGACCCGCGCGTCGTGCAGGTCGATGCTCACGGCGTACGACGAGCGGCCGAGGAGGAAGATGGCGCTGACCGCGATCAGCACTGCAGCAGCCACGCCGGCGACCGTGAACTCCGACCACCCGGTGAGCCAGCCGATTCCCAGCGCGGCGATCGCGATGACGATCACGACCACACCGAGCGCTGTCACCGGCGGAGTGGCTCTCTTGCGTGCCGGAACGCTGCCGGCCTGCAGGCTCTGCGACCAGTCGAGCGAGTGCTCGGCGAACAGCTCGGCAGGCTTCGACCCGTGGTCGGTCAGTTGGTGACGCCGCCACTCCGAACCCGTCGCGCCACCCGGAGTGGAGCCGGCGTCACCGATCGCGGCGTCCCTGCCGCCGCCGCTCGGCGGAGCTGCTCTGGTCATCGGGGACGACCTCAGGCGCCGCGTTGCTGGGGAGGGGTGATGTCGCCGAGGATCCGGTGCACCACGGACGCCACCGTCGTTCCGGCGAACTCAGCCTCCGCATCCAGCATGATCCGGTGCGCCAGAACGGGTTCCGCCAGATCCTTCACGTCGTCCGGGATCACGTAGTGCCGACCGTGCGCTGCCGCCCACGTGCGGGACGCCCGCACCAGTGCCAGACACCCGCGGACCGACACGCCCACCGTCGTCTCCGGAGCCTGTCGGGACGCCTCCGCAATCCGCACCACGTAGTCGAGCACGGCGGGATCGGTGTGCACCGTCGCCGCCAACTCCGCCATGTCCACCACGGCGGCCGGGGTGATCTTCGGCGCCACCGTCCGTTGGTGCGCCTTCGTTCCCGCACCCGCCAGGATCTCCACCGTCGCAGCATGATCCGGGTATCCGAGCGACGTCTTCATCAGGAACCGGTCGAGCTGCGCTTCCGGCAACCGGTACGTCCCCGCCTGCTCGATCGGGTTCTGCGTCGCGATCACCATGAACGGGTTGCCCACCGCGTGCGACACCCCGTCGACGGTGACCTTGGATTCCTCCATCACCTCGAGCAGCGCGGCCTGGGTCTTCGGCGACGCCCGGTTGATCTCGTCCGCCAACACGATCTGGGCGAAGATCGGGCCGTGGTGGAACTCGAACTCATTGGTCTTCTGGTCCCAGATCGTCACCCCGGTGACGTCGGAGGGCAGCAGGTCAGGGGTGAACTGGATGCGCGACGACTTCCCTTGCACCGTGCCTGCCAAGGCTTTTGCCAGCGACGTCTTGCCAGTGCCCGGGAAGTCCTCCAGCAGCAGATGGCCCTCGGACAGCAGGCACGTCACCGCGAGCGAGATCGTCCGCGGTTTGCCGAGCACCACCTGGCCGACGTTGCCCACCAGCGAGGAGAACGTCTGCGCGAACCACTGCGCGTGGTCGGGGGTCATGGTCATGAGTTCGGATTCCTTCTGTAGGGGGAAAGCACCTTCACCAGGTGATGGTTTCGCTCTTCCCGTTGCACGTCACCGTCACCTTCCTGCCCGGAAAGCCGTAGTACCACTGAGTGTTGATGCGACCGCTGCCCGTGCGGCTGTAGTCCTCGGAGCTTCCGCCGTTCCAGCTGCAGGTGATCTTGTTGTCCGGCCAGTCCGTGAGCTGCACATCGATGAACCGGCACGACGGGTGGTTGCACGTCACCGAGCCGGGGGAGCCGCCCGTGTGTCCCACCGCGCTGCGATCGCGGACGATCTTCACCTGCCGCGTCGGTTCGGGGGGCGGTGGGGGCGGTGGGGGCGGCGGCGGCGGCGGGGGGCAGGCATCGGCCGATGCCTGCCCGGTCTGCGGCTGTCCACGGTGCTGCTGCCCATCGACCGGTGTGACCGTGATTGTCTGCGGATCTCCACAGCCGGACGGCATGGTGAAAGTCGTGGCGGCCTGCGGGGCACCGTTGTTGACGCTGTACGTCCAGCCGTCGATCCCGTTGCTGGGCGGCGGATCCCAGGCGAAGTCCACGGAGTTCTGGGAGCCGCCGGCCCGGCGGATGTTCTGCACCTGCCCCACCGGTCCCCAGGAGTGGGCCCTGACATCGTCGGAGTTCCCGCCAGGTCCCCGCGCATTCACGGCCCGCACCCGATAGAGATGGTCCGCCGTGTGGTCGGGTGTCGCGATGTTCTGGCCGTTGGTGATCGGCGCCCAGCCGCCCTGGTCGATCTGCGCCTCCCAACCCTTGATGTCCCGTCCGCCGTTCGCCCCGTCCGTCCAGGTGAGCGTCACGCTGTCCGGGCTCGGGGTGGCAGCTGTCAGCCCACCGGGGGCCGCGGGCACGTCGTACGGCGTGGCCGTCACTGCCGCCTCGGCGCCGGTCTGCTTCATGTCGTTCCTGGCACGCACGGTGAAGGTGTAGGTCTGCCCGTTGGTCAGGCCCTCCACCTTGCGCGACAGCTCTTTTGCGTTGTCGATCCACTCGCCGCCGTCGACCCGAAGGTCGTACCCCTGGGTGTTGAGGCCTCCGTTGTCGGCGGGTGGCTGCCACGACACCACGACGGTGCCGGGAGCGGTCGTGTCGTCCGCGGCAAGATTCTGCACCGCCCGCGGCGGGCCGTAGGGCCGCGCGGTCGCGCCCGGTGAGTCCTCCCCGCAGGTCACACCCTGATCGGTCTGTGAGCAGGCGCGTACCTGGAAGGTGTAGGCGGTGCCGTTGGTCAGGTTCGGCGGGTTGAACGTGGTCTCCGCTCCGGGGGTGTCCTGCCAGTTCGCGCCTCCGCCGTCCGGCGTGGCGGTGTACTGGTACTTCACGACCTTGCGACCGTTGTCCCCCGGCGCCGACCAGGTCAGCTTCACCTCGTTGTCGGCGCCGGTGGCGGTGGCGGCGAGATCGGTCACCTGCGCCGGCGGGGTGTACGGCACGACAGTCTTCGGGTCGGAGAGCGCCGAGCGACCGACCTTGTTCACCGCGTACACCTGGATCGAGTACTCCTGCCCGAGCACGACCCCGGGGATCGCGGCCGCGGTCGCACCGACGGGACGTTCCATCGTCTTCGTTTCGCCGCCGGCCCGCCAACTGACGATGTAGGACGGGTCGTCGCCGTTGCCCGCCGCCTGGCGCCAGGTGACGTCGATCTGTCCGCGGTCGCCCGATGTCCTGGCCGCGGTGATCTGCAGATCGCGCGGCACCCCCGGCTTACCGGCCGGTGTCTCGGAGGCCTGCGGCGAGTAGTCGCTGGGGGTGCCGGAGTTGTTGAGGGCCCGGACCCGCACGGTGTAGGTGGTGCCGTTCTGCAGCCCGTCGAAGCGGTGCGAGCGGGTGTCCGCCCCCACCGTGGTGCTCTTGCCCGGCGAGATCTGCACCTCGTACTTCGTGATCGGTGAACCGGAGCTCGAGGACGCGGGCCAGGTGGCGACCATCGTCGCGTCGCCGTAGGTGAGCTTCGGCGTCCCGGGCGCACCGGGAGCGGTGTCCGGTCGGACCGGCGCCGATCCGGCGGACGCCGCGGACTCTCCGACGTCATTGCGCGCGACGACGGTGAAGACGTAGGAGACGTTGTTGCGCAACCCTTCCAGGCGACACGGTGACCGCGGGCACTCCTGCGAGAAGCCACCCGATCCGCGCACCAGGTACGAGGTGATGGCCGATCCGTTGTCGTCGGGGACGCCCCACTGGATCACCGCAGTGCCGTCGTCGACGGACAGCTGGGCCGGGGCACCTGGCGCATCCGGCTTGCCCCGCACGACGACGGTCAAGGTCCCGGAGACGTCGCGGTCCGGGTCGGCGGTGACGTCCTGCACCGTCAGCGGGATCGCCAACGTGCCGGAGAAGTCCGCAGCCGGGGTGATCCGCACGACTCCGTTCGCGTCGAAGCTCGTTGCGTAGTTGTCGCCGTCACCGACAGCCGTGAGGGTGAGCGGCTCCGGGAACGGGTTCGAGGCGCCGGCGAGCACGTTGGTCTGCGCCTGCTGACCAGCGGCGGCGTCGAGCCGCTTCGGCGCCAGGGTGGCCAACGGTTTGTCGGAGCCGGTGACGGTGACCGGGAACCTGGCAGCGGCCTGCGGGTTGATCCCGTCCGTGACGGTCATCGAGAACGTCGTGGTGGTGCCCTTGGGGGTGGCGATGGCCGCCGAGACCACCAGCGATCCGTCCCGGACCACCGCGGTGATGCCGTTCGCGCCGCCGTTCACCGCAGAGAACGTGAGGTCACCCTTCTTGTCGGCGTCGTAGGTGACCAGCGGAAGCAGCCGCACCGGCGGCGCCGAAGCACCTGCCTCGACCTCGATGCCGGTTCCCTGGAAGACCGGCGGGTCAGGGTTCTTGGGCTTGATCGTGGCCCGGATCGACGCCTGGGTGACCTTGGTCGCCCCGTCGCTCACCGGCACGATCAACAGTGCGCCACCGCCGGCGTCCTCCGGTACGACCCACCGGAGCGTCGCAGCGTCGAGCCGGGTCAGGGTCCCCACCGAGGCGCGCGGGGCCACGTCGGAGGCGACCTGCACGGTGCGCCCGGACGCGGCGCCGCCGATGTGGTCGGCGACCTTGACGGTGTACGTCTGCCCGGCGTCCACGATCAGCGGCTTCAGCACCCGCGGAACGAACGGCTTCTGCTCCTCGGGCTTGGGCTCGGGCCGCGGCGTCGTCTCCCCGGGGTCATCGGCGATCCCCAGCTCGCTGCGCGACGGCACGATGAGGAACGCCTCCGCCGTGAGCTGCTGTGGGGTCGTGACCTGGTAGGCGATCACCTGACGTGCCGTTTTCACCGGCACCGTGACCTGCCGTTCTCCGAGCACGCTCAAGCGTCCCTTGGACAGTGCCGGCACACCGGCGACGAGTTCCTCCGGCAGGCCACCGGGGTTCGCGACCGCGGGGGACAGATCGACCGTCGCCGTGTCCTGGGCGTCGTTGACCATGTCGGTGGTCACCAGGATGTCGTCGGCCGTCGGCGGGATGGCCGGCGCCTGCGGGTCGACGGTGACGGTGAGCGTCCCGGATCCGGTGCGCTGCTGGGCGTTCTGGACGGTGACCTGGATCGGAACGGTCACCGGCTGGCCGCCAGCGGTGATCAACACCGTGTCGTCGCGGGTCCGCACGGTGATCCCCGGGCTGCCGGCGGGCAGCTGCAGGGCGTTCTCCGCCGGGAAGCTGACGGCCAGCCCGCCCGGGTCGGTGACCTCGCCGAGCACGTTGACCGCGATCGACCTACCCGGCGCCACCGTCACCGCGAGGTCGGGCACGATCGGCGGATCTGCGGAGTCCGGGAGCGGCACGACGAGCACCTGCACGGTGCCCATCACGGTGCCGCCGAAGGGGTCGGAAGCGGTGTAGCGCAGGGTGTCGGTCCCCGCCTGGTCGAACGCGGTGTACTTGATCACGGAGGCACCGGACACCGAGGCAGCGCCGCGTTGCGGCTGCTCGTCGACACCGCCCAGGATCGCCCAGTCACCGTCGGGATCGACTCCCGTCAGCGGGACCGGGATGTCCACGCTGCCGCCGACGAAGACCCTGGCCTGCACCGTCGGTGGAGTGCGCGGCGGCCGGTTCTCCCCGCGCGGTACGACGGTGATCGCCAGGTTCGCCGACGCGGACTTCCCGAACGTGTTGCGCACGGTGTACTGGGTCCGCAGGGTGCGGCCTTCGGCGACCGCACCGGTGCTCGGCGCCTGGTACCGCAGCGACTCGTCGGTGACGAACAGCAGACCCTCGTTGGCGCCGATCGCGTCGTCGGGGAAGGCGACCGGCACGATCGCATCGCCACCCGGATCCACGGCGTGCGCGTGGATCGGAATGGTGACGGCGTCGCCGGCCCGTACCGACACGGCGATGGAATCAGCGGTGGGCGACAGCGGTTCTGCGGGCCGCGGCACCGGGACCACGTGCAGCCATCCGGTGGCCGGGCCACCGCCGGCCGACGCCGCATACGAGATCCACACCCCGGTGGCGGGCAGGGCTCGGCGCGCGGAGAGCTGTACCAGGTGCATGTCGGTCAGTCGGGCAACGATCCCACTCCCAGCCGGGACCGAGATGTCCTGCACCGCAACGATTCCACCGGACGGTGCGAGGTCGTTCGCAGTCAGATCGACCAGCGACTCGCCGCCCTGCGGCAGGTACGTCACATCGGTCATGGCTATCGGTGCCCGCTGCCCGTCGGCTGCAGCCACGTCGACCCGGATCACCCCGGTGGAGGACTTGTCCCCCACGGCAACCTGGTAATCGAGGTAATAGGACCCCGGCCGCGCTCCGACCACGGTCACCGTGCCGTTCGCGGTGTCGGGGGTGACGGCCAGACCGCTGGTGCCCTTCTTCGGGGTCACCTTGGCCAGCCCGAGCTCGTCCTGTCCCGGCCACAGCACTGATCGCAGCGGGTCGATGACCAGCTGCTCGCCGACCGCACCGGAGGCGTGGACCGGGCCGGCGACCGGGGAGGCATCCGCCTCGTCGACCACCTCGACGCTCAGCGTCCCCTCCACGGTGTTGACCCCGTCGGAGACCTGGTAGGTGACGGCCTTCTTGCTCGCCCCCGTCGCGCCCGAGTCGACCAGGGTGATGGTGCCGTCCGCCGAGTAGGACACCCGGTCGGCCGGCACGCTGCTGCGGGCGCCGACCAGGAACAGTGGATCGCCGCTGGGCGAGTCCCAGTCGCCGAGCACCCGATGGGCGATCGTCCCGCGGACGGTCATCGCCGCGGTCGACTCCCGCACCTTCGTCGGCTTCGCTGGACGCACCGCCGTGACCGGCGTGATGGTGACGGCCGCGTCCGACGCGCCGGACAGCCCGTCGGAGATGGTGTAGCCGACCGTCACCGGGGTGGTCCGGGTGGCGGGCAGGATCACCTGGATCGCCGATCCGCCGTCGACCACCTGAGCCTGCAGACCGTCGACATCGGGCTGTCGGATCGAGGTGATGAGAGGAACCGAACAGGTGGACGTCTGGTCGTTGTCGAGTACCTGCAGGACGCGCGGGTGGCCGGGCCGCACGCCGTACTTGTCGTCCTTCGCAGCCGGGGCAACGGGTTTGTCGGTGCACGGCTGTTGGGCAGCAGTCAGCTTGTTGGCGCTGCCCTGGGTGCCGGTGTCGGAATCGGCCAGATCAGCAGGGCTGGAACGGATCTGGTCCCAGTTGTTGACCAGCGTCATGGGGTCGTCGAGCACCCACGAGTTGCCGCTGGTGACGTCGTTGAGCACCACGGTCCCCCGGTTCACCCGGAACACCAGCGCGCTGTCGGCACCGAGCGAGCCGATCGGCCGACTGCTCGGTGGTCCACCGTCGCAGCGGGTGAGATAGGTCGGGGTGGCGCCCGCCCAGGCGGCATGGACGCAGTTGCCGACCCGCACCGGATCGGCGGCCGAGGTGGTCCCGGTGACCTGCTGGGCTTCGATCGCCCCCGACGACAGCGCGACCGACAACAGGGCGGTGCCGGTGGCGACCAGCGCGGTCGACGCGGCCGGACCCGGCTGCTGCAGCCGGGCGTTCGAGGTGTCGGCGCCGAGGTCGATCGACCGGGCGCCGTCGGCGGCGATCACGACGAGTCGGTGGGCCGTCCGGTCCAGGATGACCGGGACGTCCCCCACGGAGCTGAGCTGGATCGGCGACGTCTGCAACGCTTCGACCCCGGTGCCGAGGGCGGACAGCGAGCCGCCGGACAGCTGCACGGTCGAGGTGCGGGGCGCGCCGGAGTCGGTGTCGATCACGGTGACGGTCGGCGAGCCCGGCGCTGCGGCGACGACCCTGGTCCCGATGACGGTGACCAGCGCACCCGGCGCAACGGTCGCGGCCGCGTCGCCGTCGGCCAGGTCACCGCCGTCGAAGCCGTCCTGCGGGATGGTCCAGATCCGGCCGGTGGCCAGATCGCTGACGGCAATGGTCGTGGTGGAGATGGCCACGTCCGCCTGGGCCGGGATGGTCAGCTTGGCCGAGAACACCACGTCCGTCGGGTCGAGCGTGCGCATCGAGTGCTGCTGGTGATCGACCACGACGACTGCATCGTCCTGCTGGAGCAGCTCTCCGCCGGCGCTATCGAGGTAGGCGGGCGACTGCACCTGATCCGTCTGACGGTTGAGCAGCCCGACCATCAGATCGCGATCGCTGGAGACCCAGGCTGCACGTTGGGTGGTCTGCACGGCGGCGGTGGCATATCCGGGGCTGCGGACCGCGAACCAAGTCACGACGCCGACCGCCAGCAGGAGGGCAACGGTGGCGGCGACCGTCACGGTGAATCGTGAGGCGCGACCGGACACCGTGCTGACCCCTCGATCCTGGAGCTCTGGCACCGCCGCGAGCAGCGGTGGCGGCAATGATTTCCGACCGTGCAACCATCCCACAAGCGTCCTGCTCAGGCTCCGGAATCGAGGGATGCAGCGGTGCAGCTCACGCTTCCGGGCACGGTCAGAGCGACGTCAGAGCGACAGCTCCAGCAGGCTCAGATCCTCCGGCGTCACCAGTCGGGAGGCGATCGCATGCTCGACCAGCCGGGCCCGCCGATTGGTGGCGAGCTGCCCCGGGCCGCCGCGCAGTCCCCGGACACCGCGCCGGTCGAGCTTGTCGCAGACGTTGTCGAGCTTGCGGTTGAACCGGGTCATCTCCCAGCCCAGCCGGGCCGCCGCCTCCTTGGACGAGGGGATGGCGCTGGTGCCGGTGCCGTCGCGGCGCAGCAACGGTTCGGCGAGCGCAACGATCACTGCTTTCTGCGAATCGGTCAGCAGCACCGGACCGATGGTGGTGTCGCCGCCCGAGGTGCCGGTCGGGTCGCTGTTCTCGAACGTGGGCTCGGATCCGACCAGCGTCAGCTCGTAGGTGGTCCTGCCGGCGGTGAACAGCACGGTTGTGCCGGCGAACACCAGCGGCAGCCGCGCTCCGGGCGCCAGGAAGGCCTGCACCGATCCCGCGGTGTCGGACACCGTCGCCGACAGCTGGGATCCGGTGTTGGACAGCCACCACAGTCCGTCGTGGAAGCCGATCTGCAGGAAATGTCGGTGCAGGTACGGATTGTCGTCGATCTGCAGGTCGCCGCCGCGGCCGATGGTGAACGAGTTCTCCTCCTCGAGCTGGGTCCACTCGCCACAGAACTCCACATGCATGCTCACCGGCCCAGTGTGGGGCATCCCGCCGGGTTGCGCTGGCGGTCCGGCGAGATGCTCGCTGGATGGTGTCTGCTCGGGCACCCGCCGCGGCCGGGTGCCGTGTGCTCACGTCCGGATCCGTTGCTCACGTTCGAGCGTGAGCATCCGACCCGACCGTGAGCGAACGCGTGGCCGGACTCGGAGCGGTCGCACCGCTCGAGGTCGACGGTCGTCGCGAGCTGCACCGTCAGCGCTGGCGGCAGCTGTTCGCCGAGTTCGACGTCGCGGTGTGCCCTATCACGCCGACTCCGGCGTTCCCGCACGACCACGACCCCGACCTGTTGGCACGCCGGATCGACATCGACGGCGCGCAGTACCCGTACTTCGACCAGCTCGTCTGGGCCGGCCTGGCCAGCATGCCCGGACTGCCCGCCACCGCCATTCCGACGGGCCTGTCCCCCGAGGGCCTGCCGGTGGGGCTGCAGCTCATCGGTCCGATGTTCTCCGACCGCACCCCGCTGCGGCTGGCCGAACTGCTCGAGGAGCAGATCGGCGGCTTCCGGGCGCCGTAGGTCGTACTCCTGGTCGAACTCTCAGACGTCGGCGCCGACCTTGCGACGAACCTTGCCGATGAGTACCCCGACGATGCCGATGGCCAGCAGCGCATACAGGGTGAGCGACAACCCGGATGCGAAGAGGGCGCCGGCGTCACCCTCGCTGACGGCCAGCGTCCGCCGCAGACTGGTCTCTGCGAGCGGACCGAGGATCACCGCGATGAGCACCGGCGCCAGCGGAATCCCGTAGCGCCGCAACACGAATCCGAGAACACCGATGAGGGTCAACAGGATCAGATCGGTCAGCGACGACGAGGAGGCGTAGACGCCGAGCGCGGCGAAGGTGGTGATCCCGGCGTACAGGTAGTGCTTCGGGATGAGCAGCAGTTTCGCCCACAGTGGCGCGAACGGCAGGTTGATGATCAGCAGCATCACCATGCCGATGAGCAGGCTGGCCAGCAGCGCCCACACCAGGTCGGCATTCCGGGTGAACAGCAGCGGACCCGGCTGCATGCCGTACTGCTGGAAGGCGGCGAGCATGATCGCGGCCGTCGCCGAGGTCGGCAGGCCCAGAGCCAGCAGCGATCCCATCGCGGAGCCGGCCGTCGCGTTGGCCGCCGCCTCGGGGGCGGCCAGGCCGCGGATCGCTCCGGTGCCGAACTGCGGGTTCTTCGATCGGCGGTCCAGCCGGCGCTCGAGACCGAACGCCAGGAACGTGGGGATCTCGGCGCCGCCGGCTGGGATGGCGCCGAACGGGACCCCGAAGGCGGACCCCCGCAACCACGCCGGGAGTGCCTCACGGAACTCCCCGCGGCTCAGGAACGGCCGTTTGCCGACCGTCATCGCGGTGGCGGTCGGGTCCTTGTGGATGCGGGACGCGACATGCAGCACCTCGCCGATCGCCAGCAGTCCGACGGTGATCACCACGATGTGCACGCCGTCGAACAGGGACGGGATGCCGAAGGTGAACCGGGACGCGCCGCTGATGCCGTCGACGCCGATCAGGGCCAGGCTCAACCCGATGGCCAGCGCTGCCAGGCCCTTGATCGCGGAGTCGGCGACCACGGCGGCGGTCGCGATGAAGGCGACCACGGCGAGCGCGAAGTACTCCGCCGGACCGAACACGGTGGCAAGGTCGGCCAGCACCGGGGCGAAGAAGACCACCAGGATGGTGGCCAGCAGACCGCCGATGAACGCGCCGATGGCTGCGGTGGCGAGCGCCTGCGGTGCCCGACCGCGTTTGGCCATCCGGTGACCTTCGAAGGTCGAGGCGATGGCGGTCGAGTTCCCCGGAGTGTTGAGCAGGATCGCGGTGGTGGAATCACCGAACAGCCCGCCGTAGTAGATGCCGGCGAACATGATGAACGCGCCGATCGGGTCGAGGCTGAACGTCACCGGGAGCAGCAGCGCCACCGCCATCGAGGATCCCAGGCCGGGCAGCACCCCCACGGCCGTGCCGAGCAGGCACCCGACGAACACCCATACCAGGTTCATCGGGGTGAGGGCGGCAGCGAAGCCGCCCATCAGGTTCGTGAGCTGGTCCATGTCAGAGCACTCCCTCGAGGAACCCGGCCGGCAGGTTGAGACCGAGTCCCAGACCGAACAGCAGCTGGATGAGCGACGACATCACCAGGGCGACCGAAGCATCGAAGATCGGCCGCCGACCACCCAGCGCCCGGCACACGCCCCAGAACAGGAGCGCAGCAGCCAGCACCCAACCCAGCGGACGCAGCAACACGATGAAGGCCACCAACGACGCCAGCACGGTGCCCACCGCACGCCAGTCGCTCACCGCGCCGGCCGGCCAGGGCGCTCGACCGGGCGGGACGTCCGGCGGCAGTTCCGTCACCGGGTCGCCGTCGACGTCGGCGAGGGTCACCGGCGTCCCGGTCGCGGCCGGAACCGTGTCGTGCTGTCGATGCTCCCGCAGGATCTGCACGGTCGACAGCACGGCCATGGCCAGCAGGACCACGATGACCACGATCGGGAAGAACGTCGGTCCGGGGACCTGCACGCTCGGCGGCAGTTCCATGTTCACGGTGCCGATGATCAGGAACACGGCCAGCGCGGTCAGGATCCCCGGCACGACGAGGGCCGACAGCCCGTGCGTGGGTGCCGGTTCCGTCGCGGTGGAGAGCGGGTCCTGCGGTCCGGGAGGCTCCGGGAGGCGTGCGTCCGTGTGAATGCTCATGATGCTCCGATCCCGATCTCGTCGGCGATGACCTGGATCCGGGACGTCTCCGAGGCGAGGAACGCCCCGAACTCGTCGCCGGCCAGGAAGGTGTCCTTCCAGCGGTTGCGTTCGACGGTGTCCTGCCAGTCGGGGCCCTGCACCATCTCGGTGACGATGTCGATCAATGCCTTTCGCTGTTCGTCACTGAGCCCGGGTGGGGCCACCAGCCCGCGCCAGTTCGTCAGCTCGACGTCGACCCCGAGTTCGCCGAGGCTGGGTACATCGATGCCGGGGACGCGTTCCCTGGTCCCCATGGCCAGCGCCCGGACGTTGCCGGCCTCGATCTGGTCGGCGAACTCGTTGTAGCCGGAGATGCTGGCCTTGACGGTGCTGGCCAGCAGGGCGTTGAGCGCCTCACCGCCGCCGGAGAAGGCCAGGTAGTTGAGTTGAGCCGGGTCGATGCCGGTGGCCTTGGCGATCAGCCCGGCCAGCAGATGATCGGTGCCGCCCTTGGAGCCGCCGCCGATCGCGGTCCCACCGGGGTCGGCCTTCCACCCGGCCAGGAACTCATCCAGGTTCTGGTAAGGCGAGGACGCCGGCACCACCAGCACCTCGAAGTCCTCGGCCAGCCGAGCAATGGGGGTGACGTCCGCCAGGGTCGCGTCTCCGCCGTTGGCGATCACCCCACCCACCATCACGGTGCCGGTGACCATCAAGGTGCCGCTCTGACCGGACATGTCGACCAGCTGGCCGAGACCGATGGTGCCGGCGGCCCCCGGGATGTTCACAACCTGGACGTTGTTCACCACACCCCCGGCCTTGAGGGCCTGTTGCGACTCGCGGGCCACCAGGTCCCAGCCGCCTCCGGGGGCGGCCGGGGCGACGACGGTGAGCCGGCTGCGCGCCGAGTC
Source organism: Nakamurella sp. (assembly GCA_037720195.1). Classification (GTDB taxonomy): domain Bacteria; phylum Actinomycetota; class Actinomycetes; order Mycobacteriales; family Nakamurellaceae; genus Nakamurella. Next base: position 9,124 of record JBBJML010000002.1, on the reverse strand, counting down.
ACCGCCCCCACGGTGCGCCGTCGTCCACAGGGCGCCGCCCACGAGGAGCACCACCACCAGACCCCAGGCGGCGGTGCGCCAGGATCGGCGGCGGGTCACGCCGGGTACCAAGGTGCGGGAGGATGCCATCGTCGGCCTTCCTGGGTGGTGGGGTGAACGGGAGTTCGTCAGGCGGACCGGGATGCACGCACAGCGAGCACCGGCACGGTGGCGTTGAGCAGTACGTCCTGCGCGGCAGAGCCCAGGAAGAGCTTCCCGACGGGTGACCGCCGGCGCATGCCGATGACGATCATGTCGGCGGACAGCGAGCTGGCCAGGTCGACGATCTCGGCGGCCAGGTCGTCCGGTCGGACGGCGGGGCGGACAGTGAGCGGGACCGCGCCGTCACTGTTCGCGGTGTCGCTGCCGCCGAACGGGAGGCTGTGCAACGGGTCTCCGCCGGCGACGGCCGGTGCGGTCATCACCACCAGATCGGTGGAACGCAGGCGGGCCTCGACGAGCGCGTGGTCGAGCGCGGCGCGTCCTTCGGGAGTGTCCTGGTAGGCGGCGACGACAGTCATGGTTCTCCAACTCGGGCTGGCCGGCGTGGGGAGAACGGGCCGGGACGCGGACGCTCGAGGGGAGATCCGCCGTTGCATGTCCCGGTCCGCTCGCCACCGTGGACGACGAACGGGTGCCACTGGACCCCGTGACCGGCGGGGCCGGCACAGATCCTGTGACGCGGCGCACGTTACCGAGCCGGACGCACGTGTCAGCCGTTCTGCCACTTGCTCGGGGTTCTTCCGGAAAGACCGGGTTGTGCGCGTTCTGCTCGAGGCGATCTCTCGTGGGAAACCGCGGGCGGCAGCGTCTAGGGTCGGTGCGATGCGGCGCCGACGCCTCCGATTCAGCGGTCACCTGCTGCTCCTGCAGCTCGCGGTGATCGGCGCGGTCGTGGTGGTCGGTTTCGGGCTGTTCGGTCTGGTCCTGGCCCGTCAGCTGAGCGCCGAGTACGGCCAGCGGGCGCTGGCGATCGCCCGGTCGACGGCGCAGGACCCGGAACTGCGAGCCGCGGTCGCGCAGTGGTCCCAGCGGGACGACGCCGGACCGTCGACGACAGCGGCGCTGGCGGACGGAATCGTCCAGCGCGACGCCGAACTGGTCAGGGCCCGTACCAGCGCGCTGTTCGTGGTGGTGACCGACGACCGCGGAATCCGGTTGGCGCATCCGAATCCGGCCGAGCTCGGCCGTCCTGTTTCCACCGATCCGTCCGAGGCGCTGGCCGGCCGCGAGGAGATCGTCCAGCAGACCGGCACCCTCGGCGAATCGGCCAGGGCCAAGGTGCCCGTCTTCGGTCCGGCCGGATCCACGACCGACGGCGTCGTGGTCGGTGCGGTGAGCGTCGGCATCGACATGGAGGAGATCGCCGCGGCGCTGTGGTCGGACCTGCGGCTGGCGGGCCTGTTCGCGGCCGGGGCCATCGGACTCGGTGTGGTCGCCTCGGTGTTGCTCAGCCGGCGACTGCGCCGGTTGACGCTGGGCCTGGAACCGGAGGATCTCGCGGTGCTGGCTTCCGAGCACGAGGCCGTGCTCGGCGGGATCGCGGACGGCGTGCTCGCGGTGGACGCCCGCGGCACGATCCGGGTGGCGAACGACGAGGCCCGCCGGTTGTTCGACGTGCCGCTGCAGCCGGGGACTCCGCTGGATGACGCCGGCCTCCCGGCGGCAGTGGTGGCTCAGCTGCGTCGTCCCGGAGCGGAGCCGGCCACCGGCCCGCTGCACGCCCTCGCCGCCGGACGGGTGGTGGTCTGCGTGGTGCGACCGGTGATCAGGGACGGCCGCCCACTCGGCCGGGTGTTGTCGGCCCGCGACCGCACCGACGTCGAACTGCTCACCAGACAACTGGACGCCGTGCAGACGGTGAGCACCGCGCTGCGCGCCCAGCGGCACGAGTTCGCCAACCGGCTTCACGTCGTGCACGGACTGCTGCGGCTCGAGCACACCGACGAGGCGGAGGAGTACGTCCGCACACTGCTCGGCTCGGGACCGCTGGCAACCCTGCTGCTCGGCCTCGAAACCGTCACCGACCCCAGCATCCAGGCATTCCTGTCGGCCAAGGCGGCCCACTTCCGGGAACGCTCGGTGACGCTGCGCGTCGGCCCGCAGACCTGGCTGCCCTGCACGATCGCCGATCAGGTCGCGGTGACCACCGTGCTGGGCAACCTGCTCGACAATGCATCCGACGCCGCGGCAACGATCCCCGACGGATGGGTGGAGGTGGAACTGCTGGTGGACGACCGACAGTTGTTCGTCACAGTGAGCGACAGCGGGCCGGGCGTGCCGGAGGTGCTGCGCCACAGACTGTTCGACGAAGGGGTGACCGGCCATCCCGACCTCGACGGCACAGCAGCGACCGACGGGAGCGGGCGCGGTCTCGGGCTGGCCCTGGTCCGTCAGGTCGCCCGCGCACTGCGCGGCGACGTCTGGCTCGCACATGCCGGCGGCGAGGGATCCGGTGCCACCTTCGTGGCACGGTTGCCCGACGTGCTGCAGACCGGCACGTCCGAGTACCTGACACAGAAAGGAGCGGTGCAATGACGGAGCTGACCGTCACCGTGGTGGACGACGACTTCCGGGTTGCCGGCCTGCACGCGGAGATCGTCGGCCGGGCGCCGGGATTCCGGGTCGGTGCGGCGTGCCCGACCCTGGCCGGGGTCCGCGAGGAGATCCGTTCGGGGACAACGGATCTCCTGCTGCTGGACCTTCACCTTCCGGACGGGAGCGGGCTGGACCTGTTGCGGGAGAGCACGATCGACGCCTTCGTACTGTCCGCCGCGGCCGAGACCCGGTCGGTCATGACCGCGCTCTCGTGCGGCGCGCTCACCGTCCTGCTCAAACCGTTCGCTGCCGAGGTGCTCCTGGAGCGGCTGGAGGCCTATCGGCGCTACCGCAGGATCCTCGACCGCACGGAGGTGCTCACCCAGGCGGAGATCGACCAGGCGGTACGCACCCTGCACGCCGGTACGTCGGGGCATCGACCCAAGGAGCACTCCTCGCTCACCGAACGCGCGGTGATCCAGGCGGTGGTCACCGCAACCGCACCGACGTCCGCGACCGAGGTTGCCGATCGGGTAGGAATCTCCCGGGCCACCGCCCAGCGCTACCTGGCCCTGCTCAGCCAGGAGGGACGGCTCGAGACGCAGCTGCGCTACGGGTCCACCGGCCGACCCGAGCACTTGTTCACTGCCCACTGAGCGCCGATCCGACCGATCAGTCAGCCGTCCACGCAGCTGACGCTCGCATCGGAAGCCTGCCCGTCGCTGGCGATCACCTTGACCGAGATGCAGGCCGAGGCCGCGTTCTGGGAGATCCGCACCGGCGGGGCCGCGACCAAGGTCGCCTTCGCATCGTCGACCCCGGTCTGCTTCCACTGGTAGCGGTCGCCGGGCCGGGCGTCGGGGGCCGTCCAGGTGAACTCCGCAATCCCGCCGCGCACCGTCCCCCGGAGCCCGACGACCGAGGCAGGACCAACCGGGACCGGAGCCTCGGTGGACTGCTGGAAGGTGTCGACCGGCGGCCCCTCGACCGGCGCCGTGCCCCCACCCGAGGTCAGCACCACCGCGACGACGCCGGCCACCAGCAGCCCGGCGACTCCCACCACGATCAGCGGCGTCCTGGACCGACGGCCCCCCGCAGCAGGCATCGCGGGCATCCCCTCGCCGGCCTGCCAGCCGCGCATCCGGGTCTGCTCGTCAGCCCCGGGAGCGCGACCGGGGGCGCCGCCGGAGCTGTCGTCCGGGACACCCACCCCGGCGGCGAACCGGGGCGCGATCGGCCCGGCGCTGCCGGGAACGGGCGTCGGGAACACCGGGGGGTGCTCGGGTTGGGCCTCGATGACCGTCAGCGCGCGCACCCTGGTCGCCGGGGAGTCGCCGATCTCCTGCAGCGCCCTGATCGGGTCGCGGTCGCGGATGTCGATCTCGGTGGGCGTCAAGCGCATCTCGATCTCGACCTGCTGCAGAGCTCGCGCAAGATCGAGCGCGGTGGCGTACCGGGCGGCTGGATTCTTGTCCATCGCCCTGGCCAGCACCCGCTCCAGCGATGGCGGTACGTCGCTGCGACTCAGCGCCGGCAGCGGAGCGGAGCGGATGCGCGAGATCAGGTCGGCCGAGCCGTTCGGTCCACCGGGGCGGTCGTACGGCGAGCGCACCGCCAGGACGGTGTAGAGGGTGGCCGCCAGCGAGTAGAGGTCGGCCCGCTCGTCGAGCGGGACGCGGGCGTCGAACGCCTCCGGCGGGGACCAGGGGATGCTCAGTCCGACTGCGTCCTCGGTCTGCCGGCCCAGCGCCGAGCGGTGCACCGAGATCCCGAAGTCGGACAGCACCGGGCGGTGGAAATCCGTCGTCAACACGTTGGAGGGCTTGATGTCCCGGTGCAGGATGCCGGCCCGGTGGGTCGTCTCGACGGCGCCGCACAGCTGGACCCCGATCCGCAGGACCTCACCCGTCGGCATCCGTTCCGCGCGATACCGCGCGGACAGGTTGGGCTGCGAGCAGAACTCCATCACGATGTAGGGCCGACCGTCCGGCGAGATCCCCGCCTCGTGGATGGTGACGATCGCCGGATGGGTCGACAGGGTGGCCATCAGATCAGCCTCGGCATCGAAGCGCGCCAGGGTCTGGGCGTTGACCGCGTCAGGCCGGAGCACCTTCACCGCCACCGCCCGGTTCGGCCGCTGCTGCTGGTAGACGAATACGTCGGAGAAGCCGCCCGAGCCCAGGAACCGCACCGAGCTGTAGCCGTACAACTCCGGTGCCGGGGCCGGCGCTCTCATCGGCATCCGTCAATCCCCCGCCGCTCGCCCCGATCGGTCACAGGTGGTCCACCAGGAACCCGGCGCCGTCACCCAGATCGATCTGCCAGCCGATCTCCACGACCACCCCGGCGCCGGCCCTGAGCATTTGCACCGGGCGCGCGGGAGCGTGGATCTCGGTGCCGTTGGTGGAGTTCAGGTCGGTGACCACGATGTGCCAGTCGTCGACGCGCACCTCGACGTGCGACCGCGAGACGTCGCCGTGCGGGCTGGCGACGGTCACCAGGTGCGGCACATCGGCGGACGCCACCCGCGACACCGACGGCGCCCGGCCGACGATCACCCGGCGATCCAGCTCGATGACCGCACCCGACGACATCCGCAACACCGCCATCGTCGGCCGGTCGACCAGGACCGGTTCGCCTGCCGGGATCGGCGTTCCGCAGACCCGGCAGTCGCCTGCATGGGGCGCGTTCGGGTGGCGGGCCGGACAGAGCGAGGCGTACACCTGCCCCGGACCCGGCTCCGGCGGCATCGCCGGCGGCCGGTGGTCCTCCGGCAGCGACTCGGCGAGCACCGTGTGCCCGTCGTGGTCGCCGGCCCGGGACTCCGCAGCCGTGCCGTCCGCACCGATCGAGCTGCCCTCGGAGTCGCCGCCCGTCGCGTTCCCGGAACCGGACACCGGCGGAATGCCGGTGGCGACCGCATCCGGATCCGCGGATCTCGTTGGCATCGGGGGGATCTGCGCCGATTGACCGGGCACCGTGGAGATCGGCGGCAGTGTGGTCGAGGCCGGCACGAACGGCGGGGGTGCACTGGGCCGCGGAACGTCCCGGATCGTCGAGGCCCCCACCGGACCGTCCTGGTCCCGCGGCCGAGCGTCGATCGGGTACGGCGGCGGAGCGAACGGGGCACGCGTCGGTGCCCCTGGGGTGGCGGAGGTGACGAACCCCGGCGCGGACGGCGGCACGAACGGCGGCAGGCTCATCCGCGGAAAAGGGTTGGCGGGCACCGAGTAATCGCCTCTCGCAGCGTCGACCCCGGACGCGGGATCGGCGCTCCGGTCGCCTTCGCTGCCGGCCCGCGCCTCTCGCAATGGATCATCGTCAGCGTCATCGTCATCGTCAGCGTCAGAGTCAGAGTCAGAGTCAGAGTCATCGTCATCGGACCCGAGCAGCGATTCGTCCCCCTCGGTGCCGCTGTGATCGGCGAGGTCCTCGGGCGGAACGGTCTGCGTCACCTCGCCGGGAAGTTCGACGACCGGCGGATCCTGCTCTTCGGCAGCGTCCTGCGCATCCTCGTCGTGGGAGATGGTCTCCTCCAACGGATGCGAATCCTCCAGAGCGGCAGGGGCGTCAGCATCGTCCGCCACCTGTTCGGGCCCGTCCACCTGCTCGTGCTCGGCTCCGTCCGACTCCTGGTGCTCGACTTCGTCCGCCTGCTGGTGCTCGTCTGCGATGTCGACCTCGGCCTCGCCGTCCGGCGCGGCCTCCGACGCTGCGTCGGACGCATCCACGACCGGGTCGGCGGTGACGACGGTCTGCTCCAGCTCTACCCAGTCGTCCAACTCGCTCGCCGTCGAGCCACCTGGATCCTTGCCGGGGACGATGTACTGCGGCACAGCGGCATCGGCGCGATCCGGTGTGTCCCGGCCGAACCCGGCCTCCGGTACCACCCCGATCAGCGTGACGGCGTCGTCCCCCACCACGTCGTCGAGATTCTCGTCGGGACGTCCGTCGGGGACACCACGTGCCCGCTCGCCCCCGCTGTGATTGGCCCGGTCCGCCCCCACGGCCCACCGCACCGCGTCCGCTCGGACGACGCCAGCCGGCATCGGCAACAGTTCGCCTGCTGCAGGCAGCGTCGAGCAGTTGACGTACACCACCGCGGCGTCCGGGACCACCCGCTCGCACCAGGTCAGCAGATCAGCACCGGTGATCGAGATCTGATGTCCCGCACCATCTTCGACCAGCACGACGGTGTCGCCGCCCACGATCACCCGTACTGCGTCGGCCTCCACCGCGATCATCGCGAACGGGGTCGAGGACTGCAGCACCCCTTCGTCGTACAGCATCGCGACCAGGTCGCCCGCGGTGACGCCGTCGCGGATCCGGGGCCACCATCGCAGCGCGGCGGCCGTCTCGCCGGCCAGGTGCACCGCAGCGGTCGGCCCGGACACCAACCAACGCTCTCCGGGCAGGTACTCGACGGCGCTCATCCCGTGCCGCCCAACGCTTCCCGAGGAACGGTCCATTCACCGATTGCCGGATCGGATCCCGACTCGAACACCCCGTCGGGCGCCCGCCGTGCATCCTCGGACCGGACGTCGACGATCAGGGCTGTTGCGTTGTCCCGACCGCCTGCGGCCAGGGCTTCGGCGATCAGTGCATCCGCGGCCTGCTGCGGATCGTCGTTGGTCGACAGCAGCGCGGCGATCTGCGGATCCCTGAGCTCACCGGTGATGCCGTCGCTGCACACCAGCAGCCGCTCGCCGGCGCGGATGGGCAGCAGCCAGCAATCGATGTCGTCGTCGCCGACCATGCCGACCGCCCGGGTGATCACGTTGCGCTGGGGATGGGTGCGCATCCCGGCCGGATCGAGGTCGCCGGCGTCCACCAGCTCCTGGACGTAGGAATGGTCGACGCTGATCTGCTCCAGCAGACCGTCGGCCCAGCGGTAGACCCGGGAGTCACCGATGTTGAAGGCCAGCCAGTAGGCCGCGCCGTCCTGCTCGGTGACGGCCACCCCGCACACGGTGGCGCCGCCGCCTTCTCCGTCGCGGATCCGCAGTCCGGCGCTGACCACCCGCTGCCGCACCCAGCCGGCACCGAGCGCGGCCGGGGATTCCGGCAGTAGTCCGCCGAACTCCTCCACCACGATCGCCGAGGCACGGTCGCCCGCGGCATGACCGCCCATGCCGTCGGACACCACGAACACCGGCGGCGCGGCGAGCATGGAGTCCTCGTTCAACAGCCGCACCCGGCCGGTGTCGGTGGCGGCACCCCAGATCAGCTGCACGAGCGGGACCACCACTTCCTGGACTCGTCGGACGACGTCGGCGCACCCGTCGGTGCCGCCCCGGAACGACCGCGCACCAGGTGCCTCGTCGCTCCGGCGCGCGTTCAACTGCGTGAGCGGAGCGAACCCGACCAGCATGGCTGTCACCGTACCCAGCAGAGCCGGTGCGGAGTATCGGGCGGCGCCGGTCCGCAGACTCTAGCGGGCACCCGCGCGCCGGCGCGATGGGCAGCGCTCACCATGCCCGACCCGGCAGACCGTCCGGCCGCACCCGTCACCTGTCCCGCGGGCGGGCCGGGACGGGCGGTGCCGGCTCAGACCGACTTGCGGCGGAAGGTGCGGGTCGTCTTGTGGTTCTCCGTGGCCCCACCGACCTTGGCGTTTCCGTCGAGGTGCGCTCCGGCACTCGGGGCGCCCTTCTTGCGAGCGAGCGCGGCAGCCATCGCCGACTTCGTCGACTCCGAGACCGGCGAGCCGCCGTCCTGCTGTGCGTCCGTGTTGGCTTCATGATCGCTGGTGGCCATGTGGTCCTCCTTGCTGATCGCCCCGGACTGGACCGGGCTGACGATCGGATCTGGCCGGCATTGCTGCCGCTGGACGGTGATCGACGAGCGTGTTGCTCGGGCGACCTCCGGTCCGATGATGCCGGGACCAGCGACCGCCCTGCCAGCCGATTATCCCGACCCTAACCGTCACGGCAGCTCGAGGCAGGACGTCGCGCGGCCGGCACCCCAGGTCGATCTGGTGGACCGGCGGGGCAGATGGCAGGCTGACGCGCATGAGCACTCCCCCGTCCCACACGGACCACGTCACCCTGCAGAACTTCATCGGCGGCGCCTCCGTCGACGCCGTCGACGGGGCCACGGCCCCGATCATCGACCCGTCGACGGGCGAGGCGTACGGCACCGCGCCGGTCTCCGGGTCCGCCGATCTGGACGCTGCCTACACCGCGGCCGAACAGGCCTTCGAGGGCTGGGGATCCACCACTCCGGCAGAGCGTCAGCGGGCGCTGCTGAAGATCGCCGACGCGCTCGAGGCCCGCGCCGACGAGTTCGTCGCGGTCGAGTCCCGCAACACCGGCAAGCCGATCGCGATGACCGCCTCGGAGGAGCTGCCGCCTGCGGTCGACCAGCTGCGCTTCTTCGCCGGTGCCGCGCGGATCCTGGAAGGCCGCTCCGCCGGGGAGTACCTGGCCGGGCACACGTCCTGGATCCGCCGTGAGCCGGTCGGCGTCGTCGGACAGGTGACGCCCTGGAACTACCCGCTGATGATGGCGATCTGGAAGATCGGTCCGGCGCTCGCGGCCGGCAACAC
>JBBJML010000037.1:0-48729 GCA_037720195.1 Nakamurella sp. | reverse complement strand
CGGGATCTCGACACGCTCGTTCCTCGCTGCTCGATCAGCGGGCCCTCGCCGGTCGAGCGACGCAGGAGACGAGACCGGCTGCGGCACAACGGGATCTCGACACGCTCGTTCCTCGCTGCTCGATCAGCGGGCCCTCGCCGGTCGCGCCACGCAGGAGACGAGACCAGTCCTGACACAACGGGATCTCGACACGATCGTTCCTCGCTGCTCGATCAGCGATGGGCTGGGACTTGTCCTGCGCCCTCGACGACGGTGAACGGACGCGGTTGTGGCCCGGGTCAGGGAGTGGTTCGGGCATGGGCGGGCATCCGCCGGGAGAGCCTGCGAACCCGTGGATCCCGCCGGGCGGGACCCGGGGCACAGCCGCGGCCGGCCTCGACACGCTTGCTCGTTCAGCGTGGAGAGCACTTGGTCAGAGGCGGCGGAGGTAGGACTCGCCGCGGGGCGAGAGCCGGTAGCCGACGGTGAGGCTCTCGGTCAGGCCGAGTGCTTTGAGCTTGCGGATGTCAGCCTTCATCGGCAGCAACTCCCGCTGCAGCAGCGCGGCGAGCTCGGTCGACACCACACCCGGGTTGTCCCGGATCCAGAGCAGGATCTGTTGCGTCCACGGCCCGGTGCGCTTCCCCGCGTCCAGAGCCGCGACCGCCCGCTGCAGCTCGGCCAGCGCTGCACCACGCGGGATCTTCTGCCGCAGAGCGACTCTCGGATCCTCGCCGGCCAGCGACAGCCCGATGCGATAGATGTGGGCTCCACCGGCGCTCCCCCGCGGGCTGCGAGGGGCGGCCTCGTCGCGCGGTTCCAGCCGGCGCTGCAACTCAGCCAGATCCTTGATCCCGGCGGCTGTTGCGTCGTCCTCGGTGAGCACGGCCGGGTCGTCGACCCGATCGACGGTGTCGAACCGGACCAACCCGACGGGTGTCAACTGGGTGCCGCCGACCCGGACCCGCGGCAGGTCCCACCGCCGGAAGGCCAGGGTGACCCGCCCGTCCCGCACACCATCCTGGATCGCCTTCGGAATCTGCATCGCTCGCTCGCGTCAATGTGCGGCGGCATCCCAGTCGGCGCCCACGCCGACCGAGACGTCCATCGCCACATCCAGCGCGTAGGCCCCGGCCATCTCCTCCCGGAGCACCGCGGTCACCGCGTCGATCTCGGCTGTCGGTACCTCGCAGACCAGTTCGTCGTGCACCTGCAGCAGCAACCGGGACTTCAGCCCTTCGTCGGCGAGCCGACGCTGGACCCGGATCATGGCCACCTTGATGATGTCGGCGGCCGTGCCCTGGATCGGCGAGTTGAGCGCCACCCGCTCGGCCAGCTCGCGGCGTTGACGGATGTCGCTGGTCAGATCGGGCAGATACCGGCGGCGGCCGAACAGCGTCTCGGTGTACCCGTCGATCCGGGCCTGGTCGACGGACCTGCGCAGGTAGTCGCGGACCCCACCGAATCGGGTGAAGTAGGCATCCATCTGCTCCTTCGCCTCCTCGACCGGGATCTTCAGCTGCCCGGAGAGCCCGAACGCGGACAGTCCGTAGGCCAGGCCGTACGTCATCGCCTTGATCCGCCGACGCATCTCGCCGGTGACCTCCTCGAGCGGCACACCGAGCGCGCGGGAGGCGACGAACGTGTGCAGATCCTCGCCCGAACGGAACGCTTCGATCAGCCCGGCATCGCGAGAAAGGTGCGCCATGATGCGCATCTCGATCTGCGAGTAGTCGGCAGTGAGCAACACGTCGAATCCGTCGCCGGGAACGAACACCCGGCGGATCTGCCGGCCCTCGTCGGTACGGACCGGGATGTTCTGCAGGTTCGGTTCGGTCGACGACAGTCGACCGGTGGCGGCGATGTTCTGCAGGTAGGTGGTGTGGATCCGACCGTCGGCGGACACCGACTTCTGCAGCCCCTCGATCGTCGTCCGGAGCTTCATCACGTCCCGGTGCCGCAGCAGGTGCTCCAGGAACGGATGTCCGGTGCGCTCGTGCAGGGACTGCAGCGCATCGGCATCCGTGGTGTACCCGGTCTTGGTGCGCTTGGTCTTCGGCATCTCGAGCTCGTCGAAGAGGATGACCTGCAGTTGCTTCGGGGACCCGAGGTTGACCTCCTTGCCGATCACCTCGTACGCCCGCTGTGCCGCAGCGTTGACCTCGGCGGAGAACTGGGAGTGCAACTCCGCCAACAGGTCTGCATCCACTGCGATACCGCTGCGCTCCATCTGCCCGAGGATCGTCATCACCGGCAGCTCGATGTCGTTCAGCAGCTCCAGCTGACTTCCGGCGGCCAGCTGGGAGGCCAGCACCTCGGCCAGGTCGAGCACCGCTCGGGCCTCGATCATCACTGCGAGATGCGAGGTGTCCTCCACCTCGACATCCAGCATCAGCTGACCGGAGTCGGCGCCCGACCCGGCCTGCAACGTCCGGTGCAGGTAGCGCTGAACCAGGTCACCGAGGTCGAAGGAGCGCTGGCCGGGCAGGGCCAGGTAGGCCGCGAGGGCCGTGTCGCAGGCGATCCCGTCGACGCCCCAACCGCGGGCGAGCAGGGCGTTGATCGCCGGCTTGAGGTCGTGGCCGACCTTCGGCCGCTCCGGATCGGCCAGGAACTCGGCGATCGCCGCGTCGTCGTCCGGATCGATCTCGGTGACGTCGACGACGCAGGCCTCGCCGTCCGGGGCCGCGAAGGCGAGCAGGTGGACGTCGCCCGCACCGGCACCGAACGCGCCGCGGACCACCACCCCGATCCGCCCGGTGGCGCCGTGGGTGTCCAGCCAGGACCGGACCTCGCCGGGGGCCAGCTTGCCGCCCTCGACGTCGAACCCGCCCTCGACCGAGGTCTCGTCGGCCTGCTCGAAGATCTCCAGCAGGCGTTCGCGGAGCACCCGGAACTGCAGGTTGTCGAAGATCGCGTGCACAGCCTCGCGGTCGTAGGGCTGCGCCACCAGGTCCTCGCGAGGATCGGCCTCGAGCGCGACGTCCTTGACGAGCTCGGTGAGCCTGCGGTTCTGCAGTACGCCGGCCAGGTTGTCCCGCAACGCGTCCCCCACCTTGCCGCCCACCTGGTCGACCCGGTCGACGAGGTCGGCCAGCGAGCCGAACTCGCGGATCCACTTGGCTGCGGTCTTCTCGCCGACACCGGGGATTCCCGGCAGGTTGTCGGAGGGGTCGCCGCGCAGCGCCGCGAAGTCGGGGTACTGGGCCGGGGTGAGGTCGTACTTCGCCTGGACCTCCTCCGGGGTGAACCGGGTGAGCTCGGAGACACCCTTCCTGGGGTAGAGCACCGTGACCTGGTCGTTGACCAGCTGCAGGGCATCCCGGTCGCCCGTACAGATGCGTACCGCCATGCCCTCCTCCACCGCCCGCACCGTCAGCGTCGCGATGACGTCGTCCGCCTCGTAGTTCTCGGCCTGCAACGTCGGGATCCGCATAGCGGCCAGCACCTCACGGATCAGGTCGACCTGACCGCGGAAATCGTCCGGGGACGCCGACCGGTTCGCCTTGTAGGCGGCGAACTCCTCGCTGCGCCAGGTCTTCCGCGACAGATCGAAGGCGACGGCCACATGGGTCGGTCGTTCATCCCGCAGCAGGTTGATCAGCATGGAGGTGAAGCCGTAGACCGCGTTGGTCGACTGGCCGGTGGTGGTGGAGAAGTTCTGCACCGGCAGCGCGTAGAAGGCGCGGTAGGCCAGCGAGTGGCCGTCCATCAACAGCAGGGTGGGCCGCTCTCCGTCCGCGGTGACTTCTCCGGTGGTGGGCGCGTTGGTCTGTTCGGTGCTTGCGGTCACCCCGCGAGTCTAGATTCAGAGTCCGACAGCCCTGACCGACGAGAAGAGACCCGGACCATGAAGGACATCGCATGAGCCAGCCTGGGACGACCGGCCCGGCAGACGCCTGGAGCATGGCGACCACGCTCTCGGCGATGGCCCAGATGCGGACCGCCCAGCAGGCTGGGGACACCGAGGCCGTGCTCGCGGCGGTCAACCGGATGGGCGGCGAACTGGCGACGTCGATGGGCATCCGCATCACCGAGTACACCCCTGGGCGGGTCGTCGGCACGATGCCGGTCGTCGGGAACCGGCAACCGTTCGGGCTGCTGCACGGCGGGGCCAGCGGCGCGCTGGCGGAGTCCCTGGGGTCCTTCCACGCCGCGCTGCAGGTTCCCGACGACATGATCGCCGTCGGTACCGAGCTGAGTTGCACCCACCACCGCTCGGCCACCGAGGGCCTGGTCACCGGGGTGAGTGTGCCGCTGCACGTCGGCCGGTCTGTGGGCACGTTCGAGATCGTGATCAGCGACGAGCAGGGCAGACGCATCTGCACCGCCCGCCTGTCCTTGTTCTTCCGGCCCGCTCCGGTGGCGCCTTGAGCGGGCCGACACCGCGGCGTCGCCGCGCCACTGGGGTGACTTGTCACTCGACACCGTGTGAGCAGAGGTCCGCCCGGGTATCACCGCCGAAGGCAACGGAGAGCCCGCGACCGCACCGGAGAGGACAACCGTGACCGACGAGGTCTCCCGGCGTCCGCGCATCGAGCGGGGACCGGTCGGTGAACTGACCAGGTTCGTCCGGGCCGCCCTCGTCATCCCGGTCCCCCGCGACCACCGGACCAGCGACGAGGCCTTCCGTCGGCGGCGGGTGGTGGTCGGTGTGACGTTGGTGATCGGGGCGGCCCTGCTGGGCTGGTCGCTGGCCATCACCCCTGGCGACCCGATCTTCTATCTGGCCACGGTGCTGCTCGCAGTGGTCTGGGTGGCCGGGGCGGTGCTGTCCGGCCCGCTGTACCGCGGACGGGCCAACGCCCGTGACGGCCGGCAGGACGCCCTGCCGATATGGCAGCCCTTGGTGCTGGGGGTGGCCGCGCTGCTGATCTTCACCCTGGGCGCTCTGATCGTCATCCCGATACCGTTCCTGCGGGACAGCGTCAACGAAGTACTCGACCATGCGCGCTTCGGCTCGCTCCCCATCGTGGCCCTGGTGACGATGATGAACGGGGTGGCCGAGGAATCGTTCTTCCGTGGGGCGCTCTACTCGGCCATCGGCGTCCGTCGTCCGGTGATCATCTCCACCGTCATCTACGGCCTCACCACGGTCGTCACTCTCAACATCATGCTGGTGTTCTCCGCTGTGGTGCTCGGCGTCCTGCTCGGGTTGCAGCGACGCGTCACCGGCGGAGTGCTCGCCCCGATCATCACCCACTGCGTCTGGTCCCTCGGCATGTTGTTCGTGTTGCCGCCGCTGTTCCAGCTCTTCACCTGACACGAGAGGCACTCCATGACGCCGCATCACGGCATTGCGCTGGTCACCGGCGCGACCGGCTACATCGGTACCCGCCTGGTCCCCGAGCTGCTCGCTGCGGGTCATCGGGTCCGGGTGCTGAGCCGGTCCGCGGACAAGCTGAAGGACCGCCCGTGGCTGGAGGACGTGGACGTCGTCGAGGGTGACGCCACCGACCACGACGACCTGCTGGCCGCGCTGGACGGAGTCACGGTGGCGTACTACCTGCTGCACTCCATGGACGGCAAGGGAGACTTCCAGCAGCGGGATCGTGATCTGGCGCAACGCTTCGCGGGGGCGGCGGCGGAGCGGGACGTGCAGCGGATCGTCTATCTCGGCGGGTTGCACCCTGCCGGGGAGAAGCTCTCGGACCACCTCGCCTCCCGGGTCGAGGTCGGCCAGATCCTGCTGGACGGCACTGTCCCCGCTGCGGTACTGCAAGCAGCAGTCATCGTCGGCACGGGGTCGGCGTCCTTCGAGATGCTGCGGCACCTCACCGAGCGCCTGCCGGCCATGGTCGCCCCGCGCTGGCTGCGCAACCGGATCCAGCCGATCGCCGTCCGCGACGTGCTGCACTACCTGGTCGGCGCGGCAGGACTGCCGGCAGACCTCAACCGGACCCTGGACATCGGCGGCCCGGAGGTCCTCACCTATGACGAGATGATCCAGCGTTTCGCGAAGCTCGCCGGACTGCGCCGCCGGTTGATCGTCACGGTGCCGGTGTTGACGCCGAAGCTGGCCGGGCACTGGGTCGGCCTGGTCACCCCGGTACCCGCAGGTCTGGCGAAACCGTTGGTGGACAGCCTCGTCCACGAGGTCGTGTGCCGGGAGGACGACATCCGGGAGCTGGTTCCCGAGGTGGAGCCGTTGCTGGACTTCGAACAGTCGGTGCATGCCGCACTCGCCGATGTCGGCACCCTTGACGACCCGGACTCCCCGTCACCGGACCAGCACGACCCGGCCCGCGCGGTGGCCGGCGACCCGGACTGGGTCGGTGAACCGCACTACACCGACCGGCGCTCCTCCCTCACCACCCGCAGCCCCGCGGATGTCTGGCGCACGGTCGCGGCCATCGGCGGCGACACCGGTTGGTACGGAACGGATGCGCTCTGGCAGGTACGCGGGGCGGTGGACAAGGTGATCGGCGGACCGGGGATGGATCGCGGCCGACCGAATCGGGCGTTGCAGGTGGGTGACGAGGTCGACAACTGGGTGGTGGAGGCCGTCGACGCACCCCGTTCGCTGACCCTGCGTGCACGCACCAAGCTGCCCGGCATCGCCTGGCTGCGGTTCGAGGTCGACTCCGATTCCTCTTCGGCGGCCGAGGACGACACCGACGGACGCACCCGCCTCACCCAGATCTCCACCTTCCGGCCCAGCGGCCTCAGCGGCCACCTCTACTGGAACGTGATCGCACCTGCTCACCGCGCGGTGTTCGGCAAGATGCACCGAGGGATGCTGGCGGACTCCCCGCAGCGCTGACCGAACGACCTGCGGAACCCACCGGGTCCGAGCCCCGGGCCTGGTTACGCTCCCGGCATGACCACGCAGACCCCGGCGCGCCGCGGCCTGCTGCTGATCACCCTCACCGGGGTGTTGTGGGGCACCACCGGGGTCGTCGTGCACTGGGTCAACGCCGCGACCGGGATGGACGCGCTGACGATCGGGTTCTGGCGGTTGCTCGTCTCCGCGGTCGTGATGGTGCTGTTCTCCGTCCGCGCCCTGCCGGTGCTGCTGGGCGCGGTGCGTCGGTTCCCGGTGAAGGTGCCGCTCGCCGGCGTGGGGCTCGCCGCCTACCAGGGGCTGTACTTCCTGTCCGTGCTGTGGGCCGGCGTCACCATTGCCACCATGGTCAGTCTTGGCATCGCCCCGGTGCTCACAGCGATCTGGGAGTCGATCCGCGATCGACGCCGGCCATCCGCCCGGCAATCGGTGGTCATCGTGCTGGCGCTGGCCGGTCTCGGGCTGATCGGCACCACCGGATCGGGCGCCGTGGGGACGGCACCCGGTTGGGGACTGCTCGCCGCCATCGGATCCGGCACGGTCTACGCGGCGGTCACGCTGCTGTGCGAGTCGATGGCGGACGCCGTCCCGGCCAGGGCGATGACGACCGCCATGTCGATAGCGGGGGCGATGACGTTGGCTCCCCGGGCGTTCAGCCACCATCTGTTCCCAGGTACATCGGCCGGTCTCAGTGGGATCTCCGTCGTCGGTCTGGTGTACATCGGGGCCATCACGACCGCGGCGGCCTACGCCGCGTTCAACGCCGGGCTACGAACGGTACCCAGCAGTACGGCGGCGGTCTTGACGCTGTGGGAACCGATCACTGCTGCGGCCCTGGCCGTTGCGCTGCTGCACGAGGCGGTGACCGCAGGCACGGCTGTCGGCAGCGGTCTGCTGATCCTCGCCGTGACGTTGCTCTATCTCCGCCCACGCGTCGACGGCCGAGTAGCGTTGCACCGACATCGGCAGCGACACCGCCGCCGAAACCCCAGCTCGAACCCCTGCCGGGTCCGGCTCGGATCGGACCTGCGGCGGTCCAGCCGCGGGGCAGCAGGGGTGTCGACCGGGAGGGAGATCCGTCCTGAGTGCGTTGCTGACCACCGCGCGGCTCGCCCTCGGAGGGCTGCGTTTCCGCGCGGCCCTGTGGTTTCTCCTCGCGCTCGGGCTGGTTCCGGCCACCGCGCTCACCGTGCTGGCCGCTGGGATGCAGCTGGAGACCAGGATCGCCGGAGTGCAGCAGGCTGTGGACGGACTCGACACCGCCCAGCGGACCGCGCTCGCGGTCACCTCGGTCCCGATCGAGGTGGGTCGCATCGCCGGTGCAGACGCACTGGTGCGCGGCGGTTTCGAGGCCGCCGGATTCGAATCCGTGGAGCGCACACTCACCTTCCGGCTGCTCTCGGTGGCCGGCACCGACGTCACCCTCGGTGCGGTCGAGCCGCTGCCGGACACCGTCCGGCTGCTGACCGGCCGGCTGCCGGCGTCGTGCAGCCCGACCCGGTGTGAGGTACTGGCCGTCCAGGCCGCCGGCGGCATCGCCCTCGGTCCGGCGGAGATCGCCGCTGCGCCACAGGCATTCGGCGTCGTCGTCACCGGGACCGCCGCGCTGACCGACCGCCGGTTGGTCGAGGGAGGCCTGGTGACGCCCTCGGTGCCGTTGCTGCTGGCTGCGGACCCGACCGCGATCACCGAGCTCTCCGCTCTGACCGGCTACGGCAGGACCGCCGGCTGGATCGCGACCGTCTCCGGAGCCGCGGTCGCGGACCGTGGCGCCTCGGCCACCCAGGACGGCCTCGATCGGATGGTCGCCGACTTCGGATCGGGGTACGGGCCGTTGGTCCTGCACTGGCCGGCCGACATCGCCGATGCTGCCGTCGCCCGCAGCGCGGGCGCCGCCGCGCGCTTCGCCGCCCTCGGCTCCGGAGTGGGCGCCCTGCAACTCGCGTTCTGCGCAGTGGTGGCGGTCGGCGTCCGGCGACGGACCAGGTGGGTGTGCGGGGTGCTGCGAGCGCGCGGGGCCCCGTCCTGGTGCTCCGCCGTTCTCGCTGTCCTGCAACCGATTCCGGCGATCCTGCTGGGCGCCCTCCTCGGTGTCGCCACCGGTGTCCTCGTCGTCGCCGGCCGACTCCGCGGAGTGCTCGGTGGCACCTTCGCCCCGGCGCTCGGGAGAGCTCTGGAGGTGACGGAACCGGCCCTCGGGACGGTGGTGGCACTGTCGCTCGCCGCGCTCGGGCTGACGGCGCTGGTCAGCGCGCTGCCCGACCGGGTGGCGCGCAGCAGTCAGCTGGTGATCGACACGGTGACGGTGCTGCTGCTCGGGATCGTGCTGGCCGATCTGGCCGACGTGATCACGCTGACCGGCAGTACCCCGTTCCTGGCGGTCGTCCTGCTCGCCGGCCTGCTGGCATCGCGGATCGTTCCGGTGCTCCCCAGGATCGCGGCCGGGCTGCACCGCCTCCGGCCCCGGCGGGAACGCCCGGTCGGGATCGCTGCTCTGTCCCGCAGGGCGAGCGCCCGGCGCCCGCTGATCCCTGCGATCCTCGCCGGGTTCCTGGCCGCCGCCTGCGCTCTGGGCGTCTTCGCCGTGAGCTACCGCGCGAGCCTCGGGCAGTCGGCGGCGGACCGGGCCGCAGCGCAGGTGCCGCTCGACCTCCGGGTCAGCCCGAGCACCCAGATCAGCACCCCAGGCGACGTGATCGATGCCGCAGCCCTGCGCGCGGCCGCGCCGGACGTGACCATCGGCCCCCTGACGAGCACGGCGATCTCGGTCGCGTCCGGCACGCAGCGGGCCCGTTCGACGAACCTGATCGGGATCGACGCCGGAACCCTCCTGGCGATGAACGACCTGCCGGTGACGAGCGGTACCGGACTGGACGCCGCCGAGCTCGCCGGCCGGCTCCGGACCTCGACGACCCCGGACCAGCGGCCGAGGCTCGCTGCCGGAACTGTGCGCTTCACGGCGTCCGGGACGAGCAGCGACGTGGACGTCGCCCTGTGGATCGAACTGGCAGGAGGCGCGCAGCGGGCGGTCCGACTGCAGCCGGCGGGCGCCGCCCCAGCGACCGAACTGGTTACCAGGATCCCCTCCCCAGCCACGGTCGTCGCCGTCGAGATCACCGAATCCGCCGCCCACCTGATGCACCGCCAGCACGGTGTCGGCGAGGGCGACACCGACCGGGCGCAGGCAGCAGGCACCCTCGTCCTGGGTCCCGGCGCACCCGCGTCGGGCGGCGCCGCGAACACCGGGTGGACCTGGACAGGGTGGACGGCGGCCCATGCCGATGTCACCGCTGCGGCAGACCGGATCTCGGTGCGCTACCGGATCGGCGACCAGCGGGTCGTCATCGTCCCGCCTGCAGCTCCCGGCGCGATCGTGGGCTCCGAACAGCAACCGTTGCCGATGGTGGTCGACCCCGGTACCGCCTCCGCCGCGGTCGACGGAACGCTGAGCGTCGCGGTCGGCGGCGCCAGGATCGTCGGCAGGATCGTCGCCGTCGCGCCGTTCTGGCCGGGGCTGAGTGGTCCGTTCGCCGTCGTCGACCGGGCGGTGATCAGCCGGATCGTCAGCAGCGAGGCGCCGGGAACCCAGCCGGTGACCCAGGTCTGGCTCGCTGCCCCGGCCACCCAGCTACCGGCCCTGCGCGCCGCGCTGGCCGAGTCCGGCGCCTCTGCGGCGACCATCACTGGCCGATCGACCGTCGAGGACGCGCTGCGGGCCGACCCGGCGTCGGTCCGCACCATCCTGATGGTGGTGATCGCCGCGATCGTGGCGCTCCTGCTGGCCGCCGTCGCCGCAGCGATCGCGGTGCGCGCCGACCACGACGGCTCCGCCCCCGAACAGCTGGTGCTCGAACTGGACGGGCTGAGACCGAACCGGTTGCAGAGCCTGCTGCTCGGTCGGTCCCTCGGTGCGGGAGTGCTGGGGATCGCGGTGGGCTGCGCCGCCGGACTCTGGGCGGCGCAGCTGGGCGTCCCCGCTCTTGCAGGTAGCGCGGCGACCGTTCCCCCGCTGCGCATCGTCGGCCAGGTCGGCGCGTCCTTCATCGCGGTGGTGGCGCTCACCGGAGCAGCGCTGGCAGCCGTGGTCGCGGCCAGAACTCTGTTCCGGGGAGATCGTCCGGCGTTGCTGGACGGGGACGTGCGATGACCAGGGACGTGCGATGACCGACACTGCCGCACCGCCTACCCAGGGAAAGGGGGGAGTCGCCGGCGCGCCGGCGGTTCGACTGACGGATGTCTTCGTCCTGCACCGGGGGGCGGGCGAGCCGGTGATGGCGCTCCGAGGTGTCGACCTGTGCGTGCAGCCCGGCGAGCGACTGCTGGTCGAAGGTCCCAACGGGTCCGGTAAATCGACCCTGCTCCGCACGCTCACCGGCGATCAGCAGGTCTCCGCCGGCCGGGTCGTCATCGGGGGCGTCGACATCACCGACATGCCCCGGCGCGCTCGCGATCGCTGGCGGGCCGGGGCGATCGGCTACGTCGACCAGCACGCGGGACGAGCGTTGTTGCCGGAGCTGACCGTGCTGGACAACGTGGCCCTGCAGCTGCGGGTGGCGGGGGGTTCGCTCACCTCAGCCCGGGCACAGGCCTTGACGACCCTGGAAGCCGTTGGCATGCAAGGGGTTGCCATGCGTCGCATCCCGAGCCTGTCCGGTGGCGAGGCCCAACGGGTGGCGATCTGCGCCGCCGTCGCCCACCGACCGGCGCTGCTGCTGGCCGATGAGCCCACCGGTGAACTGGACGAGGACGCGGCCCGTGCGGTGATCGATCTGATCGGTACCGTCGCGGACCGGGGCAGCGCTGTGCTGCTGGTGACCCACGATCCGCGGTCGCGACGGTTCAGCGCCCGCAGGATCGTCGTCCGGGACGGACGGATCGCCGAAGATCATCAGGACGCCGTCGTACTGCACCCGGTCGACAGCCGCGGTTGGCGGCACGTCCCGCCGTCCGACACCCGGATCGAGGTCAGCGCAGCAGATCGCGGCGCACCGGCGGACGGTGAACCGCTGGTGGTGCTCGATGCCGTGAGCACCACGTTCCCCGGGCGCGCCCCCCTGCCGGCACTCTCCCTGACCATCACGAGAGGTCGTTGGTGGGCCGTGACCGGACCATCCGGGAGCGGCAAAACGACGCTGCTGCACCAGATCTGCGGTCTGGCAGATCCGACCTCCGGGTCCGTGAGCGTCGACGGCACCGACTGGTCCGGGCTCGACCGTCGACAGCGTGCGGACCATCGAAGGGTCGCCTGCGCCGTGTCCACCCAGCGGACGCTGTTGGTCGAGAGCCTCACTGCCACCGAGAACCTGATCCAGGAGTGCGCGATCCGCGGTGTCTCCCCCGCCGGTGTGCAGCGCCTGCTCGCCTACATCTCGCTCTCCGCCGTGGCCGACCGGGAGGCCGCGGTGCTGTCCGGTGGTGAGCGGCAACGGCTCGCGCTGGCCAGGGCGCTGGTCTCGGAGGCTCCGGTCCTGGTGCTCGACGAGCCGACCTCCCAGCAGGACGAGCTGTCGGCCCGGCGGATAGCAGCATTGCTGCGCTCCGCGGTGCGCGCGGGGCGGAGCGTGATCAGCTCCTCGCACGATCCCCTGCTGTTGGCGGCGGCCGACGAGGTCCTGGACATCACCTCAAGACACGCCGAAGGCGCCGCCGGATCCGCGTGGGATCGGGCGACGCCTTCGGGGTCGGCAGGACGAGCGGTTGCTCAGCCGCCGAGGTAGGCGGCTGCCACCGACTCGTCGTCGAGCAGGTCCGCGGCGAGACCCTCGGTGGCCAGGTGACCGGACTCCAGCACGTACGCGTAGTCGGCGATCTCCAACGCTGCCAACGCGTTCTGCTCGACGACCAACACGGTCGTGCCCTGCTCACGGATCGTCTGGATCGTCTCGAAGATCAGATCCACCAGCACCGGAGCCAGACCCATCGACGGTTCGTCCAGCAGCAGCAGCTTGGGATTGCCCAACAGCGCCCGTCCGACGGCCAGCATCTGCTGCTCACCGCCGGACATCGTGCCGGCCTTCTGGTTGATGCGCTCCCGCAGGCGCGGGAACAGGTCGAGCACCCGCTCCCGGTCCTCGGCGATCTTCGCGGTGTCGTTGCGGGTGAAGGCCCCGAGTTCCAGGTTCTCCGAGACCGACATCCGCTGGAAGATCTTGCGACCTTCCGGCGACTGGCAGATCCCCAGCTTCACCACCTCGTGGCCGGGGATGCCGTTGATCTTGCTGCCGTTGAAGACCACCTCACCCGACTTCGGACGCAGCAGCCCGGAGATCGTCCGCAGCGTGGTGGACTTCCCGGCACCGTTGGAGCCGATCAGGGTGACGATCTCACCGGGGTACACGGTGACGCTGAGACCCTGGACCGCCGCGATGCTGCCGTAACTGACGTGCAGGTCCCGGAGCTCCAGGATCGGCTCCCTACCGGCGCCTCGTGCCGTCGGGCTCTGCTTCTCGAGCGAGGTCATGCCTTCCGCCGTCCTTCCCGGGTTCCGGTCTTGCCGAGGTAGGCCTCGATCACCCGTTCGTTGGAACGGATCTCGTCCGGTGTTCCCTCGGCGATGAGATTGCCGCCGTCGAGCACCGTGATCCGCTCGCTGATCTTCATGATGACGCTCATGTCGTGCTCGATCAGCAACACGGACAGACCCACCTCGTCCCGGACCCGGTGTACGAACTCGTTGAACCGACCGGATTCCTGCGGGTTCATCCCGGCCGTCGGCTCGTCGAGCAACAACACCTTGGGCTGCAGGGCCATCGCCCTGGCGATCTCCAACCTGCGCTGGTCGCCGTAGGAGAGGTTGCGGGCGAGTTCACCCTCCGCCTTGCCGATGCCGACGTACTCCAGCAGCGAGCGGGCGATGTCCCTGGCCTCCCGCTCCTCCTTGCGCTGGGCCGGGGTCCGCAGGATGGTGCTGATGATCCCGGCGCGCAGATGCGGATGCATCGCGACGAGGACGTTCTCCTCGGCAGTCATCAGCCCGAACAGCCGGATGTTCTGGAACGTCCGAGCGAGCCCCATCGCCGCCCTGGCGTGCGGCTTGGCGCCGGTGATGTCCTTGCCCTGCAGGAACACCGTACCTTCGGTCGGCTCGTAGAGACCGGTGATGACGTTGAAGAACGTGGTCTTCCCGGCGCCGTTCGGGCCGATCAACGAGATGATCGAACGCGGCGGGATCGCGAACGACACGTCGTTCACCGCCACCAGACCGCCGAACTTGATCGTGATGTGGTCGGCGTACAGCACGTTGTCGACAGCAGCGTCGCCGGTGGGCACCGGGGTCACCGGGTCGTCGAGAAGCGTCATCGGGCCATCTCCTCGTCCTGTGAGGGTGTTGTCTTCGAGGGTGCTGTCGCTGCCTTGATGATCCGTCTGGTGCGGATCCGCAACAGCACGGCAGCGGCGATGAACAGCAGCCCGATCACCAGCACGACGACGAAACCGGGCACCTCGTAGCTGAAGTACCCGATCAACGAGAACTTCAGCACCGCAACGAGAACCAGGATCAGGCCGAATCCGCCCAGCACGTTGGAAGCGGAGTTGCGACCATTGAGGTCCGGCGGCAGTGCCCGCTGGTCGACCTGCGGGTAGCCCGTTCGCAGCGACGACACCGGCGCATCGTCGGCAACCACCATCTGGCCCTCGAGCTCGGCCAGCGAGGGTGAGATGTCGGCAGCACTCGCGGCGATCTTCGCATCCTCGCCGGAGGTGCTGGCCTCGTAGGTCTCCTCGACCGCCTCGGCCTCGGTGATGTCTGCACCGACGGATTCCATCTCCGTCCGGCTGGGTTGTGTCATCAACGCCTTGGTGCGTTTCTCCGGGATCAGACCCTCTCGTCTGAACAGCATCATCAGCACCAGCAGCACGCCCAGGATGATGTAGTTGTAGCGCGGCAGCTCCTCCTGCAGACCGGTGTTGAACCAGGAGTCCAACTGCGTGCCGATCTGCGCGAGACCGTTGCTGTTGAGCCAGGACAAAAGGAATGCGCCGACAGCTACACCCCACACGTTGCCCATACCGCCGAGCACGACCATCAGCAACACCAGCACCGACTTGCCGAAGTCGAACCCGGAGGGCGACACCGCGCCGGTGATGGCCGAGGCGTTGGCCACGCCGCCGATACCGCCGAAGAATGCTCCGACGGCGTAGGCGGACAGCTTTGCCTTGACCAGCGGGACGCCCATCATGCTGGCCGCCAGCTCGTCCTCGCGGATCGCGAGCCAGGCCCGCCCGAGCCGACCCTCGCGAATGCGCAGCGAGATGAACAGGCACACGCCCACCAGCAGGCCGAGGACGATGATCTTGTAGACGTTGTCCTCGGTGTTGTTGAGCAGCTTCTGCGGGACCCCGAGGGAGGTGAACGGCCCCGTGCCGACCGGGTCGACGATCGAGATGCCACCGTCGCCGCCGGCGAGGTTGAAACCGGCGATGTCGTTGGAGTTCTTGAAGAACTGCGTGATCATCTCGCCGAAGCCCAGGGTCACCAGGGCCAGGTAGTCACCGCGCAGACGCAGGGTCGGGGCGCCGATGATCACACCGAGCAGCGCACACAGCCCGCCGGCGATGATGATCACGAACCAGAAGTTGAGGTGGGTGCCCTTGGTGGCCACCGCCGACATGACGTTGACGTCCCAGGTCCAGTTGAACGGAGCGGCCATCAACCAACCGGCGGTGTATCCGCCCAGGGCCCAGAACGCCACGTACCCGAGGTCGAGCAGACCGGCATAGCCGACCACCACGTTCAGGCCGAGGGCCATGATGACCCACATCAGCGACTCGTTGACCACCGAGACCGGCAGCCAGCTGGTGATCGAGCCGGCGAAGCCGGCGCCCAGATTGGGCACCAGCGAGTGGTACAGCAGGAACAGTCCGAGGATGAACACCACGTAGCCGATGGGCCAGCCGTGCCGGGACAAGGTCCGACGGGCACTGGGCAGGTGGGAGGAAACCTGGGGTGCGGTCTTGGATGTCGTCATCTGCGGCTACACCTTCTCTGTCGTGCGTTTACCGAAGATGCCCTCGGGTTTGAAGACCATCAGGACGATGAGGATGACGAAGATGACCACCTGGGTCCACTGCTGCCCCAGGCCGTACACGCCACCCTCGTTGATCGCCTGGACGACACCGATCAGTACCCCGCCGACGACGGCGCCGGTCAGGTTACCGATCCCGCCGAGCACCGCTGCGGTGAAGGCGATCAGGCCCAGCTGGGTCCCGGTGTCGTAGTAGGTGTTGGTGCGCACCAGGAAGTAGAGGACGCCGGCAGCTCCGGCCAGCGCACCGCCGAGGGCGAAGGTGAAGGAGATGGTGCCGTTGACGTTGATCCCCATCAAGCGGGCGCCGTCCTGGTCCTGCGCGACAGCACGCATGGCCTTGCCGCGGCGCGTCTTCGACACGATGTACGTCATCACCAGCAGCAGCAGCACGGTGGTTCCGATCACCATGAGCAGTTGGTACAGGTAGAGGTTGCCGACGACCGGACCACCCCACACGATGGTCGGCCAGTTCTTCGGAGCGGAGCCGTTGACGTAGTCGCTCTGGCCGATGCCGCGGAAGATGAAGCTCAGTCCGACGGCCGTCATCAGCGGGGCCAGCTTCGGCGCGGTCCGCAGCTTGCGGTAGGCGAAGAACTCGGCGCCGACGTTGACCACGGCACCGAACGCCATGGTGATCACCAGGACGAGCAGGATCGGCAGGACGGCCGCGATGGTCAGGTTGCCGATGCCCAGTGCGTTGACAGCGAGGTTGGCCGCCACCACGGTCGACAGCATGAACAGGTCGCCGTGGGCGAAGTTGATGAGCTCGATGATGCCGTAGACCATCGTGTATCCGAGGGCGATCAGCGCGTAGATGGCGCCGTTGTTCAGCCCGGTGATGAAGCTGTCCTTGAACCCGTCAGGATCCTCGATGAGGTTCATGACGACCCAGAACAGACCCAGCAGCAGGACCGCGATCCCGACGTACCGCTCGATGATCGGTCCGAGACGGACCTTGGCCTTCCGCGTGGTACCCGCTGTCGCGAGTGTTGTCATGGTGACGCCCTTCTCCGGGCGTGCCTACACCTGCCGGCCCGGAATGGAGTTCGGTGTCAGGTGATCGTGCCGTACGGGGACGACCACCGGAAGAGCACAAGCTGCAGACGCACGGATGCCTGGGCCCGGGAAGGCAACGGGTGCCTCCCCGGGCCCAGGCATCATGCTCGTGCGGGACGATCAGCCTTCGACGGACTGGGCCTTGACGAAGGTCTCCTTGCCGCCCTTGACCTCTTCGACGGTGATGTCGCGAGCGGTGGTGTCACCGGACTTCGGGTCGATCTGGATCTCCTTGCCGGTGACCGAATCGGCCTCCGGGATGGTGATGGGGTCGCCGCCGAACACCGCTGCGGTGACGCCCTTGCGGGTGCCGTCCGACTTCGCGATCGCAGCCAGGATGACCTGGGTAGCGGCCACGCCGTAGAGCGGGTAGCTACCGGTCGGGGCAGAACCATACTTGGCGGTGTAGGCCTCGATCAGCTTCTTGCCGGGGCCGTCCTTGGCGATCAGCTGGTCGACCGACAGGCCGGCGAAGGTCAGGTACATGCCCTCGGCCTGCGGCAGTGCGAGCAGGTCGGGGTAGCCGGTGAAGCCATCGGGGCCCATCAGCTTGACCTTGGTGTTGTCGCCGAGCACGGCGACCTTGTCCTTGACCAGCTGGCCGCCGTTGTTGTCGTAGATGCCGCCGAGGTAGACGCAGTCGGCACCGGCGGTCTTGGCCGCCTGGAACAGCGAGGTGTAGCTGGTCTGCTTGGCATCCCAGGACGCCTCGCCGACGATCTCGATGCTCTGCTTCTTCGCGGCCTCGGTGAACGCCTTGGCAACACCCAGACCGTAGGTCTGGTTGTCGTTGAGGACGTAGCACTTGGTGACCTTGGCGTCGTTCTTCGCGTAGGCCGCAGCCGCGGTGCCCTGGTAGTCGTCGGTGGTGACGACGCGGGCGTACGTGCGTGCGCCGGCCGGGTAGTACTTGTCCGGCTCGCCGGTGTCCCAGGTCTTGGTCAGGCCCGGGTTGGTGTTGGCGTGCGAGACCATCAGCATGTCGGCCTGGTTGAGCGTGGGCAGCTCGACCTTGGCGCAACCGGAGTTGAAGGTGCCCATGACCGCGACCTCGTCGGCGTTGGCCACGTGGTCGGTCGCGTTCTTCGCGCAGGCGGCGTCATCCCAGGCGCCCTTGGCTGCGGTCGAGTCGTCGTAGGGCTGCAGCTTGATGGTGTAGTCGCCGGCCTTGCTGCCGATCTGGTCCAGGTAGAGCTGGATGAGCTTGTTGGTGGAGTCGGACTGGGTGGCCGAGCTGCCCTGCAACGGGAGGTCGGTCGAGATGATGAGGGTCTTGCCCGAGCCGCCACCAGAGCTGGAACTTCCGCCCGCGGAGGGGCTGCCGCCTGCGGTGGAGCCGGGTGCTGCGACGCCGGAGCTGGTGCCCGGGTCGGCCTTGCTCGCGCAGGCAGTCAGGGCCAGTGCGGCGATCGCGCCGACGGCGACCATCCGGGTCATGGAACGAGTGCGCAAAGGGTCCTCCTCGTAAGTCCGGCGGATGCGAGAACCGCACCCCCGGAGCTGCACACGGCTGTGGGCCGCTGTCGGCGATACCGACTCGCGGACACTAACCCCGATCCGGCGATATCCGAAGGAGGTGGCGGGCTCCGTGACCAAACTGCGACCCAATCGGGTGTGACGAAACCTCGACGAAACGTCCAACACCGGGTCATGACGTAGATTACCTACGGAAAGACGCACCCGGATGGGTGGTTTCAGCCTTTCTTGGCCAGCCCGTCGACCACTGCCTGTGCAACTGCCTGCATCGAGGTCCGGCGATCCATGGCGGTGCGCTGGATCCAGCGGAAGGCCTCCGGCTCGCTCATCTTCTGGGCCGTCATCAACAGACCCTTGGCCCGGTCGATGATCTTGCGCGCCTCGAGCCGCTGGGTGACGTCGGCGATCTCCTCGCGCAGTGCCTTCATCTCCTGGTGACGGGCGACGGCCAGCTCGATCGCCGGGACCAGATCGGACTGCGAGAACGGCTTCACCAGGTACGCCATCGCCCCGGCGTCGCGGGCCCTGTCGATCAGCTCGCGCTGGGAGAACGCGGTGAGCATGACGACCGGTGCGATCTGCTCGCTGACGATCTCAGCGGCGGCCTCGATGCCGTCCTTGTTGGGCATCTTGACGTCCATGATCACCAGGTCCGGCTTGAGCTCGGTGGCCATGGCGACAGCCTGTTCCCCGTCAGCGGCTTCACCGACCACCTCGAAGCCCTCGTCGATCAGCATCTCCTTCAGATCGAGACGGATGAGCGCCTCGTCCTCGGCGATGAGGACACGCCTGGTGGTGGTCATCGCTGGCAACCCCTTCGGGTTCGGTCGAACACGCGCGCATGATCGACTACAGATCGGAGCTTTCAGCCTAGTGCCCCCATGGGCTCCGAGCCGATAGAGAAGGCGTGCGGACGACGTGAGGAGTGCCTCACTCCCCACGGGCTCTGTCCGATCCGCACAGCCCTCCGTAGGTCCCCGACCCCGGCACGGCCGGGAGCGACGACCCGGTAGCATCGACGACGGTCCTGGAGAGCCGTGCGTCTTCGTGGCCAGAGCCCCCGTAGCCCAACTGGCAGAGGCAACGGATTCAAAACCCGTCCAGTGTCGGTTCGAATCCGACCGGGGGCACCAGCACGACGGAGCCGGCAGGATCTCGACTCCTTCGTCGCCCGATCAGCGGCAAGGCCACTCCGGATCCGACCGGGCACCAACACGATCGGCGCTCGCACCGGTCGCCCTGGGCCGGCGGGATCTCGGCTCCTTCGTCGCTCGATCAACGGCACGGTCACGCCGGATCCGCCCGGGGGCACCAACCGGTCGACGCTCAGAGTCCGCGCCGCTGCTGGGCGGACCCGGTGCGCACCGCAGTGCTCGCCAGCCGAGCAACCACCCCGATCACCGCGAGCGCCAGGATCCGTTGCGCCAGGCCGACTGTCGAGGTCGGCAGATCATCGACCTGCGTGGAGGTACTCGCGACGAAGCCGGCCAGGAACCAGAGCCCAGATCCGGCAGCACACACCAGGAGGCCCCCCAGCAGGGCATCGCCGTGCCCGCGCCTGCGCTGCCGGGCAACGGTGAGCGTTCCGGCGAGCAGCGGCGTGAGCAGCAGGAGCAGCGAACCAGCCCGATGGATTTCACCCACCCAGGTCGGCTGCAGCTGGTCGGCCGGGAACAGCGCGGCGGCGCCGGCGCCGCCGCCGGCCAGGCCGAGCAGGGCCCCGATGATCCGATCGAGCCGTCCGCCGCGCCCGGGGGCGGCCGCCGCCGCGAGCGCTCCCACGCCGAACAGTGCGACGGCGATCGGGAACCACCAGCCCTCCCGGGTCCAGTACAGCGACGACAGCGGATCGACGACCGAGTCGTACCCCGAGCCGGCCGTCACCTGCGCCGCGACCACGGCCGGCACTGCCGCTGCGACCATCAGCATGGCGACCGTGGCCGCCCGGAGGGTGCGGAGGTCCGGGTCCGAGACCGGCAGGGACGGGAGCATGATCGCCATCTGCCCAGCCTGGTGCGACCACCGGGTGTGGGATATCCGGCTGACCCCCCAACCGACCCTGACCTTTCCCCCCGACCGCGGGTGATGTCAGCTGCAGGTCGGGCTCCTCACCAGCGGGGGTTGCGGCAACTCGAAAGGCCGGTCCAGCAACCAGTTGCAGTTTGCAATCAGCAGCGCTACGGTCTCCTGGAGGGAGCTGTCAACCCATCGACCAGCGGGAGACCGGGATGGAACAACAGGTGCGCGTGCACTGCATCGGCGTCACGGAGGACGGCTACGGCGCCGGGGTGGGTCAGACCCTCGAGCGGCCGTTCGGTCACCTCGACCCCAGCACCCTGTTCAGTTGGATCGGCGCCACAGCCCATTGGGTGAACCGGGCTGATCCCGGCGGCAGCCAGGGCCTGGACGACAGGTTCAGCCGCGACTTCACCAGGAACATCGGCGCGGAGATCATGGGGCGCAACAAGTTCGACCCGCAGCGCGGACCCTGGGAGAACGAGGACTGGCAGGGCTGGTGGGGTGACGAACCGCCGTTCCACACGCCGGTGTTCGTGCTGACCCACCATCTCCGGCCGTCGTTCTCCCT
Source organism: Nakamurella sp. (assembly GCA_037720195.1). Taxonomy (GTDB): domain Bacteria; phylum Actinomycetota; class Actinomycetes; order Mycobacteriales; family Nakamurellaceae; genus Nakamurella. Next base: position 27,818 of record JBBJML010000037.1, on the reverse strand, counting down.
CTCGGACACCACGTTCCACTTCCGCGACGACTCCCCCGCAGACGTACTGAGCGAGGCGAAGGCCGCGGCGAACGGTCAGGACGTGCGGATCGGTGGTGGCGTCGCGACCATCCGGGAGTACCTGGACGCCGATCTCGTCGACGAGCTGCACATCGCCGTCTCACCCATCACAGCCGGCGACGGAGAGCGGCTGTAGGAGAGCCCCGAGGAGCTGACCGACCGGTTCCAGCTGGAACGGGTGCCCAGCCCGAGCGGCGTGACCCACCTGCTGTTCTGGCGGCGCTGACCGCCGCTCAACTGCGGAGCCGGACCAGCCCCTCCTGCACGACGGTGGCGAGCATCGGGCCGTCCACCGAGAAGAAGCTGCCGATCGCCAACCCGCGTGCGCCGGACGCGCTGGGCGAACCCGTGTCGTACAGCACCCAGTCGTCCATCCGGATCGGGCGGTGGAACCAGACGGCATGGTCCAGCGACGCCATCTGCAGTCCGCGGGCCGATGAGTTGATGCCGTGCGCGGCGAGGGCCGAGTCGAGCAGGAACAGGTCGGACACATAGGTCAGCAGGCACTGGTGCAGGACGGGGTCGTCAGGCATCGTCCCGTCTGCCTTGAACCAGACCTGGTTCCGCGCGCCCGGCTGTGGCGAGCCGGATCGGCGGGACCACGGGGGCGGCGTCACGTACCGGATGTCGACCGGGCGGGGCAGGGTGTCCCAGGGCGCGGCGTCCGGGGCCCCGGCGACCAGCTCGGCGAACGTCGGCAGGCTGTCCGGATCGGGGACGTCCGGGATGTCGAGCTGGTGGTCCAGGCCGGGTTCGTCGATCTGGAACGAGGCCGACAGCGTGAAGATCACCTGATCCCCCTGCTGCGCAACCACTCTGCGGGTGGTGAAGGAGCGTCCGTCACGCGTGCGATCGACCCGGAAGTCGATCGGCTGCCGCGGATCTCCCGGCCGCACGAAGTAGGAGTGCAGCGAGTGCACCGTCCGATCGGCCGGGACGGTGCGGCAGGCTGCGACCATTGCCTGTGCGGCGACCTGCCCGCCGAAGACCCTGACCATCGCGTTCTTCGGTGAGTACCCGCGGTAGAGGTCCACCTCCAGCTGGTGGACGTCCAGCAGGGCGAGCGTGGCGTCCAGCACCTTCTGGCCACGCGGAACCCCGTCGCTGTCCCGCTCGAGATCGCCACCTGGGCGGTCGGCGGGCGTTTCCGGTTCGGGGTGGTTGCTCACCGCTCACACGCTAGCGGCGCGCCGTCGTCGTGAGCGACCCGGGCCGGGAGCAGCCTTTCAGCTGAGGTCTTCCTCGCCGATCCGGTGGACGCGGATCAGGTTGGTGGAACCGGGGGTGTTGGGCGGCGATCCCGCCACGATGACGACGACGTCGCCGACGTGGTAACCGGGAATCTTCAGCATGGCCTCGTCGACGAGCCGGACCATCGCGTCGGTGGTCTCGACGGTGGGCGTGAGGAACGTCTCCACTCCCCAGGTCAGCGCCAGCTCGTTGCGCGTGGACTCGAGCGGGGTGAAGGCCAGCAACGGCAGCGGGGTGTGCAGACGCGAGAGCCTGCGCACGGTGTCTCCGGACTGGGTGAAGGCGACCAGCGCCTTGGCCTCGAGCCGCTCGCCGATGTCGCGAGCCGCGTACGACAGCACGCCACGCTTGGTCCGCGGGGTGTGCGTCAGCGGCGGTGCGGCGACGGAGTCGTTCTCGACCGCACTGATGATCCTGGCCATCGTCCGGACGGTGACGATCGGATACTTGCCGACCGAGGTCTCGCCCGAGAGCATGACGGCGTCCGCACCGTCCAGCACGGCGTTGGCGACGTCGGACGCCTCTGCGCGGGTGGGCCGCGAGTGCTCGATCATCGATTCGAGCATCTGCGTCGCCACGATGACGGGCTTCGCATTCTCCCGGGCGATCTGCACGGCACGCTTCTGCACCAGCGGGACCTGCTCGAGCGGCAGTTCGACGCCGAGGTCGCCGCGAGCGACCATCACCGCGTCGAAGGCCAGCACGATGGCCTCGAGGTTGGCGACGGCCTCCGGCTTCTCCAGCTTGGCGATCACCGGGACGCGGGGGGCGCCGACCCGGTCCATCACCTGGTGCACCAGGTCGATGTCCGACGGTGAGCGGACGAAGGACAGCGCGATCAGGTCGACACCCAGCGACAGCGCGAACTCGAGGTCCTCGATGTCCTTCTCGCTCATCGCCGGCACAGACACGTTCATGCCCGGCAGCGAGATGCCTTTGTTGTTGGAGACCGGGCCACCCTCGGTGACCTTGCAACGCACGTCATTGCCGCTGACCTCGGTGACGACCAGCCCCACCTTGCCGTCGTCGATCAGCAGCCGGTCGCCGGGACGGGCATCGTTGGCCAGGCCCTTGTACGTGGTGGAGACACGGGTCTCGGAACCGGTGATGTCGTCGATGGTGATGACGACGTCCGAGCCGGTGGCCCAGTACGGGGAGAGCCCGTCCTCGAACCGACCGAGCCGGATCTTCGGGCCCTGCAGATCCGCGAGGATGCCGACCGCACGGCCGGTCCGCTTCGCAGCATTGCGCACGTGCTGGTGGACCGAGGCGTGGTCCTCGTGCCGTCCGTGCGAGAAGTTCATCCGGGCCACGTCCATCCCGGCGTCGACGAGAGCGTCGATCTGTTCCTGGGAGGAGGTGGCGGGGCCAAGAGTGCAGACGATCTTCGCGCGGCGATCCATGAGGCCCAGAGTAGCGGTACGTGGTGGCCGTCTCTGAATCGGTTCACCTCTGGCGCTGCGGAGCTGCCCCGACGTAGTCGCCGGCACCCGCCACAGCCGTCAGCCGCATTCCAGATGGGCAGAAACGGGCCGCGACGGCGCCAGAACTGACACTTCAGCATGCGGCTCACCAACCAGGATGCGGCTGACCGGCCTGCATGCGCCGAGAAGCGGCGGGCCTAGTCTCAGCGCAGGGCAGCTGCAGACGGTTCGACGGGATCGGGCAGCGCGGTCCCGCCGGTCAGGTAGCGGTCGATCCCGGCTGCGGCCGAGCGGCCCTCGGCGATCGCCCAGACGATCAGCGACTGCCCGCGACCGGCGTCACCCGCGACGAACACGCCCGGCACGTTCGTGGAGTACTCCTTGTCCCGGTCGATGGCACCGCGTCCGGTGACGCCGAGCCCGAGTTCGGCGACGAAACCGTCCGTCTCCGGTCCGGTGAAGCCCAGGGCCAGCAGCACCAGATCGGTCTGCAGGTGTTTGTCGGTACGGTCCGAGGTCAGGAACCCACCAGGAACCCGCTGTCCGGCAACGAGGTTCAGCCCGCTCACCCGTCCGTCGACGCCCTCGAACGAGGTCGAGTTGACGCCGAACACCCGCTCGCCGCCCTCCTCGTGCGCCGCCGAGACCCGCAGCATCAACGGGTACACCGGCCAGGGGGTCGATTCGTGCCGGGTCTCCGGCGGCCTGCCGTGGATGTCGAGCTGGGTCACCGACGCGGCGCCCTGGCGCAGCGCGGTGCCGTAGCAGTCGGCGCCGGTGTCGCCGCCGCCGATGATCACGACGTTCCGGCCGGCCGCGTCGATCTGCAGCGCGTCGGCCGTCCCCTCGACGAACTTGTTGGCTCCCACCAGGTAGTCCATCGCCAGGTGGATGCCCTCCAGGTGGCGTCCTTCGATCTCCAGCTCGCGTCCGACGGTGGCCCCGGTGGCGATCAGCACGGCGTCGTGCTGCCCGCGCAATTCGTCGATGGTGGTGTCCACCCCGATCGCACAGTTGGTCACGAATCGCACACCCTCGGCGGTCAGCTGCTCGAGCCGGGCGTCCAACACCGACGAGTCCATCTTGAACTCGGGGATGCCGTACCGCATGAGCCCGCCGATCCGGCCGTCCCGCTCGTACACGGTCGCGGCATGACCGGCGCGGACCAGCTGCTGGGCAGCGGCGAGGCCGGCCGGGCCGGAACCGATGACGGCGACCGAGAACCCCGTGCTCTCGACCGCGGGATGCGGCGCCAGCCCGCCGTTGGCGACGGCATGGTCGGCGATCTGCTGTTCGACGACCTTGATGGACACCGGGTCGTCGCCGATACCCAGCACGCACGAGCCCTCGCAGGGCGCCGGACAGAGCCGCCCGGTGAACTCGGGGAAGTTGTTGGTTGCGTGCAACCGGTCGGAGGCCTCGTCCCAGCGCCCGAGGCGGACCAGTTCGTTCCACTCCGGGATCAGGTTGCCCAGCGGGCATCCGTTGTGGCAGAACGGGATCCCGCAGTCCATGCAGCGGGCTGCCTGCTCTTTCGTCTCGGTCTCGCCGAACGGCTGGTAGACCTCGCGCCAGTCCTTGAGGCGCAGCGGGATCGGCCGCCGGGTGGGGGTCTGCCGGGGGTGCTTGAGGAAACCACTGGGATCAACCACGCGCGTTCTCCATGATCAGCGCATCGGCATCGCTGCCGGACGAGGCGGCATCGGCCGTGATCCGCAGGACGCGCTTGTAGTCCCGCGGCATCACCCGCAGGAAACGGTCGGCGGACGGTGGCCAGTCGGACAACAACCCGCGGGCGATCGGCGAACCGGTGCGCTCCGCGTAGGTGTGGATGACGTCGCCGAGCCACACCAACTCGTCCTCGGCCAGGGGCTCCAACTCGACCAACTCGTTGTTGATCAGTGCGGGATCGGGGTCGAGCAGGTAGGAGATCCCGCCGCTCATCCCGGCGGCGACGTTGCGCCCGGTCGGACCCAGCACCACCACCCGTCCGCCGGTCATGTACTCGCAGGCGTGGTCGCCGGTGCCCTCGCAGATCAGCAGCGCTCCGGAGTTCCGGATCGCGAACCGCTCCCCCACGATCCCGCGCAGGAACAGCTCACCCGAAGTGGCTCCGTAGCCGATGGTGTTGCCGGCGATGACGGTCGGCTCGAGCCGCAGATCCGTCGGGCTGCCCGGCGCGGGACGGACCGTGATCCGGCCGCCGGACAGACCCTTGCCGACGTAGTCGTTCGCATCGCCGTGCAGCTCCAGCGAGATGCCGCGGGGCAGGAACGCACCGAACGACTGGCCGGCTGTCCCGGTCAGCTGGACGTCGATGGTGTCGTCCGGCAACCCGTCCGGCCCGAACCGCCTCGTCACCTCGGAGCCGAGCATGGTGCCGACCGTCCGGTCGACGTTGCGCACACCGTGCTCGATCCGCGACGGGGTCGAGTGCTCGAGCGTGGCGCTCGCCTGCTCGATCAGCCAGTGGTCCAACGACTTCGAGAGATCGTGCGGTCGCGGCGTCAGGTTGTGCAGCGGTGATGCGACGTCGGCGACCTCGAGCAACGGCGCGAGGTCGAGTCCGCTTCCGGGCATGGTCGAGCACCGGCGAGGTGCGCAGCAGCTCGGCGTGCCCCACTGCCTCCTCGATGGTGCGGAAGCCCAGCTCCGCCAGGAACCGGCGCACCTGCTCCGCCAGGTAGAGGAAGAAGGTCTCGACGAACTCCGGCGTTCCGGTGTACCGCTCGCGCAGCGCGGGATTCTGCGTGGCGATGCCGACCGGGCAGGTGTCCAGGTGACAGACCCGCATCATCACGCAGCCGGCCACCACCAACGGCGCGGTCGAGAAGCCGAACTCCTCGGCGCCGAGCAGCGCCGCCACGATCACGTCGCGGCCGGTCTTCAGTCCGCCGTCCACCTGGACGCGCACCTGTTCGCGCAACCCGTTGAGCCGCAACGTCTGCTGGGTCTCCGCGAGACCCAGTTCCCACGGCTGACCGGTGTGCTTGATCGACGTGAGGGCTGCCGCACCGGTGCCGCCGTCGTAGCCGGCGACGATCACGGTGTCGGCGTGCGCCTTCGCCACGCCGGCCGCAACCGTACCCACCCCGGGTTCGCTGACCAGCTTCACCGAGATCCGAGCCCGCGGGTTCGCGTTGCGCAGGTCGTGGATCAGCTGCTTGAGATCCTCGATGGAGTAGATGTCGTGGTGCGGCGGCGGGGAGATGAGGCCGACACCGGTGGTGGCGTGCCGGGTGGCGGCGATCCACGGGTACACCTTCTGGCCTCCGAGTTGGCCGCCCTCACCGGGTTTCGCCCCCTGGGCCATCTTGATCTGGATCTCGTCCGCGTTGACCAGGTAGGCGCTGGTGACGCCGAAGCGACCCGAGGCGACCTGTTTGATCGCCGACCTGCGGATCGGATCGAGCAGCCGCTCGACGTCCTCGCCGCCCTCACCTGTGTTCGACTTGCCGCCGAGTCGGTTCATCGCGATCGCCAGCGTCTGGTGCGCCTCGATCGAGATGGAGCCGTAGCTCATCGCGCCGGTGACGAACCGCTTGACGATCTCGGTGACGGGTTCCACCTCGTCCAGCGGGACCGGGGTGACCTCGTCGGTCCGCAGGTCGAACAGCCCGCGCAGGGTGCCGCCCTCCCTGGCCAGCGCGTCGACCGAGTCGGTGTAGCGCTGGAAGACGTCCTCCTGCTTGGAGCGGGTGGCGTGCTGGAGCAGGTACACCGTCTCCGGGTTGAACAGGTGGATCTCACCCTCCCGGCGCCACTGGTAGTTGCCACCGACCTCCAGCCCTCGGTGCTCCCTGGCGGTCTTGACCGGAAGGTGCGCCAGGGCGTGCCGGCCGGCGACGTCCGCGGCGATCACATCGAGGTCGGAGCCACCGTCGAGCCTGGCGGTGCCGGAGAAGTACTCGCTGATCACGGATTCGGCCAGGCCGAGCGAGGCGAACACCTGTGCGCCGGTGTACGAGGCGATGGTGGAGATGCCCATCTTGCTCATCACCTTGAGCACGCCCTTGCCGAGCGCGTAGACGATGTTGCGGATCGCGGTGCGCGCCGACGTGGTGCCCAGCAGTCCGCTGTGGGCCATGTCTTCGACGGTCTCCAGGACCAGGTACGGGTTGACCGCGGCTGCGCCGAAGCCGAGCAGCAACGCCACGTGGTGGACCTCGCGAGCGTCACCGCACTCGATCACCAGCCCGACCTGGGTGCGGGTCTTGACCCGGACCAGGTGCTGGTGGATCGCCGAGGTGAGCAGCAGCGACGGGATCGGCGCCCGGGTGGCGTCGGAATCACGATCGGACAGGATCAGGATCCTGGCGCCGGCAGCGATGGCGGCGTCGGCATCCCGACGGCACTGCTCGATCGCCTCCCGCAGCCCTTCGCCGCCGCGGGCGACCTCGTACAGACCGGAGATCGTGGCGGAGGCGAACCCTGGCATGTCGCCGTCGATGTTGATGCCGATCAGCTTCGCCAGGTCGTCGTTGTCGATCACCGGGAACGGCAGGGTGACGTGCCGGCAGGACGCGGGCGTCGGGTCCAACAGGTTCTTCTCCGGCCCGATGACCCCGCCGAGGGACGTGACGACCGCCTCCCGGATCGCGTCCAACGGCGGGTTGGTGACCTGGGCGAACAGCTGGGTGAAGTAGTCGAACAGCAGCCGATCCCGGCCGGACAGCACGGGTTCGGGGGTGTCGGTACCCATCGAACCGTTCGCCTCGGCGCCGGTGGTGGCCATCGGGGTCACCAGGATCCGCAGGTCCTCCTCCGTGTAACCGAACACCTGCTGACGGCGCAGTACCGCGTCGTGCGCGGCGACGACGTGCTCACGGGCAGGTAGGTCGGCCAGATCGATGACGCCGGCATGCACCCACTCGCCGTACGGCTGTTCGCCGGCGAGCCCGGCTTTGACCTCGTTGTCGTCCAGCACCCGTCCGGCCACGGTGTCGATCAGGAACATCCGGCCGGGCTGCAGCCGACCCTTCTCGATGACCCTGCTCTCCGGGATCGGCAGTACGCCGGCCTCGGAGGCGAGCACGATGACGCCGTCGTCGGTCCGCCACCAGCGACCCGGGCGCAGGCCGTTGCGATCCAGCACCGCTCCGAGCAGCCGACCGTCGGTGAAGGTGACGCAGGCCGGACCGTCCCACGGTTCCATCAGGGAGGAATGGAACTCGGCGAACGCCCGCACCTCGGGATCCATCGTCGCGTTGTTCTCCCACGCCTGCGGGATCATCATCATCATCGCGTGCGGCAGCGACCGGCCGGTGAGGTGCAGCAGCTCGAGCACCTCGTCGAAGGACGCGGAATCCGACCCGCCCTCGGTGATGACGGGATACAGCCTGGTCAGGTCGCCGGGGATCAGATCGGTGGCCAACAGCGCTTCCCGTGCGCGCATCCAGTTGCGGTTGCCGCGAACGGTGTTGATCTCGCCGTTGTGGGCGATGAAGCGGTACGGATGGGCGAGCGGCCAGGCCGGGAAGGTGTTGGTCGAGAAGCGTGAGTGGACGATGGCGATCGCGCTGATGACCCGCTCGTCACGGATGTCCGTGAAGAACGCGGGCAGCTGTTCGGTGGTCAGCATGCCCTTGTAGACGAGGGTGCGGCTGGACAGGGACGGGAAGTAGACACCGACGCCCGCCTTCTCGGTCTCGTGCTCGATCCGCTTGCGGGCGGCGAACACCAGCCGGTCCAGGGCGATGCCGAACGGACGGCGACCGCGCTCGTCCGCGGGTGCGGCGACGAAGAGGTGCTCGAAGACCGGCATGACGTCCAGCGCCATCTGCCCGACGCCGGAGGAGATCGGCTCCGTCGGGACGCCGCGCCAGCCCAGCAGCTCGATGCTCTCCTCCGCCAGGATCTGCTCGAGGATCGTCTTCGCCTCCGCGCGGGCCGCGTCGTCGGTCGGGAGGAAGGCGATCCCGACGGCGAACGCCTCCCCGTCCGGTTCGCTCTCATCGTCGGGGGTGGCGGTGGGGAGCTCGAAGTCGCAGACGGCGCGCAGGAAGTCGGCGGGAACCTGGATCAGCATGCCGGCACCGTCACCGACAGCGGGATCAGCACCGGCAGCGCCGCGGTGGTCGAGGTTGATCAGCGCGGTGACGCCGTCGGCGACGATGCGGTGGCTGCGTCGTCCTGCGATGTCCACGACCGCGGCGACGCCGCAGGCGTCGCGCTCGAAGCCAGGGTCGTACAGACCCTGACGGCCGGGGAGAGCCGAGTAGTTCACGGCAGGCCTCCGCATCTTCTCGTCAGCGACCGGGCAGCACTGCCCGGGCTGTGACGTCGTCGCAACTGTCGGGCGCGACGACGAGTTCGGTGGTGACCGGCAGGCCGGCACCGCTGGGTGCGAACGCCTGGACCGGCCGCAGGGTGCGGACGCGGTGCGGGTTCTCCGCTCCGCCGCTCGTCACCCCATGGGTCGACCAGGACGGCGATGGCCTGATGTCCAGGAGATTACAGGAGATGAACCGGCTGTTCCGACATGCTGGAACAGCCTGCCCACCATGTGGGAAAGTCAGTCCCCGGACCGATGCGGGGACGTGGCATCGGCGCCATCGTCGACCGATCCATCAGGATCTGCGTCCTTGCTGATCACGGCAGTCGCACCAGGTTCCGCCGCGGTGTCTCCTGCGGCCTCAGAACTGGTTACCGAAGGGTCCTGATCGGCGTCGGTGGGCTCGCCCACATCCTGGGAATTGGGCTTCTCCGGCGGGTCTGCGTCGGGCCCTTCGACGCTCTCCCGGGAAGTCACGTCTCCCGCCCCTCCGGCCACGAAGGCCGGGTCCTCACGTTTCACGCCGCGACGGGCGATCAGGAAGACCACCGCGAGCACGAACACCACGATGGAGACGACGATGTTGACGCGCAGACCGAAGACCATGGTCCGTGCCGGATCGATCCGGAGGGCCTCGATCCAGGCGCGCCCGGCGGTGTAGCCGGTGACGTACAGCGCGAACACCCGCCCGCCACCGAGTCGGAACCGCTTGTCCGCCCAGACGATCAGCGCGGCGACCAGCAGGTTCCAGAGCAGCTCGTACAGGAACGTCGGCTGGTAGGTGCCGCACAACACCTCGGGGGTGGCCTTGATGAACGTGGTGCTGAACTCCGGGGCTGCCCCGCCGGGAAAGCTGCAGGCGTCGATCGCCGCAGGCACTCCACCCGGTGTGCGGGCGAAGACCTCCAGCCCCCAGGGCAGGGTGGTCAGCGAACCGAACAGCTCCTGGTTGAAGTAGTTGCCCATCCGGCCGATGGCCTGCGCCACGATCAGCGGTGCCGCGAGCGCGTCGGCGACCGGCACCATCGGGATCTTGTAGTGCCGACAGCCCAGCCAGATCCCGACGGCGCCGAGGGCCACCGCGCCCCAGATGCCCAGCCCGCCCTCCCAGATGGCGAACGCCTTCCACGGGTTGCGACCGGCCCCGAAGTACAGCTCGTGATCGGTGATGACGTGGTACAGCCGGCCTCCGACCAGTCCGAAGGGAACGCACCAGACCGCCAGGTCGGCGATCCGACCGGGGGCCCCGCCGCGGGCCACGTAGCGCTTGCCGCCCCAGATCACCGCGACAACGATCCCGGCGATGATGAACAAGGCGTAGGCACGCAGGGCGAGCGGCCCGACGTACCAGACGCCTCGGGACGGCGACGGGAACGACGTCAACAGCGGTGTGGGGACCAGGGAGCGGAACTCGAGCACGCGGGAACATCCTCACGGGGCCCCGGTTCGGCCCCCTCGTGAAACAGGGTCGGCGTCAGGCGGACGGTGCGTGACGGCGCCGCACGCCGGAGGCGAGCTCGCCGGCCAAGCGTGCCACAGCCTCGACCCCACCACGCTCCGCGGCGCTCACGAAGGCGGACCCGACGATCACGGCATCCGCGAACTCGGCGATCTCCGCTGCTTGTTCGGCGGTCCGGACACCCAGTCCGACGCCCACGGGGATGTCGGAGACCTGACGACAGCGAGCGACCAGCGCGGGTGCGTCCGAGGAGACCTGGTCGCGAGCCCCGGTCACGCCCATCACCGAGGCGGCGTAGAGGAAGCCGCGGCTCGCCGCACTGGTGAGCGCGATCCGCTCCAGTCCCGACGACGGGGCGACGAGGAAGATCGGCGCGATACCGGCGCTCCCGCAAGCAGCCCGCCAGCTGTCGGCCTCGTCGACGATGAGGTCGGGGGTGATGACACCGGCACCGCCCACTGCGGCCAGACCGTCCGCGAATCGTTGGAGTCCGTAGGCCATGATCGGGTTGAAGTACGTCATCACGACGGCCCGGCCACCGGCGGCGGTGACCGACTCGACGATGCAGAACAGATCGGCGATCCTGGTGCCGTTCGCGAGCGCCTGCTGCTGGGCCGCCTGGATCACCGGACCGTCCAGTACCGGGTCGGAGAAGGGCATGCCGACCTCCACGAGGTCGCACCCGCCCGCGATCATCCCGCCCAACAGCGCCTTGGAACCTGCGACGTCCGGATACCCGGCGGGCAAGTAGCCGACGAGCGCCGCCCGGCCCTCCGACCGGGTCTGCGAGAACAACGCCTCCAGGGTGTCGACGCCCGAGAGCGCAGCTGGTGCACTCACAACTGCTCCCCCACGCCGCTCCCCGGCTCGTCCGGGGTCGGCTCCGCCGGGTCGTGGTGCGGAACCGCGTCCGGTTCGCCGAGGTGGAACCACTCCATCGCGGTCTCCATGTCCTTGTCACCGCGGCCGGACACGTTGATCAACACGATCCCGCCGGGTCCGATCTCGCGTGCGACGTCCAACGCGCCGGCGACCGCGTGGGCCGTCTCGATCGCCGGAATGATCCCCTCGGTGCGGGCCAGCAGCGCGAGCGCGTCCATCGCACGGGTGTCGGTGATCGGAACGAACTCGGCCCGACCGATCGAGGCCAGGTGCGCGTGCTCGGGCCCGACGCCCGGATAGTCCAGGCCCGCCGAGATCGAGTGCGACTCGGTGATCTGACCCTCGTCGTCCTGCAGCAGGTAGCTGCGGGCGCCGTGCAGCACGCCGATGGAACCACCGGAGATGGTTGCTGCATGGCGGCCAGTCTCGACGCCGTCGCCGGCGGCCTCACAGCCGACCAGTCGGACTCCCGGATCGTCGAGGAAGGCATGGAAGGCGCCGATCGCATTGGATCCGCCGCCGACGCAGGCGACCACGGCATCGGGCAACCGTCCGGTGAGGTTCTGCACCTGGACCCGCGCTTCGAGACCGATGATCCGCTGCAGGTCGCGGACGATCATCGGGAAGGGATGCGGGCCGGCCGCCGTGCCGAAGATGTAAGAGGTGCCGGCGACGTTGGTGACCCAGTCGCGGAAGGCCTCATTGATCGCGTCCTTCAACGTGGCCGACCCGGTGTCGACCGGGATCACCTTCGCGCCGAGCAACTTCATCCGGGCGACGTTCAGTGCCTGCCGCTCGGTGTCGACGCGGCCCATGTAGATCGTGCAGTCGAGGCCGAGCAGTGCCGCTGCGGTCGCGGTGGCGACACCGTGCTGACCGGCGCCGGTCTCGGCGATGACCCGTTTCTTGCCCATCCGACGGGTGAGCAGGGCCTGGCCGAGCACGTTGTTGATCTTGTGACTGCCGGTGTGGTTCAGATCCTCGCGCTTGAGCAGGATCCGCGCACCGCCGACGTACTCCGTCAACCGCTGCGCGTCGGTGACCGGGGAGGGGCGTCCGGCATAGGACTCTGCGAGGTTGTCGAGCTCGGCGAGGTACTCCGGATCGGCGCGGGCCTTGTCGTAGGCGTCGGCCACCTCGTCGAGTGCAGCGACCAGGGCCTCCGGCAGCCAGCGACCGCCCATCTCGCCGAAGTAGCCACGGGCGTCGGGATCGTGCGGGGTCCCGGTCAGTGCGTCGGACATCCGCGGCAGACCGTCGGTCCGCGCAACCCGTCCGTTGATCGGTGACGTCCTGGTCATCGGCCGGGCCGGGGGCAGGAGGGATGGGACCCGGCTGTCACCAGGTCGGCGACCGCGGCTCGTGGATCTCCGCTGGTCACCAGACCCTCGCCGACGAGTACCGCGTCTGCACCGGCTCCGGCATAGGTGAGCAGGTCCGCGGTATCCCGCACGCCGGATTCGGCGATCGTGATGACGTTGCTGGGCAGTCCCGGAGCGATCCTGGCGAAGACGTCGCGGTCGATCTCGAGGGTCTTGAGGTTGCGGGCGTTGACGCCGATCACCGTGGCCCCCGCCTCCAGCGCGCGATCGGCTTCTTCCTCGGTGTGCACCTCGACCAGAGCGGTCATCCCGAGGGATTCCACCCGTTCGAGCAGACCGTGCAGTACGGGCTGCTCCAGTGCGGCGACGATCAACAGCACGAGGTCGGCGCCGTGTGCCCGCGCCTCGTGGATCTGGTACGGCGTGACGATGAAGTCCTTGCGCAGCACGGGGATGTCGACGGCGGCACGGACGGCGTCCAGGTCGGCGAGGGAACCGCCGAACCGGCGTTGCTCGGTGAGCACCGAGATCGCCCTGGCCCCACCGTTCTCGTAGAGAGCAGCGAGCTTCGCAGGATTCTCGATCGTGGCCAGGGATCCCTTGCTGGGGCTGGCTCGCTTGACCTCGGCGATCACGCCGACGCCTGGTTCACGGAGGATCTGCAGGACCGGGAGTGGTGCGGGAGCGGACCGTGCCCGTTCCTTGATCCGGTCGAACGGAACGGCTGCCTCACGCTCGGCCAGGTCTTCGCGCACACCGGCGATCAGGGCGTCGAGAACGCTCACGAATCTCCTCCCGCCTGCTCTGGTGCGCTCGGTCGACGAAAAGTCAGCTTGGCAATCATCGGCTCGAACACGGGCTCATCGGTGGGCCCAGCGTACCGGCCCCCCGAGGCCTCGAACGCCACCCGGATCGGACACCCGGGAGGTTCCGGACCTGTTGCGCACCTGTCGCAGGCGACCCGTCAGCGCCCGTCGGCCGCGGTGGGATCCTGGCCTGCGTCGAGCCCCTTCCACAGCAGTGCCGCGTCGTCCTCCGGATGCACCTGCCGGGGGCGTCCGGTGGCGTCGGACGCGGTCGGGGCCGCCATCGCGGGTCCGGTCGACCGACCGGTGCCAGGTCGTTCGAAGCGGACGCCCATCCCCCTGGCACCGCGGCGCAGCAGGATCAGCGCCCCGGCGGCCGCCAGCAGTAGACCGCCGAGCACTGCCAGCGCCGGTCCCCACCCGATCAGTCCGGCCGCTTGAACCCCGGCGGCCTCCGGATGCCGCGCCAGGATCACCGCCTGCGGGCCGTCGGCGGCCGTGGCGACGGCGACCCAGCCGATGGCCACCCCGATCAGACAGATCAACCCGCCGATCACCAGGCGCACGACTCTCGAGCGGGTTCCGGCCGCAGCCGCCCATCCGGCGAGGGCCGCCAGGGCGAACACCACCAGTGCGGGCGCAGCCGCCGACCCGGTGACGGTGTCGTGCTGCTCACCCAGCAAGGGCCGGGTCCAGATCACCGACCACCAGCGCAGCAGGGCGCCGACAGCGACCAGCAGCACACCCAGCGGTAGCAGCAGGCCTCGGATCCGGCGCACGACCCTCACCGGACCGGAGTGGGGCGGGCGGTCGAACTCGGCGTGCTCGGTGTGCTCGGTGTGCTCGGCGTGCCCGGCGTGCCCGGCGTGCCCGGCGAGCTCGGCGAGCTCGGCGGCCGCAGGGTGCCGGCCGCCGCCACCGCGTTCAGGGCAGCAGCGGCCTTGTGACGACACTCCGCGTCCTCGGACGCCGGGATGGAATCCGCCACGATCCCGGCGCCGGCCTGGACGTAGGCCGTCCCGTCGGCGATCAGCGCGGTCCGGATCGCGATCGCCGTGTCGGCGTCGCCCGCGAAGTCCAGGTAGCCGACGACCCCGCCGTACACCCCGCGCCGAGCGGGCTCCAGCGACTCGATGATCTGCATCGCCCGCGGTTTGGGCGCACCGGACAACGTCCCTGCCGGGAAGCAGGCGGTCAGGGCGTCGAGCGCGGTGTGCTGTTCATCCAGGATGCCGGTGACGGTCGAGACGATGTGCATGACGTGGCTGTAGCGCTCCACGGTGAAGAACTCGGTGACCTTGACGGTCCCGGCGGCGCACACCCGACCGAGGTCGTTGCGTCCGAGGTCGACCAGCATCACGTGCTCGCTGCGTTCCTTCTCGTCCGCGAGCAGGTCCTTGGCCAGCAGCGCGTCGTCCTCGGCGTCGACACCGCGCGGCCTGGTGCCGGCGATCGGGTGCATGGTGACGTGCCTGTCCCGCACGGTCACCAATGCCTCCGGGGACGAGCCGACGATCGAGATCGCCTCGCCGGCGCGGGGGCCGTCCGCGGGGGTCGGCACGGTGAGCAGGTACATGTACGGGCTGGGGTTCGTCGCACGTAGGACCCGGTAGATGTCCAGTGGCGCGGCATCGGTCGGGGTGTCGAACCGCTGCGAGACGACGATCTGGAACGCGTCGCCCGCGCGGATGTGTTCCTGCGCAGCAGAAACGGCCGCGTGGTAGTCCTCGACCGAAGTGCGGCGGACGACCTCGGGGACCGCCGGTCGGAACGCGGCCACCGGCAGGGATGCCGGTCGCTGCAGGGTTGCCGTCATCTGCTCGACCCTGGCCACCGCGTCGGCATAGGCGTCGTCCTCCCGATCGGCGGAGTCGTCCCAGTTGATCGCGTTGGCGATCAACGTGACGGTGCCCTCGTGGTGGTCGAGTGCCGCCAGGTCTGCGGTCAGCAGCATCACCAGTTCGGGGACGCGCAGTTCGTCCGGGTTGGGCGCTGTGTCCCCGGTGGTGATGCGCTCCAACCGGCGGACGATGTCGTAGCCGAGATAGCCGACCAGACCGCCGGTCAGCGGTGGGAGGCCGGCGAGCGGCTCGGTCTGCAGTCCGGCGAGCGTTTCCCGCAACACCTGGAGCGGATCACCCTCCAGCGGCACTCCGGCCGGCGGGACACCGATCCACCTGGCGGCGCCGTCGACCTCGGACAGCGCGCCGGCGCTGGCCACACCGACGAAGGAGAACCGCGACCAGGAGCGGCCGTGCTCGGCCGATTCGAACAGGAACGTCCCCGCTCTGCCCTGCGCGAGCGACGCGTACAGCCCGACCGGGGTGAGGGTGTCGGCCAGCAACCGGCGCGTCACCGGGATCACCCGTCGACCCTCGGCGGCCAGCGCCGCGAACTCCTCGCGGGTCGGGTGGATCTCGCCGAGGGGTGCAGGTGCGCCGGACATGGTTCCCCATTCTGCCCGTGGTCGGACGGTCCGGATCACGGCCCCACCGGTGATCGAACGCAGCGAGTGAGCCGGACGCACCGTTCATCACGGCCCGCTCTACGGTGATCGGGTGCTTACCGAGCAGTTGACCGTCGACGCACTGATCCTGGAGCGGATCTGCGCGAGGGGCTGGCCGGGGATCGAGCAGGAGTGGCAGGGCGAATGGTTGCTGCGCGCCGGCCACGGTTTCACCGGCCGGGCGAATTCGGTGCTGGTGCTCGGTCGTCCGGGTGCCGAGTTGCCGACAGCGATCGAGCACGCGCGCGCCTGGTACGCAGCTCGCACGCTGCCCGCGCGATTCCAGCTGCCGACCGGAGCGGTCGGCCCCGCGCTGCAGGAGATCGACGCGGAACTGTCCGACCGCGGATGGCAGCAGTTCGACGACGTGGTGGTCCTGGTCGCGGACGTCCGCTCGGTGCGCGACCAGCTGCCCCCGCCCCTGGCCGGCCTGCGGGTGACGATCGACGAGCACCCCGACCCGACCTGGTTGTCGTTGTACGAGTACCGCGGGAAGTCGTTGCCACCCACCGCGATCGAGGTGCTGCGCGCGGGAACCTCGCCGTTCTTCGTCACGCTGTACGACGGCACCGACCCGGTGGCCGTCACCAGAGGATGCGTGACCGACGGATGGATGGGGATCACCGCCGTGACGGTTCCCTCCCGCTTCCGGCGACGTGGCTTCGGCACCGAGGTGCTGCGAGCCGCGGTCAGCCGTGCGGAGAGCCTGGGAGCACAGGGCGGGTACCTGCAGGTGTCCCGCGACAATGCGGGGGCGCTCGCCCTGTACCGCGGTCTCGGGTTCGTCGAGCACCACGGCTACCACTACCGGGACCGACCCTGACCGCGGCCGTTACGGTGAGCCGATGACGAATCCGCTCGATGCGTGGATGGCCGAGCAGACACCCGAATCCTTGCGGGCCAGGGGTTCCATGAAGTGGACCGCCGCCGAGCCCGGCGAGATCGGCGCCTTCATCGCGGAGCTCGACAGCCCGCTGGCGGCCGGCATCCGGGAAGCTCTCGACGGGGCGCTGGACGGCGCGCACACCGGTTACCTGGGACCGGCGCTGAGCTCCGGCGTCAGCGCGGCCTGTGCGCAGTTCCAGCACCGCAGATATGCCTGGGACGTCGATCCCGCGCACATCGTGGTCGTCCCGGACGTGCTGGGCGCGCTGCAGCTCACCATCCGCGAGCTCGTCGACGAGACCACGACGATCGTGGTGCCGACGCCCGCCTACATGCCGTTCCTGGATCCGGTGGTCACCGGGCAGAATCTCGTCACGGTGCCGATGAGCCTCGTCGACGGTCGGTGGCGGATGGATCCCACCGAGCTGCAGCTCGCCCTCACCGGCGGCGGTCTGCTGGTCCTGGTGAATCCGCACAACCCGACCGGCCAGGTGGCCACTGCCGCCGAGTTGGCGGAAATCGCAGACATCGTCGAGCGAACCCGCTCGACCGTGTTCGTCGACGAGATCCACGCGCCGCTGGTCTACGAGGGGGCCGTCCACGTGCCCTATGCCACGCTCTCCCCCGCCACGGCGCGGCACTCGGTCACCGCGGTGTCCGCATCCAAGGGCTGGAACCTGCCCGGTCTGCCCTGTGCCCAGCTGATCCTCACGTCGGAACGTCATCGCGGAACGGCCTCGTGGTGGACCCCGGTCCAGCTGCACGGCGCCACCCCGCTGGGCGCGATCGCCACCACTGCGGCCTACACCGACGGAGTCGGACACCTGGACGCGGTCGTCGAGTATCTGGATCGCGGGCGCGCGCTGTTCGCCGCGGGCCTCGCCCACGCGCTTCCGCTGGTGCCCCACAACCCACCGGAAGCGACCTACCTGCAGTGGCTCGACCTGCGGCCGATGGGCATCCAGCCGGCCGCGGTGCGCGAACGAACCGGCGTCTGGGGCACTCCCGGGCAGGAGTGCGGCTCGGAGGGGTTCCTGCGGCTCAGCCTGGGCACCCCGCACCACATCCTCGAGGACGTCCTCGTACGGCTGGCCCTCCTCGAGTACCAGACGTGACCGACCGACTCTGGCAACACGAACCTGAAGTGGTGGATGCCCGCCGTTCCACGTTGGCCATCCTGGCGGCCTCACAGATCTTCGGCGGGATCGGCTTCGGCGCCGGGCTGAGTGTCGGGATCCTGCTCGCCGAGGAGGTCACCAGTTCCGAGGGCTGGGCCGGACTGGCCCGCACGAGCACGACCATCGGTGCTGCCCTGCTGGCGATCCCGCTCGCCGCGGTGGCGATCCAGGCCGGCCGGCGGGCCGCCCTCGGAGGCGGCTGGGTCCTGGCGGCCATCGGGTCGGCGCTGCTGGTGCTCGCGGCACAACCGGTCGGCCACCAGATCGCGACCGTCGCACTGGTGGCCGGGATGACGCTCGCCGGCGCTGGGAGCGCCGTCAGCCTGCAGAGTCGTTTCGCCGCAACAGATCTCGCCGAGCCATCCCGTCGGTCACGGGACCTGTCGTTGATCGTGTGGGCGACGACCGTCGGGTCGGTGCTCGGTCCGAACCTCGGTGCACCGGGCGAAGCACTCTCCCGCGCACTGGGCATCGCCCCCTTCGCCGGTCCGTTCGTGATCGCCGTGGTGATGCAGCTCGTCGCAGCCGGGCTGCTCTTCTCGCTGCGGGTGGACCCGCTCACGTTGGCCCGCCGGTTCACCACGACCGTCGGTGCGGTGCCGACCCGACCGCGGTTGCGCCAGACGTTGCACACCGCCTGGTCCGTGCCCTCGTCGCGGCTCGCGCTGATCGCGATCTGCGCGGCCCACACCGTGATGGTGAGTGTGATGACGATGACGCCGGTGCACCTGGAGCACCACGGTTTCGGCGTGACCGTCGTCGGGGTCACGATCTCCCTGCATGTGCTCGGGATGTACGGACTCTCGCCGCTGTGGGGGGTGGCCGCCGACCGGTTCGGCCGGGCGGTGACGCTGTCGGCCGGGGCGCTCGTCCTGCTGGTCGCCGCTGCGGTCGCCGGCTGGTCGGGCGGAGCCGCCGTGCCGGTGACCGTCGGCCTGGTGCTCCTCGGCCTGGGCTGGTCGATCGTGATGATCGCGGCATCCACCCTGCTGACCGAGGCTCATGCCGAGGTCGATCGGGCTCGGGTGCAGGGGCTTTCCGACGCGATGATGAATGCCTGCGCAGCGATCGGCGCCGCGGGCTCGGGGTCGCTGCTGGGCCTGATCGGCTTCGGTGGCCTGAACCTGATCGCTGCGTTCGTGGTGGTGGCCGCGGTGGCACTGGCCGCCGTCACCGGCTCGCTGCACGCCGTGCGCCGGGTGTCGAGACCTGCCTGAGCAACTCTGACATGACGGGCAGCGGGCGCGGTCACCCCCGGAAGCCGATACGTCGGATGAGGTCCGACAGGCCTTCCGCTGAATCGGGTGCGACCCGAATTGGATCCTCATCAGGCTCCGGTGGCTCGAAGCCGGAGAGGTGATCGCGGAGAACATGGTCAGCAACGTCGGCTCTGCTCGGTTGCGACCTGTTGGCTGCGTGCCTTGCCAGGGAGACTCCCAGCGGAGTGTCCAGATACACCAGCACCAGCCGGGCGCCAACGCCCCGTCCCACTTCTCGCCACCGGTCGCGCAAGAACCGGGGAGAGCTCGTGTCGTCGATGATCACTGTTCGGCCGGCCCGTAGTTGGCTCCTGGCCCGGTCGTGCGCGATCTCGTGGGTCCGCGCCCATTCCTACAGCGGAGTCCCGGCCCCGCTGGACAGGCCGCGCTCCGCGTTCAGGTCATCCAGTGCGATCACCAGGGCCGGCAGCGTCTCACCGAGCTGACGGCCAGTGTGCACTTCCCAGAGAAAGATCTGCCACAGAGCAACACGATGCCCGGGCCCCTGCTGCTGGGCGGGTCGTGTCGCATGCGCCGCAGCCTCAGAGAACCGCCTCGACCGCCCGCGCGAGCACCCTCCGCAGAGTGGTCGGATCCAGGCGGACGGTGGAGCTGACCTGCTGCAGCGCGAGCCCGTCCACCACACTCAGCAACAGGGTTGCCCGCTCGACAGCCGCACGACCGCCCAGCACCGCGGCCAGTTCAGCCCGCAGCTCCGTCAACAACTCCGATTGAACGGCTGCCAGCGCCGGCGTGGCAGCTGCCCGGGCCGCGAAGGCCAGGTAGACCCTCGCCTCACGGGTCCGGTGATCGTCGAGGGGCAACAACTGCCCCAGCACCCGGGCGACCCGCGCGGCCTTCGTGCCGGCCGTCGAGACGGCCGCCACCCGGTCTCGCGTCGATCGGACGACCCGCTCGAAAGCGGCCAGCAGCAACGCATCCTTGGTGCCGAAGTGATGCTGCACGGTACCGATCGAGACCCCCGCGGCGGTGGCCACCTCGCGCACCGAGACGGCGTCAAGGCCCCGCTCTGCCGTCAGATCCAGGACGACGTCAGCGAGTTCGTCCCGGCGGTCTCCGACACGGCTCACTGGCAAAGATGGCGGCGCTGCAGCTCTTATCATGGTCCACACAGTGTGTACCATACAGCCGTATGACGCAATCATACGAACGTATGGGCCGGAGTCGACGTCGTCGGAGCGGCCCCCTGCTCGTCGCTTCCTTCATTCTCCTGGTGCCGGCCTGGATCGACTGGTCCGTGAACGGCGGCACGATCGCCGGCGCGCCCTATCCCGTCTGGTTCGCTCTGCTCCTGCTGGGCAGTGTGGCACTCACCCTGGCCAGCCCCCGCTGGAAACGACGCCTGGTGCTGGCGCTGCAGCGAGTGCTGATCAACCCGGTGGTGCGACTGTCCCTGCACTGTCGGATACCCCTGGGCTGGGATCTGCTGCGGACGACCGGCCGACGCACCGGGCGGGTCCGCTCCGTCCCGATCGGGAACGGGCGGGTCGGCGACGTGCTGTGGGTGATCGCCGAACACGGCAATCTCGCCGGCTACGTACACAACATCCGTGCCGAACCACGGGTCGAGGTGCTGATCCGCACCCGGGGCCTGCGGATGGAGTGGGTGGCGGGCCGCGCGACGGTGCTCGACGGCGACGATCCCCTTGCCCGGCAACGACTCTTCGCCGGCTGGCGACATCCCGTCCGGCTGCTCAACGCGATGACGGTGCGGGTCCTGGGAACTGATCCGCTGACCATCCGGATCGACCTCGAAGGGTGCCGGGCAGCCGCGTCCGGCGGCCGGGATCACCTGCCGGTGGGCGCGGACGGGTTCGAACCGCCGACCGCCCGGGTGTAAACCGGGTGCTCTTCCGCTGAGCTACGCGCCCCTGCGTCCGTCCCACCGTCAACACCGGCCGGGCGAACGCGCTACAGGGTAACGGCCCGGCGTCCGATCCCGCGAACGTCCGATCCGGTCCGGGTCAGGCAGGCATGATCAGGCCGGCAGGGCGTCGATCGCGCGCTTCCAGGCAGCCTGGTCGCGGGGCTCGCCCGGACCGTTCACCTCTGCGAAGGTGACCCGCCCGTCGGTGCCCACCAGATAGGTCCCACGGTTCGACATCCCGGCCCGCTCGAAGAAGCAGCCGTAGGCCTTCGCGACCGCTCCGTGCGGCCAGAAGTCGCTCAGCAGCGGGAAGTCGAACCCCTGGGCCTCGCGCCAGGCCTTCAGCGCCGGAGCCGGATCGGTCGAGATCGCCAGCACTTGCACCCGCTCGTTCTGGAACGTCTGCAGCTCGTCCCGCACCGCACACAGCTCCCCGGTGCAGATGCCGGAGAACGCGAACGGATAGAAGACCAGCAGCGCAGCCCTGTCGCCGGCGAACGACGACAGGGTCACCGGCGTCCGATTGTCGTCGGGCAGGGTGAAATCGGGGGCGATGTCGCCCACGGTGATGGTGATGACGAACTCCTCGGTCGGATGGCCGTAACTGCAGGGGGCAGATCGGTGCCGCAGGTGGGTGCGGCAGCTCAGTGCCGCGGCTGGCGCGGTGCGCGGGGCCGGGACAACCGGGTGATCATCCAGTCCTGGGTACCACCGACGCTGGTGGTCTGGGACATCCCAGCGGTCTGCGCCGCCTCCGAGATGTCGCTGGACTCGACGTAGCCGTCCCGACCGGTCTTCGGGCTGATCAACAGGATCGCCCCGTCGTCGGCCAGCAGCGTCAGGCTGTCGACCAGCGCGTCGGTGAGGTCTCCGTCGGCGTCACGCCACCACAGCAGCCCGGCGTCCACGACCTGATCGATCGACTGGTCATCGAGATCGATGAGTTCTTCTCCGGTGAAGTCGGCGACCGCGTCACGCAGATCGTGATCGACGTCCTCGTCGTAACCCATCTCCCCCACGATGTCGCCCTGGGTCAGTCCCAGTCGGCCGACGATCGCTTCCACCTCGGTGGAGCCTGCGCCCACGTCTATCAAGTCCCTTCGATCCCGCAACCCCGGACGGGCAGCGGTCGGTTGACCGGGGCACGGCGCCCGGGGCTCCGCGGTTCCGGCTCACGCACACCCTAAGCGTGCGGGGTGCTCCGATGGAAGGCGGCCCGGCGTCGCAGCGGTGCCGGGATGGGGGACAATGGTCTCCGAGAGCAGTTCGGTGCGACCGACTCCGTTGGTTACCCGCCAGTAGGGCACCGTCGCCACGGGTTGCCTCTCGTACTGTCCGCCATCACGCCCGCCGCCACGATCGCACCCCTGATCGACGCGCCGGAACCGACACAGTTCGGCTCCGACCTGGCAGCCGGGTCACGATCCAGGGGCCACCGGCGATCACCGGGTCCGGCCCCAGGGTGACGAGGAGATCCCTTGGCCGAGTCCGCGCCTTCCGTGTCAGCAGCTTCCACCTCGCAGAACGGCAGTCCCCGCGTCGGGGGCGCCACCGTCGGGGACGGGCCCGAGCTGCACACCAGCCTGATCGACGGCCTGGCCGCGCAGCTGCCCGATCTGGATCCGGAGGAGACCGAGGAATGGTTGGACTCCTTCGACTCCCTGGTGTCCACCGGTGGACGGCAGCGTGCCAGGTATCTGATGCAGCGGCTGCTGGCCAGGGCCCGTGAGCAGCACGTCGGCCTGCCGTCGCTGATCACCACCGACTACCTGAACACCATCCCGACCTCCGCGGAACCGGTCTTCCCGGGCGACGAGGAGATCGAGCGTCGCTACCGAGCCTGGATCCGCTGGAACGCGGCCGTCATGGTGCACCGCGCGCAGCGCCCGGGAATCGGGGTCGGCGGCCACATCTCGACCTATGCCAGCTCGGCCAGCCTGTACGAGGTCGGCTTCAACCACTTCTTCCGCGGCAAGGACCATCCGGGCGGCGGCGACCACATCTTCTACCAGGGGCACGCCTCCCCCGGCATGTATGCCCGCGCCTTCCTGGAAGGCCGACTGTCGGGCAACGATCTCGACGGTTTCCGGCAGGAGGTCAGCCATCCGGGCGGCGGCATCCCCAGCTACCCGCACCCGCGCCTGATGCCGGATTTCTGGGAGTTCCCCACCGTCTCGATGGGCCTCGGACCGATGAACGCCATCGCCCAGGCCAGGGTCAACCGCTACCTGCACCACCGCGGGATCAAGGACACCAGCCAGCAGCACGTCTGGGCGTTCCTGGGTGACGGCGAGCTGGACGAACCGGAATCCCGCGGCCTGATCCATGTCGCCGCCGTCGACGGCCTCGACAACCTGACCTACGTCATCAACTGCAACCTGCAGCGGCTGGACGGTCCGGTGCGCGGCAACGGCAAGATCATCCAGGAGCTGGAGGCGTTCTTCCGGGGCGCCGGTTGGAACGTCATCAAGGTCATCTGGGGCCGTGAGTGGGATCCGCTGCTGCGCGCGGACCGCGACGGCGCGCTGGTGAACCTGATGAACTCGACCGCCGACGGCGACTACCAGACGTACAAAGCGAATGACGGCGCGTACGTCCGCGAGCACTTCTTCGGTCGCGATCCGCGCACGAAGTCGATGGTCTCGCAGATGTCGGACGACGACATCTGGAACCTCAAGCGCGGTGGCCACGACTACCGCAAGGTCTACGCCGCCTACCAGGCCGCGACCGAGCACGTCGGTCAGCCGACCGTCATCCTCGCCAAGACCATCAAGGGCTATCACCTGGGCTCCTCCTTCGAGGGCCGCAACGCGACCCACCAGATGAAGAAGCTGACCCTGGACAACCTGAAGTCCTTCCGCGACGAGTTGCACATTCCGGTGACGGACGCCCAGCTCGACGAGGATCCCTACCAGCCGCCGTACTACCACCCGGGTGACACGGCCGCCGAGATCTCCTATCTGAAGCAGCGTCGCTCCAAGCTGGGTGGCTACCTGCCCTCCCGTCGGGTCACCGCGCCCGCGCTCGCCGAACCGGATGCCAAGGCGTTCGAGGGTGTCCGCAAGGGCTCCGGCAAGCAGGAGGTCGCGACCACGATGGCGTTCGTCCGCCTGGTCCGCGACCTGTTCAAGGACAAGGCGATCGGCGATCGGATCGTGCCGATCATCCCGGACGAGGCCCGCACCTTCGGGATGGACGGGTTCTTCGCGAGCCAGAAGATCTACAACCCGTCCGGGCAGCTCTACACGGCCGTCGACGCCAAGCTCATGCTGGCGTACAAGGAATCCGAGCAGGGCGTCATCCTGCACGAAGGCATCAACGAGGCCGGTTCGGTGGCGACGTTCACCGCAGTGTCGACGGCGTACGCGACGCACGGCACACCGATGATCCCGATGTACATCTTCTACTCGATGTTCGGGTTCCAGCGGACCGGCGACGGCCTCTGGGCCGCGGGCGATCAGATGGGTCGCGGCTTCGTCCTCGGCGCGACAGCCGGCCGCACCACGCTCACCGGTGAGGGCCTGCAGCACGCCGACGGCCATTCGCACCTGCTGGCCGCGACCATGCCGCACGTGGTGGCCTACGACCCGGCCTACGGCTACGAGATCGCACACATCGTCAAGGACGGCCTGCGCCGGATGTACGGCGAGGGCGGGCGCGACGAGCAGCACCCGCACGGCGAGGACGTCTTCTACTACATCACCATGTACAACGAGCCCTACCAACAGCCGGCGGAGCCGGAAGGTCTGGACACCGCAGGGTTGCTCAAGGGCATGTACCGGCTCGCCCCGGCGACCGACACCGCCGACAAGGCACGTGCCCAGCTGCTGGCTTCGGGCGTCGGGGTGCGCTGGGCCCTGGAGGCCCAGGAACTGCTGGCCACCGACTGGAACGTCGCGGCTGACGTCTGGTCCGTGACCAGCTGGACGGAACTGCGCCGGGACGCCGAGGTCATCGAACGGGCCCGGCTGCTGGATCCGGCGGGCGACAACGGCACCCCGTACGTCACCAGCGCGCTGCAGGACGCGCCCGGTCCGGTGGTCGCCACGAGCGATTACCAGCGCGCCGTGCAGAACCAGATCGCGCCGTGGGTGCCGGGCGACTACGTGGCGCTGGGCGCGGACGGCTTCGGCTTCTCCGACACCAGAGCCGCGGCCCGCAGGCACTTCCTCATCGACGGGCCGTCGATGGTGGTGGCGACACTGTCGGCGCTGGAACGTCGGGGTGAGTACCGCGTGGGCGCGGCGGCCGAGGCTGCCGATAAGTACCGGCTGTCCGACGTCACTGCTGGTACCTCCGGGAACGCCGGCGGCGAGTCCTGAGCGGTCGCTGACCACAGCACCGCGCATCGTGGCGGGCAGCTCCGGGAAGGGGCTGCCCGTCACGTCGCGTCGGTTGCCGGACACCTTCCGTCCACCCATTGATGACGATGTGGTCACGGTCTGACCCTTGGGGGCTGTCAGACCTCCCCAAAGGTCGGGCACGAGTTGTACCTTCACGCGTGTTGCCACCCCCCAAGAACGTCGGCCTTCGCGCCGGTCGGGAGGGCAGCCGCCCTGGTGGGTCAATCATCAGGATGTTGATCGTTGCGGGGCCGTACCGGCCCCGCACAGCACGCGGGAGAGCACGCATGGCACAGGGTTCAGTCAAATGGTTCAACGCTGAGAAGGGCTACGGCTTCATCTCGCCCGAAGACGGATCGCCGGACGTCTTCGTCCACTACAGCGCCATCGACGGTGGCGGTTACCGGTCCCTCGAGGAGGGTCAGGCGGTCTCCTACGAGGTCGAGCAGTCGCCCAAGGGTCCGCAGGCGGCGAACGTCACGCTGGGCTGAGCCCCGAGCAGCGCCCACCACACCACGAGAGCCGGTCCCCGGGCGGGGACCGGCTCTCGTGCTGCGTGGCAGGCTGACGGAGTGGAACCTTCGTTCGTCGACGCGCCGGATGCCCCCGGTGTGAGCGCTGAGACGTTGCGCAAGGTCGACCGCGCGGCCTCGGCGCTGTCGACCCGGGCGGTGGCGCTGATGGACGACCGACTGCCCTGGTTCCGGAGCCTGCCCGCCGACCAGCGATCCTGGGTCACCCTGGTGGCGCAGGCCGGCATCTCGGGGTACGTCACCTGGGCCACCGGGGCCTCCACCAGCGCCCGGCTCACCGAGCAGGTGTTCGGCACCGCACCCCGCGACCTCACCAGGGCCGTCTCGCTGCGCCGCACGGTCGAACTCGTGCGTGTCGCGATCACCGTTGCCGACGAGCAGTTGCCGGCGCTTGCATCCACGCCCGAGGAGCACCAGGCGCTGTCGGTGTCGCTGCTGCGGTACAGCCGCGAGGTCGCCTTCGCGGCCGCCAGCGTGTACGCGGCCGCCGCCGAGACGCGATCGTCCTGGGACGCCAGGGTCGAAGCCGCTGTTGTCGACGGCATCGTCCGAGGTCAACGGCTGGACGAGCTCACCTCGCAGGCTGCGACCCTGGACTGGGACACGACGGCGCCGACCTCGGCCGTGGTCGGGTCGGTCCCGCCCGGGGACAACCGCGGTGCGGTCGAGGCTGCGGGCGACTGGGCGCGCCGCCGCCGGCGGGCGCTGATGGCCGGCATCCACGGCACCAGATTGGTGCTGTTGATGGCCGGTCAACCACACAGTTCCGACCACGCCGTGTCCGAGTTGTTCGGGGAGGGCACCATCGTGCGCGGCCCGATCGGCCCAGGTCTGGCAGGGGCGGTGGAGTCCGCCGCCGACGCGATCGCCGGGCACGACGTGGCCGCTGCCTGGCCGGATGCGCCGAGGCTCGTGGACGCCACGGCACTGATCTCCGAGCGGGTGATCAACGGAGATGCACGGGCCGCACAGTGGTTGCGCCGCACCGTTTTCGCCCCGCTGCATGGCTCCGCCTCGCCGTTGGTGGAAACGCTCGACGCCTACCTCGGCCACGGCGGCTCCCTGGAGCCGGCCGCGCGGGCCCTGTTCGTCCATCCGAACACCGTGCGGTATCGCCTCCGCCGGGTCGCCGAACTCACCGGCCTGGATCCCTGGGTCGCCCGCGACCAGTTGGCGCTACGCATCTCGTTGGTGCTCGGCCGCCTGGACCGTTGAATCCACACTGGGATATGGACGATGCCGACCAAGTGACTTGTAGGGTTCCCACAGTGTCTTGGTAACGAAATGGTAGCGACCCGGACGCTCGGGGCTGTCCGATTGCTGATTGACTGACGGGGTGCTCGCCATCGTCGCGCCCGGACAGGGCGCCCAGAAACCCGGAATGCTCGCGCCGTGGCTGGAACTCGACGGGGTCGATGCCCTGCTCGCAGAGCTCTCGCAATCCACCGAGCTGAACCTGACCCAGCTGGGCACCGAGGCCGACGCCGAGGCCATCAAGGACACTGCGGTGACGCAGCCGCTGGTCGTCGCCACCGCGCTGGTCGCCGCCACCCAGCTGGAGATTCCGGCGTCCGCAGTCGCAGCCGGGCACTCGGTCGGCGAGCTCACTGCAGCTGCGATCGCAGGTGTGTTGGACGCCGCGACCGCCACCGCGCTGGCGGCCCGGCGCGGACGAGCCATGGCTGCAGCCTGCGTGCTGTCCCCCAGCTCGATGGCAGCCTGCATGAACCCGGACACGGACAGGGTGC
>JBBJML010000036.1:0-49302 GCA_037720195.1 Nakamurella sp. | reverse complement strand
CGGCATCGACCCGCGGCTGGGTCGCCGAACACGGCTGGCACTCCCGCCGCGAAGCGACCACCATCGCGAAAGCCGCGCACATCCTGCGACGACTGGAACTGGACGAACTCTCCGACTCGATCCGCACCGCCGATCTGGACCTCACGACCGCTGTGGTCGTGCAATCCGAGTACGACAAGCTGGTCCCAGACCTGCAGGCCGGTTCCGACTCGATCGTCCTGCGCGAGATGGCCGACTTCGGCGCCGAACACGGACCGCGTGGCGTCCGCCAATTGCGGCAGTACATCCTGGCAACACATGGCCAACAGGACCGATTGGCCGACTTGCAGGAACGCTGCCGCCGACACATCTCACTCTCCTCGCCGTCGGAAACGTCGACCGGACTGCACGAATACCGACTCGTCGTCGACAACGAGGGCCTCAGCATCATCGAAGCCGCCATCCAAGCCCTGTCCGCGCCGCGACCCGACCGCGATACCGGCGAACGCGACAGCCGGCCAACGGATCGGCGCCGCGGCGAAGCCCTCATCGAGGCGCTGCGCCGCTCGGTCCTCGCCCAGGGACAGGGCGTCACCGCAGCACCGACCGCAACCGTCAACGTCACCATGAATCTCGCTGATCTGCAGCAACGCACCGGAGCCGGCACCTGCGTCGGCACCATCGCCGACGGCACTCTCCTCGCACCCGACACCGTCCGCAAACTCGCCTGCGACGCCGGCATCATCCCCACCGTCCTCGGATCCGACGGCGCCATTCTGGACTGCGGCAAGGAACAGCGCCTGTTCACCCTCGCCCAGAAACGAGTGCTGTGGCAGCGAGATAGGCACTGCACCTTCCCCGGCTGCGACATCCCCGCACAGTGGTGCGACGCCCACCACCTCGTCCACTGGATCGACGGCGGACCCACCGACCTCGACAACGCTGCCCTGCTCTGCCCCAGCCACCACACCATCGTCCACCGCGACGAACTGAACGGTGAAGTCGCTGCAGGACAGGTGGTCTGGGACCGCCGACCAGGTTCCTATCGGCCGACACGACGACCCGACCAACCCCGCAGGTCAGCCGCGAGCACGAACCGACCACCACGACAACGCGGAGCACCCGTTCCCCTGCGAACGTGACCCCCGGGAAGGATGACGTCCGCGCTGGGACTGCGACTGCCATTCGTGGGGTGAAGGGACCCGACTCACTCCGTTCGCTCCATCAGGGTGGAAAGTGCCGTTGCCGTGTCCGGGATCTCGACTCACTCCGTTCGCCGGATCAGCGTGGAAAGTGCCGTCGCCGCGCCCGCAATCTCCTCGCGCTCATCCGTCGCTTGCACGATCACCGCTTCGCTCGATCGCCGTGGGGGCCGTCGGCTCCCAGCCGGCACCCGACCGGAACTTCGGCGATCCGAGGATCAGCGGGACCGCTGGAAGTGCGGCATCGACCTGGTGGAATCCATCCTGTCGGAGGCCGGCGGGCAGATCCACGTCGACCGTCACTTCCGCCCGCGGCCAACCTACGGATGGATCAGCCCGCAGCCACCCGACCCCGGCACCCTCATCCGGCGCGGGCGCAAGCCGCAGCTGATGCAGGTCGCCTACCTGCCGGACCCCGAGGCCTGATTCCTGAGGTCCGAGGCGTCGGCCGTGCCGAAGTCAACCGGCCACAGCGGGGGCCGGTGCGTCGAATGCCAGCTTGATGCCGATCGCACCGAGGAGGGAGCCGGTGACCCATTTCTGCCAGCGCACCCACCCGGGCTTGCGGTGCAGGAACCGTGCGATCGAGCCGGCGGCCAGAATGATGGCGCCGTTCACGGCCACCCCCACCACGATCTGGATCGCGCCGAGCTGGAATCCCTGCGCCACTACGCTGCCTGCAGCCGGGTCGATGAATTGTGGGATCAACGCCAGGTACAGGATCGCCACCTTGGGATTGAGCAGGTTCGTCACCAGGCCCATGCGGAAGAGCTTGCCGAAACTGTCGCGCGGCAACTCCCTCGACTCGAACAGCGACTTTCCGCCGGGGCGGAACGTCTGGTAGGCGAGCCACAACAGATAACAGGCGCCGACCACCTTGAGCGCGATGAACAACCACGGAACCACGAGGAACACCGCCGCGAGTCCCACGTTGGCCAACGTCAGGTAGACGACGAACCCGACCGCGGTGCCGGCCAGCGACATTATCCCGGCCCGCCAGCCCTGGCTGACGCTGCGCGAGACCAGATAGATCATGTTGGGTCCCGGTGTGAGGGCCATGCCCAGCTCGACCAGAGCAATACCGGAGGCTGCGGCCAGCGAGATCACGGAGTCCCCTTCGAACGATGGGTCGGGCGAGCAGCCCCGTCGCTGCAAACCGTCAGAGTCTCGCACGAGCCGAGACCTCCGGTACCGCACACACTGCCCGTGCGGGCGATCGTCGGGTCGGACGACGCGGATGACGTCGGTGGGTCCGGTTGCGACGACGCCCTTCCCGCGCGTCATTAGGCTGGCCGTCATGACCTCACCGGACCGCACCACCGCGGTATCGACGACCACCGCCATCCGCCCGCAGGACGATCTGTTCCTGAGCGTCAACGGCGCGTGGCTCGCCGAGGCAGAGATCCCGGGCGACCTGTCGTCGATCGGGGCGATGGTCGACCTGCGGCTGGAGTCCGAGCGGCACGTCGGCGACCTGCTGCACGAGGCCGCCGCCGCCGATCCGGGAGCTGGCGGCCCGTATGACCAGATCGGTGCGATGTTCGCCTCGTTCGTCGACACCGATCGGGTCGAGGCGCTCGGTGCCACCCCGTTGGCGGCCGATCTGGGCCGGATCGAGGCGCTGGCGGATCTGGGCGGATTCGCCCGACTGCTCGGCGAGTTCGAGCGGTCCGGGGTCAGCGGGATCGTGCGCAGCTACGTCGACAACGACGACCGCAACTCCGACCGGTACGTGGTCAACCTCCTGCAGGGCGGTACGTCGCTGCCGGACGAGGCGTACTACCGCGAGGAGCAGTTCGCCGAGATCCGTGAGCAGTACCGCAGCCACGTCGAGCGGATGCTCGCCCTGGTCGGGATCGCCGACCCGGCCGACGCCGCTGCCAGGGTCTTCGCCGTCGAGGAGAAGCTGGCCGCGGGGCACTGGGACAAGGTGGCGTGTCGGGACGTCCTGAAGACCTACAACCTGCGCACCCTCGCCGAGATCGAGGCGCTCTGCCCGGCGTTCGACTGGACCGGTTGGGTCGTGGCACTCGGCGGCACCCCGGGTCCGGACGGCACCATCGGCGAAGCCACCGTGCGCCAGCCGTCGTACCTGGAGACGCTCACGAAGGTGCTCGCCGACACGTCCCTGGACGACTGGAAGCTGTGGCTCAGCTGGAAGTTGGTGCACGCCTACGCCCCCTACCTCTCGCAAGCCTTCGTCGACGAGAACTTCGACTTCTACTCGCGGATCCTCTCCGGCGCCGAGGACCAGCGGGACCGCTGGAAGCGCGGCGTCGCCCTGGTGGAATCCACCCTGTCGGAGGCCGTCGGGCAGATCTACGTCGAGCGTCACTTCCCGCCCGCGGCCAAGGAACGGATGGACGAGCTGGTCGCGAACCTCATCGAGGCCTATCGGCAGAGCATCAGCACGCTCGATTGGATGAGCGCCGACACCCAGTCGCGGGCCCAGCAGAAGCTGGACCGGTTCACTCCCAAGATCGGCTACCCGGACACCTGGAAGGACTACAGCGCGATCGTCGTCGACCGCGGCGACCTGGTCGGCAACGTCCGCAGGGCGCGGGCCTGGGAGACCGACCGGGAGCTGCGCAAGATCGGCAGCGCGGTGGACCGCAGCGAGTGGTTCATGTCGCCGCAGACGGTGAACGCGTACTACAACCCCGGCACCAACGAGATCTGCTTCCCGGCCGCGATCCTGCAGCCGCCGTTCTTCGCCCTGGACGCCTCGGACGCCTCCAACTACGGCGCGATCGGAGCCGTGATCGGGCACGAGATCGGCCACGGTTTCGACGACCAGGGATCGCAGTTCGACGGTGACGGCAACCTCTCCGACTGGTGGACCGACGCCGACCGCACCGCCTTCACCGCCAGGTCAGAGGCCCTGATCAGCCAGTTCTCCGAATTGCGCTGCATCGAGGTGCCCGATGTCCCGGTGAACGGCGGTCTGACGGTCGGTGAGAACATCGGCGACCTCGGTGGTCTGACGATCGGCCTGAAGGCCTACGAGATCGCTGCCGGCGACGCCGCCACCGACGAGGACCGCCGCGAGGTGTTCTTCTCCTGGGCACGCGCCTGGCGCTCGAAGCGTCGCGAACAGCTCGCCCGGCAGTACCTGCAGATCGACCCGCATTCGCCGCCGGACCTGCGCGCCAACATTGCGCGCAACATCGACGGCTTCCACGCGGCGTTCGGCACCACCGAGGACGACGGCATGTGGCTGGCAGAGAGCGATCGCGTCCGCATCTGGTGATCGCCCGGTGATCGACCGAGCGACCAAGGAGCGCGACGAGATCCCGTCAGGACACGACCTCGACTCGTTCCTCGCTCGACCACCAAGAACCGATGATCGAGCGAGCGAGGCACGAGCGAGTCGAGATCCCGTCAGGACACGACCTTGACTCGTTCCTCGCTCGACCGCCAAGAACCGATGATCGAGCGAGCGAGGCACGAGCGAGTCGAGATCCCGTCACCCCCGGACGACCCTGTCAGCGAGGAACTTCCTTCGAGACCTCTGCGGCCAGGGCCACGGCCTTCTTCTTCATCTCGGCGGGTGAGATGTCGTCGCTGACGATCACCAGGATCGACATCTCGCCGCCGTCCGGATCGGGCAGGTTGAAGGTCGCGGAGTACAGCGACTTGGACGAGTTCGTCCAGGTGTACCCGTCGCGGCCGTCGATCTTCGCCTTCGCCGCGTCCACGTTGTACGACTGGTTCAGCTCGTTGTCGCTGAAGGCGAAGCCGCCGGTCACGGTGACAGCGCGATACGTCTTGGACGACTCCGGTGCCCGATACGTGCAGCTCAGCTCCGGCTTCCGGGTGGTGTCCTTCTCCAGACCAGTCGTGTACGACTTCGGCATCAGCAGGCAGTAGTCGTCGAGGAACGCGTACTCCTTCCCCGACGACGCGCTGCTGGACGAGGTCGGAGCGGGTGCTGGGACGGTCTCCGACTGCGGCGTCGCCGCTCTCGGCGAAGTGGTCTGGGGAACCGCGCTGTTGCCGCCCGGTTCGGCGCTCTCAGCGGTCGGTTCGGGTGACGCGGTGGGCTCGGGCGAGGGATCAGCAATGCTGCCGGACGGGGCGGGCTCTGCTTCGCCGCTGGTGGCGACCTCCTCGGAGCTCTCGCCGGTGGCCGTGACCTGTGGCGAGCTCTCGGTCCCGGCGACGGCGGGGATCCCGCCCTGGGCGGCCCCGGACACCTCTGTGCCACAGGCCGCGGTCAGCGCGATCACACCCGCACCCAGCAGCACAGTCATCGATCGTTTCCAGTCGGTTCTCATCGGGTGGAACACCTTCACTCGTTGTGCATCCGTGCGGTGCGCTTCTGACCCCCGCCTGCCCCGACCGGTTCCCGATCCGCGCAGATCCACCCGTCGGCGACGGACCGTCGCGGGGCACCCGACCCGCCGGACTACGCTGGCGAAGAACCGCGCGGCGCTGCCCGGAGCTCTCCGGGACCACCCTCGGCGCCGACACCGACGCCGTGCCGGCCGCGCGGGACGAGACCCACGGGAGAAGTCGTCATGCAGGTGCAGAACACCGCAGCACTGGTCACCGGAGCCGCCTCCGGACTCGGCGGCGCCACCGCCACAGCCCTTGCGGCGCAAGGGGTTCGGGTCTTCGGACTGGATCTGGCCGGCGGCTGGGAGAAGGGCGGCGACCCGAGCGAGGGCGTCACAGCAGTGCACGGCGACGTCACCTCCGAGGACGACGTGAAGGCTGCGGTCGCGCAGGCCAACGGGGGGGCTGCGCTGCGGATCGTCGTCAACTGCGCCGGCCTGGGCTGGGCGTCCCGGATCCTGTCCAAGAAGGGCGTCCACGACCTCGGTCTGTTCCAGAAGGTGATCGCCGTCAACCTCGTCGGCACTTTCAACGTGCTGCGGCTGGCCGCCGAGGCCATCGCCACCAACGACACCGTCGACGAGTCCGGGCAGCGGGGCGTGATCGTCAACACCGCGTCGGTGGCTGCGTTCGACGGCCAGATCGGTCAGATCGCCTACTCGGCGTCCAAGGGCGGTGTGGCGGGGATGACCCTGCCGGCGGCGCGCGATCTCGCGCAGTTCGGGATCCGGGTGATGACGATCGCCCCGGGCGTCATCGACACGCCGATGATGCAGGGCATCACCGAGGAGTTCAAGAAGACCCTGGAAGCCAGCGTGCCGTTCCCCGCCCGGCTGGGAACACCGGCGGAGTACGCGCAGCTGGTCGGCATGATCGTCGCGCACGACTACCTGAACGGCGAGGTGATCCGGATGGACGGGTCGCTGCGGATGGCGCCGCGCTGACGACTGCTCGACCTGGTGATCAGAGCTCCGCCGCGGTGCGCACCAGCCCTGCGACGGCCAGCGAGGTGCTGTGCGGCGGCCAGGCCAGGACTGTGGTGACCTGCGGCGCATCCGACAGCGCGACCACGGCCAGCCCGCCGCGCAGGTCGGCGCGGGTCGAGTCGGGAAGGACGATCGCGGTTCGCCCGAGCTGCACCAGCTGCAGCACCTGGGTCAGGTCCCGCAGTTCGGGGCCTGGTCCGTCCGGGTAGCTGCCGTCGATCTTCGGCCACCGCGGGAGCGGCAGATCCGGGAGGGAGCTGGCTTCGGCGACGGTCATCGAGGTCCGGGTGACGGCGGGGTGCCCGGCGGGCAGGATGAGCACCTGCTCCTCGACCCGCAGCTCGACGACGTCGAATCCGCTGGTGTCGTCGAACGGCCGGTGCAGGATCGCGACGTCGGCGCGCCCGTCGCGCAGCATCGCCGCCTGGTGCGAGGGCGGGCTCAGCACGATCTCGACCGCCACCGCGTCGGGTGTGCTTGCGTAGGCGTCGAGTAGCTTGAGCATCAGTTCGCTCGAGGCGCCGGCCTTGGCGGTGAGGATCACCGGAGCCCGGCCGACGCCGACCGCGCTCCGTCGCGTCCGACGCTCGGCTGCCTCGACCGCAGCCAGTGCGGCTCGTCCCTCGCGCAGCAGCGTCTCCCCCGGCTGGGTGAGCGTGACGCCCCGCGGCGTGCGGATGAACAGTTGCGCTCCGAGCCGCCGCTCGAGCTGGGCGATCGCCCGGGAGAGCGGCGGCTGCGCAATGCCGAGCCGATCGGCGGCCCGGCCGACATGCGACTCCTCCGCCACGGTGATGAAGTAGCGCAGTTCCCGGGTCTCCACCCCGTTGACGATACGCCGCACCTGACCTGCCGTCATACCGCTGCGGTATCGTCACTGACCCGATCGGTCTTGGCGCACCCCGGAGCCCCGGACACACACTCGGATCATGACAGCGAACACGACAGGCTCCACCCCCACGAAGAAGATCGCGCTGGTCACCGGCGCCAACAAGGGCATCGGTTACGAGATCGCCGCGGGCCTGGCCAGGCGCGGATTCCGGGTCGGCGTCGGCGCCCGCGACGCCGATCGTCGGAGCGCCGCAGTGGCCCGGCTGCAGGCTGACGGGCACGACGTGTTCGCCGTGCCGCTCGACGTGACAGACGACGCGAGCGTGGCCGCCGCCGCCGATCAGCTGGAGCAGCAGGGCGGTCTCGACGTGCTGGTCAACAATGCCGGCATCACCGGCGGGATGCCGCAGGAGCCGACCCTCGTGAGCCCGGATCAGGTCCGATCCGTCGTCGAGGTCAACGTCATCGGCGTCATCCGGGTCACCAACGCGATGCTGCCGATGCTGCGGCGGGCATCCGAGCCACGCATCGTGAACGTCTCGAGCACGGTCGGCTCGCTCACCCTGCAGACCGCGCAGGCCGACGCGGTCGGTCCGATCTCGGCGGCGTACTCGCCGACCAAGACGTACCTGAACGCCGTCACCGTGCAGTACGCCAAGGAGCTCGCCGGCACCGACATCCTGGTCAACGCCGGTTGCCCGGGCTACGTCGCGACCGACCTCAACGGCCACCAGGGGCACCGCACCCCGGAACAGGGCGCGGCGATCTTCCTGGAGCTCGCCACCCTCCCGGTCGGGGGGCCGAGCGGTACGTTCCGCGACGAGGCGGGTATCCAGCCCTGGTGATGCCCAGCGGACGCGATCGTCAGCAGCCCCGCAGCGGCCAGGGGGCGAAGGCCAGCTCGGCGCGGAGCGGCAAGTGGTCGGAAGCCTGCGTGGCGATCACCCTGGCGCTGAGCGGGACCACCAGATTGCGGGTCAGCACGTAATCGATCCGGCCCTTCGGGTCGTCGGAATCGAAGGTGAACCCGTCACCGCGTCCGACGAGCGGCCAGGTGTCGCGGAAGTTCTGCAGCAGACCCGCCATCTCCGGACTGTCCGGGTAGGCATAGAGGTCGCCCATCAGCACCGTCGGCTGCCAGCAGTTCCTCGTCAGCTCCTTGATCGCGGCGACCTGGTCGAGCCGTTCCTGGGTGCTGGTGTGCTGCAGATGGGTCCCGAGGATCCGGAGCTGCCCCCACGGGGTACGGACCTGCACCTGAAGCAGCCCGCGCTGTTCGCCCTGGGGGGCGAGCGGCAGCGGGGTGTTGCGGGCCGAGACGATCGGGAACCTCGACAGGACGGCGGTCCCGAATTCGCGGCGCAGGGCACCTGGCGTCAGCGGGTCGAGGTCGAGGTTCTTGCCGAAGGCCACCTTCATGCCGAGCCGATCCCCCAGCCAGGCGGCCTGGTCGATGTTCCCGCTGCGGTCGCCGTAGAACTTGTCGACCTCGGAGAGCTGGACGACGTCCGGATGCTGGGTCTCGATCACCCGGGCGATCCGCTCGAGATCGAGCCGCTGGTCGATGCCGACCGCGTGGTGGATGTTGTAGGTGAGGACTGTCAGCTTGGGCAGCGCCGGGCTGTGCCCGGCCACGCTGCCGGATGTCGCCGGAGCGGCCGCGGACGCCGCCGTCACCCCCAGCAGCGACATCAGCAGGGCGGAGCACAGTGCCCCCAACACGGCCGTCACCGAATGACGTCTTCCCGTCGCGGAGCCTCCAGAAGTGGTGGATGTTCGGGATCAGCCGAACACGGATGGGGCGAGGCTGCCCGTCGAGACTCCGGTGGTCGAGCAAGCGAGGAACGAGCGCGACGAGACCGCTTCCAGCCGATGGTCACTCTCGACGTCCGATCCGGTTCGCACTCGCTCCTAAACTGGATGGGTGCCAACACCCGCCGCAGAGCTCACGCCGAGGATCTCCACCGCCATCACCGCCGCCTTCGGCGACGACTACCGCGGCACGGACCCGGTGTTGCGCGCGAGTTAGTTCGCCGACGTCCAGGCCAACGTCGCTCTCGCGCTGGCCAAGCGGGTCGGCGCACCTCCGCGGGTGGTTGCCGAGAAGATCGTCGCCCAGCTGGATGTCAGCGGGGTGTGCAGCGCCGTCGAGATCAGCGGTCCGGGGTTCATCAACCTGACGATGGACGACGCCTGGGTGTCCGCGCGGACCGCGACCCAGGCCGCCGACGACCGGGTCGGTGTGCCCGTGCAGCAGGCCAAGACGATCCCTGTCGACTACTCGGCTCCCAACGTCGCCAAGGAGATGCACGCCGGCCACCTGCGCACCACCGTCGTCGGCGACGCGCTGTCGCGGACCCTCGAGCACCTGGGCCACCGGGTCGTCCGGCAGAACCACATCGGCGACTGGGGCACCCCGTTCGGCATGCTCATCGAGCACCTGTTGGACGTCGGCGCGGAGTCGGAGGAAGCGTCGCTGGTGAACACCGATCCGAACGCGTTCTACCAGGCAGCACGGGCGAAGTTCGACGCGGGCGACGCCTTCGCCGACCGTGCCCGCTCCCGGGTCGTGGCGCTGCAGGCCGGCGACGCCGGGACACTCCGGGTGTGGCAGGGCCTCGTCGACCTGTCGAAGGTGTACTTCAACCGGATCTACTCGGCGCTGGACGTCACCCTCACCGACGGCGACCTCGCCGGCGAATCGCGCTACAACCCTGTGCTGCAACAGATCTGCGACGACCTCGAAGCCCGCGGCATCGCGGAGATCTCGGACGGTGCGTTGTGCGTGTTCCTGGACGGCTACACCGGCCGCGAGGGGAAGCCGGTGCCGCTGATCATCCGCAAGTCCGACGGCGGTTACGGCTACGGCACCACGGATCTGGCGACAATCAAGTACCGCGTCGAAGATCTGGGCGCCGACCGGATCCTGTACGTCATCGGCTCTCCTCAAGCGCTGCACCTCAACATGGTCTGGGACACCGCCCGCAAGGCCGGATGGTTGCCGGATGGGGTCGAGGTGGTGCACGTGCAGATCGGCAACGTCCTCGGACCGGACCGCAAGCTGATGCGGACGCGATCGGGAAACCCGTTGCGGCTCATGGAGTTGGTCGACGAGGCGACCCTGGTCGCCCGGAAGGTGATCGACGAGGCGCGGCCGGATCTCGAGGAGTCGGTGCGGGCCACGATCGCGCCGCAGATCGGGATCGCCGCGATCAAGTACGCCGACCTGTCGGTGGCGCACGACACCGAGTACGTCTTCGACCTCGACCGGATGGTCTCGCTGACCGGCAACACCGGGCCGTACCTGCAGTACGCGACGGCCAGGGTCCGCTCGATCTTCCGCAACGCCGGCCTCGCTCCGGAATCGGCGACCGGCCCGATCTCGATCGTCGAGCCCGCCGAGCGGGTGCTCGCGCTCGAACTGCTGGGCTTCGGTGACGTCGTCGCGCAGGTCGGCGACCAGCTCGAGCCGCACCGGCTGTGCGCCTACCTGTTCTCGGTCGCGCAGGCATTCTCGGGCTTCTACGAGAACTGCCCCGTGCTCAAGGCCAACGACCCAGCTGTGCGCGACTCACGGCTGGCCCTCTGCGCACTGACGCTGCGGGTGATCGTCACCGGCCTCGGGCTGCTCGGCATCACTGCGCCCGACCGCATGTGACCCGGTCGGTCGCGCCGCCCCCGGCGATCGAGCGACCGAAGTACGCGGGAATCGAGATCCCGGACGCAGGCCTGGCCCACCATGAGCTGTTGGGGCCAACCGGGACGAATACGTGCAGCCGACGCCCGCCTACCGGAGATCGATCAAGCGAGGCACGAGCGCGACGAGATCCCCGTCCGATCGGCACGAATACGTGTTCCCGACGCCCGTTCGGCGTTATTACGCCGATCAAGTGCGACCGGACGGGGCCGACCGCATCCAATCGGCACAAATACGTGTTCTCAGCGCCCATTCGGCGTTTTTACGCCGACCGATCAGTAGCCGGCCAGCTTCAGCAGCTGGTCCAGGATGTCCTTCGGCACCGCCACCTCGCGGTCCCAGTTGCCGATCAGCGGTGCGCAGTAGTCGTAGAAGTACAGGAAGACCGGGTCTCGATCGGGATAGAGGAACACCAGCGTCGGGGTCTCGTCCATGTCCTGGTACGTATCGCCGCCCGGACAGGCTGAGGAGTCGACCGGATACGACAGGGCGTTGATCCTGGTCACCATTCGGGCAGGGAGCTCCACCTTCCCGGCGAGGCAGGAGATCACGGAGGTGTAGCCGGCCGGGATCATGGTCTTCGCCAGATCCGGGCCCGAGCCGGGGTTGAAGTCGTCGCAGGCCTGCTGCTCCTGGGCCGAGAAGGTCTCGGGAGCGGACGCGACCGGCTCTGTCGGGGACGGAGCCGCGCTCGGCTCGACCGGATTCAGATCTCGTCCGGATGTGCCCTCCCAGAAGATGCCATGACGCGCATCCAGCACAGACCGCGCGATCGGGCTCGTCGTCGATACGACCCCGTTCGTCGCAATGCCGCAGGGCCCGCCCGACCGCACATCCACCCAGATCGTCGCTGCGCCGTAGGTGAGGGCGATGAGCTGCGGGATCTGCGCATCCTTGACCACCGGACATTCCATCCGGGAAGGATCGACGGCTGTTCCCTGACGCAGCAGAGCGATCAGTGTCGAGTAGTCACCCTCGACTACGATCCGCTGGTGGATGTGGCCGACGGGCGAATCGAGGCCAGGTTCGCCCGACGGCTCCGCCACTGCATAGCCGCACAGGACCACCGCGCTCGGCAGTTGTTCCGGAACCAGCTGACCTCCGGTGTCGATGCTGGGTCCAGGTATCGCCTGGGCTCCCTGGAACGGAGTCGCATCGACGCTGACCGGGCATGAAGCGTTGATCGGCGCGACTGCGGGCGCGCTGGGGCTCGGCTCCGGGTGGATGGCCGGAGTCGACGGCTCCACAGTCGGCGCATCGATCGTCGACAGGTCGATGGCTTTCAGCCCGGGCCAGGGATCTCCTGCAAGCGCATCTCGGAACGTCCTCGCGTGATTTCCCAGGACCCAGGTCGAGCCGTTGATCGCCAGACCGCAGTGCGCGTCCAGAGGCGCGTCCACCCAGATGGTCCGACGTGCCGCGCCGGGCCCGTACGTCAGCCCGATGAGTTGGTGGGTGGGTGACTCTTCCGGCTTGGGACAGCGCATCACCCCGCCGGGGATGACCTGTCCTTGACGGAGATCCGCGACGAGTGCCGAGTAGTCACCCTGCAGTTCGAGTCGCCGGGCGATGAACCCGAGCGGCGAGTCGTAGCCGGCCACGTCGACCGGCACTGCCTGCAGGTATCCGCACAGCACCACCGCCGACGGCAGCTCCATCGGGACCAGGGCTCCGCCGGTGTCGATGGTCGGCTCGGGCAGTGCTTCAGTTCCAGCGAACGGAGAGGCGTCCACCTGAAGGGGGCACGCAGCGCTCCGGTAGGCGCTCGACTCCCAGGTTCCCGAGGCCAACGAGCGCGCGAAGAGATCGGCGTAGGTGCCTGCCGCGAACCCGGCGGTCCCGCTCGCAACCGCACAACCTCCCAGACCTGACGTGTCGCTGAGCCAGATCACGCCGTCCGGATACTCCAGCGCCACCTTGAACTCCGAGCCCAACACCTGCTCAACACCGCCGCCGCTGAAGCCACCGTAGGAGCAGGACTGCTCCTGGTCGGAGACCGAGTATCGCGAGAGGTCGCCCGGTACAGCGGAGAGACCGCTCGTGATGATTCGCGATGTCGTCAACCTCTGGGGGTCCGGAGTCACTGCATACGACGTCGGCACCTCGCCGGGATCGAAGGCCAGGTACGCCGATGACGGGTACTGGCAGATCAGCATCGATATCGGTACCTCGTCCGGAACCAGCGAACCGGCGGCGGGTCTGACCGTGCCCCGGTCTGGAGATCGCTCACCGTCCAGCGCGGCACAACTCGGCTTCGAGCCGTCCCCTGCCAGGTGGGACCTGTTGGCCAGCAACGGGATGGCGACCGCGGCCACCAACGCGATGACGGCGGCGGCGACCAGTGCCGGTGCCCGCCGGGCCCAGGCGCCCCGGGTTTGCACGGAGACGGTCGGCTCAACCTCGGCGTCGTCGCGCGCTTCGTCCTGGTGGACCGCGGGCTCCTCCGCAGGCGTCACCCGGACACGAGAGACCCCGGGGAGCAGGGCAGCGGGCGAATCTGAGAACGACCGCATCGTCCCCCGCAGCCAGGACTCGGCATCGGCCGTCAACCGCGCCTCGAGACCGTCGTCCGGTTCGGGCCCGTCGCCGTCATGATCGCGGAACTTCATCGGGCACGCTCCTGGGATTCCTGCTCGGCAAGGGTGGTTCGCAACTCCGCGCGGGCCGCCGCGAGGGTCGCCCGGACAGTGCCGTCGGCGCAGCCCATCACCGCGGCCACCTCGGCGATCGGCAATCCGACGTAGTAGTGCAGTTCGACGGCCAGCCGGCGCCGATCGGACAGCAGTCCGACTGCGGCGCGGAGCACCAGATCGTCGTCCCGATCTCTCGTCGGCGGGGCAGCGTCCTGGCGGTCGTCGAGCGAATCGGCCGGAGGGCGTGCGCGCACCCGGAACCGGCGGGCGCGATCGGCGGTCACCGCGAGCAGCCAGCTCTGCGCGGAACCACGTGCCGGATCGAAGGTGTGGCGCTTCCGCCACGCCCGTTCCAGCACGTCCTGCAGCAGGTCGTCCCTGTCGTCAGCCGGGACTAGCCTGGCCGCGAAGCGTTGCAGCACCTGCCAGTGCGGCTGCACCCAGTCACTGAACGCCCGGTCGGTGTCCGCCACTGGGGAGGGGTCCGGGACGGACGGCGCCAGATCGCCCACGCGTCGCCCTCCCCCGGTCGTCGCCAGCGTCCGACGTCCGGTCCCCACGGCGGGGAGGAAGCTGTGCGCGTCGATCGTCACACGAGGTCTACGCCGAGACGCACCTGTCCGGGTTATCGGCGGGCCGAAGTTCACCCGACCGGGTACCGGGCGCGGTTGTTCGGCAGGATTGCGTGCTCACAGCGTCCGGTCGGCGTTTCGCGCCGAACGGACGCGGGGGAACGGGGTCTCGACTCCTTCGTCGCTCGACCATCGAAGCGGGAGGACCGGTCTCGACTCCTTCCTCACTCGACCGCCGGCACCCGGACAGACGACTCGACCACCGTCCCCAGAGCGGCGACGGTGGTCGAGTGGACGATCGAGTCAGGGTCAGTGACCGGCGCCGGCCGGAGCAGCAGACTTCGTCCCCTGCATCTTCGAGTGCGTCGGTGCAGCAAAGCAGAGCACCGCGACGACACCGACGAGCAGGACGGCTGCCGGCAGGAAGATGCTCTGCCCCATGGCATCCGCGAACGGGGCCTTGAGGAAGTCCGGCAACGGACCGGCGCTCGCCTGCACGGAATCGGCGGACCCACCACCACCGGTCGCGGCGCCCAATTGGGCCGCGATCCGGTTCTGCATCAGCACTCCCACGGCGGCGCTGCCCAGGACGGCACCGACCTGACGGGTCATGTTGTAGACGCCCGCGCCGGAGCCCGCCAGCTGCATCGGCAGGTTGCGGGTGGCGGTGGCCGACAGCGGCGCCCAGATGAACGCATTGCCGATGCCCATCAGGGTGATCGGCAGCAACACGGCGATCACCGACGCGGTCGGGCTGACGATGGCGCCGAGCCAGAACATGGAGATCGCCGTCAGGATGAAGCCGAAGCCGGCGAGAGAGCGCGGGTGCATCCGGTCGGTGAGCTTGCCGACCGGTCGGGCCAGGGCGCCGGCTGTCACGGCCAGAGGCACCAGCAGCAGCGCTGCCCGGGTGGGGGTGAGCCCCATCGCCTTCTGCGCGAACAGCATCAGTGGGATGGCCTCGCCGGTGATGGCGAAGCCCATCGTCGCGATGCCGATGTTGGCCAGCGAGAAGTTGCGGTCCTTGAACAGCGACAGGCTCATCAGCGGTTCGGGGGCGCGGGTCTGCCACCACACGAACGCGACCAGCAGCACCAGGCCGAGGATCATCAGCGACCAGACCGAGATCGGACCGGCGATGGTGCCCCAGGAGTACTTGTCGCCCTCCTGGATGCCGAACACGAGCGCGAACAGGCCGAGACCGCTCAGCGCGATGCCCAGGAAGTCGAACCGGTGACGGTTGGTCGGTAGCGACGGAACCAATCGCCAGGCCAACACGAATGCGACGATGCCGACCGGCACGTTGACGAAGAAGATCCACTCCCAGCCCAGGTTGTCGACCAGCACACCGCCGGCCAGCGGGCCGACCAGGATCGCCACTCCCGCAACGGATCCCCAGAGACTCATGGCCGTTCCGCGCTGACTCGGCGGGAAGGTACGGGTGATGACGGCCATCGTCTGCGGCGTCATCATCGCGGCACCGAGGCCCTGCACAGCACGGGCGGCGATCAGCATCCCGATCGTGCCGGACAGGCCACAGGCCAACGACGCAAGGGTGAAGACGATCAACCCGATCAGGTAGATGTTCCTGGGGCCGAACTGATCTCCGAGCCGCCCGCTCACCAGCAGCGGAACGACGTAGGCGAGCAGGTAGGCGCTCGTCACCCAGACGACGTTGTTGAGGTTCGGGTCGACGTCCTGCAGCAGCGCGTTGGTCGCCACCGACACGATGGTCGAGTCGATCAGGATCATGAAGAAGCCGATGACGAGTGCCCAGAGGGCCGGCCACGGCTTGGAATCGGTCGGCGGCTGCAACGACTTCGGGGGTTCGGTCGGCGACGGGGCGGCGGGAACCCGCTGCGCGTCGGCAGACGAGATGTCGGTGGAGGTCATGATGCGGTCCATTCGAGACGGCCGTCCTGCAGGGCGGCGACGGTGGAGTCGACCCAGGCGATCTCTGCCCGGATCTGGTGGATGATCAGGTCG
The DNA here is from genome assembly GCA_037720195.1 of Nakamurella sp. GTDB lineage: Bacteria > Actinomycetota > Actinomycetes > Mycobacteriales > Nakamurellaceae > Nakamurella. The sequence continues at coordinate 33,078 of JBBJML010000036.1, read as the reverse complement.
ATGTCGAGCACGTAACGAGCAGGCTTGCCGCGGTCGTCGATCACGTGCCGGTAGATGTCCTCGACCTCGGTGAGGTCGCTGCTGAGGACCGAACGACGGTGCGAGAGATGTTGCAGCACATCTTCTTTCGCCAGATGGTGCGCCTCGGCGACAGCCAACGGGAAGATCGGGTACTCCTTGCGCGGGTTCGCCAGGTGGTCGGCGATCGTCGACCGGAGGACCGCGCCACCCGCTTGGGTGATCCGGTAGGTCGTCCGTTCGGGACGGTTGCCCTCGCGGTCGGTACCGATCTCCTCGATGTAGTTGTACTCAGCCAGCTTTCCGACCGCGTGGTAGAGCGAACCGGGACGGATCTTGACGAGGATGTCTTCCCGGCGATGCATCATCACCTGGTACACGTCGTACGGATGACGTGGTTCCTCGTCGATGAGGGCGAGCGCGGCGATCGCCAGCGGACTCATCTGCACGTCGAGCATCTTGCTCATCACTCGACCCCTTCCGCTTCCCTGGCTGCCGGTGCGAGCCGACTATTCCAACTGGAATAGTCGGCCAGGAGTATGGAACCACACGCGCGACCGTCACTGCAAGGTCTGTGCCTGGGGTCACCAACAGCAACCGGATCGCGACCCGGGATCGAGAAGTGGCGGCCGCCGCGTCACCCCGAGCTCGATCAGCAGAGCGCGCGGTGCCGTCCGTCACGCGCGATGATGGGGGACATGCCGGACGATCCCGTGACGCCGACCCAGGACGGCATCGTCTGGCTGCGCGACGGAACCCAGCACGACGCCACCGATCGGCGGCGCCTGACGGGGCTGACGGTGATCGCGGTCGCCGTCATCGCGATGATGCTGGTGACCGTCGGGCGGCGGCGGGAGGTGCCAGGAGCGGCAGTGGTGCCGCCCCCGCCACAGATCGGCAACTGCCTCTCGACGCTGGTCACCGACCAGGTGTGGCAGGGGATGAACGAGGGCGAGGTTCCGGTTCTGGTCTCCGCACCCTGTGAGGGCATCCGCGCCGGCGAGGTCGTCTCCGTCGACGACAAGCGCGCGTACTCGCAGCTCAACTGCTGGACGCCGACGATGGCCTACCTGGGTCTCCCCTCGGAAGACGAACCGGTCGGGCACTCGGGAACGATCTGGACCAGCAGTTCAGCGGTGATGACGTACACCTTCGGCCCCTCACCGTTGCAGGTCGCCGCCGGCCAGCTCTGGTCGGCGTGCGTGGTGCTGGGCGTCGACAGCGAGGAATTCAGACCGCAACCGTTCTCCGAGAGCCCCCGGAATGCGGCCGTCCGGGGCGGCGCGGCCTTCGATGTGTTCGCGTTCTGCTCGGATTCAGCGCTGGCGACCACATCTGTCCCCTGCAGTGGGCGGCACCGTTACGAGTTCGTCGCCAGCGGGTTCAACCTGGATGCCAGCGAAGCCGCCAGCCTCGATTCGTGCAAGGCCGCGGCATCTCGGCTGACCGGTCTGGCGGATCCGTCCGCAGGCGGTCGACTGCGGATCGAGCTGGTGGCCTACACCTACGACGAGTCGGCTTCCGAGCCTCGCCGGACCACTTACCACCAGGCCCGCACCAGTGGGGGCGGGGTGACGTGCACCGTGTCTCCCGCTGCCCCTGACGAGTTGCTCACCTCGACCCTGGTCGGACTCGGCAAGCGCCCCTTGCCCATCGGTTGACACCCTCGCGTTGTCTGCCAGTGAACGGGGTGCTTGCCCCGGCAGCTCGAACCTGCCGGCCAGTGGTCTGTCTCGGCGAGCCGCAGCGACGTCACCTTCGCGACGGTGAGGATCATCGTCACGGTGCTGAATGGCCCTCGCAAGGGCCAGCAGCTGACGGTGACCCGGCAGCTCCGCATGCCAGGCCGATCAGTGGGGCGGTGCCTGATCCAGCAGGTCGGACACCGTCGGCAGCTCGAGGCCGGGTCCGGACATCCATCGGCGGATGGCGGCGGTCGCCAGCACGTCATCCTCGTTGTAGGCCAGGATCCGTTGCTGCAGCGACGATCTCAGCGCCTCGTCCACCTGCCCGTCGGTCTCGTCGAGCCCGAGCGCGCCCCGGAACCAGGCCATGGAGTTCTCGCCACCGGGAGCTTCGTCCCGCCAACGGAATCCGGCCACCGGGGCGATCGCCTTGAGCCGCATGGACCCGGGCACCACGAAGATCCGCTTCACCTCCGCGAAGAGGTCGATCCACTGCGCCGAGGTGCAGAACGCGCGCACCTCGTCCGTCGACGGCACCCCGGGGCGATCGCCGAACAGGGCGGGGACGGCGTACATCCAGCGCTCCTCCGCGGTCCGCGACCAGCAGTAGGCGGCGAAGGACAGACCCCGCTCGGCGCAGGCCGCACGCACCAGCATCAGGAAGGCCCAGAACTCTGCAAAAGCTGCAGCGCCGCCGTCCGGCAGCTCGTCCCACTGGACGAACCCGCGGTAGCCCTGCTCGATCCCGATGTCCCGGCCCTGCAGCAGCGCACCCCACAGGTAGGCGCCCTGATCGAGGTAGGACTCCATGTCGACGTCCAGCTCGACGTCGGCCCGACGTGCCTCACCGCTGCGCTGGCGTCGCACGAGCGGCCGGCCCTCGAGCCGAGCACGGGCCTTCACCCGGAGTTCGTCGACCCGCACCGCCGTCAACTTGAGGTCCGCCAGCACCTCGGCGGGTGCGGCGATCAGGTCGTCAAGGGTGCGCAGTCCCGCCGCGTGCAGCGCCTCGACGTCCGCTCCCGCTGCCAACAGGGAGACATCGTGGGCTGCCTCGAGTTCCGGCTCGCAGACCGGCCACCACGGGCACCGGCGACACTCCGCGACCTTGGACGGGCGGGCCAGCTCTCCACCGGCCCGCGCCGCGGCGGCCACGGCGTAGCGGTCGTCGAAGCGGTGCTGGTAGTCCACCTCGACGGTGTCCAGGTCGTGCCAGAGCACCACGGCCCCGTCGTCGATCCCTCGCACACCGGCGGCGGCCAACTCCGCCGCGAGTGCACCGACCTGGAACGGCGAGCCCCGCCCGATGACGCCACCCCTGGACGACGACGCCGCCAGGCCCAGCTCGCGCAACATCGCCCGGTGATGGGCCAGTTGCAGCTCGTCGCCCGGATGCCTGCGGGCCCGCCGACCGGGATCGACCACTGTCCGGAGCGGATCACCCACCGGCGAGACCCGGGCACCCGAGCCGGGGTCGAGCGTGCGGTGGCCGCGGATCAGCACCGGCAGATAGCCGTCACCGTCCCAGAACAGCAGGTCGGGAATGCCGAACCGGGTCGCCGTCCGCAGTACCGGCGACCGGACGATCGTCGGCCGGGTCGCATCATCCGGTGTCCAGCCGCCCGAGAACGCGGGCAGCACCTCCAGCACCTGCACGGCGTGCGCGTCCATGTCGGCCAGCCGCATCTTCAGCCCGTCGTCGGGCTCGGACCGCGCGGTCCGCGCCGCATCAGGTGCGTGGTCCAGATGCACCCGCCGCCGGCATCGACCGGCCGCCGTCGGCGTCAACCGCAGCGCGCTCCGGGGCCGCGCGGACGGGGCGGCTGCGGCGGTCATGATCGGGTCGGTGGCCATCGTCGTCGAGCGTAGGCGCCGCCACCGACGGTCCGAAGGATCCGCCGGGCGCGTCCGGATCCGGTGACCAGCGAGGTCTGCTCCGGGCTCCCAGCCATCCCCGTCACAGACAGCGCGGCCCGGACCGCTTAGGGTGGAGACGGTCGACTCGCGCCGGTCCGAGGCTGCGGCACGACCACAGGTCCAGCAGGGTCGTCGTGTCCGTCGGACGCCCGTCGATCCGCGGAGTGAGGAGCCATCATGTTCGGCCGGAAGAAGTCCGCGTCCACCCGGGCGGCGAAGAAGGCCGACAAGGCCGCGGAGAAGGCGCAGAAAAAAGCAACGCGCGCCGCAGACAAGGCTGCCGAGAAGGGCACCGGCAAGGCGACCGCCGTCGCGAAGCGGGCGGACCGCAAGGCCGCCAAGGCTGCCGCGAAGATCGCTCCGAAGAGCTTGTTCGACCGGGTCACCGATCCGAAGTCGGCACGTCGGGCGATGAGCGCCGCCAAGATCGTCGGCCCGGCCCTCGCGCCGTTCGCTCTCAAAGCGGCGACCTCCACCCGTGACTACCTGGACAACCGCAAGGCTGCCAAGCTGGGCGTCTCTCCCGAGGAGGTCGGCGCCTTCCGCGGACCGACCGGGACGACCGAGGCCCGTCTGCAGGGGCTCAAGGGCTCGATCGCCGAGCTGCGGGCACGCCGCGCCGGAGATCTTCAGGTCACCCGCTTCTCCGACGTCGCGGCCACCCGGATCGCCGATCTGACCACCGCCGTGCGCGCCGCCACCACCATGCCCGCGGGCCGCCGGCGGGTCACCCTGTCGGCCGTCAACAAGGAGCTCGACCAGATCGACGCCGATCTGATGACGTTCCTCGTCACCCGCTGAGCTCGTTCCCGCAGTGAACCCGCCGACCGCACAGGCGTCCGCCCCGCGCCGTCGGTGGCGCGCGTCGATCCTCGCGGTCGTGGTGGTCTATGTCGCTGTCCTGGGGCACCTGACGGGTGGCGGAATGGCGCCAGGGCCATCGGTGGTGGCCGTGGCGTTCGGCCTCAGCTGGCCGGTCTGCTGGCAGTTGAGCACGGTAGGTCGCGGCTTCCCGGCGATCCTCGCGGTCCTCACCCTGGCCCAACCCGTGCTGCACGTCGTCCTCGAGTTCGGCGGTGCCCTGTTCGCCGGGGCCGCCGGCCACTCTGCGGAGCACCATCCCGCTGCCGTGATCGCCGACTCGCAGGGCGCCGCCCCGCACGCCGCGGCAGGAGCGGGCGCCACCGTCATGCTCTCCTTCCACGCAGTGGCGGCCCTGGTCAGCGCCGTGGTGCTGGCCAGGGGTGAGCGGGCGCTCACCGGGGTGTTGTCCGCCGGCCGTCGGGTGGCCGGCTGGGTGGTGTCGGCAGTGACGGCGCTGGCCGGCGCACCGGCACCCGTGGTCGCGGCACCTGCGCGACCGGACGACCGGTCGTTGCCGAGCCCCTGGTCGATCGCACTCCCGGAGAGGCACGGACGCCGCGGACCACCGCAGGTACTCGGCGCGTACTGACGCGCCCTCAGCCGTCCTGCACCCGTTGCCCCTCGCGACGGGTTCCGCGCGCGTGCTCACGCGCATCCACACCAGGAGTTGCACTCCATGAACCTCCGACGTACCGCGGCCATCGCCGCGCTCACCCTGGCCGGTCTCGCGATCGGCACCGGCATCGCCGCTGCCCACGTCCGGGTCTCGGCCGACACCACCGTTCCCGGCGCCTACTCGGTGCTCACCTTCAAGGTGCCGACCGAATCGGCCACCGCTTCCACCACCGGCATCACCATCACCCTCCCGACGGCCACACCGCTGGAATCCGTGAGCTTCCAACAGCTTCCGGGTTGGACGGTCAAGGTCGTCACCGAGAGATTGCCCACCCCGGTGAAGGTCGGCGAGACCACGATCACGGAAGCCATCACCTCGGTCAGCTACACCGCCCAGCAGGGTGGCGGCATCCCGCCGGGTGGGTTCGGCTTCTTCGCCCTCTCGGTCGGCCCGCTGCCGCAGACCGCTGCGCTCGCGTTCCCCGTCGACCAGCACTACTCCGACGGCACGGTGGTGAAGTGGGCGGACGCCCAGGCCGCGGGGGCGGCCGAACCCGAACATCCGGTCCCCACGCTGACCCTCGGCGCAGCGTCCGACAGTGGCATGGACAACCACGGTGCGACCGTCACCAGCGACGCCTCCGACGCGGCCGCACTGGTCGCGGCGAACACCGACACCACCGCGCGGGTCACCGCCATCGCCGCTCTGGTGATCGCGGCCTTCTCCGTCCTGATGGGCGCGATCGCGCTCCGCCGCCCGGCCGCTGTGGCTGCGGCGACCGCACTCGCTGCGGAATCCGCTGAGCCGCAACCGAAATCATCGCCCACCGCCCCGTCGGCCGCGCGGACCGGCACGCAGCCGAAGAAGCGCAACCGATGAGCGGCTCCCGCCGCCGGGGATCGCGCCTGCTGGGTCCGGCCCTCGCCGTCGTGCTGGCAGTCCTGCTCGGCAACGGCGTCGCCTCGGCTCACGCATATCTGCGCAGTTCCGACCCGGCCGACGGGACGACGGTCCAGACGTTGCCGGCCACCGTCACCCTGGACTTCAACGAGACGATCCAGAACTTCGAGCCGGTCGTGGTCGTGACCGGCCCGGACGGCAACAACTACGCGACCGGCACCGTCTCGGTGGTCGGCAACGCAGTGAGCACCGCCGTGTCCACGGACGGGCCGGCTGGTGCGTACTCCATGGCCTACCGGGTGGTCTCGGCCGACGGACATCCCGTGACGGGCGAGGTGAAGTTCTCCGTCGTGGCACCGCCTTCCAGCAGGCCTGGTACGACCACCGCATCGTCGTCGTCCAGCTCGACAAGTGCCGGGACGTCAGGCTCGACACCCACATCGTCGACGAGTGCTCCGTCCACCACCGATGGGCCGAGAACGACCGGATCGAGCAGCTCGACAGAGGGCAGTTCGGCGTCCACGAGCTCGCGGACGCTCAGCAGCTCCAGCAGCTCCGGCATTGCCGGCAGCAGCAGGGCCGCGGTCTCAGCCGACCCGAGCTCTCCGTCAGCCACCGACCCAGCGGCCGCGAGCCCGGTGCAGCAACCGTCCTCGAGTCACGACTGGTGGGTCTGGGTCGCGATCGGGGTGGCTGCGGTGATCCTCGCCGTCGCCGGCTTCATCACCCTGCGCAGACCGCACGAGGACTGATCGCCGGGCGGGTCGCCCACTCTCTGCAGCGAACGGTTCTGGTTGCCGAGCAACAATTTCGACTGTTGCTCGGCGCCAGAACCGTGAGGTCGGCCACCGACAACTTCGATGACGCAGCGAGTAACGAGTCGAGATCCCCTCGGCGACAACTGGTCTCGTCACGACGGGGTCTCGATTTGTTCCTTCGTCGGCAGACCCGGTGCCGTCCGGTGCTGCGTCAGCGCACCTCGCTCGTGAGCACGTCCGAGGTGTCGATGTCGAGCCCGTCGCCGTCCCGTACGAGGGTGAACAGGGTTGCCTCGACCGCGACCCGACCATCCTTGAAGTAGTAGGTGATCTCGGCGCCCGCAGTGTCCGGAGGCGAACCCTCGGCGCCGCGGATCGTGACGCGATCGATACTGTCCCAGAACCGTTGGTAGTACCGGCGATCGACCGCTGTGTCGCTCTGGAAACGAGGGGTCAGCCGCTCCCACGCCGCGTCCGTGTCGCCGGGCAGCAGCGCGTAGTAGTCGGTCACGGCGCGGGCCAGCTCGGTGGCCGACGGCGCGCCGGCGGGGCTCGACGTGGTGCTCGACGACGTGCTGCTCGACGACGTTGTGCTGGACGACGTTGTGCTCGAACTCGCTGTGCTGGACGACGTTGTGCTGGACGACGTTGTGCTCGACGACGGTGTGCTGGACGACGTTGTGCTCGAACGCGCGGTGCTGGACGACTGGGTCACCGCCGACGACCGGGCCGATGACGCGGTGGTCGACTGTGTGGTGGTCGACGGCGCGGTGGTTGCGGATCGTGCGGTGGACGGTCTCGGAGCAGTGGCGGGTGGCGCGCCCACCACACCTGACGATCTGGGGGCTGCGGACGACCTCGCCGTGGACGATCCCGATGGGGTGGTCCGGCCACTGGATGCGCTCGGGGACGCCGCCGGCGGCCCGGCCTGATCGCTGCCGGCGCGGCTCGACACGAGCAGGACACCGACGACGATCGCTGCGGTCAGCACCGCCGCGACGACGGCGAGCGGCACCACGCCGATCCGTCGACGCCGCCCGGCCGGCTCCAGCAGGGTGGCGGTGCTCGGCTGGTGGAGAGCTACCCCAGGCAGCCCCTCCAATGCGGTGCGCACCTCGGCCGCTGTGGGGTCGGCGGGAGGCGTCGTCCTGAACGTCTGCAGGGTCTGGGTGACAGGCGCAGGGCCGACGGACTGCGGCGATTCCCGGTCACCGCCCGCGAACTCCTGGTTGAGCCTGGTCAGTGCGTCGGTGATCTGGCCGATCGTCGGTCGGTCGGCCGGATCCTGCGCCAGCATCTGCAGGACGAGGGGGGTCAGCCGTCCGGTGCGCTCGGGTGGGATCAGGTGACCGGACGCCACCCGGTGCAGGACGGCCATCGGGTTCACGTCCGTGCCGGACGGCGGGCCGCCTTCCATCGCGGCGTACAGCGTCGCGCCGAGCGAGAAGACGTCCGCGGCGAAGCCGGACGCACCGCCGCGAGCCACTTCCGGCGCGAGGAACGCGGGCGTGCCGGTGATCATGCCGGTGGAGGTCAGAGTGGCGTCCCCGACTGCGTGCGAGATGCCGAAATCGGTGAGCTTCGCTGAACTGTCGTCGGCGATGAGTACGTTGCCGGGCTTGACGTCGCGATGGATGATGCCGACCTCGTGGGCGGCGCCCAGTGCGGCGGCGAGCTCGACCCCGATCCTGGCGGCGAATTGCGGCTGCACGGGCCCTTCCGTCCCTATCAGGGCGCTCAGGGTCACCGAGGGCACGAATTGCATGATCAGGCAGGGCCGGCCGTCGAATCCGGTGACGTCGTACAACGTCACCGCGTTCGGGTGGTGCAACCGGGCGGTGTTCCGCGCCTCCCGGATCACCCGATCACGCGCAACGGCCGCTTCACCAGCGCTCAGGCCCGGCTGCGGCAGCAGTTGCTTGACCGCGACCCGACGCTGCAACAGCTCGTCCCAGGCCTCCCAGACCGAGCCCATCCCGCCGGCGCCGACCGGCCGGACCAGCCGGTAGCGGCCCGCGATCAGGGTGCCGGGTGCCGTCATCGAACACCTCCGGCCGATCGTTGGTACAGCGTCGCGACACAGGTCGCCTCGAACGCTACCGACAGCTGCAGGTGCTGCGGCACCGTCCCCAGGGGTGAAAGTTGGCGCGAACCCGGCCCACCCGCGAACCTCTCCGCGTCCGGCTCGAGAAGCACCCGCCGACGGCGTGGCCGACCACCTGCCGACGACGTCGCGATCGGGTCAGGCCTGTCGATGGTGTCTCGGGGTGGATTCGACGGTGTGCTCGGCCTGGAGGACGGCTGCGTGGACCAGTTCGACGGCGTGCTCGTCGCTCAGCCGGTAGTACACCCGGGTCCCGTCCTGCCGGGTGGTGACCATGCGCGCCATGCGCAGCTTCGCCAGATGCTGGGACACGGCGGGCGCCGCCTTGTCCACCAGATCGGCCAGCCGGTTGACCGGCAGTTCGCAGTGGTCCCGCAGCGCCAGGATCAGCCGGACGCGGGTGACGTCGGCGAGCATCGCGAACACCTCGACGGCCAGCTCCACGTGCTGACTGTCCGGCTCCGAATCTCCAGCCCGCACATGTGCCATGCCCCGATGATCCCACCACGCCTTCCGAACCGCGCTTATTTGCGTATCTGCGCAGGAATGCGGCAACATGGAGAGGTGAAACGAGCCCTCGCGCATCCGCTGTACCGGCGCCTGTTCCTGGCGCAGGTGCTGTCACTCGCCGGTACCGGCCTGGCCACCGTCGCACTGGGGCTCCTGGCGTACGGCATCGCCGGCACGGGTGCGGGACGGGTGCTGGGCACGATCTTCGCGATCAAGATGATCGCCTACGTGCTGATCGCACCGATCGCAGCGGCGGTGGTCGCCCGATGGCCCCGCCGGGCCGTGATGATCGGATCCGACAGTCTGCGGCTGCTGGTTGCCGCGTCTCTGCCCTTCGTCGGGGCGACGTGGCAGGTGTATGTGCTGGTGTTCGTGCTCCAGGCAGCTTCCGCCACCTTCACCCCGACGTTCCAATCCGTCATTCCCGACGTCCTGACCGACGAGGAGGACTACACCGCCGCACTGTCGTTGTCCCGCTTGGCATACGACCTGGAAGCGGTGCTGTCCCCGATGCTCGCGGCGGCGCTGTTGCTACTGATCCCGTCCTCCGCGCTGTTCTTCGGCACTGCGGCCGGCTTCGCCGCCTCCGCAGCCTTGGTGCTGGGCTCGCGGTTGCCTGGCCGCCCGGACAGCGACACCGACGCCGACGAGGTGCCCGCGCCGTTCTGGTCGCGGGTGCGCCGGGGCGCTGTGCTGTTCACCTCGACGCCGGCGTTGCGTCCGATCCTCGCCCTGAACCTCGCGGTGGCCGCGGCCGGCGCATTCGTCCTGGTCCAGACGGTCGTCATCGTCCGCTCGCTGCTCCACCAGGGCGATGCTCTGGTGGCCGTGATGCTCGCGATCAACGGTGCCGGCTCGATGGTGGCCGCCTTCCTCCTGCCGCGGCTGCTGCGCACCGTCCCGGAGAAGCGGTTGATGATCGGCGGCGCTGTCGTCCTGACCGCTGCAGTCGCAGTCGTTCCGCTGGCCCTGGCCGCCCCTGGCCCGCTGGCGGGCGTGTCGATCGGAGCGCTGTGGCTGGCCGTCGGGCTCGGCTGGGCCAGTGCGGAAACCCCCATAAGTCGGATCCTGCGACGAACTGTCGTCGATCGCGACCTCCCGGCAGCATTCGCTGCGCAGTTCTCCCTGTCCCATGCCTGCTGGCTGATCACCTATCCGATCGCCGGCTGGCTCGGGGCCATCGATCTCGACCTGGCCGCCGTCGTCCTGGCCGTCGTGACGGCGGGTGCCGCGCTCACTGCCGCGACACTGTGGCCCAGTGAGGGTCGGCCGGCGCGCCGAGTCGGTGCGCCACAACAGCTTTCATCACCCGGCTAGATCGCATACCGGCGCCGGAACCGCGTGCCGGCCGATGGCCGTGTGCTCGGTGGTCGTTGTACGGGGTCAGTGGACGCAGCAGGAACACGTGCCGGAGCAGCCCGCGCCCGCCGTCGATGGCGTCTCGGTTCGAGCGCCGGCCGGATCCGCGAGCGGAACATGGGGTGCGCAGCACGCATCACCCCGCCAGGCCTGTCGGCCTTCCTTGATCGCCACCGCTGCGATGAGGAGCGCGACGACCGGGTCCGCCCACGACCACCCGAACAGTGAGTTCAGCAGCAACCCGACCAGCAGCACGCCGGACAGGTAGGTGCACAGCATGGTCTGCTTCGAGTCGGCCACCGCGCTGCGCGAGTCGAGCTCGCGGCCCGCACGTCGTTGTGCCGTGGACAGGATCGGCATGATCAACAGGCTCAACCCGGCCAGCACGATGCCCACCGTGGAGTGCTCTGCCTGCCGACCACCGATCAGGGTGATGAGCGCATCGACGCCGACATACGCGGCCAGGGCGAAGAACGACCACGCGATCAGCCGGAGCGCTGCCGGCTCCCGCGCCTGCGGATCAGGACCGGCGAACTGCCACGCCACTGCCGCGGCAGACGTCACCTCGATGACCGAATCCAGTCCGAACCCCATCAGCGCTGCGGAGTTCGCAGCTGCACCGGCGCTGATCGCCACGATGGCTTCCAGGATGTTGTAGGTGATGGTGGCAGCGACGAACCAACGGATGCGTCGGCCTAGCACCACCCTACGCTCCACCAGCGTGGGGCTCGGGTCGTCGCGGGCCACCATCAGCAGCATCCGCGGTCGTAGGCGTCACAATGAGCGGGATCCACCGCGAGGACCACGTCCAACAGGTCCGACAACGCGCGACGTAGTCCCGGATCAGCCAGCTCGTACCGGGCGCGACGACCCTCGGGCACTGCGACGACCAAGCCACACCCCCGCAGACACCCCAGATGGTTGGACAAGCTCTGCCGCGAGACGCCGAGCAGTTCGGCCAGGTCGGCCGGGTAACCGGGTCCCGTTCGGAGAGCCAGCAGGATTCCGGTGCGGGTCGGATCGGAGAGCGCCTGCCCGAACCGCGCCAGCACCTGATCATGGTTCGTGCTGAGCGTCGTGCTGAGGGTCGCCACCACCTCACAGTACAGCTGTGTCTGTATCCAGCACGGAATGTACTCTCCCGACGGGGAGGACTCCCCTCATGTACCCGGGCCCGACCTCGACCACCGTCGATGCCCTCAGCACCGCCGCGCCGGCTTCATCCGACCCGAATTTCGTGGACGCCGATACCGTTGCCGAAGGCAATCACGGTGACGGCGGCTCCGGCGATCAGCACGGCGAAGATTCCGAACGCCAAGGGAAAGCTGCCGACGGCCGTCCCGACAGCGATGCCGGCCCAGGGGGCCAGCGCGGTGGCGATGGTGATCGGTGCGGCGAACCATCCGGAGAGCGCCGCGTAGCGGGCGATACCCCAGTGGTCGGCGACCACGGTCGCCTGCAGCAGGGTGGTTGCGCCGCGGACAGCGCCGACCAGGACCACCAGGGCGATCAGCACCCCGGCCGGTCCCAGAACGATGGCCAACAGTGCCACCGCGACAGCGGACCCGGTGAGGATGCCCGCGGTCCTGGCGCTGCGCGATGCCCAGCGCGAGAGCGGCCCGAAAAGGATGCGGCCCACCAGCTGTCCGGCGCCGAGCAGACCCAGGGCGACCGCGGCGAGCAAGCTGCTCAGGCCGCGCCCCAGGCGAGGTCCGCGATGCTGCAGCAACCGTCCGATCGGGATCCCGCAGATCGCGGAGACGACCAGGCCGGCCGAGAAGGCCGCTGTCGCAGCAGGAGTGGACCATCCGGTGTCTGCACTGATCGAGGCCGCCATGACGGGGAAGGCGTAGTAGAGGATGCCCCAGCTGATCGTCTCGGTGACGCAGAGCGTGATCAGCGCCCGCCGGAGCGGGCGCCGATCGACGTTCGATGGGGCCACGGTCACTGCCGGGAGCTTGCCAGCTCGTCCTCATCCTCCGATGCGGGGGTGCCGCAGCAGGCCGCTGTGGGCGCACTCACCACGAGCAGTTGTTCACCGGACCAGCCGTGCTCGGATCCGGTCGTGAACCCGCGAGCGGCATCGTCGAAGGCGGCGGGGTTGCTGGAGCAGACACCCGTTTCCGGCAGCAGCAACTCGACCCGTTCCGCGGCCTCATGGTCGCCGGCCAACGCGGCGGCGATGGAGCGGACCTGCTCGTACCCGGTGGCGAGCAGGAAGGTCGGAGCGCGGCCGTAGCTCTTGGATCCGGCGAGGTAGAAGTTCTCATCGGGGTGGGCCAGCATCCTCGCGCCGTGCGGGGGCACCGTGCCGCAGGAGTGGAAGTTCGGGTCGATCAGGGACGCCAACCGAGCAGGTGCTTCTACCCCGGGGTCGAGGTCCAGGCGTACTTCACGGAGCATCGCCAGGTCGGGCCGGAATCCGGTCGCCCCGACGAGAACGTCGACCTCGAAGGACTGATCACCGTCCCGGCCGGCACCGGAGACCGTGAGCATGCCCGCCGGATAATCCGGCGCGGTGAGCGCCGTGATGGTGAATTCCTTCTGCAGGACAATGCTTCCGGAGCGGACGGCGCCCTTGAGGTGGCTGCCGAGTGCGCCACGGGCTGGTAGTCCGTCACCGGATCCGCCGCCGAAGAGCCGGGCGGGTGAGCGGCCGCGGATGGCCCACGTGATCGTGGTGGCTGATTCCTCCTCACGCAGCTTCACCAGGGCGAGCAGGGTGCTGGCCGCCGAGTGTCCCATCCCGACCACCAGCACGCGCTTGCCGGCGAACCGTGCGCGATCGCGACCCAGAACATCGGGCAGAGCGGGGGCGATCCACGGTGCGGCGGTGTCCTCACCGTGAGCCGGTAGACCTGACGCGCCGAGCGGGTTCGCGTGCCCCCAGGTGCCGGAAGCGTCGATCACCGCGGCGGCCAGCACATCCTCGACCTGTCCGTCAGTGGTGACCGTCCGAACGAGGTACGGACGGCGCTCCCGGCCGATGGTGCGCGTCTTGTCCATTCCCTGGCGACTCACCACCGTCACGGTCGTTCCGGTCCGGATCCGGGATGCCAGGGCGTCGGTCGCGGCCAGCGGAGCCAGGTACTGCTCGACGAGTTCGGCACCGGTGGGCAGGCCGCCGTCAGCGGGCCGCTGCCAGCCGGTGGGTGCCAGCAATCGTGCCGCCGCGGCGTCGATGTCGTACGCCCACGGGGAGAACAACCGCACATGGCCCCACTGGCTGATCGCGGCACCCACCGCCGGCCCGCGTTCCAGGACCAGTGGTTCCAGTCCCTGCTCGAGCAGGTGCGCGGCGGCTGCGAGGGCGACGGGACCGCCGCCGATCACCACGACCGGAAGTGTGGCGTCCATCGGTTGCGCTGTCATGACGCGATCCCGATGAGCCGGGTCGCGAGCTCCTCGACACGGGCGGCGATGTCATCGCGGACCAGGCGCATCCGCAGCATCCCCTCGATGCCCCGCTCGGAGGGCTCGTCGGTGTCCCACACCTCGACCGGTGTTCCGTCGACCGGCGCAACCTGAGCGTCCCGACCGAGGACGACGACCAGATCGGCGGCGGCGACCAGGTCGTCGGTGAGCCGTCGGGTGTGCTGGTCCGAGATGTCGATCCCCAACTCCTGCAAGGACTCCACCGCTTGGGCGTTGAGCTTGTCCCCGGCCTGGGTGCCGGCTGAGGAGACTCGGGCACTGTCGCCGACTCGGTGACGCATCAGGCCGGCCGCCATCTGGGACTTACCCCCGTTCTTCACGCAGACGAACAACACGGACGGACGGGTAGGGGTGCTCATCGGGCGGCCTGCTTCTCTGCGAGTGCCGGCGGCGCGGTCGCGTCACCGGGGAAGAATCGGCGCCCGGCCCACAACGCCACATAGACGAGCCCGACCAGCACGGGGACCTCGATGAGCGGTCCGACGACACCCGCGAGGGCTTGCCCGGAGGTGACGCCGAACGTGCCGATCGCGACGGCGATGGCGAGCTCGAAGTTGTTGCCGGCAGCGGTGAACGCCAGCGTGGTGGTGCGGGCGTAGCCGAGCTCGAGTGCGCGCCCCATCACGTAACCGACGCCGAAGGTGATGGCGAAGTAGACGAGGAGCGGGAGCGCGATGCGGGCGACGTCCCACGGGCGCGAGGTGAGCTGCTCACCCTGCAGCGCGAACAGCACGACGATGGTGAACAGCAGGCCGTACAGCGCCCACGGTCCGATCGTCGGCAGCACCTTCGCCTCGTACTGCTCGCGCCCGATCGACTTCTCGCCGATGAAACGAGTGAGGAACCCTGCCACCAGCGGGATTCCGAGGAACACCAGCACGCTCGCGACGACGGACCACACAGAGAACTGCACGCTGGTCGTCGACAGACCCAGCCAACCGGGCAGCACCTGCAGGTAGAACCAGCCGAGAGCACCGAACGCGATGACCTGGAACACGGAGTTGATGGCGACCAGCACGGCAGCTGCCTCGCGGTCGCCGCAGGCGAGGTCGTTCCAGATCAGCACCATGGCGATGCAGCGCGCGAGGCCGACGATGATCAGGCCCGTGCGGTACTCCGGCAGATCCGGCAACAGCAACCAGGCCAACGCGAACATCAGCGCGGGCCCGACGAGCCAGTTCATCACCAGCGACGAGGCCAGCAGCCGCTTGTCGCCGGTGACGTGCCGGGTCTCGTGGTAGCGGACCTTCGCCAGCACCGGATACATCATCACCAACAGACCGATCGCGATCGGCAACGACACCGAACCGATCTTCACCGCATCCAGCGCGGTCGGCAGCCCCGGGATGGCGCGGCCCAGGACCAGACCGAGGGCCATCGCAGCGATGATCCCGACAGGGAGGAAGCGGTCCAGGGTGGAGAGTTTCTGCATCACCGGCGCGGCGTCCGGGGTGGTGGTCGTGACCATCTGACAGAGCACTCCTCATAGATGCTGATCGATGTCCCGTCATCATCACCAAGACATCGACTTCTGTCAATGTGCCCGGCATACTGCGGTGATGAGCCCGACAATGCTGCCGATCACCGACCTGTCACCCACGGGGAGTCTGGTTCGCGAGCCCATGACCGCCGAGGCTGCGGCCGACCTGTCGCGAGCGTTCAAGGCCATCGCCGACCCCGGCCGCCTGCGGCTGCTGTCGCTCATTGCCGCCCACCAGGGTGGCGAGGCCTGCGTCTGCGACCTGACCGAGCCCCTCGGTCTCACGCAGCCGACCGTGTCCCACCACCTCAAGGTGCTCGTCGACGCCGGACTGCTGACCCGCGACAAGCGCGGCGTCTGGGCGTTCTTCGCCGTCGTCCCAGCCACCTTCGACCGGCTCGCCGCCGTTCTGTCCAGCGCCACAGGATCGGGCCCCTTCGCGTCCCCCGACCCGGCCGGGAGCCGCGCGTCGGCCGGGGGAACGCACTGACCCGCGTCCCGGAGGTGCGGATCCGACGCCTGCTCAGCCAGGACTGGCCGGAGGTCGAAGCGATCTACGCCGCCGGCATCGCCCAGGGGAATGCCACCTTCGAGACGTCCACCCCCAGCTGGGACGAGTTCGACCGGTCCAAACTGAACGACCACCGCCTCGTCGCCCATGACGACGCCGCCGTTCTCGGCTGGGTGGCCGCATCCCCGGTGTCCGCACGAAGTGTCTACGCGGGCGTGGTCGAGCATTCCGTCTACGTCGCTCCAGTGCACACCGGCCGCGGGGTGGGGGCCGCACTGCTCGACGCACTCATCACGTCCTCCGAGGCGGCGGGTATCTGGACCATCCAGTCGTCGATCTTCCCCGAGAACACCGCCAGCCTCGCGCTGCACCACCGCGCCGGGTTCCGCACCATCGGAGTCCGCGAGCGAATCGCCCGCCACCACGGCGTCTGGCGCGACACCATCCTCGTCGAACGCCGAAGCGCGCTGAGAGGCAACGATCCGGTCGCCCGTGGTCGACCAACGGCCGGTTGAGGCCGGTGTGCGACGTCGAGCGGCCAGATCGTTGCGGACGACTCAGCCGGCAAGCCGCTGCTCGCGGTGAACACCCACCCGGTGGTGCGCCCGGCGGCCTGCAAGACCCACGGAGAACCTCGCCGGGGGCCACTGGCCGCCACTGTCGCCAGCGTCAGCCAACGGGCCTGTGGGCGACAGGATTGGGTCCGCCGTAGTAGACGGATGAGACGTAGACAGGCTTGGAAGCGGTTGAGGCGTGGACGATCTGACCGTTACCGATGTACATGGCGACGTGGCTGACCGGTGAGTAGTAGGTGATGAGGTCGCCGGGCTGCAGGGCGTCCATCGACACCACCGGCAGCCCGGATTGTCCGCCGGAGGTGCGTGGGATGGTGACGCCGGCCTGGGCGTAGGCCCAGGAGGTCAGGCCGGAGCAGTCGAAGCTGTCGGGTCCTGCAGCACCCCAGACGTAGCGTGACCCAACTTTCGACAGGGCCGCTTGGACGGCTGCTTGGGCTGCGGGTGCGGCGTCCTCGGCCGGCGCGGGCAGCGGTGCCGGTTCTGCTGCCGCCGCGGACGGGGCGGGGGTTTGCCCGCCCTCGGCCGGGACGGGGGCTGCTGCCGTGGCGGGCAGCGGTTCGCGGTTCGCCCGGTCGGCGCGAGCCCGTTCGGCAGCCAACTGGGCGGCCCGAGCCTGATCGGCGGCCAATTGTGCAGCACGTTCTCGTTCGAGAGCTGCGGCGCGGAAGGCAGCTTCCCGTTCCTCCTCGGTGAGCCGATCCCGGAGCTCGGCGTATCGGGCGGCCTCGGCGCGCAGGTCTTCTCGACGCTGCGTGAGCTCGGCCGCGGCGTTCCGCGCAGACTTCTGAGCAGCGTCCGCAGAGGTCTTGGCTGCGGCGGCATCTCTGGTCGCAGCGTCCGCCTTCCTGGATGCGGTCTGCGCTGCGGTGGCGGCGTTGTCCGCCTCGATCCGCGCGGTGAGAGCGTTCTGGCGTGCCGTGGCGGCATCGTCCAGGGTGTGCCGGGTGTCGTCGGCGATGAGGTCGAGAGTGGATGCGGTGTCGAGGAACTCCTCGGGTGAGTCGGCGGTGAACAGGGCCGTCATGGTGCCGGTGCGCGCACCTCGGAAGGCGGCGTCGGTGAATGCGTCGACCTTGATCTGGTGGTCGGCGAGGGCAGCGGCCGCTGTCTGGTATCGGGTGTCAGCTGTGTGGGCTGCGGTCTGCGCGGCACTGAGTTCGGTGCGGGCGGTGTCGGCGGTAGCGGTGCGATCGGTGAGGGTGTTGGCGGCTCGGGCCGCGTCGGCTCGCGCGGCCTGTGCACGTTCCTGTGCCACCAGGGTCTGCTCGTTCAGCAGTGCGGCTCGCTCATTGGCCCGCACGTATGCCTGCTGTGCTTCGTCGGATGTGGAGGGTTCATCTGGCGCGGCAACCAGCGGGGAAGGAGCTGCCGGCGCCGGCATGGACGGTGCTGCGACGGCGGTGGTCGATGGGGCGATCAGTGCGAGGGTCAGGCACGCGGTGAGCGCACCGGCCAGGGTGCGGATGGGTCGGGTGCGGGTCTTGGTTTTCACAGAGCGGATCCTTCGAGCCAGGTGGTCCAGGGGATGTTCCAGTCGCCGAAACCGTCGTCGGGTTCGAGCTGGGTTTTGGTGCCGGTGACTTGCACGATGTCGCCGAAGCTGAAGGTGTCGTAGAACCACCGTCCGGCTTCGGGGTTGATGTTGATGCAGCCGTGGGAGACGTTCCGGATGCCCTGGTCCTTCACGGACCAGGGAGCTGAGTGGACGAACACTCCCCCGTTGGAGATCCGCACGGCGAGTGGGATTGCCTTGTCGTAGCCGGTGTCGGCGCCGACGGGCAGGCCGTAGGTGGCCGAGCTCATCTGCCGCACCTCGTAGCGTTCCTGCGCGACGTAGGTGCCGGACGGGGTGATGAAGTCGATCTTCTTGCCCGCCACGGTGACCGTCTTGTCCATGCCCATCGACACGGGCACGGTACGCACGAGCTTGTCGTTGATGAACACCTTCATCTGTTTGGTGGCGTCATCGATCTTCGCGACCTTGGCATCACCGATGGTGACATTGAGGGTGCGGTCGGTTTCGCCGTACATGCCGCCGCCGAAGTCGACGCCGTAGACCTTCGCGGTGATGGTGATCTTCGTTCCGGGCTTCCAGAACTCCTTCGGCCGGTAGTGCACGGTGCGGTTGTCCCACCAGTACCAGGCGCCTTCGACGGCCGGTGTGGTCTTGACGATCAGGGTCTTCTCGGCGGCGGCCCGATCACTGGGTTCCTTGTCGAAGATGACGACCATCGGCTGCCCGACGCCCACCTTCTTCATCGTGGCGTTGGGGAAGAAGGACGAAAACACCGTCTGTTTCGGCTTGAGCGTGGTGAATGTCGCGGTGCTGACCCGGGTACCGCTGCCGTCCTCCGCAGTGGCGTCGATGGTGTATTTCCTGTTGTAGCCCAACGGTTCCATTGAGGTCCAGGTGCGCTTGTCCGCGGACAGCGAGCCCTTCACCATGCGTCCCTCCGGGGTTGTCAACGACGCCGCGAGCAGAGTGCCGGACGCTGCCGTGACAACCACCGGGGCGATCGGTGAGATACCAGTGGCAGATGCGGCCGGGTCGGTGCTGATCGTGGGCCCTGACTCCTGGGCCGGTGCGGCCGACGTCGTGACCGGGGGCGGGCTCTGCGACACGGTGGACGAGCCAGCCCCCGCCCCTGACGGCGTGCCCGGTGAGGAACCAGGCGATCCCGACGATCCGGAGGTCGACGGTGTGGAGCTTAACGGTGTGGAGGTCGACGGTGCGGAGGTCGACGACTCGATCGATGAGGTTTGGGACGGGGGATTCGTGGCGGAGCCGGCCGGAACGGTCACGGTGACAGCGGTCTCGGCGGCGCTGGTGCATCCGGCGGCCAGCAATGCGGCGATGGCGAGGGCAGCAGCCAGCAGGGTTGTTCGTCTGCGCTCGGACGGCGGGGAGTGGGAGTGCGCAATCATGGTGCTCCTGGAGGAATGGGCCGACCGGACGCCGGTCGGACAGCGGGCAGATTCGGAGACACGGGCAGTGTCGGGGTGGCACGTGCAGTGTCGGGTTGGCACGGGGAGTCGCAGGGGCGACCGGGCGGGTGGGGATACGCCGTCGGCCGCCCCCGCGACATCTGTGGGGCGGGCCGGGACTCACATGCCCTGGAGGAGCGCCTTCATCTCGGCGATCTCGGCGGTCTGGCTCGTGGTGATGGTGTCGGCCAGCGCCAGGGCTTCGGTGTTCTGACCGGAAGCCTTCTCGGTCTTCGACATCTCCAGGGCGCCCTCGTGATGGGCGATCATCAGCTCGAGAAACAGCTTGTCGAACTCCGGGCCGGTGGCTGCGGTGAGCTGCTGCATCTGCTCATCGGTCATCATCCCGGGCATCGCCGAGCCCGAGCCGTCGTTGCCGGTGCTGGAACCGTGGTTCATCCCGCCCATGTCGCCCATGCCGGAGGACTGCGTCATCGGGGGCATCCCCCAGGCCTGCAACCAGCCGGTCATCTGCTCAATCTCCGGAGCCTGCGCGGCCTTGATCTTGACCGCCAGCGCCTTCACCTCGGCGCTCGCCGCCCGGTCGGGGGCCAGGTCGGCCATCGCGATCGCGCCTCGGTGATGGACCATCATCTGCTGCGCGAACATCACGTCCGCAGCGTTGTGGGCGGTGTCCACGGCCGACGAGCCGCCCGCCGCGGTGCCTGTGGTGCTCATATCCATGGGCATGGACGTCTGGGTGGTGCCGGGGGTGCCGGCGGTGGTGGTGTCGGTGCCGCACGCGGCGGCGGTCAGGGTCAGTACTGCGGCGGCGGCGAATGCGCCGACGCGGGATCGGAGGTTCATGACAGGTGTCTTTCTGGTGTGTGGGGGTGTGGGAGCACGACGAACACACCGATCACCTTGAGGCGGTCGGTGTGTGGGGTGCTTCTAGACCCGCAACACGCAGAGAGATATCCGAGGTGGCCCGATGTGCGGTGGGCCCCGCGGGATCGACGTCGCCCGGCTTGCTGAACTGCGGGCGGCGAAGGGTTCGAAACGGCGGCGCAGCGCCGCCAGTAGGGCCAGCAGTACGGTGCCGGCCCCGACGACCAGGAACAGGATGCAGGCGGCCATCGAAAGATCGCCCCCGCTCGGCGCCGCGGGCATGACCATCGCTGCCCCTGCACCGGGCACGACCGCGACCATCTCGCCAGCACCGTGCCCGTCGTGCGAGTCGGGTACAGCCATCATGCTCGCGGAATCACCGAGCATCGAGCCGTGATGCCCGCCCGCCGCATCGTGCTGAGACAGCACGTGCATCGCGATCACACCGGCGAGGACAAGTGACACCAGCAACCACCGCAGCACCGCAGACCGCGCGCTCGGGCGCGGTTCAGCAGGCAGCATCGAGAGGGTCACGCCTCCCAGTGTGCACGTCACGAGCAGGTCACGGAAACCCTGCGCAGCGATGGCGGCACGGAAGTTGTCAGCATCACCTGCGGTCGGTCGCTGTCCGTCATGGTCGTGCGAAGGCAGTCGCGGGCTCGGATCGCGGCGCGTCGAGCGCGGCGCGCAGGGTGGCGTCCGGTCGCAGGTCCAAGCGTCGCAGGAGTTGCGCGTTGAGCGCGACGACGATCGTGGACAGCGACATCAGGATCGCCCCGACGGACATGGGCAGGACGAACCCGATCGGGGCCAGCACCCCGGCCGCCAGGGGCACCGAGAGCAGGTTGTAGCCGGCGGCCCACCACAGGTTCTGCTGCATCTTCCGGTAGCTGGCCCGGGACAGTTCGATCACCGACAGCACCGAGCGGGGGTCGTCGCTGGCCAGGATGACTCCGGCGGAGGCGATGGCCACGTCGGTGCCGGCGCCGATGGCGATGCCCACATCGGCCTGGGCGAGCGCTGGGGCGTCGTTGACGCCGTCACCGACCATGGCGACCTTGCGACCCTCAGCCTGCAGCTGCTGCACCTTCACTGCCTTGTCCCCGGGGCGAACACCGGCGAAGTAGCGGTCGATGCCCAGCTCGGTGGCCACTGAGTGGGCGACGGCTTCGGCGTCGCCGGTGATCATCACGACCTGAACATTCCGAGCGTGCAGCGCGTCGATGGCCTGCCGCGATTCGGGGCGGATCTCGTCGGCCAGCTTCAACGCTCCGACAACCTGTCCGTCGAGCAGAACATGCAGGATGATCGCCCCATCGGCCCGCCACGCATCCGCGACACCCAGCTCGTGGCCGTTCTCCTGCTCGAGGAGGTTCGGCCCGCCGACCTGCACCCGGTGACCGTCGACCTGCGCCGACACCCCGACAGCCGGCGATGACTCGAAACCCGTTGCCGTGCTGGGGTTCAGGTGGCGCGCTTTCGCTGCGCCCATGATTGCCCTGGCCAGCGGGTGCTCGGAATCGGCCTCTGCCGCAGCTGCAGCCGCCAGCACGGAGCCGGCGTCGTGTCCGTCGACGGTGTGAATGTCAGTGACCGTCGGCTCACCCCTGGTCAGGGTTCCGGTCTTGTCGAACAGCACGGTGTCGACGGTCCGCATGCTCTCCAGGGCCAGCCGGTCCTTGATGAGGACGCCGCCCTTGGCCGCGCGTTCGGTGGCGATGGACACCACGAGCGGAATCGCGAGGCCGAGCGCGTGCGGGCAAGCGATGACCAGCACGGTGATCGTGCGGACCACGGCATCATCAGGCAGGCCGACCAGGGTCCACACGATCGCCGTGATGACCCCGGAGATCAGCGCGAACCAGAACAGCCAGCCGGCGGCGGTGTCCGCGATCCGCTGCGCCCGCGACGACGAGTTCTGCGCGTCGGTGACGAGGCGTTGGATGCCGGCCAGCGCAGTGTCATCACCCACCGCAGTGATTTCGATCCGGATCCCGGAGTCGGTGGCCACCGTGCCGGCGACGACCTGGTCGCTCTCCCTGCGGCGCACGGCACGGGATTCGCCGGTGATCATCGATTCATCCATACTCGCCGACCCCTGCGCGATCCGGCCGTCAGCCGGAACCCGGCCGCCCGGCCGCACGATCACCAGATCGCCGACCTGCAACTCCGCCGGCGGAATCTTGACGACCTGATCACCGTCGACCTTCTCGGCCTCGTCCGGCAACAGCGCGGCCAACGAATCCAACGCGGAG
Source organism: Nakamurella sp. (assembly GCA_037720195.1). GTDB lineage: Bacteria > Actinomycetota > Actinomycetes > Mycobacteriales > Nakamurellaceae > Nakamurella. Next base: position 10,275 of record JBBJML010000036.1, on the reverse strand, counting down.
GTGGTCTGCGCCAGGGAACGCATCTCGATCCAGTGCCCGAGCAGCATGATCACGATCAGCAGCGCGAGTTCCCACCAGAAGTCCAGCTCATGGTCCAGGATCCCGGCGCTGGAGCCCCAGGACGCCAGGAACGCCACCGTGATGGCCAGCGCGATCAGCAGCATCATCCCCGGCTTGCGGGAGCGCAGCTCGCTCACCGCCCCGGTGAGGAACGGCTTGCCACCCCAGACGTACATCACGGTGCCCAACGCAGGGGAAATCCATGTCCACCCGCCGGCGGCCGGCAGTTGGTAACCCAGCAGCATCGCGAACATCTGCGAGAACCCGACCACCGGGACCGCGACCGCGAGCATGATCCAGAACAACCGTCGGAACTGCCCGACATGATCACCATGACCGCCGTGACCGGCATGGGCGTCGTGGCCGCCGTGCTCTCCCGGTCGATGGTGCTCGCGCACGGCAACCCCGACCTCGTGACCGCCGTGGCGTCCGCTGTGGTCGTTCATCCCAGTACCTCCAGTCCGAGGCGCACCTGCACGGGCTCCTGCCGACCGTGACCGTGATACGCGCATACCCCCAGGGGGTACTTGTGTCTCACCATACCCCCTGGGGGTATGAAAAGCGATGGCCCGCCGGCGGCCGCGATCAGGGAGATGTCCCGCAAGCTCCGGTACGCCGGAGCCCGGGATCAGTACCGCGCCCTGCACGCGTGCGGACTCAGTGCGCGGGCGTCCATCGCCAGTCGGTGATGTCGTGGTGGTCTTCGAGGTGCTCGCGGATGTAGTCGTGGTGTTCCACCAACCGCTCACGGCACCACCGGACGAGCTCATCAGCTCCGGCCGGATGCACCCGAGACCGGCGCAAGGCCTCGATCACGAGGTGATACCGGCTCATGGCGTTGAGCACGACCATGTCGAACGGGGTGGTCGTCGTCCCCTGCTCGTTGAAGCCGCGGACGTGGAACCTCTCGGAACGCACCCGCCCGTGGACCAGTTGGTGCACAGCGCGCGGATAGCCGTGGAAGGCGAACACGACGTCTTTGTCGTCGGTGAACAGCTCGCCGAAACGGGTGTCCGAGAAGCCGTGCGGATGGTCGTTCTCGGGCAGCAGGGCCATCAGATCGACCACGTTGACCACCCGGACCGTCAGGTCGGGAACCCGGTCGCGAAGGATCTCGGCCGCGGCGAGGGTCTCCTGCGTCGGGACGTCGCCGGCGCAGGCCAGGACGATGTCCGGGTCCTCGTCAGCGGATGCCCCGGCCCATTCCCAGATTCCCGCGCCGGCCGCGCAATGTGCTTCAGCGGCAGGCATGTCGAGGTACTGCAGGTGCGGTTGTTTGTCGACCACGATCAGGTTGACGTGATCGCTGCTGTCGAGGCAGTGCCGGGAGATCGACAGGGTGGTGTTGGCGTCCGGCGGGAGCCAGACCCGCACGACCTCCGGCGACAACGGAATCATCGCGTCGATCAGCCCCGGTCCCTGGTGCGAGAACCCGTTGTGGTCGTTGCGCCAACAGGTCGAGGTCAGCAGGATGTTCAGGGACGAGACCGACTCGCGCCACGAGATGCCGACCGCGTGCTGCAACCACTTCACGTGCTGCACCGCCATCGAGGCGCTCACCATCGCGAACGCTTCGTACGTGGCGAAGATGCCGTGCCGACCGGACAGCAGGTAACCCTCCAGCCACCCCTGGCAGAGATGCTCGCTCAGTACCTCCATCACCCGACCGTCCGGCGAGAGGTGCTCGTCGGTCGGCAGCACGGATGCCGTCCAGGTGCGGTCGGTGACCTCGAACGTGGCCTGCAGCCGGTTGGAAGCGGTCTCGTCCGGGCTGAACAACCTGAAGCTGCCGCCCCCGTCCGACTCCCGGGTGTCCGCGGCGATCAGATCGCGCAGCAACTCCCCCAGCGGGGCGGTGTTGCCGTGCTCGAACGCGCCCGGCTGCTCGACAGCAAGGGCAACGGCATCGACGTCGAGCTCCGGCAGCGGCCGACGCAGCCGACCACCGTTGGCATAGGGACTCGCCGACATCCGCAGATCCCCGGTCGGGGCGGCGGCGGCCGTAGCGGCATCCAGCGACCCATCGGTGGTGAACAGCGTCCGCGGATCGTAGGACAGCAGCCAGTCCTGCAGCATCTGCAGGTGATCGGGGTTCTCACGGACCCCGGAGAGCGGTACCTGGTGAGCACGGTTGGTGCCTTCGATGAGAATCCCGTCCACTTCGTGGGGGCCGGTCCAGCCCTTGGGAGTGCGCAAGATGATGGCAGGCCAGCCGACCGGACCCGGGTCGTCACCGCCCTGCCGGGCGAGCTGCTGGCGACGGCGGATCGTGTCGCGGGCGGTTCGGAGGGCGGCGTGCAGTGCGGGGTAGACGACCTTCGGATCGTCCCCGGCGACGACGACGGGATCCCATCCCTGCGACCGGAGGTAGCCGATGACGTTCTCGTCGTCGGTCCGACCGAGCACCGTCGGCCCGGCGATCTTGTAGCCGTTCAGGTGCAGGACGGGAACCACCGCGCCGTCCCGACGCGGGTTCAGGAAGTACGGAAGTCGCCACGACGCCGACAGCGGACCGGTCTCGGCCTCACCGTCGCCGACGACACACGCCACCAGCAGGTCGGGGTGGTCGAAGGCCGCGCCGGCAGCGTGGACCAGCGCATATCCGAGTTCTCCGCCCTCGTGGATGCTCCCCGGGGTCTGGACGCTCACATGGCTCGGGATGCCCCCGGGCGAGGAGAACTGGCGGAACAGAGCCCGCAGCCCTGCTTCGTCCTGGGTGATGTGCGGGTACAGCTCGCTGTAGGTGCCTTCGAGGTAGGCGGCCGCAACGAGCGCCGGACCACCGTGCCCTGGTCCGGTCACGTACAGCCAGTCGTCATCCGTGTCGCGGATGATCCGGTTGAGCGCGGTGTAGATCAGTGACAGACCCGGGCTGGTACCCCAATGACCGAGCAGGCGGGGCTTGATGTCGGAGACCTGCAGTGGCTGCCGCAGCAGCGGGTTGTCCTGCAGGTAGATCTGTCCGATCGTCAGGTAGTTCGCGGCATCCCACCACCGCAGGTCTGCCGCGACGGCTTCCGAGCTGAGTCTCTGGGCAGCGAGTACATCGAGGTCGGGCATGGGCCCATTCCACACCCGATGCTCGTGCCACGTTGAGGGCGCGGGGGGTCGAGCCCGCCGGAGCACCTCGGGTCGGGCCGACCATCGAGAGCCATCGGGACCCCTGAACGCGGCTGCGCTCCTGTCCGACCTCAGCCCAGGATCTCGCACCCGGTCAGCTCGGCCGCCAGCTCGAACAGCAGGTCGGCATCGTCCTCCCGGCGGGCACCGGCTGAGACTGTCGCCAGGCGAGGCTTTCCACGGACCAGCAGCGAAGGTCCCCAGAACTGGCCGCCCACGACCCCGGCGCCGGTGGCCGCCTGCACCTGGGACAGCGCACCGTGCGCGGGTGACGACCCGAGCAGCTGGCTGATCCTCCGGGCGAAGACCAGCCCGAGGCCGGGTGTGTCACCCCGCTCACGCGGCGGCCGTTCGTCCGTGGCCGACCAACCGGGATGCGCCGCAACGGCTCTCACCCCGCTACCGGATCCGCGCAGTCGACGATCCAGCTCGAGGGAGAACATCAGCGTGCACAGCTTGGACTGCCCGTAGGCCTGACCGGGCGCATAGTCGGGACCGAGGCCGAACTGCCGATCGAGGCGTCCGGCGGACCGGTGGGCGATCGAGGAGAGGGAGACCACCCTGGCGTCAAGGGTGAGAGCAGGCAGCAGCAGCCCGGCGAGCAGGTAGTGGCCGAGAAAGTTGACGCCCCAGTGCATCTCGAAGCCGTCCGCGGTGAGCGACTGCTCCGGCACGAGCATCACCCCGGCATTGCAGAGCAGCACCGAGATCGGGTCGGTACTGCGCGCGGCGAACCGCCGCACCGAATCCAGGTCCGCGAGGTCCACCTGCTGGACCCGCAGGTCGGCAGTCGGCACGCTCGCCCGGATCGCCGCAGCTGCGGCCGCACCCCTGTCGGCGCTGCGGACCGCCATCGTGACGGGGATGCCGGCGGCGACCAACGCACGGGTCGTCGCCAGACCCAGACCGGCGTTGGCACCGGTCACCACCGCGCGGGCGACGTCGGTCACCGGCGTTCCTGCACCGGCATCAACACTTCTCGGACGATCAGCTGGACGGCGGCAGCCACCGGCACGGCCAACAGCGCGCCGGTCACCCCGAGCAGCGCACCACCGACGAGGATCGCCACGATCACCGACCCGGAGTTGATGTGCACCGTCCGGCCCATCACCTTGGGGTACAACCAATACGCCTCGAACAGGTGCTGGATCAGGTAGAAACCGCCGGCGATGATGCCGATGGTGAGCGACTGGGTGAACCCGATCAGCACCATCGAGATGCCGACGACGATCGGACCGACGACCGGCACGAAATCGAGCAGGGCGGCTCCCAGGGCGATGGCCCACGGATACGGCAGACCGACGACGGTGGCGAAGATCCCGGCCACCAGACCGGCCTGCAGTGCGATCAGCGTCGCACCGGAGAGGTAGCCACCCATCTGCTTGAGGATCTTGTCGCCGAGGTCGGTGACCCGCAGCCGCTGGGACGCCGGCGCCAACCGGTAGGCGGACGCCTTGATCCGCGGGAAACCGGCGACGAAGTAGAGCGCCAGGATGAGCACGACGAAGAGGTCGAAGACGATGCCGGCGACCGTGGCCGCACCGGTCAGGATCCCCGTCGCCGCCCCCGATCCGACCTGTTGGAGGTAGTTCGAGTCCTGGATCTGTTTGATGATCCCGAACTTCTCGTCCAGGCTCTTGATCGTCGGATTCTGCAACAGGTTCGCCAGGGTGGTCGGCAGGTTGACGACGAACGCCGACAACTGTTCGACGATCGGCGGGATGATGGCGTAGACCGCGCCCGCAATCGCGCCCAGCAACACCAGGAACACGACCAGCACCGACAGTCCGCGCCGAAGTCCGCGCCGCTCGAACCAGCGCACCGCCGGGTCGAGTCCGATCGCCAGCAGCAGCGCGACGGCGATCACGATCAGGGTGGAGCGGATCGTGTCCAGGGCGAGGTACGTGGTGTAGGCGAGCAGCAGTCCGACGCCGCCGAAGAAGCCCGCCTTGAACGGCGAGAACTGCCGTTCCTCGGCGCGTTCGTGGGCCGCGGTCATCGCCGCCCGGCTGTCCGCGGCGGCCGCCTCGGCGGCGCGCATCGCGCGCTCCGATGCAGTCACCCGGGTGACGAGCTGGCCCACCACGTCGCGCAGGCCGCCGCGTCGGGAACCGTCCTTGCGTCCCCGTGCCTCCTCGGAGCCCTCGTCCCGACCAGAGCTGCGCAGGGACGGTCCGTCCTCGCCGTCTTCGGAAGTCCCGTCCAGAGCTGCTGCGAGCTCGGCGACGACGGCCCGGGTACGCCGGTCGATGCCCCGCTGGGCATCCATGTCGTCCTGTTCCAGTTCACGCGGCTTCGGGTGACGGGGCGGTGTGTCCGGCGCGTCGCCCGTGATCGGGTCGGGCGCCGGGCCGGGTCCTGGTACCGGGGCGGGTCCGGAACCGCTCACCGGGTCGCGGAACGGACGGTCGACGTCGGTCGGGGTGTCGGCATTGCTCGGGCCGGGCCCGGGAATCGGCCAGGGCACCGGGGTGGGGCCGGGATTGCCGGGATCGAGCGGCCGGCTCATCGGCGCGGGAGATTCATCGGGCGATCCACCTTGCGATCGTGACACACGGCGGAGCCTCCGCCATGCTTTCGTTTGCTGATCGGGTCCGATCGTCGACGATGGACCTCGTTTCCGGGGATCGGTCGGCTGTGATCGATGTCCAGGTGCGGGTACCCAGCGGCCGACCGGTGACACAGTCGACATCATCCAGGATCAACCAGATGTCCGATTCCCTCGTCCGCGTCCGGCCAACCCCACACGCCAGCGGTCGCCGCAGGTCGATCACCGCCGCTGCCCTCGCCCTGAACACGGTCGGAGCTCCCACCGCTTGCGCTGGTGACGCAGCGGTCCATCGGATGCCCCCTTCCCGATCCCGACCGTTTCGGCACCCTCCCGACCGGTGGGATTCACCACCCTCTCGGCAGACAACGTGACGTATCAACAGAAGTAGGATGGAAAGGTCCCCTTGGTGGGACTTCACGGCATCGCATCTGGCGGTGCCAGGTCACGCCGAGGAGCCGCTCCGCTGAGCGGCCGGCGTTCGGCCTCGAACACTGAAAGGCTGCATCTGTGACGATCACCGTTCCCGCCCTGCTCACCAAGTCCGCCGGAGCTTCCTTCGAGCGCGGCACGATCGAGCGCCGTGAACTCGGCGACGACGATGTCCTGATCGACATCGCGTTCGCCGGCATCTGCCACTCCGACATCCACCAGGCCCGCGAGGAATGGGGCAAGGCCATCTTCCCGATGGTCCCCGGCCACGAGATCGCCGGCACCATCGCGGCCGTCGGTTCGGCAGTCGACAAGCACGCAGTCGGCGATCACGTCGGCATCGGCTGTTTCGTCGACTCCTGCGGCGAGTGCGAGAACTGCACCGCCGGCAACGAACAGTTCTGCGTCAAGGGGAACGTCGCGACCTACAACGGTCGGGAGTACTCGGGCGAGCCGACCTATGGCGGCTACTCGACACAGATCGTCGCCAAGGCCGACTACGTGCTGAAGGTTCCGGCCTCCATCCCGCTCGACCAGGCGGCGCCGCTGCTCTGCGCCGGGATCACCACCTACTCGCCGCTGGCCCGTTTCGGCGCCGGTCCCGGCAAGAAGGTCGCCGTCGTCGGCATGGGCGGCCTCGGTCACATGGCCGTCAAGCTCGCCGCCGCGATGGGCGCCGAGGTCAGCGTCATCAGCCAGACGATGTCCAAGGAGGAGGACGGCAAGCGCTTCGGCGCCGATCACTACTACGCCCTCTCCGATTCCGACACCTTCGGCACGCTGCGCGGCACCTTCGACCTGATCATCTGCACCATCTCGGCCGACCTGCCGATCGACAAGTACCTGTCGACGCTCGCCATCAACGGCGCGATGGTGTTCGTCGGGCTGCCCCCGGGCGCCCAGCAGCTGCGCGTCGGCTCACTGATCGGTGGCAACAAGACGTTGGCCGGCAGCAACATCGGCGGCATCCCGGAGACCCAGGAGATGCTCGACTTCTGCGCGGAGCACAACATCGGCGCCGAGATCGAGACCATCGGCGCCGACGAGGTCACCGAGGCGTACGACCGCATCGTGAAGTCGGACGTCCGCTACCGGTTCGTCATCGACACGAAGACGATCCCGGCGAGCTGACCGCTCGCTGTTCCGCTGAACCACCGTGACGTCGAACGACCTGCCAGGACCGTGAGGACCGGGGAGGTCGTTCGTGGTTCGTCGGGCGGTGTCGGGCTGTGCCGTGCGGGGCCGGGCCGTGCCGGGGTCAGGCCTTGGTCGGGCCCGCGAACAGCGTGGACGACGCGTACTCGGCGACGGTCGTGTCGTAGTCGCGGGCATCCGGCTCGCTCATCGCTCCGACCTCGGCCTGCAACCGGCCGGGGGTGGGCAGGCTCGCCGGGTCGACGTGCGGCGCCTGCCAGAGCACTGAACGCAGGGTGGCCCGCCGGCACTGGAAGTAGATCCTGTCGACCGTCACCACCAGCACCGTCACTGGCTCGATCCCATGAACAGCGTTGTCCTGCAACAGTTTCGGATCGGTTGAAATCGTCGCACGGCCACGCACCCTGACTGCCTCGCCCACTCCGGGGATCAGGAAGACGAGCCCGATCCGACTGTCCCGCACGACGTTGCGCAGGGTGTCGAGCCGGTTGTTGCCCCGCCGGTCGGGGATCACCAGCGTCCGTTCGTCCAGCACGCGGACGAATCCGGGCGCATCGCCGCGCGGGGAACAGTCGATACCCTCGGGTCCGGTGGTCGCAATCACGCAGAACGGCGAGGCAGCGATCATCTCGCGATAGCCAGGGGTGATGACACTGCTCTCCTTGGCCCAGGTCCTGGCCACCGGAGTCGGGTACAGCGCGAGCAACTGTTCCTCCGACCGCACGGCCTGCGGGTCCGGCCCTGCCGCCGAAACGGGGATCTGCACGTCAGGGTGGGCCTCGTCCATGGACCGACGGTACGCGGCGAGCGGCAACCGGGTGAAAGTCCGACCCCCGGATTGGCCCGCCACGGTGATCCGTGCGACACTGGTTCTCGGTCACTCCCCGTCGGGGAGGCGTCGATGGTCAGCGGGTCTCGGTTCCCTGAGAAGTCGTTATCAGTTGGCGGACCCGGGCTCGGGACATTCCAGGCTCGCATCACCACTGTTTTGGAGAAGTTGCATGGCACAGGGAACCGTCAAGTGGTTCAACGCCGAGAAGGGCTATGGTTTCATCACTCCCGATGACAATGGCCCGGACGTTTTCGTCCACTACTCGGAAATCCAGTCGTCCGGATACCGGTCGCTCGAGGAGAACCAGCGTGTGGAGTTCGAGGTGACCCAGGGCAACAAGGGTCCCCAGGCCACCGCAGTCAACCCCGTCTGACCCACCTCAGACATCCACTCAGGGCGCCGCTCATCACGAGCGGCGCCCTGAGTGCTGTCTCGGGGTAGGCCAGGGCGCGCGACGGAGGAGTCGGGACCCCGCTGTCGATCTGACGGAATCTCGTCGCGCTCGTCCTCGCTTGCCAGATCACCGGAGTTGCGACTCGCTCGTCACCGTCAGACCGTCTGCGGCGCAGCAGGTTCGGTCGCCAGGTACGCCGTGATCTCGCGGGCTGCGGCGCGTCCGGCCCGGTTGGCTCCGATGGTGGAGGCGCTCGGCCCGTAGCCGACGAGGTGGATCCGCGGGTCGGCGACCACCCGGGTCCCGTCCATCGCGATCCCGCCACCCGCGCCGCGCAGGCGCAGCGGCGCCAAGTGATCGAGTGACGCCCGGAAGCCGGTGTTCCAGAACAGCACGTCGGCGTCGAAGCGGGTACCGTCCGCCCACTGCACCCCGCCGGCATCGATCGAGGTGAACATCGGAAAGCGTTGCAGCACACCCGATTCCCGCGCAGACCTGGTCGCCGGGGTCAGTGGCAGCCCGGTCACCGAGACCACCGACCTGGGCGGCAGCCCGCGGCGAACGCGCTCCTCGACCATCGCCACCGCCACCCTCCCCGCCTCCTGGGTGAACTCCCGCTCCAACCACACCGGCGGCCGCCTGGTCACCCAGCGCTGGGCGGCAACCACCGGCGCGATCTCCATCGCCAGCTGCACGGCCGAGATCCCGCCGCCGATCACCACCACCCGTGCATCGCGGACGTCCTGCGGTCCGCGGTAGTCGCGGGTGTGCAGCTGCCGGCCCGCGAAGCTCTCCCTGCCCGGGTAGAACGGCCAGAACGGCGCGTCCCAGGTCCCGGTGGCGTTGACCAGGATCCGGCTGACGAACTCGACCTCGCGGCCGTCCGCCGATCCGATGGATCGCAGCCGCCCGTCGTCGAGGGACTCGACCCGCCTGATCCGCACCGGTCGCCGGACGTCGATGCCCTGGTCGCTCTCGTAGTGCTCGAACCAGGCCGGGATCGCCCTGTTGGCCGGCTCCCGCGGATCGGCCTGCGGCGGGGTCGTCCCCGGGAGCTCGCGGATGCCGTTGACCCCGGCCATCGTCAACGTGTCCCACCGGTGTCGCCAGGCGCCACCCGGCCCGTCGCCTGCGTCGACGACGATCGTGTCGATCCCGCTGCGCAACAGGTGATGAGCGGTGGACAGCCCGGCCTGCCCGGCGCCGATCACCAACACATCGGTCACGAGCGCGTCGGTCACCAGCGCATCGGACACCAGCGTGTCCCTGACCTGCCCGTCCTCCACCAGCACGAGGCCAGGCTACGGCGGAGCAGCGATCCGGAGTCGCACACGTCACAATGGCAGATATGAGCCCTGACACCCCCGGCCGAGCGTCCGGGTCCGCCGACAGCATCCTGGCCTGTGACGTGCTGGTGATCGGAGCGGGCCTGGCGGGGCTGGTCGCCGCTGCCGAGGCGGCCGACCGGGGGAAGCGGGTCGTCGTGGTCGACCAGGAGCCGGGTGCCTCGTTGGGCGGCCAGGCGTTCTGGTCGTTCGGAGGGTTGTTCCTGGTCGACTCGCCGGAGCAGCGCCGGATGGGGATCAAGGACTCCGCCGAGCTGGCTCTGGCCGACTGGCTCGGTTCCGCAGGCTTCGACCGGCCGGAGGACCACTGGCCGGCGCGGTGGGCCCACGCCTTCGTCGACTTCGCCGCCGGCGAGATGCGCAGCTGGATCAAGCAGCAGGGCATCGG
>JBBJML010000063.1:0-17547 GCA_037720195.1 Nakamurella sp. | reverse complement strand
GTCCATCATGGTGGCTCCCGCCTGCCAGCCGGCGCAGAGGTCGACCATGCGGTCGGCGCTGGCGGCGTCGAAGGGGATCGACGTGTGCCGGGCCATCTCGCCGTAGCCCGACACCAGGGCGGTCACAGGGAGATCGTCGAACAGCAGGTACAGCGGCGAGTCGACCGTCACGACGGGCACGGTGGCGGGGGGCCCCGCCCCGCCCCCCCCGCCCCCCCCGGCGCCCCCCCACAACCCCCCCCCCGGGGGCCCTATGCCTCCCCCCCCCCCGGCGATGACCAGCGGCGGCCGAGGTCAGGTGATGGTGATCGTGCGGGAGTTCCAACCGGAGGATCCGTCGGGGATCGGATCGGCGCGCTGGTCGGTCTGCACCTTGCCGGCCGCGTCGGTCGCGCGGACGCGCAGCGTGCGAGGCCCCGAACCCGCGGCCTTCCAGGTGTACTTCCACTGCACCCACGAGTCCTTCGACAGAGGCTTCGACAGCATCGCCTCGGCCCATGGCTCGTCGTCCACCTGGACCTCGACCTTGGCCACTCCGGTGTTCTGGGCCCAGGCCATCCCGCCGATGACGACGGACTCTCCAGCAGCGAACGAGGCGAACCCGGCCGGCGTATCGATCCTGGACGAGAGCTTGATCGGGCCGTGGTCGGACCACCCGCGCTGGGTCCAGTAGGCGGACACCTTCGAGAAAGTGGTCAGCTCCATCGAAGCGATCCACTTGGTCGCCGAGACGAAGCCGTAGAGCCCCGGCACGACCATCCGGACCGGGAAACCGTGCTCGAACGGCAGCGGTTCTCCGTTCATGCCGATGGCGAAGAGCGCCTGTCGGTCGTCGGTGAGTGCCTCCAGCGGCGCGGACAGGGTGAATCCGTTGATGTCGGTGCAGAGCACGCAGTCAGCGCCCTGCTGTACCCCTGCCTCCTGCAGCACGGTCCGGATCGGCGTACCGAGCCACACGGCGTTGCCGACCAGGGTTCCGCCGACCTCGTTGGAGACGCAGGTCAGGGTGATCGGGGCCTCGACCATCTCGCGGGCGGAGATGTCTGCGTAGGTCAGGGTCATCGGGTTGTCGACCATGCCCTTGATCTGCATGGACCACGTGCCGGGGTTGATGATCGGCGGCTGGAAGGAGGTGTCGATCCGGTAGAAGTCCTTGTTCGGTGTGACCAGGCCGGTGATGCCCTGCACGTCGAGAGAGCTGCCGGCCGGCACGACATACGGCTTCGCAGCCTTCGGCAGCACGATCTCGCTGCGGCTCTGGATGGCGGCTGCACCGGTGGGGACGACCTTGGACAGCCCGCCTGCCACCACGGCGCCCGCGGCGGTGAGACCCGCCGAGCGGAAGAACTGACGCCGGTCCGGCACCCCTGGCTTCGCCGGCGCATCGGTGGCAGTCCAGCGGGCGGGGAAGAACTTGCTGAACACGACCAGGGCGAGCGCGATCCCGATGGCCAGCGGCAGCAGGTCGAAGATGGTCGCGTTCGCGCGGGTGATGACGGCGATCGCGACGACGACGGCGAGCACCACGACGGCAGCGAGGGCGATCTTGGTCCAGCGCGCTGCGATGAAACCGATCACCAGAGCGGCGATCGCGATGGTGACGTACATACCGACCTCGAGCGCCACCTTGTCGTTGGTGCCGAACTGGGCGATCGCGAACTCCTTCAGCCACTCCGGCGTCAGGACGATGAACGTGTTGGCGAGCGAGGTGATCGGGGCGGCTGCAGGACTGAACAGACCGGCCCAGACTCCCAGGGCGGCAAGAAGCTCGGTGGCGGCGAAGGCGACGACGACCACGATCAGTCCGGCGACGGGTGCCCACCATTTCGACACCGTGTTCGACGGCGAGTGAGCAGGCGCTGGCCCGGGGGGAGGTTTTGCGAGGTCGGTGGTCACAGCGGAGGTTCGTGGCTGCGACGTGCATAGATGGGTCAGCGGCCGCGTGTGGGGTGCCCGGTGGATGACCCTGCGGGCTATAGTTGTGCCGAAACCGGGGGTCGCCCGTCGGCGCTGCAGTGCAGACGAGCGCGACTCCGGAATTCGCGGGCGTAGTTCAGTGGCAGAACTTCAGCTTCCCAAGCTGATAGCGCGGGTTCGATTCCCGTCGCCCGCTCCATCGAGCAGAGCCGGACCTCGCGGACGAGGTCCGGCTCTTGCCGGTTCTCCGGCCGGGAGACTGCGCCGTGCGTTGCGTAAGCTCCCCCCATGCTGCTGTCCGACAGGGATCTCCTGGCCTCGATCGACGACGGGCGTCTCGTCCTCGATCCGTTCGATCCCACGCTCATCCAGCCGTCGAGCATCGACGTCCGGCTGGATCGCTTCTTCCGGGTCTTCAACAACTCCCGCTACACACACATCGATCCGTCGATCCAGCAGGACGAGCTCACCAGCCTGGTGGAGTCCGAGGACGACCAGCCGTTCGTCCTGCACCCGGGGGAGTTCGTGCTCGGCTCGACGTTCGAGTCCGTCAGCCTGCCCGACGATCTCGCCGGCCGGCTGGAGGGCAAGTCGTCGTTGGGCCGGCTCGGTCTGCTGACCCACTCGACGGCCGGCTTCATCGACCCGGGGTTCTCCGGCCACATCACCCTCGAGCTGTCGAACGTGGCCAACCTGCCGATCACCCTGTGGCCCGGGATGAAGATCGGCCAGCTCTGCCTGTTCCGACTCACCTCGCCGGCGCAGCATCCCTACGGCAGCGCCGTCTACGGGTCGCGCTACCAGGGCCAGCGAGGGCCGACCCCGTCCCGCGCGCACCTCAACTTCCGCCGGGACTCCACCGCCCGCTGACCCAGTGCTTTCGGAGCGGTCGTTCTCGTTGCGGGATCTCGACGCGTTCGTCTCTCTTGCTCGATCGGCGGATTCGCCGTTGGTCGAGCGAGGAACGAGTCGAGACCGTGTCAGTTCCGGGGCCCGGTCGTGCGCGGATGGGATCTCGACCCGTTCGTTCCTCTCTTGCTCGATCGGCGGAATCGCCGGTGGTCGAGCGAGGAACGAGTCGAGACCCTCTTACTGCACGACCGGCCCCTCTCTACGAACAAGAGCTCGACGCGTTCGTTCCTCCCTTGCTCGATCGGCGAGGACTCCGATGGTCGAGCGAGGAACGAGTCGAGAACCTGTCAAGGGGAAGGGGTGCGGCCGGCCGAGCTGGCCCGGACGTGCAGGGTGGTGGGCAGCTCGACGTGCCGCGCCGGCCCGGTGAAGCCGCCGATCCTGCTGAGCAGCAGCTTCGCGGTCTCCGTGCCGACCTCGTAGGTCGGCTGCCCGATGGTGGTGAGCGGCGGACGCAGCAGGCTCGCCCAGGAGATGTCGTCGAAACCGACGACGGCGATGTCATCCGGGACCCGCAGGCCGGCCTCGTTGATGCTGTCGAGCGCACCGAGCGTCATCAGGTTGTTGGCGACGAACACCGCATCGGGCGGCTGCGGCAGGGCCAGCAGCTCGTGCATCGCACGCCGGCCGGAGGTCTCCCTGAAATCGCCGTAGCGGATCAGCTCCGGATCGACGTCCAGCCCGTGCGAGGTCAGGCCGGTGCGATAGCCGGACAGCCGTTCCTGTCCCGTCGAGACCTCGACCGGGCCGCTGACGCAGGCGATCCGGCGATACCCCTGCTGCCACAGATGCTCGACCGCCTGGGCGGCACCGCCCGAGTTGTCGATCAGCACCTCGTCGACCTGCTCGCCGACCAGGCGACGGTCGACCGTCACCACCGGGATACCGACCTTGCTGAGCGCCGAGATGTCGGTGCCGTAGGGGAAGCCGGGGGCGAGGATGACGCCGGCCATGTTCTCATCGACCGCCAGTGCCAGGTAGTCGGCCTCCTTGGTCTTGCTCTGGTCGGCATTGCAGAGCACCAGGGAATAGTTGTTCGCGAAGGCGATGTCCTCGATACCCCGCAGCATGTCCAGGAAGAACGGATTGCGGATGTCGGTGATGATCACCGCCCAGACCGTGCTCCTGCGGGTCCGCAGCGACCGGGCCACCCGGCTGGGGCGGTAGTCGAGGTCCTCGATGGCTGCGCGCACCCGCGTCACCAGCTGCGGATCGACCTCGGTGTTGTGGTTGAGGACCCGCGAGACCGTCGCCGTGGAGACACCGGCCAGCCGTGCCACGTCGGCAATGGTCGCCACCGCATCCTCCTTGCGCGGCGCACCGGACGGTCGCGCGTCGCTCGTCGTCACGGCACGTTACCGTTCGAGCTCGGGGCCGTCCGTTCTCGCCGCAGGTTACTCGCTAGTAACATCGGCCTCCGATGCGGTCGGCGCACCGAGGAGAGGAAACGATGACGATCCTGCACTGGATTCTCGGGACGCTGTCCGTCGTCCTGATCGTGGTGGGCTTCGGTGCGCTGATCAGGGCGGGTCTGGCGATCTACCGCACGGTCCGGCTGGGCGCGCCCGATCCGACCCGCGCGGCCCCCGGCCCGGCGCGCTTGAAGGCGATGGCCATCGAGGTCCTGGGCCACACCAAGATGCTGAAGTGGGGCATCGTCGGCGTTGCGCACTGGTTCGTGATGGTCGGGTTCGGTGCGCTCGTGCTGACCCTGGTCGAGGCCGTGGGCGACACCATGAACCCGCGGTACGAGCTGCCGATCATCGGCCACTGGGCACCATGGGGTCTGTTCGTCGAGCTGATCGCGCTGACCACCGTGCTGGGGATCGGCACCCTGATCGTCATCCGACAGCGCGCTCATCCACGGAACACCATGCGCCGCAGCCGGTTCGCCGGTTCCAACTTCGCCCAGGCCCACTTCGTCGAGTCCGTGATCGCGATCATCGGCGTCTGCATCTTCTTGATCAGGGCTTTCAAGGCTGCCAACGGCGACCTGCCGTACCCGACGTGGGCCGCGCCCATCTCGATCGGCCTCGGCGCGTTGTTGCCGGCATCGCTGGTGGCGGTGTCCGTGGTGGCGTTCGTCAAGGTCGCGGTGTCGATGGGCTGGGCCGTCGTGATCGCGAAGAACCTGACCATGGGTGTTGCGTGGCACCGCTTCACGGCGTTCTTCAACATCTACTTCAAGCGCGAACCGGTGGCCAACAAGCCGGCGTTGGGTGCGCTCAAGCCGATGATGTCCGATGGCGTGCCGCTCGACTTCGAGGAAGCAGACCCCGAGAAGGACACCTTCGGGGCCGGCAAGATCGAGGACTTCAGCTGGAAGGGCTGGCTCGACTTCACCACGTGCACCGAGTGCGGCCGATGCCAGTCCCAGTGCCCCGCCTGGAACACCGCAAAGCCGTTGTCCCCCAAGCTGGTCATGCTCCAGTTGCGTGATCATGCCTTCGCCAAGGCGCCGTACCTGGCCGCCGGCGGCGGCAAGGACTCCTCGGGCGCGGAGAGGGCGACCGCGGAGCAACTGGCAGGTGTCCCGGCCTCGGCGCTCGCCGAGGCGGAGCGTCCGCTGATCGGCGGCGCGGAACTCGGCGGGATCATCGATCCCGAGGTGCTGTGGGACTGCACCACCTGCGGCGCCTGTGTGGAGCAGTGCCCGGTCGACATCGAGCACGTCGACCACATCGTCGACATGCGCCGCTACCAGGTGATGATCGAATCGGAGTTCCCGAGCGAGCTCGGTGGGTTGTTCCGCAACCTGGAGAACAAGGGAAACCCATGGGGGCAGAACAACTCCGATCGGATGGCGTGGGCGAAGGATCTCGACTTCGAGGTTCCCGTCGTCGGTCCGGCCGGTGATGGCGAGCTGCCGGACGACCTCGAGTACCTGTTCTGGGTGGGTTGCGCGGGCGCGTTCGACGACCGAGCCCGCAAGACCACCAGGGCCGTCGCCGAACTGCTGCACCTGGCTGGGGTGAAGTTCGGGGTGCTCGGCGAGGGCGAGACCTGTACCGGTGACCCGGCCCGCCGCGCCGGCAACGAGTTCCTGTTCCAGATGTTGGCCCAGCAGAACGTCGAGACCCTCGACGAGACCTTCGGTCGCCGCGCCGACCGCAAGATGATCGTCAGCTGCGCGCACTGCTTCAACACCTTCTCCAACGAGTACCCGCAGGTGGGCGGCGACTACCAGGTGCTGCACCACACCCAGCTGCTCAACAAGCTGGTGCGGGACAAGAAGTTGGTGCCCATGGCGCCGGCGGATCGCGGCAGCACTGTCGGCGGAACACCGGTGACCTACCACGATCCCTGCTACCTGGGGCGCCACAACAAGGTCTACGCCCCGCCTCGCGAGCTGATCGAGGCGTCCGGCATGCAGCTGTCCGAGATGCCGCGCAACTCCTCCCGCGCGTTGTGCTGCGGCGCCGGCGGCGCCCGGATGTGGATGGAGGAGAAGATCGGCAAGCGGATCAACCTCGAGCGCATCGACGAGGCCATCGCCACCGGCGCTCAACAGATCGGTACCGGTTGTCCCTTCTGCCGCGTCATGCTCACCGACGGGCTCACGGCCAGGCAGAACGAGGGAGTGGCGGAGGACGTCGAGGTGGTCGACGTCGCCCAGATGTTGCTCGCCTCTGTGAAGGGTCGCTGACGCACGAACGCGCGGATGGAAGCGCCGGGTGAACATCCGGAACTTTCCACCCTCGACCTCTCGGATTCGGTGAGCGGGATTCGCTCCGTTGACCCAAGATCGCGGTGCCGGCGTCGGGCCCGTCCCGGGATCCTGGTGTAGGTCGTTGTGGCCAGCAGTACAGAGGTGTCGAGCGCGGGTCGTCATCGCGTGCCAGGGGTCGATTCCGGAGTTCCGTGGTTGCCCGCGCTGCTGACGTCCGTCCTGATCAGCTCGGTGATCCTGCTTCCCGGTGCCGGGGCGCCGGCGATCGCAGCGCCCTCCGGTGCGGCGGCCACCGCAGTTGCGACGACGCCGGTCACCAGCACCCCGGACGGCGGCACCGTCTGTGACACCCGGTCGATCACGATTCCCGCCGTCGGTCCCGCCGCGCCCTACGGTGCGGCGATCGAGGTTCCGGCCATCACCGGACGGATCGCCTCGGTCAGCGTCGAACTGCGGGGTCTGGACGTCTGAGCGGTCCAGGATCTCGACGTCCTGCTCGTCGGCCCGGGAGGCTCCGAGCGTGCGACCGTCCTCAGCGACGCCGGACCGGCGCGGCGGGCGCTCACCGGCGCGCTGGATCTCACCTTCGCCGGAGATGCCCTCCTGCCCGCACCCACCGGACCGCTGGCCGGGCTGATGCTGCCGGGTTCCTACCGACCCACCGACGACACCTCCGCCGGCCCGGACAGCTACCCCGCGCCGGCCGTCGTCGACCCCGCCGCGAGCACCCCCGCGCCGGCTGACCTCGGGGTCTTCAGCGGCTCATCGACCGCAGGCACCTGGACGCTCTACCTCGTCGACGACGAGGCCGGCGACCCGGCGGATCCCGCGTCCGCGCTGCCGGGCGCGCTGGGTGGGTGGTGCCTCACCTTCCACCAGGTGGCCCCCACCGTGACGGAGCTGGTCGGCCCGAGCACCATCGTGGCCAGTCAGCGGGCGAGCTACCGGGCGACCGTGCGCAGTGACGGCAGCCGCGCCCCCGGTGGCAGTGTGCTGTTCAAGGACGGCTCGAAGCAGCTGGGACGCTCGGCGGTCGGCGCCGACGGTGTCGCCACCCTGATCACCGCGGCCGTCGCGGTCGGGAACCGCACCATCACGGCGAGCTACGACGGGACCGGGATCTGGCAGGACAGCACGTCCGTCGGGTTCAGCACCAAGGTCGTCCCGGCGGCGACGGAGCTGATCCTCACGGCCACCACCACCGGTGGGGCCAACCATCCGAAGGTGCGGCTGAAGGCCGCGGTCGGTGCTCGATCGCCGGCCACCGCAGCGGTCGACGGCGGCACGGTCGACTTCTCCACCGGCGGCCGCAAGATCGGCAGTGGGACGGTGTCCGCTTCGGGTGAGGTGTCCACCGAGGTCGATGCCGGGGAAGCTCCCGGCACCGTGACCTACCGGGCCGACTACCGCGGCACGACCGGCTTCGCCGCCAGCACCGCCACCGCAGAGGCCGAGGTCCCCAAGATCCCGACGAAGGTCCGCGGCGGCGTGGTGACCGACGATCCCACCTTTGGATCTCCGGTGACCGTCTCGGTGCAGATCTCCGAGGATCGGGGTGGGCGTGCCCCGGTCACCGCGGGTACCACCCGTCTGCTGGTGGACGGTGTTCCCGCCGGCGTGACCGGCACGCCGGACCGCAGCGGCGCGGTCTCCTTGACAGTGGGCTCCCTGCCGGCCGGGACGAGGCGGCTGACCGTCGAGTACCAGGGCACCGACAGCTGGGCGTCGAGCTCGGGATCCGAGACGATCCGCGTCGATCGCGCCACCTCCGACACCGTGCTGCGGGCGGCGCCGACCCCGTCGACGTACGGCTCGCCGATCACCCTGACCGCCACCGTGACGGCCGGCTCACAGGGCCCGTCATCCGGATCGGTGACCTTCTCCGACGGATGGACGACGCTCGGCACGGCCGGCGTCCGCAACGGGACGGCCTCGCTCACCCTCGACCGTCCCGGACCCGGTGATCATCATTTCGTGGCCGACTTCTCCGGAACCGACGACGTCCGCAGCAGTTCCGGCGCGGCCGATCACGAGGTCCGGCAGGCGGTCACCACCGCGGTGGTGGCACTGGACGCCGCTCGGATCCGACCCGATCGCGCCACCACGGCCACCGTCCGCATCAGCAGCCCGGTCGGTGACGTCCAGGACGGCCTGGTCACGCTGCGCGTCGACGGGCAACCGGTCCTCGCTCCCCGCCCGGTCGGCGCGGACGGGGTCGTGCGACTGGAGCTGCCGCGGGTGCCGGTCGGCAACCACCGGATCCAGGCCTACTACAGCGGATCAGACTCCTTCGCGCCGAGTACCGCCGACGCGGGTCTCGTGGTGGAGCCGATCGCCGTCGTCGTCGTCGTCGGTGTCGACGTCGCACCGGCCGCTCCGCAGGTCGGCAGATCGGCCACCTTCCGGGCCGCCGTCCGGGAGATCGACGGCACCCCGGTCACCGTCGGGCGCATCGAGTTCACCCTCGACGGGACGCCGGTGGCGACCGCAGCTGTCGACGCGGCCGGCGACGCGGAGATCTTCCGGCCGCTGTTGTCGGCGCACCGGTTGCAGCTCCGCGCGCGCTACCTCCCGGACGCCGATCACTCACCGCGCAGGCACAGATGATGGCCGACATCTCCAAGGCAGTTGCGAGTGTCCGGATCGTCGCCCCCGGTGCTCCGACGACCTACCCCGGAACTGTGTCGATCCAGGCCACCGTGACCGCGCCGAGTGTGTCGGTGACCGGCGGCAGCGTCACCCTCCGCAGTGACGGGGTGCCGTTGGACGAGGTGACCGTGGACGCGAACGGTCGGGCCGTGCTGCGGCTGCCGACCCTGTCGGCCGGCCGGCACACCATCACCGCTGATTTCAACGGGACGGACGACGTCGGCACGGTCTCGGCGCGCTGGGAACAGCTCGTCGGACGAGCACCGACCACCGTCGCGTCCCTGGTCTCACCTGGCGCATCGGTGCTGGACGGGTCCCCGGTAGCGGTCTCGGCCACCATCCGGCGGGCCGGCAGTGCCGTTGCCGCCGTCGGCCGGGCGCAGCTGCGGATCGATGGTCGGCCGGTCGGAGCTCCGGCCGCCGTCGGTCCCGACGGCCGGGTCCTGCTCGAAGCGGGCGCACTGCCGATCGGCACCCACCGGATCGTCGTGGGCTTCCTACCCGACGGCGATCACCGCGCATCCAGCAGTGTGCCGGCGACCATCGCCGTGCTGCCGCAGATCGCCGCTGGAGGTCCCTACCGGATCCAGGAGGGCTCGTCCCTGCGGTTGGTCGCCGACCGGCGATCGGCCGGCGCGACCATCGGCTGGGACATCGACGGCGACGGTGTGGCGGACGTCCGGGGTGCGGATGTCGTCGTCGACTGGGACGCACTCGTCGCGCTCGGTGTGGACGACGGACCGTCCACCCACGAGGTCACTGCGATCGCCGACCGCAACGGTCCGTCGTCCACCGCGACCGCGCGGATCGTGGTGTCCAACACGGCTCCCCGTGCTGAGGTCGCACTGCTGCAGGCGGCCGCAGCGGGTGATGCCGTGACGGTGGAGATCGACGCCGCCGACGCCTCACCCGCTGACGACGATGCAACCCTCCGGGTGCGCATCCGGTGGGACGCGGACGGCCCGTGGACGGACGCCTCCGGTCTGATCGTCGGACCGCAGAGCGGTCGCTGGGACCCACACCTACCGCGCCGCGGGCGACTACGAACCGATGGTGGAGATCACCGACAAGGACGGCGCTGTGACCAGGATGTCGGCCGGACGGGTCACGGTCCGATCCGCCCCGCTGACCCCGTCGCTGCGGTCGGAGCAGGCGCGGCCTTCGATGTCGGCTGCGGAGCCGACCCGGGCCCGACCGGCAGCGGCCGATCGACCTGGCACCGCTGCCGCACCGGGCGTGACCGCACCCCGAGCTGCCACCAGCCGCGGAGCGCTGGTTGATGAGCCCCGCAGGGTGGCCTCGGTGACCGCGCTCGCCGTGCCGCTCCCCGCGGTCGCCGTACCCGCTGACGAGCGCGCCGCGTCACGCTCGGATCGACCCGCGCCGACCAGGACCACGTCGGCGGACGGAGTGGTGACGGACGTCGAGCTGGCCACCTCCACTGCCCCTGACGGCGCTCCGGGCAGCTCCGTCCCGGCCGGCGGCATGGCGTTCCTGCTGCTGCTGGCCGCCGGGCTCGTCGGCTGGATCATCCGTCGCCACCGCAGTCCTCGTCCGCAACGCTGACCGCCCGCCCACTTCCGCGCTTTCGGACCTGCGGCGCAGATGGTGCTGGACCGGCTGCGTCGGTCCGTTCGGGGTGACAAGCTGACCGGATGAGTTCGCCTGCCGACGGTCACGGGCAACCGGCCGCGCCGGGCCCGGACGCGGGACGGGTCCCGGTCCCGGCTGAGCCGCTGGACCGGCGAACCGCCCGGGTGGATCGCTGGTCCGGCCCGGCCACCGACGTGGTGGCCGGTCGCTATGCACTGTGCGATCCGCTCGAGAGCGGCGGCTCCGGAACCGTCTGGCGCGCCTACGACCTGCAACGGCGGCAGTACTGCGCGGCGAAGCTGCTGCGGCGTCGCGAAGCCGGACAACTGCTGCGATTCGTGCGCGAGCAGGAGGTCAGGCTCACCGGACGGCACCTGGCCAGTCCTTACGCCTGGGCGGCGGAGGAGAGCGACGTGCTGATCGCCACCGAGCTCATCGACGGCGGTTCGCTGCACCGGCTGACCGCCGAGTACGGGGCATTGGCCGAAGCCACCGTCGCCGCCGTCCTGGACCAGGTGCTCGACGGGCTCGATGCGGTGCACCGCGCCGGCCTCGTCCATCGCGACGTGAAGCCCGGGAACCTGCTGTTGCGCGCCACCCGCGGCGGACCGCTGCACGTACTGCTCATCGACTTCGGGCTCGCGATCGGCGCCAGTGACGCCAGGCTCACCGAACTCGGCATGGTGATCGGTACCCCCGGTTATCTGCCCCCGGAGTTGGCGCGGGCCGAGACCGGTCCCGCGCCTGCCCAGGACCTGTTCGCCGCGGGCCGGGTGGCCGCCGCGCTGCTGGCGGCGCAGGAGCCGAAACTCGGTGTGCGGCTGGAGGTTCCGATCGCCGATCCGGTCTTGCGGACGGTGGTCGCGGCGCTGGTGGATTTCGATCCGCAGCGCCGTCCCCCCGATGCGGCGACGGCACGGCAGATGCTCGCCGGTGCCCGGATGGATCCGCACCCGCTCACGGCCGGCGGTCAGCGGATCGACCTCGTCCCGCGGGTGCCTCCGCTGCCGGCGGGATGGGACCCGGTGCACGGTCCGACCGCCGCGGCACATCCGGTCGACCCGCGCGCGGCTGCGCCCAGCAACCAACCGTCCACCCGTCTCGAACCGTCGGCGCCGCTCCACCCGGCCGGTCCCTGGGCGGAGTCCGGGGTGGGCCCGACCCCGCAGCCGCCGGATGTACGACGCGCCGGGCGGCCGTCCCGCTGGCCGATGTTGGTGGCCGCAGTGGGCGGTGCGATGGCGGTCGGTGGCCTGGTCCTGGCCGTGCTGCTGCACCAGGGCCGGCGACGTCGGACGGGCAGCCGGGCACCTCGGTCCCCGCCAGCACGTCCGCCGGTGTGCCGGGGACCGTCGCCGTCGGCCCGCGACCCGGTCAGGAGTGCGACTGGTCGGACGAGGGCCGGACGAGTTCCGGACCCGAGGGAGCTGTCAGCTGCCGGGTGCAGGACGGTGGCTACCGCTGGATCGCCGCCGGCTGATCAACACCGCTGCTGCCACCCCGAGCGTCAGGATCCCGAGGCCGCCCAGGGCCCAGGTCCACGCGGGTGTCCTGGTCACTCCCGCGGAAGTTCCGCCGGCGATCGGGGAGACGGACACGGATCCTGCGGCGGAGGAGCCGGGCGTCGGCGTGGCCGCCGATCCGTAGCTGCCTGACCCGCCGGCGCCGGCGGTATCGGCAGCGAGCACGGTCAGGGTGTACGGCACGGTCGCGTCCGGACCGTCCTGCGCCGCGTCCATGCTGAGCAGCACGAAGTACGTGCCGGGCAACGCGTACCGGGCGATCTGTGGATCGTCAGAGCTGCGGTTCGCGGCGGCCACCGGCACGTCCGTCGAGCCGGACAGGAACGAGTTCTCGTCGCGTTGGACGAACGGTCCCCCTTCTCCGTCGGCGACGGTGCGGACCGGCGCGGCCAGCGGATTGCGGATCTGCACGCCCACCGAACCGGCTCGTTCGACGGGGGTGCCCTGCCCGATCGGAGTCACCCGGTAGCTGAGTCGTTGCCCGAAGCCGAGGCGGACGGCGAAGAACCTGGTCTCGCCGCTGACGATCGTGTCGGCGGCGGTCGCCCCCGATTCGAGCAGCGGGGCGGTGGCGAAGTTCGTCCCGCCGGGGACGGCCGCCGTGGTGGTCGCGGACGGCGGTGGGAGCTCCGTCGAGGTGGGCAGGGCACTGCCGGTGGCGGACAGCGGAGGCTCGCTCCGGATGGTCAGCTGGACGGGAGTGACCGTCCCGAAGCGGTACTCGCCGAGACGCTCGACCCGCAGGTACACCGGCTCGGTCGGAGCGCACGACTCCGACCAGCCCTTCGCTCCGGGGACGAGGCCGCCGACCTGCGCGGTGACCATCGGGCGCGGCTTGCGCTCCCCGCCACTCTCGGTCGCCTCGACGAGCGGCAGACAGGGGTCGTCGTCGGCGTCGACCAGGCTCAGCCGCAGTCCGAGCTGGCGGTACTCGTCCGAGCGCAGGTCACCGATCGCGGTCGCCGACACCCAGGGCGTCATGCCCTCGCCCTGCGGCAGCGCGTAGTAGCGCACGGTGCCGTTCTTCTGGGCGCCGTCCGCGGAGTAGCTGCCGCGGGTGAATCCGGAGTCGAGATAGTCGCCCGGCACCAGCGCCGGTGCGTCCTGCGCGGTCACCGTGCCGACCACCGGCGTTCCCGAGGGACGGAAACCCTCGGCTTCGCGTCGGTACCCCGCGGCCAGCACGGCCGCCAAGCGCTCCTGCGCCACCGACACCGACGCGCTCGAGGACGAGGCCTGCTCGGTGTCGACAGTGCTGGTGGAGGTCGGATCCGGATAGCGCAACGGGAGGTAGGTACCGCCGGTCGCGGAGGTGATGCAACCGAACAGGGTGTCGGCGGCGGCGTCGGGCTGGATGCCGATCACGCTGACGGTCAGTGCCGGGTTCGCGTCGTGAACTCCCCGCGCACTCTCGCAGGGATCCGGATCACTGCACAGGTCGAACCCGTCGCTGATCAGGAGGATGGAGGCGGGGGTGTCGGTGGGCAGGGCGGCCGCAGCCTGGCCGATGGCCCGACCGATCGGCGAGTACCCCGACGGGATGACCTCCTCGGCCGCTGCGTCCAGCGCGTCCTGGTCGAGCTGCGCCGGCGGGGCGAGCACCGTGACGTCCCGGCAGCCGCGTTCCTTCTCGCTGGCGTTCGGACGGGTGCCGGTTCCGTAGACCAGCAGGCCCACCGTGGCGTCGTCCGGCAGATCCGACAGGACGCCGGACAGCTGACGCCTGGCCTGATCGATCCGCTCACCTTCGGCGTCCTCCAGCTTCATCGAGCCGGACGCGTCCAGGATCACCATCAGGGGCGCGCGGCCGGTCGACACGGCTGCGAGGTCGCCGGTCGCAGTCGGGGTCGGGGTCGGGGTCGCGGTGCCGATGTCCGCCAGCACCGGGCCTGCAGGGATCGGTCCCGCGACAACCAGCGCGGCCACGGTCAGCACGGCACCGAGGACACCCAGCAGACGGCGAGTGCCGACCACGGCCTCGGGCCGGCGACGGGATGTGGGAACGCGGGACACCGGACCACTATGGCGGCTGGGTCGGCGGCACGGAACCGATTCGGGCGGATCCACCGGTCCGCCGGGAGTACGGGACGTAGCGTGGCGACATGAGCACACCCGATCCCGCTCCCGACGCGACTCCGGCTCCCGAGGCGACTCCCGACGTGACTCCGGCTCCCGACGCGACTCCGGCTCCCGAGGAGACTCCGGCTGCCGATGCACCGGCTCCCGCAACACCCGCTCCTGATTCGAACCCGTCCACTCCGGACACATCCGACGAGGACGAGGTGATCGACGCGGAACTGGTGCCGACACCCGACACCACCTTCGCGCCGCAGGTGACGACGCCGGCCTTCGACTACACCGACGCCGGTGTCCCGACCCTCGACTATCTACGCGACCGGATCGAGAAGCGACTCGGGACCGCTGAGGGCAGTGCCGAGCTCGCCGGTGCGCACGACGCGCAGGAGCGTCAGCGCAAGGCTGACGAGGAGCGCGCCGAGAAGGCAGCTGCCAAGCTCGCCGAGATCCGCCGCCAGGTCACCGGCGATCGCTGAGCGACCGATCGGGACTGCGGGTCGTGGATGAGGGCGGCGCTCCGCAGGAAGCTCCTCTTGCGGTCGCGAGTGATGGTGCGCCGGGTCCCGCCCGGCGGGCCCCGCGCGTTCGCAGGGTCTCGACTCACTCCGATCGCTCGACCGCCGGGCTCGAGGAGATCGAGGGTGCGAGTGTGCCGCTGATCGAGCAAGCGAGGAACGAGCGCGTCGAGATCCTGGTGTCTCACAGCCGGTCTCGGATCTGACGGGGTCTCGACTCACTCCGTTCGCTCGACCGCCGGGCCCGAGGAGATCGAGCGCGCGAGTGTGCCGCTGATCGAGCAAGCGAGGAACGAGCGCGGCGAGATCCTGGTGTGCCGCAGCCGGTCTCGGATCTGACGGGGTCTCGACTACTCCGTTCGCTCGACCGCCGGGCCCGTGGAGATCGAGCGCGCGAGTGTGCTGCTGATCGAGTGAGCGAGGAACGAGTGCGGCGAGATCCTGTTGTGTCGCAGCCGGTATCGGCTGTGACGGGATCTCGACTCACTCCCTTCGCTCGACCCTCTCCGCTGATCGAGCAAGCGAGGAACTAGCGCGTCGAGATCCCGTTGTGCCAGTACCGGTTTCCGATGTGATCGGGTCTCGTCTCCTTCGTCGCTCGACCACCGTGGTGTTCGCTCGACCACCGTGCTGTCTCTCGACCGCGGCTGTGATCGTTCGATCGCGTGGTGTTCGCTCGAACACCGGCTCTGGTCAGACCCGCTGGTTGGCCGGGGTGAAGTGGGAGCCGTCGCCGTCCTCGCGCCCGGCGCCGATGACGTGGGTGACGGCGTTGATCAGGGCCAGGTGGGTGAAGGCCTGGGGGAAGTTGCCGAGGTGCCGGCCGGTGTGCGGCTCGATCTCCTCGCCGTACAGGCCGAGCGGGGAGGCGTGCGTCAGCAGCCGACCGCACATCCGCTCCGCGAGCTCGACCTCGCCGATCTCCACCAGCGCCGAGACCAACCAGAACGAGCAGATGGTGAACGCGCCCTCCTCCCCTTCGAGGCCGTCGTCGGTCTCCTGCGTGCGGTACCGCAGCACCATGCCGTCCTCGGTCAGCTCCTCGGCGATCGCCAACACGGTGTTGCGGATGCGCTCGTCGTCGGCGGGCAGGAAGCGCACCAGTGGCATCAACAGCACGGAGGCGTCCAGCGCGTCGGAACCGTAGCGCTGCACGAAGACCCCGCGGGAGTCCAGACCGTTGGCGAGCACGTCCGCGTGGATCTCGTCGGCGATGCCCTGCCACTTCGCGGCGATCTTCGTGTCGCCGCGGGCAGTGGCAAGCCGGACACCGCGGTCCAACGCGACCCAGCACATCACCTTGGACGAGACGAAGTGCTGCAGTCCGCCGCGCACCTCCCACATCCCGGCATCCGGTTCCTGCCAGTTGGCCGCCGCCGACTCGACCTGCGCCACGATGATCGGCCACAGCTCCTCGGGGGTCCGGCGGCGGGATCGGCTGTGCAGGTAGATCGAATCCAGCAGTGCGCCCCAGACGTCGTGCTGGGCCTGGTCGTAGGCCCCGTTACCGATCCGGACCGGTTGTGCCCCTTCGTATCCCTCCAGATGATCCAGGGTCTTCTCGGTCAGTCGTTTCTCGCCGCCGATGCCGTACATGATCTGCAGGGAGTCGGGACTGTCGCGGGTCACGTCGTGGATGAAGTAGAAGAAGTCATCCGCTTCGCGGTCGAATCCCAGTGTGTACAGCCCCCACAAGGCGAACGTCGAGTCCCGGATCCAGGAGTAGCGGTAGTCCCAGTTGCGGTGTCCGCCAGGAGTTTCCGGCAGCGAGGTGGTTGCGGCGGCGATCAGCGCGCCGGTCGGCGCGTAGGTCAACCCCTTGAGCGCCAGTGCCGACGTCTCGAGGTACCGACGCCACGGATGGTCCGGGAACGTGCCCTGGGTCAGCCACTCCCGCCAGAATTCGACGGTGTGCTCGACCCGACCCTCGGCCTCCGCGATCGAGCGCGGGGTGTCCTGCTCGGAGAAGGAGAATGCCACGAAGTGCTTCTCGCCGGCCGTCATTCGGGTCCGGGCGATCGCCGCCCGTCCCTCGACGCCGAACCGGAGCGACGAGTTGATCCGCAGGGTCGGCTCCTGCGGGTGCGGGCCCATCTCACCCGACGGGCGCTGGACCGTCGCCTGCAGGTCGTGGTAGCCGGCATCGCGATAGGTCCACTCGGGCGGGATGGCGCCGTAGCCGAACACCGGCTCGCAGTCCGCGGACACGTCGACCGACCCGTAGGTGCACTCCAGCACGCGGACAAGGCAGTGCAGCGCGTCGTTGTCGGTGGGGGCGCGTCGGTGGCTGCCCGACCGCTGGTCGACGTCGTGCCAGGGTGCGACGACAAGCGCGTCGCGGACCACCAACCAGCCGGTCGGTGTCTGCCAGGTCGTCTCGAGCACGAGGGTGCCGGGGATGTACCGCCGCGCGTTGGGGACGGTGACGCCGACCGGACCGATCCGGAAGGAGCCGGCTCCGCGGTCCAGCATCGCGGTGAAGATGCTGGGGGAGTCCGGCCGGGGGATGCACATCCACTCGACGGACCCGTCGGGCGCGATCAGACAGTTCGCCTCGCAGTCGGACAGGAATGCGTAGTCCGAGATCTGCGGGAAGGACATCGCGGGGGAGGCAGCGTTCTCGGGCATCCGCCGATTGTGCACCGCGAGGATCTGTGACGCGTCACCGGCGCCAGGGAACAGCAGGAGTCAG
>JBBJML010000062.1:0-17994 GCA_037720195.1 Nakamurella sp. | reverse complement strand
CGGTGGCCCAGCAGACGGACACCGCGCGGGCCCCGCGGACCGCACGGGGGATGAAGGCCGCCGGCGGGCGGTTGGTGCTGTTCACCCCCGACGGCCGGCAGACCCTGGTACCCGGCCGGACACTCACTTCCGTTGCACAGCAACTCATCTCGCTAGGAGTACAGACCGCGGTCAACCTCGATGGCGGCGGCTCGACCACCCTGGTGGCCCGTGCTGCGGGCGACCGGCAGGCCGACGTCCGCAACCGTCCGTCCGATGGCGCCGAACGTATCGACCCCAACGGTGTCGGCGTGTTCGTGAGCCCGAGCAGCCGCGGCGCCGCGTCGCTCGTCGTGCGCCCGCGGGCCGACCAGGCAGCCGTCCGCGCGGGCACCACGCGGGCCGATGCCGTCTTTCCCGGACTGCGTCGCAGCCTGACCGTCGCCGCCGTCGATGCCAACCTCACTCCTCGCGCGCTGCCCGCGGCCATCAGCTGGTTCGCCGGTCGCGCCAGGATCACCCCCGGTGCCGGAGGCGCCACCGTCGTCGCGCCGCAGGGTGACGGTTCACTCGCTGTCCAACGCCGGCTGGCCGTGTCCGCTTCCGCGGGATCGGTCCGCGGCGGGATCTCCTTGACGGTGCTCGGCCCGCTGCACAGCCTGGAGACCTCGCAACGTCGGCTCCCGCTCACCGGTGTCGGCGACGCTGCGGCCGTCCACCTGGATGTCACCGGGCGGGACACCCAGGGCTACGCGGCCCCGGTCGAGCTGGGTGACCTGCGCCTGGACTACGACCGCAGCGTCCTGCGGATCGCCGCCGACAACACCGGTCTGCGCATCACCCCGCTGCGGCAGGGAGCCACCCTGATGACGCTGACGGCTGCGGGCATCAGCGCCACGCTGCCGGTGACCGTGGGCGTCACCACCGCGCAGTTGTACGCCTTCGACGCCGACGACGAGGTGAGCCGCTGGAAGACCAACGGCACCGTTCCCGCGGAACAGAAGCTGTCGCTGCAGGACGGCACGTTGCGGCTGGACTTCACGGCCCGCCGCAACCAGGGCATCGAGTTCACCGGTGCCCCCGCGCTGCTCACGCTGCCCGGGGCGCCCTTGCGAGTCCGGGTGACGTTCACGTCTTCCCGGGCCATGCAGTTCTCCTCGCTGCGGTGGGTGGACGGCGCCGGGGTCAATGGTGGCTTCCTCGGTCCCGCGATCACGGCAGGCAAGCAGTCCATCGACTGGGTGTTCCCGTCCGGGACCCTCTTCCCCATCCGGTTGACCTATTTCCAGGCCGTCGAGACCGACGCCCTGAAGCAGGGCGCAGGGACCATCGTGTTCGATTCGGTCGCCTACGACTCGGCGCCGGCGATCGATGTACCTCCACTCGGTGCCCCTCGGCCGGATCCACTGCTCAGCCCGGACGGAACGGCTCCCACCCCGCCCGGCAGCTGGAACTACGCGACGTTGTCGGACGTGCAGTTCACCGCAGCGAACCCCGAGCTCGCGAAGGTCGGCGTCGCCGCCCTGAAGCGCATCGGCGCGCAGCATCCGGATCTGGTCGTGCTGAACGGTGACATCACCGATCTCGGTGCACCGCAAGACATCTCGTTGGCCCGCAAGACCCTCGAGGCCGGCGGGTGCGATCTCGTCACCGTCGACGCGCCGCTGCCGGCGAACCACACGCCGGATCCGGCTTCCGGCCGGTTCCCCTGCTACTACGTGCCGGGCAACCACGAGTCGTACCGGGTGAACGGGCAGGGCGACCTGGCCCCGTTCGTCGCCGAGTTCGGTCGGCCGTACCGGACCTTCGACCACAAAGGCACCCGGTTCATCCTGCTCAACAGCGCGCTGGGCACGCTGCGGGGATCGGACTTCGCCCAGTACGCGATGCTCCGATCAGCGTTGCAGCAGGCCAGGAGCGATGCCTCGATCAAGAACGTCCTGGTCTTCGCCCACCACCCGGTCGACGATCCGGAGGAGGCTGCCACCAGTCAGCTCGGCGACCGGATGGAGGTCGCCCTGATCGAGAAGATGCTGTCCGACTTCCGCACCTCCACCGGCAAGGGCGCAGCGATGACGGGCTCGCACGCCCAGGTGCTGAATGTGCACCGCCTCGAGGGTGTGCCGTACACGGTGCTGCCGTCGTCCGGGAAGGCTCCGTACGGGACGCCGGAGCGGGGCGGGTTCACCGGCTTCGTCAACTGGACGATGGATCCGACCCAGCGGGCCGACGGCCGGTGGTTGACCGGCGACGTGCGCGCCTTTGCCCAGTCCGTGCGGTTGACCGGCCCGGGGTCACTGAAGGTCGGCGGGAAGACCACCGTCACCGGCACCATCGTCCAGCCCGACGGCATCACTGCCGGCACCAGAGTGGTCCCGCTGCGCTACCCGATGTCAGTGCACTGGATCCCCACGTCCGGCCTGGCGCTCGGCAGCGGGGCCGCAGCGCTGGCCGCCGCGAAGAAGGCCGGGCGAACGGCGATCCTGGACCCGACCAGCGGCGTGCTGACGGCGATCAAGGCCGGCACGATCTCCGTCCGGGTCAGCAGTGAGTCCATGCGCGAGTACACCGGAGCTGCGTCGCTCGCGCCGGTGATCGGTTCTGTCGTCATCACTGTGAAGAGCTGACGAGAGGCCGCACCGCGATCCGGGCATCCCGCCCCTGGTGTCTCAGACCAGGTCGCGGATGGCCAACTCCTCACGCCCGAGGTCGATCGGTACTTCCGGGGGTCCGGTCTCTGCGGCCAGCCACAGCGCCGCCAACCCCGGCGGGGCGATGGTCTCCGTCGTACTGGCGAGTTCCTCGTAGGTCCACCACCGGTGCTGGGCCATCGTGAGCTTCTCGTCCTCGGTGTGGCCGCTGACGTCGACGTCGAAGGTCTCGACACTCGCGACGAAGTAGGTCTCGGCGTTCTCCACGGACCGGTCGCTGTAGTGGAACACCCCGATGCGGGCGGCGATCGGCCCGGACAGGCCGGCGGGATCGGTGAGCAGCAGCCCGGTTTCCTCGGTCAGCTCGCGCAGCGCGGCGTCCCGATCGGTCTCCCCCGGCTCGACACCGCCGCCGGGAGTGATCCACCAGCGAACACCGGTGATCCCGGGGTCGGTGTCGGCGAACAGCAGGATCCGGGACTGCTCGTCGATCAGCAGGATCCGTGCGGTGCGGCGGAAGATCACCGCGTCACGGTAGCTGCCCGCTGTCTCCGGCCAGTGCGTCAGCCGCTGGAGACCTGGTCCTGCCAGTCGGCACGCTTGCGGAGTTCGCGGCCCCGGTGGTCCATCTCCCCGGACGACTCGACCATCTTGGGCTTCAGTGTCGAGGCCCAGTGGTCGCAGAAGCGCTGGGCGTTCTGGCCCTGCCAGATGACGCCGTCGAGCTGGCCCTGGATGTTGCTCATCAGGCCGCCCATCTGCTCGCCCTGACCGCGCATCTGCGACGACTTGCCGCGGCAGAAATCGGTGTCGAGACCCAGGAACTGCTGCTTGTTGTGTGTCATGGTGACCCCGTTCGGTGGTGGTGAAGACGTCGGTGCGACGGATGGCCCCGGATGGGCTGCTGCTGACGGATGGTGAGATCTGCCGTTCGGGACTCCTCGACGGTAGGCCGGGCCGTAGGATTTCCCCAGGGTCACCGCCCCGGAAGGTTCCTTCTTGGCCTCCCGGTGCCAGTGCCGTGCTGCACCGCGGACGGACGACGACCGGCGCCGACACCGACGCCGCTCCTCAGGTCAGGGAAAGGGCGTGGACGTGGACGGAGCGCCGAACCAGCTCGTGGCGACGACCGGCGCCCTGGAGCTGGAGGGCTTCGCTGACCTGCATGCCGTTGCCTCCGGAGGAGACTCCACGATCTACCGCGGCACGCAGATCGCCCTCGACCGTGACGTGGCCATCAAGGTGGTGAACCTGTCGGCGGCGGAGGAGGTGCGGCGCTTCCAACGGGAGATCGCCCTGACCGTCAAACTCGGACGCGCGCATCCGAACATCGTCACCGTGTTGGACACCCGGACCCTCACCGACGGTCGACCCTGCATCGTCATGGACTTCTTCGAGCTGGGCTCGACACACGACCGGCTGCGCAGTACCGGGCCGTTCCCGTCCGAGGACGTCATCTCGATGGGCCGGGTGATCGCCGATGCGCTCGACTTCGCCCACGCCCAACGCGTGGTGCACCGCGACGTCAAACCGCAGAACATCCTGATCCTGCCCACCTCGTACGTCCTGGCGGACTTCGGCATCGCCCGCTCCGTCGATGCCGGCCACACCTCGTCGCTGGATCGGCTCAGCTACCGGCATGCCTCTCCCGAGGTGCTGGACGGTCGCTCCCCCGAACCGGTCGACGACCTGTGGTCGCTGTGCTCGACGATGGCCACCCTGCTCGAGGGTCGGGCCCCGTTCGCCGCCGACGACCCGGCCGACGACACCGCCCTGGCCTATCTGCGCCGGGTGCGGACAGCGCAACGGCGTGCGCTGCCGCCGGAGATCCCCGGCGGGTTGCGAGCGCTCATCGAACGGGGGATGGACCCGGACCGGACGCGCCGATTCGGATCTGCGGTCGAGCTGATCGGGGGGTTGCGCGACCTGGAGCGCCGCACCACCGGCTGGGCGCCGGGTCCGGGTGCCGGCTCACCGGTCGATCCGCCGGTCCCGTTCCACGCGCCCCCCGCCACCGTTGCGGCCGCCCTGCCGCCGACGACCGGGACTGCGGCATCCGATGCAGACGCGGAGTCCACCGCACCGCGGGCGTCCCGCCACCGGGCTCAGGATTCCGAGTCCGAGCCGGCCGGGGAGTCCGGGCCGACCGCCGTGACCGAACCCGATCACCCAGCCGATGCCGCAGATCGGCACGACCCGGGCGGGGTCGGCGATCTCCCCGCGGGGTCCGACGACCTGATGTGGGCTCCTGGGACGGCAGTAACTTCGACGCCCGACCCGGTCCGAACTCCCACTAGACCCGCCACCGCCTCCGAAGTCGTTGCCGCCCAGGCTCTCTCGCCGGTGACCGCCACCGATCCGCAGTCCGTCCCGGACCCGGCCGTCGACCGCGATCAGGACGCCAGGATCAGTGCTGGCCATGCGCGACCGGCCGCCGCCGAGCCCGACAGTCCCGCTGTCTCGGTCGCCCAGCAGCTCGCGCGAACAGCCGCCCCCAGCCCCGGCCGTGGTGCGTCGGGACTTGCAGCAGGATCTGGAGCGGACCAGGACGATCGCACCCCCGATGCCGCGCCCACCGGCTGGCGCCCCTCGACGGCAGCCGGGGACGCACACGACCCCGACGGCGAGGACGACGTGCGACCCCAGGCCCGGGTCCGTGCGGGCATCATCGCGCTCGCCGTCGTGATGCTGGCGATCTCCGGGGTCGTCGCCTATTTCCTGGCCAGGCCCGCAGAGCGCACCTTCACGCCGGTCACCGACTCCCCGGTCAACGCCGGTGCCGGCAGCGTCGCCCCCAGCGACCTCGGCGCGATCATCGACCAGAACGACCCCGACTACACCCCCAACATCCTGTCGGTGAAGTTCGAGGGTGATGCGCTGGTCCGGGTCACGGTGCGCGGACCCGACGCCGAGGATGCCACCCTGGCACTGTTCGATGCGACGAACTTCAACCAGAAGACCCACACCGGAAACCTCGATCCGCTGATCAGCCAGCCGGTGCCGCGGGCAGAGAAGGGCGACACCGTCATCCCGGCAGCCGTCAGCTACGGCCGCTGCCAGACGGTCGTGTTCGCCGTCGTCGCTGCGAACACCGGCACCGGGAAAGCGGGGGTCGACTACTACCCGATCGCCTCGCCCGAGTGCGCCGACGCCGGCACCCGCGGTGCAGCGAGCAGCGGTGCATCCCGGTCCAGCCGCCCAGCAGGCTGACGCCCGGACCTGACCCTGAGGGAATCAGCGTGGCCGGCGCGGCCACCAGGCAGCCGGATGCAGGAACAACGCGGCCCGATGGTGCCACGGAAGTGTCTGCCGCAGCGCCGATCTCACCCGCCGCACATCACTCCACGACGCGGGTGAAGCGGATCCCTCGGGTGCGAACCGGGCACGTTGAGCGCTCGCCGCGAGCCCCGCGACCGGCTCGGCAGCACGTCCGTCCGTCCGGTCGTCGATCGCGTCCGCGATCCGTTCCGTCGTCCAGTCCGGGGCCGGCCGGATCCCGGCCGCGCGGGCGGCGCGTTCCACCAGTGACCAGGCACCGGTCGGGCCGCGTCGACGGGCACCGATGATCACCGCGATCGAGCCCAGCAGCGCGAGCACGGCAGCGACCACCAGAGCCAGCACGAGGCTGATGGCGCTGGTCCTGGCCACCGCGCCCCAGTCCGTTCCGCGGTCATCGGTCCCGGCCCCCGGTCCGGGGTCGTCGCCGACGACCGGGATCTCCTCATCGACGTCCGGATCATCGGTCTGCTGCGCCTTGACCTGTTCATGTCGTTGCTGCGCAGGCGTTTTCGTCGGTCCCGGCACCGGGTTGAAGGCCACCCAACCGATGTCGGAGAAGTAGACCTCTGGCCAGACCGACATCTGCGCGCCACGGACGACCGACGTCGCCTCGACCACACCGGGGACCTGGGACAGTCTGGCCCCGACGACGACCCTGGTCGGCAGCCCGGCCGACCTGGCCAGGGCTGCGAAAGCCGACACGTAGTTCTCGGCGGGGGCAGCACGCAGCGGGGTCTTGCCGCCGGCCCCGACGAGCACATCGATCGCATACCAGGAGGAGCTGCCGCTGGACTTGGCGTCGACCGCGTGGTTCTCCCGCAGCGCGCTCTCCAGTGCTGCAGCCTGGTCGTAGCGACCCGGATACCGGGCGATGACGTTGTTGAGCCAGCGCTGCAACGATTCCGGGACCTCCGGCGCCGCCAGGAACGGCGCGGCGGCTCCGCGGTCCGGCACTCCTGCGGACACCAGCCTGGCGTCGTCCGCCACGTCGATGCTCCCCCGGACCGTGTACGGGATCGGCGTCTGCTGCTGCCCGATCCGGACGAGCGATCCACCGACGACGTCGATCACCGCATCCGGGGCGGTGATCCCGGTGACGGTGTCGGCGGCCGGCAACCAGTCACCCGGGATCGTGCTGGTCACCACCTGCATGTCGTAGTTGGCGGTGATCCCGCCCGGCGGCAGCACGGACGGGCGGGGGCTGCCGTACAGCGCGAAATCGGCGCCGGAGGACCAGGTATTACCGTCGAAGCCGCTGTAGACCGCGACCGTCACCCTGTCCGGGACGGCGCCGGAGACCGTGAACACGGGTGTGTCCCGCTCCACCGACCACACCGGCAGGTACGGGAGCAGGTTCTGCTGGGCGACGACGATCCGCGGCGGGGTGACGTACTGGCGGACGTCGAATCCCGGCCCGGAGCTCGACAGGGCGACCAGTGTCGCGCAGACCGCACACACCGCTGCAGTGGCCGCCGTCGCCGGTGACCAGCGCGTCCAGCCCAGCACGAGGGCGAGCAGCAGCGCACCTGCGACCACTCCGTTGCGATCCGCAGTGCCCGCGGTCAGGAGCAGACCGGCTGCGTACAGCAGCGGCGTGACCACCAACGGGGCGATCCCCATCGCCCGGCCCGGTCCGCGCAGCTGCGCCCGGACGACCAGGAAGATGCTCGCCAGCCCGACGACGACGAACGCCGGGGCGAGCAGATCCAGCCGCGCCGGGGTCCCCGCCGGGGTCGACAACAGCGATGCGACCGCATCGAGCAGGATCCGCCAGGCGGGCCTGGCCACCTGGGAATCGGGACCGACCCGCGGCGCACCCAACACCAGCAGATATCCGGTGCCCACCACCAGGATCACCGTGATGAGGGTGAGCAGCGGCATCGACACCCGCAGCAGGAGTCCGCCCAGCACCAGGGCAGTCACCAACAGCATCGTGCCGAGCAGCAGCAACGACGGCCACCACCCGCCGAACGTCGAGCCGAGGAAGGCGCTGCCCACGGTCAGTGCCACCAGGGAACCGAGCAGGGCGCGACCGGCGATCCGAGGGCGTGGACGCCTGCCCGGGATGTCCTCGGGGGGCGCAGCTGGTGTCCGGGTGCGTGGGGCTGTCGTGGTGGGGGCGTTCATGCTCAGGCCGCCCCACTGCCGAGGTGGGCGAACCGGCGCAGCACGGTTTCCGCGGTCGGCGCCTGGATGAACACCCCGCCGGCCCCGTCGGCCGCTGCTCCCCGATCCGCGTCGTCGCCGGTGGCGGCGATCAGGCCGGCCACCACGAACAGCCCACCCCGGTCGGCCGCGGTCAGCGCCTCCAACAGGTGTCCTGGTCCGGAACCGGGCCCGCTGACGACGATCGTCAGATCGGTGGTGCCGATGCGCGGCACGGATTCCTGCGAGAGGGGAAGGCAGGCGATGGCCTGCTCGGTGATCCCGAGGCCGTCCAGATCCACGTCGGAAGCTCCGTCCCGGCCGCGCGCGGTCCAGCGGACCGGCAGACCCTGCCGGATCGCCGCACCCGCCAGCGACGTGGCCACGTCGAGCATCTCGGCAAAGCACTCCGGCGGGGTTCCCGCCGCGTTGTCCACGACGAGGGTGACGGCCGAGATAGACGGCTCGGAGTCCTGCCGGATCATCAGACGACCCATCCGTGCGGAGATCCGGGCGTTCACCTTGCGGATGTCGTCGCCGGGGATGTACGGCCGCAAGCTCCGCAGTTCGGTGCCGCCGCCTTCGATCTCGTCGCCGTGGACGATGTCGACCGGCAGGGCGCCGTTGTCCGGGATCCGCACCGGCAGCATCCGTGCCAGCACGAGCACCGACGCGATGCTGTTGTCCCGCAACCGCATCCGCGACAGTCCGGCGAATCCGAAGTAGCGCAGTTCCGTCGGACCGAGGGCGACGGTACCCGGCATCGTGGTGGGGATGGGGTACTCGAGTCGAGCCCCGCTGTGTCCGATGACCATCTTGGTGGCGGGCAGCGCAGTGCCGTCGATCCGTTCGACGAGTTCCACCTCATCACCCCGCCCCGAGCCCCGACGAGCCGTCGGACTGACCGCGGCCACCACCGTGTCGAGTCGCCGCACGGCGCCTGACGGCAGCTCTCGTCGCAGCGCGACGCTGCGCTTGCTCACCAGCCCGATCACGGCGACGAGAACCGCGACGACGGCGGCGATCCCGAGACCGATGAGCCCCGGGTACCGGGCCAGTACGCCCAGCACGATGCAGCAGACGCCGAGCGTCAGCAGCGCCACTCCACGCCTGCTCGGCCCGATCCTGCGTACCCGGCGGGCTGGGGCTTCCGGCAGCGAGGCCCGGGGGTCGCCGCTCGGCGCCCCGACTCCGACCCCGACCCCCCCCCCCCCCCGACTCCGACTCCGACTCCGACTCCGACCGAGGATGTGCGCGGTCCAGGAACGGTCCCGGACCGGGCGGTTGCCGACGTCACCGCAGCAGCCTCTCGCTCAGCCCTGCGGACGCGGCGCGGCCACCGAGGCCACCACGTCGGCCAGGATCTCCTCGACAGGTGCGGGAGTGGAACGGAAGTCCTGTGCCGGAACGAGTCGGTGCGCGAGCAACGGCTCGGCCAACCGCTGCACGTCGCTGGGCACCACGAAGTGGCGACCCTGCGCGGCGGCGTAGACCTGACAGCAGCCGACCATCATCTTGAGCCCACGCGTGCTGACCGCCACCCGCAGTCGCGGTTCCGCCCTGGTCGCCAGACCGATGTCGCGGATGTAGGCGAGCACCGGCGGTGCCACGTGCAAACGCCGCAACCGCCTCGACCAGTTCGCGAGATCGGCGGGCGTCATCACCGGCGTGACCCGCGAGACGTCGCCGGCGGAACCCAGCGGATCGATGGCCAGCAATTCGTAGTCGGGATCAGGGACCCCGAGAGAGGTCTTCATCGCGAACCGATCGAGTTCGGCCAACGGCAACCGGAAGGTGCCGTCGGCGTCGAGCGGGTTCTGCGTCGCGAGGGTGACGAACGGATCGGGCACCCGGTGGGTCACACCATCGACGGTGACGGTGCGCTCCGCCATCACCTCGAGCAGTGCCGACTGGGTCTTGGCGGCGGCGCGGTTGATCTCGTCCGCCAGCAGGACGTTGGTGAACACCGGACCGCGCCGGAAGGCCAGTTCACCGCTGCCCGGCTCGTAGACCAGACCGCCGGTGATGTCTGCCGGCAGCAGGTCGGGGGTGAACTGGACCCGACTCGAGGAGCCACCGATCGCGGCGGCCAACGCCCTCGCCAGCGTCGTCTTGCCGGTGCCTGGCAGGTCCTCGATCAGGACATGACCGTTGGCGGCCAACGCCACCGCGACCAGCTCGACCACCCGCCGCCGACCGACGACCACCGAGTCGACCGCGGAACACAGCCGGTCGAACAGCATCCGGAACTCGGCGACATCGGATTCCGTGACGGGCTGCTCGGAGCGGTCTTCCACCCGCAGCACGCTACCGGGGAGCCCGGATGCCGACAGCGACCCCTGCAGCTCCTGGGGAGCGGCCGTCATCCGCTGGCTCCGGGCGCCACGGACAGGACTGCGCGATCAGCGCGGCGGCTGCGGACGCGGGCCAGATGGATGCCACCGGCGAGCATCAGCAGGGTGACCGCCAGGGCGATCCGCCCGGCAGAACCCGACGTGGGCACTGCGCTGGCGACGTCGGGCTGCAACCACGAGGTGTCGCCACGCAGCGGGATCTGGCAGACCGGTTGGCCGGGCTGCTGGGGACCCGGGCAGCAGTTCTGCATGGGCAACCCGTGCAACCAGCCCGACCCGGCACGCAGTGGGTTGCACTGGTCGACGGGCATGAGATCGACGGTCACGGTTGTCGGCTCGGAGTCCAGGCCGTTCTGGGAAGCGTAGATGCTCACGACGACCGAGCCCGTCATCCGGGGACCGTAGAACTGGGAAGTGCCGGGCACCGCAGCGGACGTGACGGTGGGAGTGGCCCCGTTCTTGCTGAACGACACCGTGTAGGTGACCCCGTCCACCACGGTCCAGTCAGCCTGCACCGTGTTGGTGGAACCCGGGTCCTGCAGATAGGCGTTGAAGTCGGCCGGGGTGCCCGGGGCCACGGGCGGCGGCGGCGTGGTCGGCGTCGTCACCGGCGGCGGCGTGGTCGGTGTCGTCACCGGCGGCGGCGTGGTCGGCGTCGTCACCGGCGGCGGAGTCGTCGGCGTCGTCACCGGCGTCGTCACCGGCGGCGTCGTCACCGGCGGCGGCGTGGTGGGAGTCGTCCGCGTCGTCGGCGTGGTCGGCGTCGTGGGATCGGTCGGCGTCTGGCTGGACGGCTGGCCGCCGGTCGGGGACGTCGGGGACGTCGGGGACGTCGGGGTCGTCGGTCGGGTGCTCGATCCGCTCGACGTGCTCGGGCACGAGACGACGACATTCGGGACCGCACCGTTGGCCCGCGGCCCGCGGCAGTCGGGACCCGGGCCCGGCCGCGTCGGTGTGGTGCGGGTGGTCGGTGTGGTGCGGGTGGTCGGTGTGGTGCGGGTGGTTGGTGTGGTCGGGGTGGTCGGGGTGGTGCTCGCGTCGGTGGTGATCTGCGCTGTCCAGTTCACGACGTTGCTCGGCTGCGACTGGACGAGGCCGTCCGCACCGAAATCGGCGACCACCACGAACTGTGCCGACCCGCGGGCGGACACGGTGATCGAAGCGGATTCGGCACCGCCGCTGATCTGGGTGCTGCCGGCACCGTCGGTGGTGCGGACGAGGTAGCGGTCGGGTCGCCGCTCCGGCGCCGACCAGCTGACGGTGGCGACGCCGGGCCCGATGGCCTCGGCCCGAACGTTCCGAGGACCGTCGGGTGCGGTGCCGCCGTTGGTCTGGGCGGTCGCT
Source organism: Nakamurella sp. (assembly GCA_037720195.1). Lineage (GTDB taxonomy): Bacteria > Actinomycetota > Actinomycetes > Mycobacteriales > Nakamurellaceae > Nakamurella. The sequence continues at coordinate 6,242 of JBBJML010000062.1, read as the reverse complement.
CCCGGGCCGTTCGACGCAGGTGTGGACGGCTGCACGGGGGTCGGCAGCGCGGGGCCGCTGCTCGGTTCGATGACCGGCGTCTCGGGATCCGGCTGGTCCGGCGGCGGCTGCTCGGAGGTCGGCGGCTCCGGCGTACTGCTCGGATCCGGAGCGCTCGTGGGCGTGGGTTCCACCGGCGGGGTCTGTGAGGCCGAGGCCGAGCCGCCCGCCTTCGACGGATCGACCCGCTTCGGCTTGACCACCGGGATGGACGGCGAGCGGATCTCGGAGCGGTGCTGGCGGCCCTGGGCATCGACCGTGACCGTGGTCCCGGCGGAACCCGACGTCACCACCAGCGAGTCGTCGTCACCGACGATCTGCGGGGTGTCGTTGTCCCCGGTGACGATCGCGTCCCGAGCGGGTTGACCGGTGCGATCGAGCACCAGGGTGCGGCCCTGGCCGGCGCACGGGACGTAGATGCGGTCACCGAAGACAGCGGGTCGGCCGGGATCGTCGCACCCGGCGGCCGACAGGTCCGCCTTCCAGACCCGGTCGCCGTCCAGGATCATCACGGCCTTGCGGCCCTGCAGAGTCGCGGCCACCAGGTCGCGTGGGGAGTTCTCGGCGGGCTGGATCTCGCCGTCCATGCCGTCGACGATGGTCTGCACGTCCGCGCCGGTACCGACCTGGACCAGCGCCTTGCGCGACGGCGACAGCACGGTGACTCCCCGCGGGTGCGGCACCATCCGCGAGGAGGCATCGACTCCCTCGAGGGACCGGGCATCGTCCTTGATGAACCGGCGGGCGTCGTCCGACCAATGCACGGAGGTCAGGGTTCCGTCGGTGCCGAGCGCCCAGACCTCGGCGGTCTTGTCGACGACGACGTCGACGAACGGACCGGGACCCACGAAGGCTTCGCCGGTGTCGATCATGGTCGCTGAATCGACCACCCGGATGACGCCGGTGTCGAGCTCGGCGATGAGGGTGCGGCCGCCGGGCGCCAGCAGGGCCTTGCGGGTGGAGGGGTCGACGTCGCGGGAGCGGGAAGCGGTCACCTGACCGACGTCGATCGACACCGCCTTGCCGGTGCCGGCACTCGTCACCAGCACCACGCCGTTGCCCTGCTGCACGGTCACCTGCCCGGCGAGCGGGATCTCGATGCGCGACACGGGCTGTCCGGTGACCGGGTTGATCTGCACGATGGTGCCGTCGGAGGCGCTCACCCAGGTCTGACCGTCGGAGGTCTGGGAGGTGGCCCTGGCCACGCCGGCACCGAACACCACCCCGGATGCGACCGCAGCAGCGGTGACGAGCAGGGCCGCCTCGGTGGCGCCGCGCTTCCACAGCGAGCCGAACAGCCGGGACGGGGCCAACCGGCCGGGCCTGCGGCGCCCTGCCTTCGATGATGACGTTCGGGTGCGGCTCACGTCTCGTCCCTCCGGATGGAACTACTGGTACCGATCCTGCGGACGGCCCGCCCGCAGGAACCTCACTTCAGCTGAGCGCACTGCCTGTCGCGCACACTGCATTTGATCAGCAATTCTCGCCCACCCGGCCATGATCTGTGGCGGAAACTTCCGCCTGGCGAACACCGTCACCCGGCCGGGTGAACGATCACCCCCATCTGCGGCGGCGCGTCACGCCCTCAGCTGGTGACGAACTGCAGCGTCCTGGTCTGCCCCGCCTCGACCAGCAGCCCCCGCCCGACCCCGGTCAGCGGCTCCAACGGGGCCCCTGGCACGTCGCAGCCGGCGAGCATGCCGTCGTTCTCGCTCGGCATCAGCAGCACTGCGCGGCGGCTGCGGTACAGCGCATCCACCAGACCGGATTGCATGGTCGCCTCCCGGACCTGATCGGTGTGCGCGGCGGCGACCAGTGCGACGTCGGACCGTTCGCCGGTAGCCGCATCGGAGGCGACCTTCGCGAGGGCACCGAGTGCCTCACGGACAACGGGGTCGTGGTCCCACCGCTCCTCCCACCGATGCACGTCGTCGACCAGGATCGCGGCCCGCGGCCCGTCCCCGGCGTTGCGCCTCGGTCGCAGGACCTCCTCGAGTGCGGCCACCACCTGATCGGGTCGGGTGATCTCCAGCGCGCCCCAGCGGTCGAAGACCCCGGTACCGCGCGGGTTGATCGCCAGTACCGGCATGGTCGCGTCGATGCGCCTGAGCACCTGGCCGATCGCCGAGAGCACACTGGTGCGGCCCGAGCGGGTGCGACCGCACAGCAGCAACGGGCGGCGGGTCAGCGGGATGCCGACCGCGGCAACCTGATCGGCGTCCACCCCGAGGTAGATCGTCTCCCCCACCGGCGCCGGAACCGAGTTCGGACCCACCCGATCGGGCATCATCGGCACCCCACGGACCATGGTCAGCTCGTGCCGCTGCGACCACTGGGCGCACCAGTCGACCAGCCGCTCCCCGGTCACCGAGTCCGGATCCGCCCACTGGGCCTCGAGTTTGCCCTCCAGCCCGCGGCCGGGAACGCTGTCGCCGTCCAGGATGTTCGTGGGCACCCCGAGCATCGAGTAGTCGTCCTCGGTCGTCATCCGCAGCACGAACCGGGAACCGAAGGAAGCCATCAGTTGCATGGCGAGCCCGCCGCGCTGGGGGCTGGTGGCGATCACGTGGACGCCGCATCGTCTGCCTTCCTGCAGCACCGTCTCGAACATCGCATAGTGCTGGCGCCGCATCATGTTCCCGGAATCGACGGTGTCCACCAGCGACGGCAGGTTGTCGATCAGCACCAGCATCCGCGGGACGGGACGACCGATCCGGGCCAGATCGTCCACGTCGGCCGCGCCACTGCCGGCGAGCAGCGCGTTGCGCTCGTCCACCGTGCGCTTGAGCATCCGGATCAGCCGCAGGGTGCGCTCCAGACCCGCCAGCGGCACGATCGACCCGACGTGCGGAAGTTCTTCCAGCGCAACGAGTCCACCGCCGGCGGCATCGATACCGTGGATGGTGAAGGGCACCGCTCCCGGGTGTGCCAGGGCCGCGAGGGCACAAATCCGCAGTGCTGCAGTCTTGCCGCTGCCGGAGGCACCGTGCACCAGCACGTGGCCGGCCTTGGCCAGGTCGAATTCCAGTGGGATCTGCTGCTGGTTGGCCGGGTCGTCGACGGTACCGAGCACGAGCACCCCGGACCGCTCGTCGTCGGCAGGCCGGGGGGTCAGCACCAGATCCGACGGAAGTGCCGGCAGCCACGGGCGCCGGGGATCGTCGTGGCCGCTGGCCAGGTGTGCCCGGTTGACGGTCTCCACCAACCGGTCGAGGTCGGTGCGCGGATGGACGGCGGGTCCGGTGGCCCGGCCGGCGCCGCCGGGACCGAAGGCGCCGGCGGAGGGAGCGTCGATCGCGGAGTGCGGTCGGATCCGTACCGGCGACAGCGATTCCGCGATCGGTTCCCGGCCACCGACGTACGCGACCTGGACGAGTTCGGTGGTGCCGTGACCGGTGCGCTTGATCCAGGCGCGGCCTGGGGTGCGGCGGGAGATCCGGCCGGCCTCGGGCGAGTCGATGACGTCGTCGGAATCGTCGGGGGACGCGACGCGGAGTGCGATCCGCAGATCGGTGTTGGCCTTGATCTGGTCGCTGATCACGCCGGAGGGCCGCTGGGTGGCCAGGATCATGTGCATCCCGAGCGACCGGCCACGCTGGGCGATCGAGACCATGCCGTCGATGAAGTCGGGGACCTCGGCGAGCAGGGCGGCGAACTCGTCCACGCAGATCAGCATCGACGGCGGGGCAGCTTCCGGGTGATCGCGCTCCAGGGCCAGCAGATCCTTGGCGCCGTACAGGTTCAGCTGGTGCTCACGCCAGGTCAGTTCGGCGTTCATCGACACCAGGGCCCGGTGTACGAGTGCGGGTGTGAGATCGGTGATGTAGCCGACGGTGTGCGGCAGGTCGGCGCACTCGCGGAAAGCGGCGCCGCCCTTGTAGTCGACGAGCAGGAAGGTCAGTCGGTCCGGCGGGTTGTTGGCAGCGAGCGAGACGATCAACGATTGCAGCAGCTCCGACTTGCCGGCGCCGGTGGTGCCGGCAACCAATCCGTGCGGACCGTCCTCACGCAGGTCCAGGCTCACCAGACCGTCGACGCCGACGCCGATCTGGGCCCGCAGACCGGTCGATCCAATCCACCGCCGCAGGATCGTGGACTCGTCGTCCAGATCCTCGAGATCGCTGCCCAGCTCGGTGATCCGTACCGCGCCCGGCAGTGCCGTGTCGGGCGGGACGGTGGCCGCGACGTCCCGGAATCCGGACAGTGCGCGAGCGTACTTCCAGGCGGTTCCCAGCTCGAGTTCGTCAACGGTGTCGAGAGCGTGGACGCCGCCGCGGTCCCGCATCAGCACGCTCGGACCGTCGGCGGGATCACCGCCGATCAGGTCGAGCAGGATGCCGGTGGCCGCCGGGGCGTGGTGCCGGCTGGTGCCCAGCCAGATGATGGTGCAGTGGGGCTGGGAGGTGGCGACCGATTCCAGCACGCGACGCGGCACACCGGAGGCTTCGTCGACGACGCAGACGACGTGGTGGTCGCCCCGCTCCTCGACCAGCGACTCCACCAGCCTGCGGCCCTCCTCGGCACCCAGCGAAACACTGGCCATGCCGCCCGGCAGCGGCCCGGAGTGCGGGAGCCAGCGCAGCACACCCTCCAGATCACGGCGGCCGGGTGAGAGGGCTGCGCAGATGGAGACGTCGAACGGTGAGTGGTTGACAGCCAGCCGGACGAGCAGGTTGCGCACGGCGCCGTCCACCTTTGCCGGATCGCCGACGATGCCGAACACCTTGGCGCTGCGCAGTTCCGGGGTGACGGGCATGTCCGGCAACGTCGCGGTCTCCGACACCAGAGCACGGATCTCGTCGCGCAGCTCCCCCGCGCCGCTGGAGTCCGGCGACTTGAAGCGGGTCTTCGCGTCCACGGTGCCGATGCCCACCCGGGCAGCGAGGAAATCGGTGTCCGCGGCGGTGCGTACCCACACCAGTTGCCTGGTGTGCAGTCGACGGTCCAGATCCATCGCCTCCGGTTCGTCCTGGAAGGCCTGGACCCGTTGCGCCACAGCAAGTTCTTCGACGCCGGCTCGCATCTCCCGGCACTCCTCGCGCCAGGCGACGATGTCCTCCTGGTGGTCCTTCAGCTCCTGCCGCCGCTGGATGTAGTGGCCACCGATCAACGCGGCCGGCCAGGCCGTCAGGTAGATCATCGACCGTCCCAGACCCATGGACCCCATCAGCGAAGCACCGAGGACGAGCGGCATCGCGAGCATCGCCCACGGGAAGTGGTGCTTGGACGGCTTACCGGGGGCCGACGGCACCTCCAGCTCGGCGTCGGGCACCGGGATCCCGAACCGGGGCGTGCGGGTGATCGCGTCCGGCCCGAGCAACCCACCGGTGTCCGCGCCCGGCTTGGTCCGATGCGGTGAGCGGACCACCAACAGCGTCTGTCCCAACCGGATCGAGGAGCCGAAGGTGATCGCGGTGGGGCGCCGGATGGAGCGCCCCTCCACGAAGGTGCCGCCGGCCGACCCGTCGTCGACCAGACTCGGTTCGCCGTCGAGCTCGAGGTGGCAGTGCCGGCGGCTGACGTCGGGATCCGTCAGCACGACGGTATTGTCGCTGCCGCGACCGATTCCGATCCTGGCCCCGGCGACCTCGAACGTGCGGCCGGCGTCCGGGCCGGTCAGCACCTCGATCACGGCGGTGACGGTCGGCTCACCGCGGCGTGTTCCGGCTCGCAGCCAGGACTCCGGCACCGCCTCGACCGTGACGAGAGCGCCGTTGCGCAGGGAGGTCTCGGCGATCAGCCGGTGAGCGGGCCACGGGGTGCCCTCGGAGGTCGGGGCGAAGAGGGTGCGGCTCTGCGAGCCCTGCAGGTGCTGACCGAGCGCCTCGGCCAGGTCGCCGATCGTCGCGCCGGCCTCCGCGCGGATCTCGACATCGACCGGCGGCAGGCCCGAGCGACTGCTCGGGACGATGCTCAGTGCCAGCATGCTCAGCTCCTGGGGTGCGATCGATCGGCCTGCGTGTTCCGGTCACCCCACGCTAGGACGCCGGCCCTTCGCCGGGGGCCTGATCGGGGCCGGAATGTTCCTCCCTGCCACGCACGGCAGCGCCGGTACCAACGCTCGAGGCGTCCGGACCGGCGCTGCCGGGTGGTGCGGTCCGGCCAGATCGGCATACGCCTGATTGTACGCCGTGATGCGGCGCGGCCCCCAGACCAGCAGCATCGGCCAAGGCGCGCCAAGCATGATGTCGAGCGTCAGGCGC
>JBBJML010000035.1:0-54013 GCA_037720195.1 Nakamurella sp. | reverse complement strand
GACTCGGACATCGAGCGACTAGCCGGCACGGATCCGTACCCAGTCGGGTCCGACCACGTGGGGCATCCGGTACTGCACGGCCAACAACCCGCACATCCAGACCAAACCCCACAGACCGATCAGCCCGAAGATGGTGCGTAGCGTCCAGTTCGGCAGCAGGAGATCGATGAGCGGGATCTCCAGAGCGGACACGGCGATGAACCCCCACAGCAGCGGGGCAGTCTCTTTCGCGTAGCTGAAGGCCTGCCCGCCGGGTGGTACCGGAAGCGGCCGGCGGAAGAGCCATGCAGCGAGGGATCTCCAGACCAGACCCTGGCCGGGCGGCGTTCAGTCAGCCGGGGCAACCGCGATGGCCTCGATGGAGACGAGCAGCCCGCGGGGCAGACGCACGTGTGCGGGTGCCGATCGAGCCGGTGGCGGATCAGGCATGTGCCGGGCATAGACGTCGTTGAGCCGCGCGAAGTCGTCCACGTCCGCGTAGAAGATCGTCGTCTTGACGACGTCGTCCATGGAAGCGCCGGCTGCGGCCAGCACGGCGGCAAGGTTGATGAGCGCCTGCTCCGCCTGGGCTTCGATGCCCTCCGGGGCCGACCCGGTGGCGGGGTTGATCCCGGCCATGCCCGAGCAGAAGATGAAGCCGCCGGCGACGATTGCCTGGCTGTACGGTCCGAGCGCGGCAGGGGCCTGGTCGCTCGTCACTGCCTGTCGCGTCATGTCGACCCTTCCCGGCGGAGGCCGCAGCGTACGTCCGAGGACGGTGTCCTGTCACGGGGTCCGGTGTCGGACCGCTGCGAACTCCTCCACGCCCATCACGTCCCGGAGCCGCTCCATCCCGGGCAACCGGGTGAAGTAGGACCGCAGGTCAGTGGTCCCGTCCGCCCCGCGCAGGACGACGGAGCACGCTCCCAGGGTGATTGCCTGGTCGAGGGAGAGGTTCCGCGCTGCAACGGTTCCGGACCGGACCGCGATCGCGTCCACGAAACCTCCGGCGCCTACCGCGTCGAAATCGCGCTACAGCCGGGCCAGGGTGTCGAAGGCGGCGGCGGGCTCGTACATCATCGCCAGGAAGGCGGCGTGCGGGGTGACGACTCCGTCCGCCCACGCCCTGTCCGTCCGCAGGGACGCCGATGTCCGAGCGATAGCCCGCCGGATCCAGCCCGAGCGCATCGACACCGAACTCGCGGTAGCCGTCCGGCGGGACGGACGACGGAGAGAAACCCCAGTACCCGTACCCGGTTTCGTCGAGACCGTGTTCGCGTTGCGCGCGCACGTGCAACCGATGGTTGCGTCCCCACGACCGGGGCGCCCACTCCGCCTCGGGCAGCAGGAGGTCCGGCATCAGCTCCTCGAACATGCTGCCGCCCCAACCGGGAACGATGCGCATCCCCCGGTACTCCACCGCATCCCGGCGGGCGGAGAAGTACTGCCGAGGGGCGATGGTTCCGGTGAGGATTCCCAGGTAGGTCACGATCCGCGTCTCCGACACCAAGGTGTCGTAGTGGCTCGCCTGGTAGGCCAGCTCGAGCCCCTGCCCGGAGTGATCGGCGCGGACGGAGGGACGATCCGGTGGCTGCTCGAGCCAGAACCCGTTGCGGATCAGCCCTGCGGGCCCGGCTTCCGGGTCGCAGAAGACATCCCAGCGCATCGATTCGGTGAGGCCCAGCGCGTGCCGCGCGAGCGCAGGCTCCGCCTGGCTGACCAGGAGCAGCGCGGCGCCGAGCCAGCCGTTGTCCACGCTGGAGGCGAACGGCGTCAGTGGCCGACCGTCGAGAACGCGGACGAGGCCCCCGTCGGACTCGTCGTACCAGTTCCACCACATGCCGGTCGCTGCGTGCCGGTCCAGGCGGGCGAGCGTGCGAGGGTGGCGCGCAGTCGCTCCCGGCACTCGGCCGGGGAGATCAGTCCCCCATCGCGGGCCACGACCGTGCTCCAGAGCAGACCGCCGATGTTGGTCGGCGAGGTGTATCCGCTGCGACCTGCCGGGTCCAGGTCTGCCCGGATGTGATCGGCAGGCAGGCCGGTGGTCGGATGGGTCATCGCTTCCATGGACCCCCAGGTCGCCGCCGCCCAGCTGCGCACGACGGCGATCTCGTCCGAGGTCAATGGGTGGTCGGGAGGCCGACGCTGCGTGCCGAGGGGGGCGGACATGGGCGCCCACGCTGCCAGCTGCTCGTGGCAGGGGCAACTGCAGCAGACGTAGCCTGGACGGATGACCAGCACCCCGACCTCGACGGTGCAGCTCGCGCACACCTTCGCCGACGAGCTGCCGGAGCTGACCCTGGACTGGCAGGCAGCGGAGCCGCCCGCGCCACAACTGCTGGTGCTCAACGAGTCCCTGGCGCGTCAGCTCGGCCTGGACCCTGCCGAGCTGCGCACCGCGGAAGGGCTCGGCGTGCTCACCGGAACGCGGCCGCCGCCGGGTGCGCGCCCGGTCGCCCAGCTGTACGCGGGGCACCAGTTCGGCTCCTGGAACCCGCGCATGGGTGACGGTCGGGCGTTGCTGCTGGGCGACCTCACAGCATCGTCCGGGGCGCGAGTCGACCTGCACCTCAAGGGATCCGGCCACACTCCGTTCGCCCGCGGTGGCGATGGTTACGCCGCCGTCGGCCCGATGTTGCGCGAGTACGTGATCAGCGAATCGATGGCTGCGCTGGGCATTCCGACCACCCGGGCGCTCGCCGTCGTCGCGACCGGGGCCGTCGTCCGGCGAGAACGGGCACTGCCGGGTGCGATCCTGGTCCGGGTCGCGGCCGGCCATCTGCGCGTCGGCAGCGTCGAATACGCCCGTGCCACCGGTGATGTCGCGCTGCTACGCCGGGTCGCGGACCATGCCATCGCCCGGCACCACCCGACCGCCGCCGACGCTGGCCAGCCCTACCGCGCGCTGTTCGAGGCCATCGTTGCTGCCCAGGCCGAGCTGATTGCGCAGTGGATGACGGTGGGCTTCATCCACGGCGTGATGAACACCGACAACATGACCCTGTCCGGCGAGACGATCGACTACGGGCCGTGCGCATTCCTGGATGCCTACGATCCGACCACCTGGTTCTCCTCGATCGACGAGCTGGGTCGCTACGCCTACGGCCGTCAGCCGGTGATCGCCGAATGGGATCTCGCACGTCTGGGGGAGGCCATGTTGCCGCTCCTGGGGGACGACCCGGAGGTCCCTCACGACCTGGACGTGCCTGACGACCTGGACGCCGCCGTCGCGTGGGCGACCGGTGCGCTGGCCTCGTTCGGCGACCTGTACCGCGCTGCGCGCAGAGCGCGCTACCGGGCGAAACTCGGCCTGCCGCAGGCGGTTCCGGCTGATGAGACGGATCCCCTCATCGAGCAGCTGCTGACCCTGCTGAAGCTGGGGAAGGTGGACTTCACCGGCTTCTTCCGGGCCCTGACCGCCGCGGCGTCCGGGGATGACGCCGGGCTCAGAGCCCTCGGTGCCCCGGAGATGGAGCTGCAGACCTGGCTCGGGCGGTGGCGACGGATCGGCGCGGACAGCATCGATGCTGCCGCGATGGCGGCGGTAAACCCGGTCTACATCCCTCGCAATCACCTCGTCCAGGAAGCCCTCGACGCCGCCACTGCCGGAGATCTCGCACCGTTCACCGCCCTGGTCGACGTGCTCCGCGACCCTTTCGTCGAGCGTCCGGGTCTCGAGCGCTACGCCCTCCAGGGCGACGCCGAATTCGCAGCGGATTTCCAGACCTTCTGCGGCACCTGACGCGAGCACTGCCCCGGCCTGGGCACACCTGGCACACTCACCGCGTGCATCCACTTCTCGAGCTGTTCCTCGACGCCGCGGACGGCCGGTTCCCACCCGCGGACGCACCGTCTCGGTGATCCCGTCCTGGCGCACAGGCCTCTCGGCGGTGGTCTCCTTCACCGCCCACACCATCATCGCGACCGACACCCCCGAGGTGCTCAGGGACGTCCGACCTGACGCCTACGGTGCAGCGCTGCATCCCGGCGTGCTGGCGACCCTGGCCCGCTACCCGGCGCGGATCGGCGTCGTCGACGCGACCCTCGCCGGCCGCGGACGGGGTGGAGGTTCCGCTGATCTCGTGGTGCGGACGGATCTGGACGACCATCCGCGAGTCGTCCACGCGCGCGCCATCAGGGACGACGTCACGGTGCACGGCGCACCGGAAGGTACCGACGACCACGGCCTGGTCACCCTCGGAACGGGTCTGGGCGGTCGGCGGGAGATCTCGATCGAGCTGTTCGGTGATCAGCCCCCGGGAACCGGCCGGCGGCTGATCGAGGAGGCGCTGCGGCTGATCGCCGTCGAGCAGCCCGTGTTCGCCGCGGCCGCGCCGGGCAACGCGCGGTCGTTGCGGGCGTTGCTCGCCGTAGGTTTCGCACCCATCGGGTCCGAGGTGATCATCGAGCACCAGCCGGTGCGCTGAGCAGCATCATGCTGCGTACGGCGTCGGCCTCGGTGGCGCCGGATCAGATCTGGCGGGCTTCTTCGACGATCGAGCGAGAGAGGAACGAACGAGTCGAGATCCCGTCACCTCCGCGACCGGCCCTACGATCGGCCCATGACGCCGAGACCAGTGGGACAGCAGCCGTGAGCGCACGCCGAGTCCTGTTCATCGGTGGGAGCGGCGTCATCAGCTCCGCGTGTTCCCGCCTGGCCGTCGAGCTCGGTCTGGACCTGACCGTGCTCAATCGGGGCGAGACGACGCTCCGCCCGCTGCCCGAAGGTGTCCGGGTGCTGCGGGCCGATGTGCGGGACGCGGCGGCGGTGCGGTCGGCGATCGGCACCCAGGAGTTCGACGTGGTGGTGAACTGGCTGGCATTCACCCCGGAGCACGTGCAGGTCGACATCGACCTGTTCGGTGGCCGGGTTGGTCAATACGTGTTCATCAGCTCGGCGTCGGCCTACCAGAAGCCGGTGTCCCGCTTGCCGATCACCGAGTCCACGCCGCTGCGGAACCCCTACTGGACGTACTCGCAGGAGAAGATCGCCTGCGAGGACCTGCTGGTCAGGGCATACCGTGACAGCGCATTCCCGGTGACCATCGTGCGACCGTCGCACACCTACGACCGGACCAAGCTGCCGTGCGAGGGCGGCTGGACCGTGGTCGAGCGGATGCGTGCCGGCCGGGAGGTCGTCGTGCACGGGGACGGGACGTCCCTGTGGACTCTGACGCACCACGACGACTTCGCGCAGGGATTCGTCGGGTTGCTGGGCGATCAGCGGACCATCGGCGACACCTTCCAGATCACTTCGGACGAGGCGCTGACCTGGGACCGCATCTTCCGGACCATCGCGACGGCAGCGGGTGTCGAGGCCAGGATCGTGCACGTCGCCTCCGACGCGATCGCAGCCGTCGACCCGAAGTGGGGGGCCGGTCTGCTGGGCGACAAGGCGCACTCGGTGGTGTTCGACAACAGCAAGGTGCGTGCGATCGTCCCGGATTTCCGGCCGACCATCCCCTTCGACCGTGGTGCCCGCGAGATCATCGACTGGTTCGACGCGGATGCGAGCCGCCGCGTCGTCGACCACGAGCTGGACGCCCGGATGGACCGGCTCATCGAGGCCTACCGCCCCCGCTCTCTCTGAACCAGCGGGTCCGTGACCGCGGTCGGGGGGCGCTGCTTGCCCCGGTTGTCGAGCAGCGAGGAACGAGCGTGACGAGACACGCGGCGTGCGCGCCGGCTCGCACGCTCGCTGGCGCGTCCGCCGCTGCAGATGGCTGGGCATCGCCCCCAACCCCGGCCCCAGCCGGTCGATCCACCTCCGCTGATCTAGCAAGCGAGGAACGAGCGCGACGAGATCCGCTGTGCCCCAACTGGTCTCATCACTCCCGTTGATCGAGCAAGCGAGGAACGAGCGCGACGAGATGCCCTCATTGTCCGCCGGTCTCATCACTTCCGCCGATCAAGCGAACGCAGTGAGTCGAGATCCCGTTGTTTCGCGAGAGGTCTCAGTCCGCCGATCGCGTGACGCGGAAGTCGCTTTCGCTCAGTCGATCTCGGACTGGAGAGGCCGGGCGACATCGAGCTGTCCGTGGTCGATGAGCCATCGCACGGCATCGAGGATCGCATCCTCGGGTTCGAAGGCCGGGGTGTAGCCGAGCAGGGTGCGGGCCTTGTCGATCGAAGCGTACTGACTGCGGCTGAGGTGTTGCCAGCTGGTGTCGGCGAACTCGGCGCTGGTCTCCTCGCGGAACTGAGTCCAACTCAAGGAGCGGGTGCGCAACGGTTGTCCGAACCACTGCGACGCCAGCTCGAGGTAGCCGCGGACGGTCAGGGCCGACGGCGCGACCACGTTGAAGGCCTCGCCGGCCGACTCCTGTGGGTGCTCGACAGCGAGGGCGAACGCCTGGGCCACGTCATCGGCGTGCACATGGTGCATCAGCTCGGTCCCCAGGCCGGGGATCGCGATCTCCGCACCGGCTGAGATCGCGTGCCAGACCCGTGGATCCAGGTTCCCGAGCGGACCGATCGGCGTCCAGCCGGGGCCGCTGATGTGACCGGGGTGCAGGACGGTGGTGGCCAGGCCGCCGCCGCTCGTCTCGGCCGCCAGCAGGTCGGCGATGGCAGCTTTCTGGATCCCGTACTCACCGAACGGTGGTGAGGTGTCGTCCTCGCGGATGGGCAGTTTCCGGCTGTTGCCGTACCGCCAGATCGATCCGCAGTGCAGCAGCTGACCGGTGGCGCCGCGGATCGCCTGCACCAGCGCGGTGGCCGATGCGGGCGTGAAGCAGATCAGATCCACCACGACGTCCGCTCCCAGTGCGGCCACCCGCGAGCCGAAGGTTCCTGCGGCGTCCTCGGCCTCGCGGTCGACGGTGAGCGCGGTGACCTCCGTCCACGCGGGATTGTCGCGATAGGGCCGACTGGTGCCGCGGGAGAGGTTCAGCACCTCGTGGCCGGCCCGGACGAGTCGGGGCACCAGGAAGGTGCCGATGTGGCCGCTGCCGCCGATCAGGCGGTGTGGTGGTCAGAACGGGGGTGGTTGTTCGGGGTCGTCAGCGATGACGGCGCCGAGCGGGGTGGTCCAGGTGAGCCGGTTGCCGGATGCCCGGATGGCGCGCCAGCGGGTGAAGGTCTTGAGTCTGTGATGGAAGCGGCACAGCGCGTCGAGGTTCTCTGCGGTGGTGGATCCGCCCTGGTCGAAAGGTCTGCAGTGGTCGAGGTCGCACCTTCGGGCGGGATGGCGGCAGCCGGGGAAGCGGCAGACCCGGTCGCGGAGGACGACCTGTTCTGCGAGTTTCGCGGACGGCCGGTACACGTCGGCGCCAAGGGTGAGGTTGGTGGCAGTCGAGGCGCAGCCGTAGCGGCAGTCGGTGTTTCCGGTGCCGCCCGTGGTTGTCCTTTCGATTTTCCCGCGGATGGCGATGCGGGCGCGGGTAGCTGACAGGGCGAGGGTGTGGACGAGGTCGGCGGGCAGGGCGGGGTGGGAGCCGAGGAGGGCGCCTTCGATGGCGGGGACATCCTGCAGGGCCACGTCGGTGAGGGTGGCGGCGTCGATGATGACAGTGACACCCGAGTCGATCTGATCCCAGTCCGTGGGTAGCGGACTCGAGAGTTCCCCTGCTGCTTGAGGTTCTGTTGCGGGATTGCCGACTGCTGTGTCTGGGTCCGGATGGGGTGTTGTTCCTCCGCCCCGGAGGTCGACGTGTCCGTGGGCGGCGAGGCGCGTGAACAGGTCGGCGAACACGTCGGCGCGGCGTTGGCCGATCGTGCGCTCGGAGGGCAACTGCCCTGCGACGTGGTCGATGACGGACCTGGCCAGCACCGCAACAGGAGTCGGGACGTCGGCGCAGAACCGGCTGATGCCGTCCTCGCGTGGGGTGACGTACACGTCGCGCTCCTGGCGGGCGCGTTCCTGCCGGCGGCGGATCGCATCGGGATCCAGGGCGGCGGCGCGGCGATCTACCAGGACCCGCACCCGTGGAACGGTTTTCGACCGGATCAGCGCACCGCCATCGGCCAGGAGTTGCTCTTCCACGAGCGCGCGGGCGGCAGGGTCCAGGTCGTGGGTGTGGTCGGCGATCGCCAGCACCCGCGCCCGGTCCAGCTTCCCCTGGGCCCACAGTCGGTGGGTGAGCGGCAGCGCGTCGACGATGTCGGTGGATTCCAGCATCCGTGCCTTGGCGGTGGCGGGTGTCCAGGCCAGCCTCGCTCCGACTTCGGCGGCGGCGATCCGCTGCGCCTGATCGGCTGCGGCATCGGCCCAAGCAGGGTCGCTGTGGACGGACACGTCCTGCCAGCTGTTCGCCTCGAAGTCGCTGCCCCGCAGGGCATCAGCACTGTCGACACCGAGTGGTCCGCCGGAGCCGCCATACGTGACGGCGTCGAGGAGGTCACCGATCGGGGCGGCGACACCGGGTCGGCCGAGGGCTGCCATCGTGGCTGCTCGGTGCGCTTCGGCCCAAGCGGTGACCCGGTCCAGTTGCACCACCAGCTCAGCCAAGCCTCTTGCCGCAGCTTGCTGCGCGGTGGGTGGCGTCGCGGCTTCGAGGTCGAGAGCGTCGCGAGTGATGCGGGGTGCTGCCGTCGCGGTGAGGAGCGCCTCCCCGAGGCCTACGCCGGTGCTGGAGTCCCGCAGGGGGAGTGATTCCGTGACAGTGGACAGGCGTCGGAGCCAGTCCGCGTCGACGTCACCCCTCGCGAGGGTGCGGCAGCGCTGGGTGAGGGTTCCGAGCTGGCAGAGATCGATCCGGCGAGCTCGCGATTCAAGGTCTGCGTGCGCCGCCTCGTCGTCTCCATCTACTGTTCCCCAACCCATAGAATGATGCTACAGGTGTTCGAGTCCTACAGGTAGAGCTGTATGGATGAGTGGCTGACACGGTTGGAGCATCGACTGGGGTGGTGGGTACGGGAGGAGGTGCTGGGCTCGACTCCCGCGTCGCTCGACCATCGAGGGTTCATCGAGCGACGCGAGCCGGGGTCAGTGATCACCTGCAGGCAGCAACTCGACACCCGTCCAGCCGGCGCTCTCCAGGTCGGCGAGTTGCTCTGTGCTGCTGTCAATCTCCCCTGTCGATCTCTCCGGCAAACTCCGCCAGCACATCGAACCTCGCCAGGATCGGCAGGTACTCGTCGAACCATCGCGTGTACCGGTCGCCGGAGCACACCTGCTTGCGGTACCCGCCCGATGGCCACTGCTGCGTCGCGACGTACTGGCGAGGGATGTCGGAGCGCACCAGGCCGAGCGTCACCTGCGGGTCCAGCGTGCGGTAGTGCGGCACGATCTCGTTGCGCACCAGAGCGATCAGGGCGGTCTCCGTGATGCCGGCTCGCAGTCGCCAGCGTTTGAAGCCTATCCAGGGCGCGCTCACTCGCGTCCCGAGGAGATCCAGCGCGGATCACCGTTGATGTTCCGGTCGCCGACCACCAGGTCGGCTGCCGCACCCAGCCGCGCGAGCTGGTCGTCGGTGAACGGCAGCTCCACCGACCCGAGGTTCTCCCGAACACGCTCGATATGTCGGGTACCCGGAATCGGAACCACGCTGAGC
Source organism: Nakamurella sp. (assembly GCA_037720195.1). Taxonomy (GTDB): domain Bacteria; phylum Actinomycetota; class Actinomycetes; order Mycobacteriales; family Nakamurellaceae; genus Nakamurella. The sequence continues at coordinate 44,540 of JBBJML010000035.1, read as the reverse complement.
CCCAGGGCTTTTCCCTGCGCGAGCAGCCACGCGAGGGCGACCTGGGCGGGCGTCGCGCCGAGCTCGTCGGCCACTCCGCGCACCACGTCCACCACGGCCTGGTTGGCCTCGAAGTTGTCGTCGAACCGTGCCCGGCCGGCGAGCATGCCCGACTTGACCGTCTCCCGGGTCAGTGTCCCGGTCAGGAACCCACGCCCCAGCGGAGAATAGGGCACGAAGCCGATACCCAGTTCGGCGGCGGCCGGAACCACCTGCGCCTCGACGTCGCGCGACCAGATGCTCCACTCGCTCTGCACCGCGGCGATCGGATGCACGGCGTGCGCTGCGCGCAGCTCGTCGGCGGTCACCTCGGACAGCCCGACGTGACGCACCTTGCCCGCGGTCACCAGCTCCGCCATCGCTCCGACGGTCTCCTCCACCGGGATCTGCGGATCGCGGCGGTGCAGGTAGTACAGATCGATGACGTCAGTTCCCAAGCGCTGCAACGACTCCTCGCAGCACCGGCGCGCATAGGCCGCGTCACCGCGGGTTGCGGCGCCACCGGTCGGATCGCCGGTGATCCCGAACTTGGTGGCCAGCTGCACCTGATCGCGACGGCCGGGCAGGATGCTGCCGACCAGCTCCTCGTTGGTCCCAGCGGGCCCCGAAACCCCCTCGCGAGGCGCGCCGTACACATTGGCGGTGTCCAGGAAGGTGACGCCGGCGTCGATGGTCTCGATCAGCGTGGTGCGTGCGGCCTCGTCGTCGACGATCCCGCCGTAGACGTGACTGAGCGCCATGCAGCCGAACCCGAGTGGGCTGACGGCGAGCGTGTTCCCGAGCTTCGTGGTGGTCATCAGATCCTCTTCTCCGGGCCGCACCTGCGACCCGGTTCCCACGCTAGAACTCTGAGCGCACTCGAAGGCAAATGTTGCCTGCCCGCGTCAGGCGGACGGCGCCAACATCGCCAGTACCCCGCGGCGGTTCGGCGAATTGCCCGGTTCCGGTGCGGCGCCCTCAGTCCGTCGGTACCAGGGCGGCCAGTGCCACGATGGCCTGCTCGAAACAGTCCATCGGGGGTGTCACGAGGCCGGCGCCGACCTGCCCGGTGCCGGCCACCCGACCCGCCATGCCGGTGTTGATCTGCGGTGCGATCCCGGTCCGCAGCACCCGGGTCACGTCGATTCCCGTGGGAGCGCCGCGGAACTCGAGGATCGGGACCGCGAAGGCCGGGTTCTCGCCCAGGGTGATCTCGTACATCCGTCGGGTGACGGCCAGCGCATCCGGCACCGCCCCGCCGACCAGCCGGACGATCGCCGGAGCGGTCGCCATCACCATGCCGCCGATCCCCATAGTCTCGGTGATCGCCGAGTCGCCGATGTCCGGGTTGGCGTCGTCCGGCCCGAAGCCGGCCAGGAACAGGCCCTGCGGCGTGTTGGCGGGAGCGGCGAACCAGGCATCGCCGGTGCCGGAGACCCGGATCCCGAAGTCAGTTCCGTTGCGGCACATCGCCGTCACCAGCGCAGATCCGGGGATCCCGGCAGCGGCGTCACCCATCAACTTGCCGCACGGCATCACCAGGTTGAGGGCGAAGTGGTCATTGCCGGACACGAACGCGGCGACCTTGGCCACGTCAGCCGTCGGCAGCCCCGAGTCGATGAGTGCCGGCAGGATCTCGCGCAGGAACATCAGCGTGCCGGCCCGGTTGCGGTTGTGCCCCTCGTCGCCCATCTGCACCATCTGCCCGACGATGGCCGTGATGTCGATCTCGCGGCCACCGGCGATCGTGCCGCGGACCGCGGCCGCGAGAGCGGGCCCGAGGATGTCGGCCATCCAGCGCAGCCGGGTGATCACCTCGGGTCCGTAGGCGCCGTAGCGGAGCACCTTGCCCAGACCCTCGTTGAGCGAGCAGTGGGCCACGCGTTCCGGGTCGGTCGCGTCCACCAGCCGGAACATCCACATCGAGGGTGAGACGACTCCGGCCATCGGACCGACGGTGCGGTGCTCGTGGCACGGTGAGAACGAAACCCCCTCGCCCGCAGCGAGTTTCGCCTCGGCCTCCGCCGCATCGGTGGCGAGTCCTTCGAAGAGCATGGCGCCGATGAGGGCTCCGCGCATCGGTCCGGACGCCAGCTCCCACTGCAGCGGCGGCCCGGCGTGCAGGAACTGACCGGGTTGCAGACCCAGAGCCTCCGACGCCGGCAACACCTCGACCAGCAGGGCGCGTACGCCCATCATCGCCGCGAGGGCGCTGGCATCCGCCGTGGACCGACGCGGATCCGAGAGCACCGTGTGCAGTGCAGCGGCGACGTCGTCCGACGTCTCCGACGGCCGGAAATCGACATCGAGCACCGGAACAGCCTGGCTCTGCAGCGCCTCGGTGAGCAGATGTGCCCCGGCGGCCAGGACGGACGGCGGGGTACCGAGCAGATCGGCAGCACTCATCGGACGCCTCCTCGGGCGATCGTGGCGGCGTCGCGGGCGGCGGCGGAGTTGGAGGTGTGGACCCGTGCGCCGGCTGCGACGAGAGCCTGGGCCTGGCGGCGCAGGTCCTGGGGATCAGAGCTGGTGCCGCACAAGGAGACCACCACGTCGAGCACGCCATCGCGGCTGACGGCGGCCCGGATCGCAGGCACCAACCCTGCTGCCGGGTCGGGTTCTGCGCAATGTCCGAGCACCACGTCGAGCAGGATCACCCGGACCTGTGGATCGGCGGCCTGGTCGGCGATCAGACCGAGCCGGACGGACGGATCGATCATCGGGTGGGGACGGCCGAGGGTGAACGCATCGTCACCCAGATCGACGACGACGTGACCCTGCCCGGTGAGTACCGGGCGCCCTGGTTGCAGGGCTTCGGCCGGCAGCGCGTCCTCGGGTCGTAGCGGGATGTTCGAGCGAATACCCCCCAGTGCCGTCGCAGCGACGATCATCGCCTCGTCAGCCAGGGTGCCGCCGGCGAACAATCCGCGCAGATCGCCGGTGTCGGTGGCGATCTCGCGATCGGTGCCCCATTCCGCCCAGTTCGGTGTCGGTACACCGAGGGTGGCCAGCAGCACCTCGACGGCGCTGGTGATGTCGGGGTTGCCCGTGCCCAACAGCACCGTGCTGACCGGGGTGCGCAGCGCGGTGGCGGCGGCCAGTACCTTCTGGGCCGTCGCGGGATGCGGCGGCTTCGACACCAGGACGATGTGGTCCGTGCCGGGATCGTCCTCGAGCAGCTGCAGTGCGGTGAGTGCGCTGGCCCCGCCGACCGCTTCGGACAGGTCGCGCCCTCCCAGCCCCAGGACGTGTGAGACCCGGACACCCGCGGCATCAAGCAGGCAGCTCAGGTGCTGGGCGCCGGTACCCGAGGCGGCGACGATCCCGACAGTCGGCGCTGCTTCTGTTCCGCTCGAGGTGCTGCCGCCCAACACGCTGCCGCCCACTAGGGTGCCGCCCAACACGTTGGCGAACCCGAGGCCCACTCCGGAGATGATGGCGGTCCCGCAGTCCGGCCCCATCACCAGCACGCCGGCCTCGGCTGCCCGCTGCTTCAGCAGCACCTCGTCGGCAACGGGGACGTTGTCCGAGAAGATCATCAGGTGCTTCCCGGCAGCGATCGCGTCGAGCCCCTCGGCCAGCACCTGGGGCCCCGGAACGGAGAGCAGGGCGATCGTCGAATCCGGTTCGCTGCGCGCCGCGGACCGCACGGTGCGCGGTGGGTCGAGATCGGCCCGTGCGCCCGGAGCGGGTGCGGAGGCAGCGGCCAGGGCGCCGTCGACGGCCTCGAGCGCCGCGGTCAGCGCCGCGTCGTCCACGGCGCGGATGGCGACGATGAGCTGTTGCGGCGTCACGTCTTCCGGCACCGTGAAGCCCAACCCACGGGTGAGCTCGACGTTCAGCTCGGTGGCCATGGCCACCTGGGCTGCGCTGACCCCCGCTGTGCTCGCCGCCGCCTGGGCGACCCGCAGCAACGTCACCGAGTCGTGGTAGCTGCCGGGACGGAACTCCACCCGCTCGTGCCAGGTCGTCGCCGTGGTCTCGGTCGAACTCATCGGGTGGCCATCCTTCCGGTCTGCCTGGGGTGCCTGGAGGTCGGTCCGGGTCGGCGTTCGAGGTCGCGCGCGGCGTGGGTGGGGTGGACGAGGTGGACGGCGGCCGGTGCCCCGGCAAGCAGCGCCCCGGCAAGCAGCGCCCCGGTCAGACCGGTCAGCAGGTCGGCGCCCGACGTGCTCCCCAGCCCGAGGACTGTCTGCACAGCGCGCCTGCGGTGTTCGCGGCTCGCTCCCGGCCTGAGGGTGAGCAGCAGCGAGCGGACCTCGGGTGAAGCATGGCCGGCCAGTGCGGCACGCAGCAGGTCCGCTGACAGCGCCGTCGTGCGGTCGTGCAGGTCAGGGGTGATCGCGCAGCGCAGCTGCGCCAGCAATCCAGGACGGTCGGTCATCCGCAGGGACAGCGCGACGCCGGCCAGGACGTCGTCACCCGCGGGGGTGGATCCGGGGCCGCGCCCGACCAGCGATCGTGCCGCTTCGGTGAAACACGAGCCGGTTGCCACTGCAGTGAGTAGCGGCTGCACTGTCTCGGTGCTGAGCCCGCGGCGAGCGGTGGAGGTCCGCTGCGCCAGCTGGAGTGGCGCCTCGGGATCGACCTGCTGCGGGGCGGTCCCGCTCGACCAGTACCGCAGGATCCGGTGTCGTCGGCCATCGACCTGGAGCGCTCCGGCACCGACCTGCACCCGGCTGCCCGGTCCCGGCAGGGCGACACCGGTCAGCAGGAGGGTGTTCGCTGTACGCGTCGCATCCACGGCGGACGTGATGGCGATCAGCCGGGCTCCGCTTCCGGTGTCAATCGTCGCCAGCGCAGCGTGGCTGCGGACCGCCACCACCTCGCCCACGCGCTCGGGTCCGCGCAGCAGCTCGGCCAGGTAGGCGGCTGCAGCCGCTCCCGTCGCCCGCGGCGGCTGCCGTCCACCCATCGTCACCCGGCCGACGGTAGACGGGCCCGCAGGGCCCCTTCATGACAACTGTTGACGACCATCTGGCGTGGACCCCGTTGTTTCTGCTGAGATCATCGGGTTCAACCAGCGGGGGCAGCGGAGCGAGGAGCACGACATCACCACTTCGGACACGCCTGCCCGGCCCCGGCCGACGCCCCGCACGATCGCGCGCCGCGGCCCGTCCGGCTCCGGTCCTGCCAGGACGGACGGCAGGACGGGCGTGTCGACCGCCGGCGAGATGCTCCGCGGGATCACCGTGCGCGAAGCCTTGAGCCTGCCGGTGCTGGACGGCTTCGAGGTGGTCGCCGGAGCGGCCGGTCTGGACCGGATGATCCGGTTCGTCAACATCATGGAGGTGCCGGACGTCCTGCCCTGGACGCGTGCGGACGAGTTGCTGCTCACCACCGGGTATCCGTTGCGTTCTGACCCCGGGGCCATGACGACCTTGGTGGCGGCACTGCACGAGCGCGGGCTGGCCGCGTTCGCGGTGAAGCCGGGTCGCTACCTGCAGGAGTTGCCGCCGGCGATGATCGCCGAGGCCGACCGCCTGGGATTTCCGCTGCTGCTGGTGCCGGACGGCGTCGGGTTCGACGTGATCCTCAACCAGGTGCTGTCGGAAGTGTTGGGACGTCAGGCTGCTGCGCTGTCCCGCGCCGCAGCGGCGCACCAGGCGTTGCTCGAGATCGTGTTGCACGGTGGTGGCCTGCCGGAGGTCCTGCAGGCGCTCCCGGACCAACTCGGCGATGCCGCCGACGGCGTCGGGGTGATCCACGTCGACCGCAGCGGCCGGGTGACAGCGGCCGCCGGAGCCGAACTCCCGCCCGCCGCGGGCGTGCTGTTCGACGATGATGCCCAGTTCCGTACCGCGGGCTATCCGCACGGATCGCACGCGCTCGCGGGCGGGGTGCGTGCGCTCGTGGCCTCGGTCGTCGCTGCCGAGGACCACGGTGACCTCATCGCTGTCCGGACGGCCGGTGAGTGGGACGGTCAGGACGTCATCACGCTGGAGCGGGCCGCAACGGTCGCCGCCCTCGTGGTGGCGCGCGAGCTCGCGGTGGCCGCCGTGGAGACCAAGTATCGGGGCGACTTCCTCCGGGATGTGTTGTCCGGCAGGGAGTCCGAGACGGCCGCACGGTCCGGTGCCGAGGGGTTCGGCTGGGATCTGACCGGGCCGTTGGTGGTGGTGGTTGCCGGCGCCGTGAACGAGGACGATCAGCACCGGCGGCGCCGGGCGGCCCAGCTCGCCGCCGCCTGGACGTCCCGGGTCCGGCGGATGGATCCGGCGGCCGCGTCGGCGACCTTCGCGATGGAGGCGGTCGCGGTGCTGCATGCGCCCGACGGCACCGTGCCCGACGTCGAGCGGATGGCTGAGCTGCGCAGCGGACTGGCGGTTCCCGGGCTGCCGTTCGACGGTGTGCTCGGAGTGTCGCGGGTGGTTGCCGGGGTGGCCGGGCTCGCGACCGCCTATGCCCAGGCCTGGGAGGCGGTGCGGGTCGGCCGGCGGTTGGCCGGCCCGGGATCGGTGGCGCGGTTCGATGACCTGGGTCTGTACCGGTTGCTGTCGTTGGTGCCGGATTCCGCCGAGTTGCGCTGGTTCCTGGTCGACACCCTGGGCCCGCTGGCCCACCCGGAGGGCGACGTGGAGAACGACGAACTGCGCCGGACCCTGCAGGTGTTGCTGGACACGAACCTCAACGTCGCCCAGACGGCGAGGCGACTGCACTTCCACTACAACACGCTGCGCTACCGGATCGGCAAGCTGGAGCGGCTGATCGGACCGTTCACCGACGATGCCCGGCTGCGCGCCGATCTCACTGTCGCGCTGCACGTCTGGCAGATGCGCGTCGCCCACAACTGACCGCGGAGAGCGGCTGCCGTGGGCCGCGATCGGTCACGGCCCGAGGATCTTCGCCAGGTGGTCGTTGGTGAACATCCGGCTGGGATCCAGGTCGTCGCGCAGGCCCAGGAAGTCGTCGAATCGGGGATAGCGCTCGCGCAGCTCGGCGGCGTCGAGGTGGTGCACCTTGCCCCGGTGCGGGCGGCCGTCGAAGGTGCGCAGCACCCCATCCGTCATGCGCAGCAACGGATCTGCGTCGTCCCGCCAGTAGCGGTGGACGGCGATGTAGGCGCTGTCCCGGCGATATGCGGTCGACAGCCAGACCTCGTCCGCCGGCGCGAAGCGCACCTCGACCGGGAACGAGATCCGCATCCCGGACGCGTCGATTGCGGTGCGCAGGGCCTCGAGCGCCGGCCGCAGTCGATCACGGGGGACGGCGAACTCGGACTCGATGAACCGGTTGGTCTGCGGGTGGGCGAACACCCGGTGCGACCTGATGGCGATGGCCTGCTGCCGTCAGGACCAGCGCAGCAGGAATGCGATCCCCGCGTCGATCTGAGCGGCGCGGGTGGCCTCATCGAAGAAATGCCCGACTCCGGGCAGCGGGGTGAACTCGACCACCGCGCCGGCGGCGCGGTACGCCGCCACCAGTTGCTCCGCCTGGTCGATCGGGATGCCATCGTCGACCTCGCCGTGCACCACGTGCAGTGGGGCCGCGCTCGCGGTGACGTGGCCTGCAGTGCACGCCGCACGCGCGCGGTCCGGGACGCTGTCGGCGGGACCACCGAGCAGCCAGTCGTGCGGATCTGCGCCGAGTCGATGGAACGGGGAGCGCTGCGAGGGACCGGGAAGTCGGGCGAGATCCACCGGTGCGCTCCACGCGACGGCCGCTCGCACGCCGACTGCCGGCCCCGGTAGGCCGACGGTCCCGACCATATCGAGGTCACCACCGGCCACCGCCGTCATCGTCGCCAGGTGCCCACCGGAGGATGCGCCCCAGGCGAAGACCTGATCGGGATCCAACTCGAGGGTGGACGCATGGTGCCGGAGCCAGAGCAGCGCGGCGGTCACATCGTGGAACTGGGCGGGGAACACCGCTTCCCGGCTGTGCCGGTATTGGGGTCGGGCAACCGCGAAGCCCGCCGCGACGAGCCGCTCGGTGAGGTGGGACCCGAGCGGGTCGCGCCGGTGCGACCCTATCGCGAACCCGCCGCCGTACAGGTGCACGACGACCGGGGCGGGGCGGTTCTCCGGCGCCGGGAGGAACAGGTCCATCTGCAACGGCCGGTAGCCGACGGGCCGGGCGAACGTGATGTCGCGGATCGACTGCTCGCGGCCGGTGGCGTCCAACGGTGGCGCGTCATCGGGCGGGAGCTGTCGGCCGCGAGACCCGGGGTGCTCATGGACCCGATGGTGTCACCAGGGCCGCGGGGAATGCAGATCCCCTGGTCGGAGTTGGCCCGACCATGGAGCTACAGGTCGTGCTGCCGGACGAATCGCCGTCGATGGAGGTCCGCACACTGGTCGAGCTGGCGCAGGCCGCGGAGGATCTCGGCTTCGGCACCGCCTGGTTGCCGGATCACATCCTGCCGCCCGGCGAGTACGGATCGGCGTTCGGCGGTGTCTACGAGCCACTGGTGACGATCGCCCACCTGTCCGCACTCACCCGGCGGATCCGCTTCGGCACCTCGGTGGTGGTCGTCCCGTTGCGGAACCCGTTCGTGCTGGCCAAGCAGGTGGCGACGGTGCAGGAGCTCTCGGCGGGAAGGCTCAGTCTCGGGGTGGGCACCGGTTGGTCCGAACCCGAGTTCGCCGCCGTGGGCGCCGAGTTCTCCGCCCGCGGCGCCGTCACCGATGACGCGCTCGCGCTCCTGCGGCACATGTGGTCGGGTGGTGCGGCTCCGTACACCGGCAGGCGGTTCTCCTACGAGCAGGGCACTTTCGCCCCGGTCCCCACGACGCCGGTGCCGATCGTGGTCGGCGGCAACAGCACCGCTGCGCTGCGGCGGGCCGCGCGGTTCGGTGACGTCTGGCAGGGACTGCCGTCCGATGTCGCCGCGTTCCGCGAGCGCCGCGCCATGCTCATCGAACTCGCCGGCGATCGGACGGTGGCTGCCGCGCTGCGGATCTCCTGGGACGGAACCTCGCCCGTGCAGGAGGTGATCGACCAGGTCGCCGCCTACCGCGAGGCTGGCGCGGACGGGTTGGCAGTGCACTTCGGCGGGGTGGCGGGAACTCGGGAACGCATGCGGAAGTTCATGTCTGCAGTGACAGCCGGTTGATCGCGGAGCCCGGTGGTCCAGAGAGTCAAGAAGGGGTGCGAGGAGATCCCCGTCCCGAACGCACCGGTGCATCCTCGTCAAACCCGCGGTCGTCCGTTGCTGCACCCAGGGCGCGGTCGGCCAGAACTCCGAATGCCTCGCGCAGCTCGGCCGGACGCACGCTGGTCAGTTCCGTGTCGAGGCGGGCGAAAGTGGCGGCCAGAGCGAGCCAGCACCACGCACCGAGCTGGATCCGGACCCGATCGCCATCGAGGATCTGCGTCGTGCCTTCGTCGAGATAGGGCGTGAGCTGGTTGGGCGCCACCTCGATCACGGCGCTCCCACGGCAGGCCCAGTCGCCGCCGGGCTGCCCGCCGCGGAACTGGCTCGCAACGTACGCGGCAACATCGCCACCGGGGAGTTCGCGAGGCGTGAACCGTGGCCCGTTCGGGCTGTGCAGTGCCATCCGGTCAGCGCGGAAGGTCCGCCAGTCGTCCCGGTCGAGGTCCCAGGCGATGACGTACCAACGTCCGCCTCGGGCGACGAGATGATGGGGCTGCGCACGACGGGGTCCGGCAGGGTGGTCCGCCGCCGCGTTTGCACCGGCCGGCAGGTAGTCGAACCGCAACGTCTCGCAGGAGCGGATCGCGGCGCTGAGTGTGTGCAGCGCACCGGGATCGAGCGGGAGTTGCCCCGCGGGTGGGGCCGACCGGCGTGACGGTCATCGAGTCGACCCGGCTGCGGAGCCTGGCCGGCATCACCTGGCGTACGGTCACCAGGGCTCGCGCGGCCGCCTCCTCGATGCCGGCGCCGCTGATCGTGGCCAGCTGCAGCGCCACCGCCAGGGCCACCGCCTGGTCGTCGTCGAACAGCAGCGGAGGAAGGTCGCTACCGGCCTCCAGTCGGTAGCCCCCGTCCGGCCCCATGGTGGCGGCGATCGGATAGCCCAGCTCGCGGAGCCGGTCGACGTCCCTGCGCACCGTCCGTCCGCTGACCTCGAGCCGGGCGGCCAGGACCTCGCCCGGCCAGTCGCGTCGGGCCTGGAGCAACGACAGCAGTGCGAGCAGTCGGCTGGAGGTGGTGGGCACGTCTCCGAGTATCCCGAAGTGTAGGACCGAAGCTGTCCTGCACTGCTGAGAACCTGGTGTCCAGCAGCCCGGACGGGCCGCTGATCACCCAGAGGAGCAGCCATGAGCCTGACCACCACCACCCACGCCAACTTCCGCGGCGATGCCCGTGCGGCCCTGGAGTTCTACCAGGCAACGTTCGGCGGCGAGCTGACCACCCTCACCTACGAACAGATGCAGGCGGTTGGCGACCCGGCCGAGGCCGACCAGATCATGTGGGGTCAGGTGCTGGCGCCCAACGGGTTCCACGTGATGGCCTTCGACGTCCCCGGTAGCCGGGCCTTCGACCGCGGTACCGAGTCGTTCTTCGAGTCACTCCGCACAGACACGATCGAGGAGGCAACCACGGCCTGGGAGAAGCTGTCCGAGGGTGCCACGGTCATCGAGCCGTTCGGGCCGGTGCAGTGGGGGCCGGCCTACGGCATGCTCACCGACAAGTTCGGCATCACCTGGGTGATCGACGTAGCCGTGCAGTACTGAGATCGGCGACTGAGATCTGGTCGACTGCTGCTGCTCCCGGCCCTATGAGCAACACCCACGCCCGCACGACCTCAGCGGGGGAGGTGGAGCAGGGCGCGCAGCAGCCCGGCCAGATCGCGCACGCCGAGCCGCCCGTCGGCCAGGCCGAACTCGACGAGCGAGCCGAACAGGCGCCGGTCGGCGCCGGCCGCAGCGGTCGCGACATCGACGAAGCCGGGACGTCGGGATGCCCTGCTCACGAGGTCGCTCTGACGCAGATGCTTGCCCAGTGCCTTGCGCATCGACAGTCGATAGTGCGCGACCGGGTCGGCGGTCATCACCGCTGCACCGGCGAGCGAGCCCGACAGCACCGCGTAGTAGATGCCCTCGCCGGTGAGCGGGTTGATCAACGAGGCGGCGTCGCCGACCAGCAGCACCCGGTCGTGGCCGAAGACCGGGCGGCCCGTCGACAGCGGTAGACGGTGTCCGTGCAACTGCACACCGACAGCGTCGGGCACCAGCTCGCCCAATCGCAGCGTGAGGTGGGCGCGACTGGGCGGCGTTCCGGTGAGCAGTTGGCCGTAGCCGACGTTGGCGGTGCCGTCGCCGACCGGGAACACCCACGCGTAGGCAGGCCAGTCGGCGGTGGTCATCCGTAGCAGCTGCCGGCCGGCGGGCCACGGATCGGCGGGGACGTAGCCGCGTAGCGCCACGGCCACCGTGCCTGCGGGCGGCGGCGCTGCGCCGCTCGACCGGCGCACCACCGACTCGGCCCCGTCGGCACCGATGACGACCCGTGCCCGGTAGGTGTCGGCGACCAGGACGTGATCGTCGCGACGGAGGATCGATCGCACCCGGCAGTGGGCCAGCTGGGCGCCGGCGGCGAGCGCCGCGCGGACCAGCCGTTCGTCGAACACCTTGCGCGGGATCACCCTGGCAGGCCGGGCGAACGTTCCGGACGCGCGGACGCCGCTGGGGGAGACGAGATCAAGCGAGGTGATCGGTTCGGTGCCGGCAACGAGTGCATCGAGATCGACGCCGAGGGCGCCGAGCACGTCAAGGGCCTGGGGTGCGACGCCGTCACCGCAGACCTTGTCGCGCGGGAACTCCGCGGCGTCGAGCAGCAGCACCGAGGCGTCGGGACGCGCCTTCAGGGCCGCGAGCGCAGCTGCCGCTCCCGCAGGCCCGGCGCCGACGATCACGACATCCCAGAGCATCTCCGGGCCAGCGGTGTTCGCGTCCATCACCTGAGGTCTACCCACACCAGGTCACGGTCACCGCTACCGGGGAATCGATCGTCGCGCCGATCCTGGTCGGTCGACCAGCAGGTGCTCACAGAACTGGTCGCCAGTGTGAGGAAGTTGCAAGCCACCGGCGAAATATCGTCACTGGCGACGGGTTCTGCGAGCGAGTCGGTGCGGGTGCACCAGCGCGTGCCCGCCGGCGGCGGCGACGGCGTCGGCACCGGATGACGGGACTCGGCCCACGTCCGCGGTCGTCAGCCCACCGACAGCAGGTACTGACCGAAGTGCGGCACGGTGAAGGCGATCCGCCCGCGTTCACCGGAGTAGATGAGACCCTTCTTGAGCAGAGCGTCGCGGGCCGGCGACAATGATTGTGGCTTGCGGCCCAACAGGTCCGCGACCGCTGAGGTCGGCACGGAGCGCACGTCGTCCAGCTCGGCTGGCTCGAGCGCGGCTGCGGCATCGGCCATCGCCCGCAGGTACTCGCGTTCACCGGGGGTGGCCCGCTCGTACCGGGATCCGAAGAACCCGACCGCCAGCTCGGCCTCCGCGCTCGGCGCGGCGACGACGATGTCGGCGGCGGTGATCGGCGAACCGGGGGCTGCGTCCCAGGCGACCTTGCCGTAGGCCTGGATGAAGTAGGGATAGCCGCTGGTCAGTTCGTACATGGCTGTCAGCGCCGCATCGTCGAACGCCGCCTGTTCCTGCAGCGCAGGAGATTGCAGTGCACGGTCGGCCGCCTCGCGGGGCAGCCGATCGATGCGGGCATAGCGGAACAGACGCTCGCTGTAGGACTTCGCAGCGCTCAGTACTGCGGGTAGGTGAGGGAGCCCCGCACCGACGACCAGCACCGGCAGACCCGCCTGACTGATCTCGTGGCAGGCGGCGCACAGCGCCGACACGTCGTCCGGGTGCAGGTCCTGCATCTCGTCGACGAACAGACCGACCCCGCGTCCGAGATCCGCTGCGGCGCCGCCGATCTCGGTGAGCAACTCCACCAGATCGATCTCGATGTCGCCGGAATCGGCGCGGCCCGCGACGGCGGGAACATCGATGCCGATCGACCACCGGTCCCGCACCTTGCCGCCCGCATCGACGGCATCCCGCTGTGCGAACGAGCGGAGCACCCCGAGAACGTGGTCGGTGTCGGTGCGCTCCGACCGCCCGAGTTCCCGCACGGCCGTGTGCAGAGCGGCAGCCAACGGGCGACGCAGCCGTTGATCAGGCCGCGCCTCCCACTTGCCGGTGCCCCAGCCGGCGCGGACCGCCGCCGAGCGCAGCGCGTTCAGCAGCACCGTCTTGCCGACCCCACGCAGTCCGGTGAGCACCACCGACCGCTCTGGACGTCCGTGCGCAACCCGCTGCAGGGTGATCCCGAAGGCGTCGAGCTGGTCGTCACGACCTGCGAGTTCGGGTGGGCGTTGGCCGGCGCCGGGGGCGTACGGGTTCTTGATCGGATCCACGATCGGACTGTATCTGCCTGTCTAGGAGCAGCACGATATTTGGCTAGCGAGTCCGATCGAGAGTGCGGGGGTGCCGGCGTTCGCCGGCCGGGGGGCCCGTCAACTTGCGTTGACGTCCCGCAGGTGTCAATCTGAATTGACACGCCGATGACGGAGGTTCCATGGAGAGTCAGACGCTGCAGCAACTCGTCGACGCTGCGGGAAACCCTGATGCGTTGGTGGCGTTGCGCGCCATCACTCTGATGCAGCAGGAGATCTCCGGGCTGGAGGCGGTCGCGGTTCGCCGGGCCCGCGTCGCCGGCCTCTCCTGGGCACAGATCGCCGGCGCTCTCGGGGTGAGCCGTCAGGCTGTCCATCACAAGCACGGTGGATCGAGATTCTCCCGTGGCTGAGACACCGGTGGTGGAGCTGCCGACGGCAGGGGCGGGAGGGGCTGGGGTGCCTGGGCCTTCGCGACAGTCCCGGGCGCAGGAAGCCGAGACGCAATCGGACACGCCGGACATCCCGGCGGCGCCGTTGCGCAGCCTGATCGGGTACCTCGCTGAGCACCGTCGGGTACTTGTCGTCATCGTCGTGATGTCGCTGGCCGGGGCGGGCCTGACCCTGCTGCAACCGCTCCTGATCAAGCGCATCATCGCCTCCGTCGGCGGTTCGGGCTCGCTGGTGACCCCAGCCGCCTGGCTGGTGGCAGCCGTCCTCGGCGCGGCGGTCGCCGGGGCGATCCAGCAGTTCCTGCTGGAACGGACTGCGGAGGGGGTGGTGCTGTCTGCGCGTCGCCGACTCGTGTCGCACCTGCTGCGCCTACCGATCGCCGTCTACGACACCCGTCGGGCTGGGGACCTGGTGTCCAGGGTCGGCTCGGACACCACGATGGTCCGGACCGCACTGACCGGTGGGCTGGTCGATGCGCTCGGGGGCGGGGTGGTCTTCCTCGGTTCCCTGGTGGCCATGGTGTTCATCGACCCGGTGCTGCTGGGCATCACGCTCGCCGTGGTGGCGGTCGCGGCGGCCAGCGTGATCGTCGTGTCCGGACGCATCCAACGGTTGACCCGCTCGGCGCAGGACGCGGTGGGGCGGCTGGCCTCCGGGGTGGAACGCGGGGTGTCGGGAGTACGCACGATCCGCGCGGCCGGTGCCACCGAACGGGAGATCGACCGGGTCGGCGCCGAGGCCACCAGCGCGTACGCCTTCGGGGTCAGGGTGGCCAGGATCGGTGCGCTGCTGTGGCCGATCAGCGGGCTCGCCGTGCAGGGGTCGTTCCTGGCGGTGCTCGGACTGGGTGGCTATCGGGTGGCCGCCGGCGTGCTGAGCGTTGCCGACCTCGTGCAGTTCGTGCTCTACCTGTTCATGATGCTGATGCCGCTCGGACAGTTCTTCGGTGCGGTGACCACGGTCAGGGCGGCCCTGGGCGCCCTGGCCAGGATCAACGAGATCCTGGCCGTCCCGGCAGAGCAGGACCACGACCCCGCGGACCGGCGGTCCGAACCGCCGGCCGCGGTGCACAGCGGGGGCGTCGAGATCACCTTCAGCGATGTCGATTTCCGCTACCGGACCGATCGGAGCGTGCTCAGTGGGGTGAGCTTCACCGTTCCCCGTGGATCGACGACTGCTGTGGTCGGACCCTCCGGGGCAGGCAAGTCGACGCTGCTGGCGCTCGTGGAGCGGTTCTACGATCCGACGGCCGGCGCGATCCGGATGGACGGCGTGGACCTGCGGGCGCTGCCGCGCAGTGTGGTGCGGTCCCGGATCGGCTACGTCGAACAGGATGCTCCCGTGCTCGCCGGCACGATCCGCGACAACCTCGTGCTGGCCGCGCCGGCCGCCGACGACGTCCGCTGTCGTGAAGTGCTGGCAGCGGTGGATCTGCTGGCGCGGGTGGACGAGTACCCGGACGGGCTCGATGCCGTACTCGGGGACGACGGGGCCGGCCTCTCCGGCGGAGAGCGCCAACGGTTGGCGATCGCCAGGGCACTGATCACGGACGCGCCGCTGCTGCTGCTGGACGAGCCGACCGCCAGCCTCGATTCACGGACGGAGCAGGCGCTCACCGCGGCCATCGCGTCCGTGGCCTCTCGGCGGACCGTGCTGATCGTCGCCCACCGACTGGCGACCGTGATCCACGCCGACCGGATCGTGGTGATGGACCATGGGCGGGTGGCCGCCCTCGGCACCCACACGGAACTGCTGGGCAGCAGCGATCTCTACCGTCAGTTGGCGCAGCACCAGCTGCTGGCGTGACTCTGGTCGAGACCGGTTGTGGCACCACGGGATCTCGACCCGTTCCTCGCTCGATCGCCGAAGGCTCCGGTGGTCCCCTTCGTCTCCTTCGTCGCTCAGGACAAGGAGCAAGCGAGGAACGAGCGCGTCGAGACCCTGTCAGATCATCGACGGGCTGCGGCGGGACCGGCTGTGGCACGACGGGATCTCGACTCGTTCCTCGCTCGATCGCCGAAGGCTCCCGTGTCGCCGGAGCCAGCTGGGCGACTTGGTGGCGCTGACCAGCAGACCGGGCAATCTTGGTCGGATAGGACCCTCCGCGAAGGACGGCTCGGGGACATTGTTGAGCATCCAACCCCTTCGTCACCTCGCCCCGGGCCAGCGCCGATGCCGCTTCATCACGATCTGTGGTTCAAACGTGGCCGCCCGGTCCCTCCGCGCGTCGACGTTGACCGGACCGGACGCATCGGTCAGCATCGTCTTCCTGCGGGGTGCCGTTGCAGATGTTGGTGTTGCAGATGTTGGTACTGCCGTTGCCTGTGCCGGCCGGGTCGGGTTTCGCGTAGCCGACGTACTCGGTCATGGCCTCATCCAGAGCGGACTCATGGCGGCTCTCAGCGAGCAACGGACAACCCATCGCCGTGGAGTGGGGTGCGCATTCTGGAGCATTGGTAGACATTGGCCTCCCTGGAAGTCCGGTCTACCGATGCCGCAGCCCGGACCGGCGGCGATCTGGACAGCGCGGGGTTCGCCATCAGCAGCCCGCCGCCGAAGGTCCGACTCCGAAACCAGGCCAACCCGACGGCGAGCAGGCGTTGCCCACGACGTATTTGAGGTGACCTCGTTCCGCACGACGGCGGGCCGCAGCAGCCACCGGGACTCGGCTGGACAAGTCCCTGCGTACTGAAACCCGAGATGGTCGAGGGCATTTCAACCTTCGGTCAGGGCGGTGCGACGACCATTTTCGGCGGGCGGGACAACCTCCGTAGTCCGGGAACGTCCTGAGCTGTACAGGGTTCCACCACTGACCGTCGAACGACGCGGTCCAAATCAAGGAGTCACGGCATGAACGTCATCCGTACCACCGCCACCGCCGCCGTCACCGGCGCCGCTGCACTGGCGCTCGGCGTCTCGTTCCTGGGCGCTACCCCGGCTGCGGCCGCGCCCGCGGCAGCAATCGGCCACGCCCCTGCCCCGCCCGCCGCCGGTTGCGAGGCGACCTCGCTGACCATCGTCAACGACACCGAGGGCACCGAGTTCGGCTCACTCGACTTCAACGGGAAGTCGGTCACCTTCCCGGCCTACCGACTGACCCTGACGACGGCGGGCTCCAACGAGGCGTTCGACAACGCGACCGTGCGCGCCGGCGACTCGTTCAACACCGGCCCAGCCGGTCCGGGGCAGTACAACCTCACCGCCGTGCCGGTAGAGCAGAGCGGCGCGGAGAACCTCGGCTTGATCTACAGCGGTAGTATCACCCTCTCGTGCACCCTGAACGACACGGCCTCGCTGACCGAGTTCCTGGGAAATCACACCCCGGTGGCCGAGGACGAAGGGGTGACCGAGGCGGAGCAGGCGGCCGGTTCGCCGATCCCGGTGCCCACCCGAATCGAAACCGGCGCGGGCGGTGCTGCTGCGCTGCTGTCCGGGCAGCCCGCGCTCCGTTCTCTGTACCGGATGCAGGCCTGCTGACCGAAGAAAAGTGCCCACATTCCTGACGTCGGGTCTCGGGGCGCGTAGCGGCTGCCGGGACCCGTCCCACACTTGAGCAGGAGAACGACGTGCACCCTCACCCACTCCGACAACAGGATCGCTGCGATCGGCGGCGAACAGGATCTAGCACGCGCGGGTCTGTCCTGCAGTCGCGTGCGGTGGTCGTTGTGGTCGCGCTCGCTGTCGTCACGGCCGGTTGCACCGGCCCGAGCGGGGCGAGCGGGGCGACCGGGGCGAGCGGGGCGGCGATGTCGCAGGCCAAAGATTTGTCCACGAGCCAACGGTCAGGCCCGTCCGTGACCCAACGGTCGGGCCTGTTCGTGGCGTCGTCCGCGGCCGCGCCGCAGGCGAGCACCGTAGACGCGAGCACCGTCGCCGCGCCTGCATCCCGGTCTGCCACGCGCCCGACCACGACGCCTCCGGCGACCACGACGACCACGAGTGGTGCGACCTCGACCCGTCGGGTTGCCGGCGTCCCGTCGACCCGCGCTCCCAGCCACCGCTCGACGCCGGGGAACACCGCCGCTACGACCGCATCGAGGATGGCGGATCCGGTGAGCATCAGCATCCCGACGATCGGTGTGAAGTCCCGGATCGTGCCCATCGGCCTTTGGCCCGACGGGCAGATGCAGACCCCCGACTTCGGACTCGCGGCGTGGTACACGGAGGGACCACGTCCCGGCGAGGCTGGTCCCGCCGTCGTGATCGCACACGTGGACTCCTACCAGGGCCCGGACGTGTTCTTCCGCTTACGGGAACTGGCCACCGGCGACGAGATCATCATTACCCGTGCCGACGGATCCACCGGCACCTGGCTCGTCCGCAGCAGCGAACACACCCCGAAGGACGAATTGCCCACCGACCGGATCTGGAACCGCACCACCGAACCGGTCCTACGGTTGATCACCTGCGCTGGCGCCTTCGACCGCGAGAAACGTTCCTACACCGAGAACGTCGTCATCTACGCCACCCCCACCGCCTGACCTCATGACACTTCTTGAGTCAACCTCAGGCTGCGATCTGCAGCCTTCGGGCTAGCAGTCATCGGTGTTCAGGAAAGAACGCAAACGAACTCGTCGCCGCCGAGGCGTATGACTGAGTCGGACGCGCGAAGATTTGCACGCAGGGTCTGTACTACCTGAACCAACATGCGGTCGCCGGCGTCGTGGCCGCGGGAATCATTGATGGCTTTGAGTCCATCAACGTCCAGGTAGGCAACAACAAGTGGTTGCCTGCCGTCGGCGCCGACGACGATGTCGTAGGTCCTGGGGGCGGCGTGTTGGAAGGTGACGTCGATACCGGTGTCGGTCTCGGTCAGTGAGGTGATCGAGTCGCCGAACAGATAGGGACCTCCGACCCTTCCCCGGAGCTGCGAGCATCGTCATCGTGATGCAGGGCAGTACCGCCCGGACCTGGAGATCCTTGATGAGCATCGACGAGCGAACCCCCGCGCAGTGAGCACCCGAACCCGGGCTCCCTCGACATCGCCTGGGCCCGACGATCGCGGCGGACCTACCGCCGGCGCGGTACCTGACCGCGCAGGGATTGACGCAGACTACCGGTTGCAGCTGTCCGCCGGCGAGGACAAGGTCGATCCGAGCACCTGGGCCGGTGGGGTCCCGCCGGGTCACGGCATCGCGCCGCGGGTGCGGATCGGGCACAACCGTTGGTTCAATCTGCTGTGGTTGATCCCGATCGGGTTCGTCGTGCTGATCGTCGCGGTCGCGGCCGCCAAGGGGCTGCGCAATGTCAACGCCGTCGAGGAATTTATCACTGCCCACCCGGGGACGGTCGCCGACGGCGCCGGACCGAGGTCGGCAGCGCTGCCGATCTGGGTCGGCGTTCAACACTTCTTCAACCTGTTCCTGCTGATCTTCATCATCCGGTCCGGACTGCAGATCCTCACCGATCATCCGCGGCTTTACTGGACGCGGCACAGCACTCCAGGACGGGAGTGGCTCCGTATCCAGAAGCCCGTTCCGTCCGACCCGCTGTGGACGGCGAAGAAGGATTCGATCGACCTGCCCGGCCAGGTGGGGTTGCCTGGCATCCGGCACTCCATCGGGCTGGCCCGGTGGTGGCACCTGGGTGTCGACGTGCTGTGGCTGGTCAACGGCATCGTGTTCTACGTGCTGATGTTCACGACCGGTGAGTGGCGACGGGTGGTGCCCACCAGCTGGGAGGTGTTTCCAAATGCGGCCTCGACACTGGTGCAGTACCTGTCGCTGAACTGGCCGGCCGAAACCGGTGTCGGGGGCTACAACAGCCTGCAGCTGCTGGCCTACTTCATCACGCTCTTCATCGCCGCACCGTTGGCGTTCATCACGGGACTGGGGATGTCGCCGGCGCTCTCGACCCGATTCCGGCGGATCAGCTCGGTGCTGAGCATCCAGGTGGCCCGGTCACTGCATTTCCTGGTGCTGGTCTGGTTCCTGCTGTTCATCGTGGTCCACGTCGCGCTGGTGTTCATGACCGGGCTGTTGCACAATCTCAACCACCTGTACGCCAACAACAATGGCGGTGGCTGGGTCGGGTTCTGGGTGTTCGCCGCATCGATGCTGCTGGTGGTCATCGGCTGGGTCGCTGCGACCCCGTTCACCTTGCGGCACCCCCGGGTGGTGCAACGCGTCGGGTACGCGCTTATCGGGCCGGCTCAACGGTTGTTCGAACACCTCGACGCGAAACCAGGTCAGTACCGCGAGGCCGACATCTCGCCGTACTTCTGGCACAACGGTGTCTACCCCGATTCAGCGGAGTACACCGCGCTGCAGGACGGCGGGTTCGTCGACTACCGCCTGCGGATCAATGGCCTGGTCGAGCACCCGGTCGAGCTCGACCTCACGCAGCTGCGCGCCCTGCCGCACCAGGAGCAGATCACCCAGCACTTCTGCATCCAGGGCTGGTCGGGCATCGCCAAGTGGGGCGGGGTGTCGCTGCGGACCCTGATCGATCTCGTCCAGCCGGCACCGGAGGCGGCATGGGTCGTTTTCTACTCCCTCGGGGACGGTCCGGATGGAGGGATCTACTACGACGCCCACCCGATCGAGCAGATGTCCTACCACCTCACGATGCTCGCTTACGACATGAACGACGAGCCGTTGTCGTTCGGGCACGGTGCACCGCTGCGACTGCGCAACGAGATCCAACTCGGCTTCAAACAGGTCAAGTGGGTCAAGGGCATCGAGTTCGTCGCGAGCATGACCGACATCGGTGGCGGCTTTGGCGGCTACAACGAGGATCACGAGTTCTTCGGCTACCGCCAGACGATCTGACACTGCATCCTGCGACACCCGGGCCGCACCCGGACCACCCTCACCGGAAGGCTCACCCGATGGAGAAGTGCTCTCTGACCGCGCAGGCTCGACAGTGTCTTGCCGAGGCGAAGGCCGCCTCCAGCGGGCGCAGTGCCCATACCGTTTACGGCGGCCACGAACACACTCTGCGGCAGACCCTGATCGCCCTCGGCGCCGGTCGCAGTCTCGACGAACACGAGAATCCCGGAGAAGCGACGGTGCACGTGCTGCACGGACGTATCCGGCTGGTCGCCGGCACCATCAGCTGGGACGGCAGCCCGGGCGATCTACTCACCGTTCCCGACCGCCGGCACAGCCTCGAGGCGGTCGAAGACTCCGTGGTGCTGCTCACCGTTGCCAAATCGTTGACCCCACCGAACCGAGCTCGGTGACATGCATCGCACCCTGCCCACCCGGTGGCCCGGCATCGACGAGCGATCAAAGACTCTGACCTGGAACAGTTCTCGCCTGCCATCATTACCCGGTGACGATGATGATGACCCGCTGGCCCGATACGAGAACGAGGGTGGACGGCTCGGGGTCCCGACGGGTGTTGACATCGAGGTCTACGGGACCGACGTCGACGCACCCATCGGCGAGCCCGGCAACGTCGGCCGGGTCGGTGAGGTGGAAGTCTTCGGGCGCCGCGACCTCACCGTGAACGCGATGGGCTGCGATCCGGCCTCGTAAAAGTTCGTCGATGCGTACGGCGGCAGCACCGACCTCGCCGACCGGGTGCTCCTACACACCACGGCGCTGTTCGCGCTAGATCTGCCCCGCGTGTTGGAAGATCCAGTTTGCCGACCGGTTCGAGATGACGTGCGGGCCGGACACGGTGCAGCTGTGCCCACCGGGGCCTGCCTCCGGGTCGGATCCGGACTGGAACGGGTGGTCTGCTCCTGACGTCCAGATCGGGGCCGGGATGACCTCGTCACCGACCCGTCCGGGCACCCGCCCGCGATCCGATCAGGGTCGAAAGACTTTTCCGTGCAACGGTTTCGAAGGAACGACTGCCCGAGCAAGTTCGAGGGCCCTCCGATCGCAGGGCGAGCTAGATCGTAGTCATCCGGTCGCACTCCGCGGCGGTGAAGTCCTCGACCTGCTGGGCGATCCGGTAGTGCAGAAGAGCGACATCGTCACAGTGCGTGCGGAAGTCCACGACGTGATCCTGAAGGACGGTGAGCTGATCGGGCCGGAGTCCGATGACGCGTTGGCACGCTACATCCCGATCGAGGTCGCCGACGTGCATGTCAGCAAGGCCCACTTGGCCAGCAAGAACCTGGCCGAGATCGGCGAGGTCATGGCCGGGGGTGTCACTGTGCATACCCTGGTCCGGGCCGGCCCGGTCTGATACCTGATTGGGTCAGATCGATGATCACGGTGACGTACTTGTCGCCCTTGCGGGTGTGGCGCCAGATGTGCCCATCGACGCCGATCACCTCGAGGTGCTTCGTGTAGCTCTGCGACTGGTCAGGTCGTACAACCCGGTGAAACCCCGCGGTGCGGCACTGGCCGGCATCATGCAGCAGCTGCCCGAGGGACCTGTCGTCGTCGGTCCGTTGGACAGCTCAGTGGTGCGACTAGATCCTCCGATCTGCGGATCCCCTGCGCCGCTACAAGAGTGAGCGTCGCGGACGCGACAGTAGACCATTCGAGTGACGGCAGTGGTGCCTGACGGCGTTACTCAAACAACTCAAAATCAAGGAACTGCAACTTCAGAGCATAAAAATACATTGTTAAGCTTCCGTTGTAGGTCGATGTTTGACCATGCGGGGTGGTGCGGTGCACTGTTGGAGCCCATTAGCGTGCCCCAGTATCCGAGCTGCGCGCACCGAGCGACTGCGAAAGCTGCGACGTCTTGGCCGATGGGACCGTCCTCGAAATCCGCGTACAGCGGGGTATAGCCGATCCACCCTTCACCGATGACAGCCGGCACGCTGTGCAGCTGAGCCCATCCGGCCACTGCACTTAATCGATCGTCCAATCCGGTCTTCATGGCAGCCTCATGAGCCGAGTAGTGGCGATACAGCCACTGGTCCCAGGCGATCGGGTCGACCCAGTCGTAGGCGTAGAACATGCTCAGGCTGATCCCGGTGGCCTCCAGGCGCCAGGGTTCGACGGTCGCTCGCCATTCCTCGAACACCGGCGCCTCGGGTCGTAGCAAGGACTTCAGTTCCGGCGTGGGGAACACCGGCGGGGCTGCCCGGACCTGGGCCCACTCCTCGAGCTCAGCCAGGACGCCGTAGATGTAGAAGTGCGCATGCGCCACCTGCGCGTTGTTCGGCACGGCGGCCATGTCCAGGTAGGGCGGAATGCCGTAGCAGACGGTGGACAGCACCTCGGGGTGGGTGGACTGGAGTTGCTCGAGTGCCGCCTCCAGGTACGGCTTCTGCGCCCAGAAGGTGTTGACGCCGGCAGGTGCGACCTCGGCGAGCCTGGACAGGTCGACCTCGTTGTGGATCTCCACGTACGCGATCTGTTCGTGGTAGCCGTGCTCGGTGAGAAAATCGACCATCCGCCCAAGGGCACGGGCCAGGGCCAGGTGGCGCTCCTGGGCTGGGACGGCGGTGAGCATGTCGTGCCAGGAAGGGTTGTCGAGGAAGGCGGAGCTCTGCTGGTACTCCCACGAGGAGATGATGACTTCGACGCCCGCTGACGCGGCGTGTTCGAAGAGCGAGACAAGGCGTTGCCGCAGGTCGATCACCGCGCCGCCGGCGACGTCGTACCATCGGGTGCCCTGACCGACGCCCTCGCCCACTTGCGCGAACCGCAGCTTCGTGGTGTCGAGCTCGTGCTCACCGAACAACAGCATCGGTGCAGCGCAGATCCGGATCGTGTTGTACCCGCGATCGATCGCTTGCGCGAACACGGTGGCCAGATCGTGGAACGGCTCGCCGGGCATCGACTGCGTGTACCAGCTGAAGTCCCACAGGGAGATGGTCAGCTTCGGGTGATGGTGGTTCACGTGACTCCTCGTACTGGGTGGGCGGAACCCGCCATGCGGTCCACTGGCGCGCGACCGGGGCGGACCGCGGATGAGCGGCTCGCCCCGGAGGCAGCACAGGAAATCATGCGACGCCCTTGTGGGCGGGCTACTTCTGGACGGTGAAACCTTGCTCCTCGGCGTACTTCGCGCTGGCGTCTTGCCAGCCGGTGAGCCCCTGCTCGAGGGTGGTTCCCGAGGAGGTCCAGGCCTGGCCGGCCGTGTCTGCGAAAATGCTGTTCGCGTACGGCTGGAATGGCAGGTACTGCCAGCCCGGGGCGACGTTGGCAGCGGCCTTGGACAGCACCTGGTTGATCTTCTGCCCGCCGAAGTACTCAGGCGCCGCGTTCAGGAATTCCGGCGAGTTCAGGATCGCATTCTGCGTCGGGAACTCACCGGTGTCGGCGTAGGACTGTGCGCCGGGTCCAACCGCGGCGTAGTGCAGGAAGGCGTAGGCGAGGTCCTTGTTGGCACTGGCCTCCATGATCGACAACCCGCCGCCACCGTTCTGCGCGGTGACGGACTGTCCTTTCTCGTACTGCGGCATCTGCGTCACGCGCCAGTCACCCGACGCCTTCGGAGCACTGCCCTCCAGGTTTGCCGGCATCCACGCGCCACTGGCGAGCGTGGCGATGGTGCCGTCCGACAGGGCCTGGAACCACTCGTCGGTCCAAGGATTGATCTTGGCCAGTAGCTTCTCGTCGATCAGCGGCTGCCACATCGCGGTGAACTTCTGGGTCCCGGGGTTGGCGAAGTCGATCGTGACGTTCGTGCCGTCGACCCTGTAGGGCCGCCCGCCCGCCTGCCAGATCATGCTGGCGGTGAAACCGGAGTCGCCGTTGTCGGCAGTGATGTACTTCTTCGGATCGGCGGCGTGCAGTTTCCTGGCGGCCGCGACGTACTCGTCCCAGGTGGTCGGCACGGTGAGGCCGTACTTGTCGAAGACTGCCTTGTTGTAGAACAACACCATCGGCCCTGCGCCCTGGGGCAGACCCAGGATCTGGTCGCCGACCTTCGAGGCGCCCCAGTCTCCGGAGGTGAACGTCTTGTCCAGGGATCCGGCACCGAACTGCGTCAGGTCGGTCAGTGACTTGGTGATGGAGAACTGCGGGATCGCGTAGAACTCGACCTGCGCGATGTCCGGGACTCCCCGTCCGGCCTTGATGGCGTTCTGCAGCTTCGTGTACTGGTCGTTGCCCGTTCCGACGTTCTGCAGGTCAACCTTGACCTTCGGGTAGTCCTTCTGGAACTTGGCGACGATGTCCTTCTCCGCGGGGTCCCACGCCCACAGTGAGAGTTCCCCACCCTTCTCCAGCGCCGCTTGCATCCTGGCGGCGGCGTCCGGTGCCGCCGAGCCGGGTGCGCTTGATGCTGTCTCTCCGCCGGACGCGCACGCGGCGAGGGTCAGCGCGAGCGCGCCACCCACTGCTGCCATGCGGAAGGCTTCTCGCCTTGTTCTGGTGATCATGGTGATCTCCTCATCTCATTTCTCGGATCTGGATGTGGCCGGACGGAGCCGTCGGGCCGGTCGGTGCTATTCCTTGACGGATCCGGCGGACAGGCCCGACTGCCAGTAGCGCTGCAGCAGCAGGAACGCTGCGATCAACGGGATGATGGTCAGCAGCGATCCGGTGATGACGAGGTTGAAGATCGCGCTCCCACCTGCCGTTGCCGCCTGGTCGTTCCACTGTTTGAGTCCGAGCGTCAGGGGAAACCAGGACGAGTCGCGCAACATGATCAACGGCAGGAAATAGTTGTTCCAGGTCGCCACCATGTTGAACAGCAGCACCGTCACGACGCCCGGCGCCAGCATCGGCAGGCTCACCTTCCAGAACGTGCGGAACTCGCTCGCTCCGTCGACCCGGGCCGCTTCGAGCAGATCCTTGGGCACCGCTTCGGCGGAGAAGGTCCACATCAGATAGAGACCGAACGGCGAGATCAACGACGGGATGATGACTGACCAAGGGGTGTTGGTCAGGTGCATCGAGCTGAACATCAGGAATGTCGGCACGGCGAGCGCGGTTCCCGGAACCGCGACGGCGCCGATCACCACCGCGAAGACCGCCGACTTCCCCGGGAAATTGAACTTGGCCAGCCCGTAGCCGCCGAGAGTGGCCAGCAGCGTGGCGCCGCCGGCACCCAGCACGACATAGAGCACGGTGTTGCCGAACCAGCGAATGAATTCGCCGTCGCCGTAGGTCAGCGTGTCCCGGATGTTGGTGAACAGCGCGAACTCACCGCTGAACCACAGTCCGAACGAACTGAACAGGTTCGCCTGGGTCTTGGTCGCGTTGATCACCAGCCAGAGCAGGGGCACCAGGCTGTAGACCAGCACGATCCCGGTCAGGATGGTGAGCAACGTGGAGCGCCGTGGTCGATCGCGGGTGGGCTTGCGGGCCCGCAACATCGGGGGTTTGCGGCGTGCCGATCGCCGCTCGGCAGCGACGTCGGACACCGGGGCGGTGGTCGCCATCTCAGGCCTCCCGTCGCATGCCGCGGAGCTGGACGACGTAGGCGATGACCATGGTCACCACGCCCATGATGATGGCGATGGTGGCCGAATAGTTGTACTGCTGTCCGTTGAAGGACAGCGCGAACGCGTACATGTTCGGCGTGTAGTACGTCGAGATGTAGTTCGGCGACAGGCTCTGCAGGATGCTGGGTTCGTTGAACAGTTGGAAGCTGCCGATGATCGAGAAGATGGAGGCGATCACCAGCGCCCCGCGGATCGCCGGCAGCTTGATCGCGCTGATGATGCGCCATTGGCCTGCCCCGTCGATCTCGGCGGCCTCGTACAGCGACGGCGGGACCACCCGCAGTGCCGAGTAGAAGATCAGCATGCTGTAGCCCGCATACTCCCAGGTCACGATGTTGCCGATCGCCGGCAGTACGAGCCCGGACTGCAACGGGTCCGGCAGGTCGGTCCCCAGGGCCCGGTTGATGTTGCCGATCAGCCCGAACCGGGTGCCGTACATGAATCCCCACATCAGCGCGGCCACCACTGCCGGTACCGCGTAGGGCAGGAAGATCGAGATGCGGAAGAAGCTCTTGCCGTACAACCGTCCGGAGTCGATCGCGAGCGCCACCAGCAGTCCGATCCCGAGCATGATCGGGACCTGTATGACCAGGAACAAGGCGACCCGGCCGAAACCCTCCCAGAACTGGGGGTCGGACAGTGCCTGGCTGTAGTTCTGGAACCCGACGAAGTTGTTCCCGCCCACCAATTTCTCGCGGAACACGCTGAGGTAGATCGAGTACGCGATCGGCGCCAGGAACACCAGGGCGAACACCGCCATGAACGGGCCCACGAACCCCCACCCGCGCCAGGACCGACGCGACCGCAGCACGGCGGTCGGTTCAGCGCGCGTGTCCAATGCCTGTGCCACCGCCGGCGATCCCTTCGTTGGTCCCGCTGATGTTTACGTAACCACGCTCACACGCCCCGTCCCGCACGTCAATCGCCCGGGAAGCAATCGGCGGTCACAATATGGTTACGTAAACATCTGGTAGGTGCGGAAACTCGGACAATGAGCACGCGGGTCCACACCCGACGAGAAGTGGGACCCGCGCGACCGCCCGGGACGGAAGTGGATCACGATGGCAGCCATGGCAACTCACCTGCAGACGACCGGACGGGAGCCCCGCGGCGGCGAGCCCCGGGGTCATGTCGCCGCGTCGATCGCCGATGTCGCGGCACTGGCCGGCCTGTCCGCGCAGACGGTTTCACGGGTCTCGACGGGTGCGACCAACGTCCGGCCGCAAACCCGCGAACGCGTACTGGTGGCGATGGCGCAGCTCGGCTACGCGCCGAACGTGGCAGCGCGAGCCCTGAAGTCGGGCAGTTTCGCCACGATCGGTGTGATCGCCCACCAACTGGCGCGAACCGGTGAATCGCACACGGTCCAGGCCCTGGTCGACGCGGCGAACGATGCCGGCTACACCGTGGCCCTGATCGATCTCCAGAGCCCGACCTCGCAGGATGTTTCTGTTGCGGTGAACCGGCTCTCCCACCAGGCCATCGACGGTCTCGTGGTGATCGGTGCCGAGACCACCGCGCCGGCCACGATCTCGTTGCCGCCGCGCCTTCCGGTCGTCGTGTCCGATGCTCGCTTCGTCGGAGATCACCCCGCCGTTGCCGGGGACGACGCCGGCGGCACGACGTTGGCCGTGCATCACCTACTCGGGCTGGGCCATCGCACGGTCCACCACATTGCCGGGCCGCGAGGCTCCGTTCCCGCCGAGCTACGACTCGACGCCTGGCGCACTGCACTCCGGACGGCAGGTCGAGAGGTGCCCGAGCCGTTCCAGGGGGATTGGACGGCTGCCTCGGGATACCAGGCGGGCCGATCGGCCGCAGCGGATCCCACGGTCACCGCGGTGTTCTGCGGCAACGACGAGATGGCCGCCGGTCTGTACCGGGCATTGTCGGAAGCCGGTCGGTCGGTGCCCGGCGATGTGTCCGTCGTCGGCTTCGACGACATCCCGTTGGCTGAGTACTTCACGCCGTCGCTGACCACGGTGGCGCAGGACTTCCAGGCGATCGCCCGCCGACTGGTCGATCTACTGTTGCAGCAGATTCGCGAGGGAGCCGCGCTGAAGGACGTCCATTCACTCATCCCGACCGAGTTCGTGGTGCGCGCGAGCACAGCACCCCCACGCTGATCGGCCGGATTCCGCTGTGCGCCAGGCAGAACGGGAACCGCAGAGCAGCCGCCGACGCGAACCCACGGACGTGACGGACCTGCTGGGTTCTCGGGCCCTGCGATCAACGGTGACGATGACGGAAGGCCCGCGGCGCCATCCCGGTGACCCTGGTGAACTGCCGGGTGAAGTAGAACGGGTCCGGGTAGCCGACCGCATGTCCGATCGCCTCCACGGTGAGATCAGTGGTGTCCAGGAGTTCGCGGGCACGCGACATCCGCAGCTGGCTCCGGTACTGCAGGACCGAGTACCCCACCTGCTCCTTGAACAGCGCGCTGAAGTGCGAGGAGCTCAGATGGGCGCGGGCAGCCAGGTCAGCGACGGAGATCCGGTCATCCAGTGTCGCCCTGAGGCGAGCGGCGGCCTGGGCCACGACCCCACCGGAGCGGCTGTCCCGGCCGGCGGACGGCAGGGTGCTGAGCAGGTGCCAGGCCGCCCCGGAGGCCCCGATCAAGCTCGCAGCGGTCAGGTCGCGGTCCATCCACCGCAGGACCTCAGCGGTGAGGGCTGCGGCCGCGTCCGGGTCGTCGAGCGCCCGTACCGGCGGGACCGTGCCGAGCAGCTCGACCAGATCATCCACCGCCTCGCCGGCGACGTGCAGCCACCACAGCGTCCACGGATCGCCGACCGTGGATCCGTAGCCGTGCGATCGGCCGGCTGGCAGCACGACGGCGTCGCCCGGCGCCACGTCCCAACGCCCATCCGGTGTCTCGCACCACCCCCGCCCGGCCGTGCACACCAGCACGACGGTCTCCCGGATCGCCGACCGGCGGCGGCCATGGTCCCGGGCGGCGGGGAAATAGCCGACGTCCGTGACGGTCAGGTGCCGGGTCGCCGGAGAGGCAAGTGCCCGGTCGATCCGGGAGCGCGGCAGCACCAGCATCCGCTCACCTGGGAAGCCGTCTGCTCGGATCATCGTCATAGCGGTGCTGAATTCGTGATTTCCTCCAGGTCTACCGGCATAAGGTCCATGTTCGCACGTGGCAGATCGCCATATCGTCACCTTGTGACCACTCCCGAGACCGATGGCCGCTCCCTGCTGATGATCCCGCCGGTTCCCGCGGACCAACGCGGACTGGCCGTGGCGGCGTGGTCGCAGCCGATGGACATCGACACCTACTTGCCCGGACCGCCGAGCCGGTTCCCGTCCTTCCTGGACGAGCGGGTGTACCAGGGCAGTTCGGGACGGATCTATCCGCTTCCGCACCACGAGCACATCAGCACGGCCAAGCGGCCGCACCGCTGGCAGGCCGTGCACCTGGAGAACACCTGGATCCGCTTGGTGCTACTGCCCGAGCTCGGGGGTCGGATCCACGTCGGCTACGACAAGGTCGCCGACTACGACTTCTTCTACCGCAACAACGTCATCAAGCCGGCGTTGGTCGGGCTCGCCGGGCCGTGGATCTCCGGCGGTGTCGAGTTCAACTGGCCCCAGCACCATCGTCCGGGAACGTTCCTGCCCACCGACTGGGAGATCGAACGCGAGGACGACGGATCGGTGACCATCTGGTGCAGCGACCACGACCCGATGACGCGAATGAAGGGCATGCACGGAATCCGACTGCGACCGGACTCCACCGTGGTCGAGGCCAGGGTACGACTGCACAACCGCACCGATCTGCCGCACACGTTCCTGTGGTGGGCCAACGTGGCGGCCGCAGTGAACGACGACTACCAGTCCTTCTTCCCGCCTGACGTGCATCAGGTGGCCGATCATGCGAAGCGGGCCGTCACCAGCTTCCCGCACGCCGGGACCTATTACGGCGTCGACTACCCGTCCAGGGTGACCGCGGAACGGCCGGACGCCGATCGACTCGACTGGTACCGCAACATCCCGGTACCCACGTCGTACATGGTGACCTCGACCCGGCATGCGTTCTTCGGTGGCTACGACCACGGTCGCCGAGCAGGTTTCGTGCACTGGGCGGATCCGGCCATCTCGCCGGGGAAGAAGCAGTGGACCTGGGGCAACGCGGCATTCGGCCGAGCCTGGGAAACGAACCTGACCGACGACGACGGTCCGTACGTCGAGTTGATGGCGGGCGTCTTCACCGACAACCAGCCGGACTTTGCGTTCATAGCCCCGGGAGAGACCAAGTGCTTCAGCCAGTTCTGGTACCCGATCCGCGAGATCGGCCCGGCGCACCACGCGACGCTGAACGCCGCCATCCGGCTGGACACGGTGCGGGCGGACAGGGAAGGCTCGGTGATCCGGCTCGGGGTCGCAGCGACCAAGGTCTTCGCCGACGCGGCGATATCGCTCCGCAGCGCCGACGGATCCGTTGTCGCGCAATGGACACGGACGCTGCGACCCGACACGCCCGAGATCCTGGAGCACCCGACCGGCGACTCGGACGGAGCCGGCTTGACCCTGACGATCACATCAGGCGGGATCGAGGTGCTGCGGTGGGATCCCGCCGACGGGTCCGCTCAGGAGCCGTTGCGACCGGCGGTGGAACCGCCCGCGCCGTCGGCCATCGGTTCGACCGAGGAGTTGGTGCTCACCGGAGAGCACCTGGAGCAGTACCGCCACGCAACCCGCCGACCGCAGCCCTACTGGCTGGAGGCCCTGCGACGCGACCCCGACGACATCCGGGCCAACATCGCGCTCGGGGCCCGCTGCGACGCGGACGGCCTTCCCGAGGAAGCGGCAGCCCACTTCCGCCGCGCCGTCGAACGGCTCACCGCACTCGCGCCGACGCCGCGGACCGGTGAGGCGCACTACCGCTGGGGTCGCTCATTGGCCGAGCGGGGACGGGATGCCGAAGCGATCCCGTTGCTGGCCAGAGCAGCGTGGGACGCGGCCTGGAGCGAGCCCGCACGGTGGGTGTCGGCCCGGATCGCTGCCAGGGCCGGCGATCAGGCTGCAGCCGAGACGCACGCCCGCGCCGTGCTGGAGCGCGATCCGCACCATCTCGGTGCGAGTTGCCTGCTGGCGATCGTGTTGCGGGCGACCGACCGTTCATACGAGGCCGCTGTCGTTTTGCAGGCGCAGCTCGCGGTCGACCCCCTGCACCAGTGGTCACGGGATCTCGCCGGGCTCGCGCTGACCGACGACGCTCCGACCCTGCTGGACGTCGCACTCGACTACGCGGACTGCGGCGCGACGCGTGACGCACTGCGCGTCCTGCAGCTCGCTGCCGGCGCGGCCGGTCGGACCGCCCTCGGGCAGGTCCAGGTCGGTCCACTCGTGCACTACCACCGGGCAATGCTGTTGCAAACCAGCGATTCCCAGGCCGCCGACCATGCGCGGGCGGCCGCCAGGACCACCGACGCCACCAACACCCTGGCTTCACGCCCGCAGGACATCCGGGCACTGCTGGCTGCCCTCGAGTGCGGTCCGGACCCCCGGGCGCAACTGTTGCTCGGCCATTGGTTCTACAGCCGCGGTCGGCACCTCGATGCGATCGCCGCCTGGAGCGAGGCTGTCATGGCTGCCGAGAGTGACCGGGACCTGGCGGTCATCGCCCACCGGATTCTCGGGGTGGCCGCGGTGAACGTCCTGCACGACACCGATGAGGCAGCTCGTCAGTACGCCGCTGCGCGGCTGCTGGCGCCGGATGACGCGCGCCTGCTCAGCGAAGAGGACCAGCTGCTGGCCAGACGCGGAACATCCGCGGCCGTACGTCTGGAGCGCCTGACGACGCGGCCTGACCTGGTGGCGCAGCGAGACGACCTCACGGTGACGACGGCCCGACTGCTGGCTGAGCTCGACCGACCGGAGGAAGCCGTCGAACTGTTGCAGGACCGTCGGTTCCAGCCCTGGGAGGGCGGCGAGGGACAGGTGCTCGCCGCCTGGGAGCGGGCGCGGATCGGCGTCGCGCGGCAGGCGATCGCCGCCGGAGACGCCGCCGGCGCCATCGACTCGCTGACCCGTGCTATCCACACCCCGGAGAACCTCGGCGAGGCGCGCCATCCGCTCGCGAATGCGGCCGAGCTGCACTGGTGGTGGGGTAGGGCGCTGAACGCGGCCGCCGACCGGACAGCAGCCAGGGCGGCCTGGGAGCAGGCAGCGGCATTCTCCGGCGACCTCACCGACATGTCGACCAGCCGCCACAGTGCCCAGACTATGTACTCGGTGCTCGCTCTCCGCGCCCTGGGACGACCGGCCGAAGCCGCAGCGCTGCTGCACGATCTGTTCGCCTACATCGATGACCTCGCCGCCACCCCCGCCGGTATCGACTACTTCGCAACCTCACTGCCGTCGATTTTGTTGTTCCACACGGATCCGCAGGCGAGCCGGGATGCGGAGATCGC
This sequence comes from Nakamurella sp., assembly GCA_037720195.1. Lineage (GTDB taxonomy): Bacteria > Actinomycetota > Actinomycetes > Mycobacteriales > Nakamurellaceae > Nakamurella. Next base: position 12,031 of record JBBJML010000035.1, on the reverse strand, counting down.
CGCCCTGCTTGAGGCGGTACGTCGCTATGTAGGAGACGGATGAAAACGCTGCGCCACAACCACTTCAGGGCTTGACCTTTGAACGCGCCCAGCGAAACCTTCAGTGCTGCGCTACCTTCGTTTCCAGTCCTGCCGTGCCAGTAGACCAGCTCGGCGATCGCCGCCAGCACCAGATCGAGCAGATCCCGGTCCAGCGACAAGGCTCTGACGGCGACGTGGAACATTCTTCGTGTCGATGCCAGTGACCGGCTCTTCGCAATCGAGGGTGTAGGTCCTGCTTGACCGGCGGCGCCGGGGGTCGTTGCAGGTGGGTGTCGAGGTCTTCCGATGATGGAGGTTCTCACACCAGTCCAGCAGGAAGACCTCGACGATGCCCGACTCTACTTTCGCGACCCCTGATGTGACCACGTTCGCCCGCCTGGACGGTCTCGGCCTGCGGGTGGTTGGTCAGTTCATCGAGCCGGACCGGGCTGTGTTGGAGTCGGGTCACCGCGGATGACCGGACTTGCCGGCGGTGCGGCGGTCCAGGAGTGTTGCGGGACAGCGTGTCCCGCCGGTTGGCGCACGAGCCGATGGGGTGGCGCCCGACGGTGCTGTTGGTCTGGGTGCGGCGTTACCGCTGCGGAGGGTGCGGGCACGTGTGGCGGCAGGACACGAGCCTGGCGGCGGAGCCGCGGGCCCGGTGGCTGAGCTTCGGCCAGGTTGCAGCGCCCATGCCCGATCCAGCGGCCTACATCGGTCCGCGCCGGTGAGCCTGAGTGCGTGCATCGATTGGCAGAGACAATGGTTTGCATGGTGACTCGCTACCCCCGACCCTTGGTTCGCGGTGATCGCATCGGAGTGACGGCGCCCTCCGCCGGCGTTCCCGCTGGTCTGATGCCCCGGTTGCGGTTCTGCGTGGAGCAGCTGCGTCAGAAGGGCTATGCCGTTGAGGTTGGCCGTTGCATGGATGGCGCCGGCGTGGTCAGCGCTCCGGCTCGTGACCGGGCCGCCGAGCTGACCGAGATGTTGGTCGACCCCGAGATCCGGGCGATTGTTCCGCCCTGGGGTGGGGATCTGGCCGTCGAAGTGTTGCCCTACCTGGATTGGGACGCCATCGCAGAGGCGGAACCGACCTGGCTGGTTGGGCTTTCCGATATCTCCACGTTGCTTCTGCCGCTGACCACCATGACCAACACAGCAAGCCTGCACGGGCAGAATCTGCTCGACACCCCCTACCGGGTGCCGGCGGAGCAACGATCGTGGCTTGACGTCGTATCGGCACCCTCGGGGGCGCCCATCAAGCAGTCGGCGTCACCCCGACACCGGTCCAGCGGCTTCGACAATTGGCAAGACGACCCAACCTTCACCACGTTCACCCTCGACGAGCCCGGTGGCTGGACGCTATTGGACCCCGACGCGACGGAACTACACGTCAGTGGTCGACTGATCGGTGGCTGCATCGAGACAGTGTCCGTCCTCGCCGGCACCCGATACGGGGATCTGTCGGCGTATGCCCGGGAGCAAGCGCCGGGCGGTCTCATCCTCTACCTCGAAGCGTATGGAGACGGTGCCATCGACATCGCCCGGCATCTTTGGCGGATGCGTCTCGCCGGCTGGTTCGACTCCGCCAACGCCATCATGATCGGGCGCTCTCATGCCCCAGACGACCCTGGATTCACTCAACACGATGCGATCCGAAGCGCCCTCGCGGATCTGGATCTGCCCGTGGTCCTTGACGTCGATTGCGGTCACGTGCCTCCCCACCTCGTCCTCGTCAACGGTGCCGTTGCCGATCTCACCGTGACTGCAACCACCCACAGCGTGGTCCAGCGGCTCATTTGACCTACCTCAGAATGCCGGCCAGACGGGGTGTCAACGCCGCGGTGTTCTGAGTCCCCGAGAGGGTCACCAAACCCGACGGTGCCGACGGTCCTGTGCGTCTGGGGCAGATGGACAACAGTGTGCGTGCCGGGGCGGCTGGGTCTTGTGTGAAAGTGTCGCGGTTGTCGTGATGCTCCTATTGGTTGTCAAGCGGCGGTGAGCCATTGGCGGTATCGGTTTGCGAAGTCGTCGTCGCGACGTCTTCCGAGTTCGAGTTCGCCGACCCTGGCCGGCCAGACGCCCAAGGCGGTTGCGGCGTTGGTGAGGGTGATGTTCTTGGCGTGTCGGGTTGGTCGCAGGTCGGTGTAGTCGGGGACGGTGCAGTGGCCGGCCAGTGCGTGGTAAATCTGTCTGGCTATGGCCCGTTTGAGTGCCCGGTAGATGGCTTTGTTCGTCCAGCCCTTGGCCAGGTGGGTGTCGCGGTAGGTGCGGGTGCGTTCGTCGGTGGTCATCCGATTCTTCACGATGTGGTGCAGAGCGGTGTTGGCTTGGCGGTCACCGCCTCGCGATAGCCGGTGGCGGTCGGTGCGGCCGGAGCTGACGGGGATGGGCGCGGTGCCGCACAGCGCGGCGAAGGAGGCCGAGCTGCGGAGCCGGGCGGGGTTGTCGCCGGCGGTGATGAGTAGTTGTGCTCCGACGACTGGGCCGACGCCTTTGATGGCCATCAGAGCTGGGTTCGCTGTGGTGGCCAGGGCGAGCATCCGTTGTTGGAGGCCGTTGATCTCGTCGGTGAGGTCGCGGTGTCGTCGAGCCAGGGATCGCAACGCGTACAGGGTGTCGATGTGATCGGTGTGGCTGGCTTGGTCGGGTCGTACGTTGACGAGTTCGGCAACGAGTTTCGTTCTTGGCACGTCCCGGTACCGGTCGCGTAGCTGGGTCGGGGCGTTGATCAGCAACGAGCCGATCTGCCGCCAAGCCGCTTGTTGGGCTTTCACCGCCGATCGGCGAGTGACGGTCAATGCCCGGAGCGGCTCGATGCTGGCTCGCTTGGGATCAGTGTCAGCTTCACCGGACTGTACCGAGCGTGCTGCGCGGTAGGCATCCAGTTGGTCGGTCTTGCCTCGTTTGCGCCGTCGGCGGGTCGGGTGCGGTTGACTTCGACCACCTTGATTCCCGCTTGGGTGAGCGCGGTGGTGATGCCGACGCCGTAGCTGGAGGTGCCCTCGACACCGACAGCAGACAGCGGTCCGTGCTCGATGAGCCATCCCACGGCTTTGCGGTAGCCGCCGGTCGTGGTGGGGAACTCCTGATCACCGACCGGTTGTCCGACATCGCTGATGACAGCGACGTGGATGGTGTCCTTGTGTGAATCGATGCCGCCTACTCGTTCCTGCTGTTCTGCCATGATGGTGTTGCCCTTCCGATCCGATGGGTCAGCTCCGGCCGGATCGGTCAGACAGGACATACACCGGGCCCCTGCTTGGGCCAGGCTCGTATTAGGTCATGCCCGACCGGCCGGGGCCGTCATTGCTTTGTGAGGGGCCGGACTGATCACTCCACATGCAACCCAGCAGGGCGCCAGTCAGATTTCGGGTCACGGCCCCTCACCCAGCCATACCAGCATGTATGTCCGCTTTACGTTGTAACGCAACCTCAGATGTGGCGCGTACACGGGAAGCTTGACAACTCAGGGTAGATGGCAAGAAAACGATCGTTCGATGACGTATGTCCTTTACGTTGGGGCGCGTTGAGCTGGGGTGCGTCGTCACTGCTCGCGCGGATCCAGGCGTGGCTGCTTGCCCTGAACGAGGTCGGTCGAGTTGGCCTGCAGGTGACGCAAGGCTGGGATGTCAGGGGCCAGCGTCGCGAGGAATCCGGTGCCGGCGATGATCCAGACGGCGGAGTATCCGAGCCAGTGGGCGAGTAGGCCGCCGGCGGCGAGACTGATGGGTACGACGGCGCTGTCGACGATGCGGTTGACCGCTCCGATCCGGTCGAGCAGTTCAGTGGGGATCAGGGTTTGTTGTAGTGATCGGATGGTCCCATCACAGGCGATGAGCGGCAGTCCTTGGAGGAAGAAGATCGCTGCGACGACCCAGCCGTTGTCGGTGGGTCCGACGGGGATCAGCAGCACCCCGTAGCTGGTGTAGGTGGTGTGTGCAGCAGTCGGAAGGTGCCGATGCGGCGGGCCAGGCGCCCCGCGGTGAGGCCTCTGATGACGGCGCCGAGGGTGGTGACTCCGCGCAGCAGTCACGGCGGGCCCCGGTAGCCTTTCGGCGCGTTGTCGCCTGGATAGGATGCCTGCGGCAGCGGGCGACCGGTGAGAAAGGAGCGGATCGCGGCGAGCACGGGGGCGGGCTGGTCTTGGTAGGTGTTGTGGCCGGCGCCGCCGAGGTAGAGCAGCGTTGAGTTGGGCAGTGCCTGTCGGTAGTCGATCGCCGATTGCCAGGACAGGTAGTCACACGAACCTTTGAAGATCAGCGTAGGGGTGGGCAGTCCGGTCAGTGCTGGGCGGATGTCCGGCTGCGGTGGCGCGGTCGCCGATTGCGGGTACTGCTGGGCGTAGAAGCCGCTGCCGCGCACCGGGCCGGTGCTCTGCTGTGGTGAGCATTGCAAAGCGGGTTCGGTGATGGTGAGGATGACGTCGTTGCGGGCGTCGGCCTCACGGTCGCCGAGGTAGGCGTGGGCGGCGGCGGGGTTGACCTGCAGCAGGGTGTAGCCCAGCAGCGCGCGGGGGGCCAGCGCCGCCGTGTAGCTGCGCAGCCGCGCGCCGGTGGTGAGACCGGCGGTTGCTCGGGCAGTGCTGTGGTCGGCGGGGTCTAACGGCCCCGGGGAGCTGAGGACCAGTTTTTGTACCCGGTCGGGGTGGGCCGCGAGGTAGTACGCGGCCAGCGCGCCGCCGTAGGAGTGGCCGATCAGCACCATCTGCTCGGCGCCGATGGTGCGGCGGATCTGCTCCAGGTCGGCCGCGTCCCGTTCGATGCCGTAACCGGTGGGGTCGGGCAGACGGCTGGAGCGGCCGGAGCCGAGCTGATCGTAGATGTAGACGTCGAAGCCGAGGTCGGTGAGCTGACCGAAGTAGGCGGAATCTCCGGCCATGTCGGGGATGCCAGGCCCGCCGTGCAGCACGATGATCGGGGTCGGTCGGGCTGGGGCCGCGCCCGGCAGTTTCACGTAGGCCAACCGTGAACCCGTGTCTAGCTGCCAGTCGGCCTGGTTAGGAACCGGCGACGGAGCCTCGCGCGTTCCGGGCAGCGGGACGCTCACCGCCACGAACGTCACCACCGCGACGACTCCGGCACCGAACAGGGAGGCCCGGACCCGTCGAGGTCGCGGCAGCCTCCGCAACGCCAGCCAGGAGCCCGCGGCGCTTACCGCGGCTGTGACCAGGAGCCCTACGGCAAGGAACACCGCCGGCCGGGCCGTCAGCAGGGCGACACCGACGGTCGCGCCGAAGCCGACCCCGACGGCGATGAGTATGACGCCGACGACGAGGCCGCCGACCAGGACGACGCGTGCAGCACCGCGAACGTGCCCGTGTTTGGCGTTCACTTGATGTTCCCGGTCCGTTGCAGTGTCCCGCGGTGTCCATGCCGGGAAGTGATGGGTTGCCAGATCGTGGCGACCAGCAGGCAGATCAACGCGATCGCGCCCAGTGCGGCGGAGATCGTGTGGGCTTTTTCCCATTGGTCTCGGTAGGCGGGCCAGTCCGCGGGAACTGTCGTGGGGGTCCAGGCGGCGGCCTTGGCGTTGATGGGGCGGTTGCCAAACCAGTAGGCCAAGAGTGTGCCGAGCAGACATGCCGCAGCGGTGAGCGGACCGGCCGCTGCCCTGGCGCGGCCGCGGAGCAGGATGGCGTCGGTCGCCGCGGCGAGGAGTCCGATGATCTCTGCCAGTCCTCCTACGACGGCGAACCCGCCGTAGAAGCTGTGTTGAACGGTGAGCCAGCTCGTGGCGTCCAGTCCGCGGCTACCCGGCGCCTGGAGGACGTGGGACAGGGTCAGCCCGAACACCAGCGCGCAACACAGGATGCCGATGAAACGCACCGCTCTCATGATTGCCCACTCTCATTTTGGTGGTCGTGGATGTCGCCGGCCGAGTGGCGGTTGAGCGCGCCGCCGAGCCGTTCGGCGCGCTCGTCGGGAAGGGCAGCTCGCCGCCCGGGACCTCGGCCGTATCAGTCCCTGGAATGGCCTCGCGCCGACAGTAGGCCCACCTGCGGCGGGAGAGCGGGTTGCCGGCGCCCACACGATCTGGGTCGGTACGTGTTGTGCATCTACGGCAGTCGTGACTCAGCTCGGCTGGCCCATCGAGTTTCTCGACTTCGGCGCTCCGCTTATGCCGAGAGTTCCACGGCGTAGGACGTGATGGTGCTGATGGCCGCGTGGTCGGAGTCGTTGTCGAATTGGTAGATGTCGCATGATGCGACGACCGAGATCTGGCCGTCGGGGTCGGTGTAGCGGCCGACCGCGTCGATGGCGACGGCGTCCTTGCCGGCCACGGTGACGAATCTGGTGAATTCGGTGGTCGATCCGGCAAGTTCGGCGGCGGTGCCCTCGCAGGCCTCAATCACCGCGTTGCGGCCGTCGATGGTGGATTCGCCGACTAGCACCCACCGGATGTCAGGGGCCAGATGGGCGAAGGTTTCGTTGAACCGGTGGCTGGAGAATGCTTCGGCGATCTGCTGGATGGTCGATGTCGTCGGTTGGTCGGACGTCGGTTGGTCGGACGTCGGTTGGTCGGACGTCGGTTGGTCGGTCATGGTCCGGGGTTCCTTTCGGGTGTTCGGGTTGTCTTTCGGGTGTTCGGAGGCTTGTTCTGGGTGGTCGTCGCGGTCAGTGTGCGCAGCGGTAGCGGACGTGGACGACGCTGCCGGGGAAGGTGCGTGTTTCGACCTGTTCGAGGGTGAGTCGGTGTTCGAGGTCGGCGAATAGGCGGGGGCCGTCGCCGAGGATGACCGGATGGATGAAGAGCCAGTACTCGTCGATGAGGTCCCGGGCCATCAGCGCACCGGCCAGCTGGGCGCCGCCGTAGAGGATGTGCCGTCCGCGGTCCTGGGAACGGAGCTCGGCCACGGTCGCGGCCAGGTCGTCGCTGCCGACGATGCGGGTGTTCCAGTCGGCCTGCTGCAGGGTGTCGGAGAAGACGATCTTGGGCATTGGGCGCCAAAGCCTGGCGTAGTCGGCCATCGCCGGGGTAGCGACCGGGTTGGAGTCGCCGGTGGGCCAGAATTCGGCCATCTCCTGGTACATCCGGCGTCCGTAGAGGAAGGTCTCGGCGTTGGCGATCTGGTCGTTGAAAAGGTCCAGGAGCTCGTCGCCGACGATCGGCCAATCGAACTCGCCGTCCGGGCCGGCGATGCGGCCGTCGAGGGAGACCTGCATGGACAGGATCACGGTGCTCATTGCGCAGTTCCTTTTCTGGTTGGTGGATCTCTGGGGGTTTACGCGGCGACCGGGTCGGTCACCGCGGTGTGTTTGACAGGATCGGGTCCGCGGCCAGGGTGCGTCGGCGGGACACCGTGAGCAGCGCGGCGAGCAGCCCGCCCAGGCCGGCCACCATGAACGCGGCCGGCACCCCGGCGGTGTCGGCGATCGCTCCGGCGGCCGCTGCGCCGAGCGAGGTGCCGATCGCGCTCGCGGTGGCGAGCCAGGTGAAGGCCTCAGTCATGCCGCCAGCCGCCGTGGCGGTCTCGACCATCGCGTAAGCGGTCGCCAGGATCGGCGCGATCATCGAGCCCGCCACAACGATCACCACGCTGAGCGCGACAAGGTCGCCAGCGACCAGGGCCAGGGTCAGGTGCCCGACACCCAGGCCGGCCAGCAGCAAGGCCAACCCTCGGGCGGAGCGGGCTCCGCCGCCGAACCGGGTTGCCGCGACGCCCCCGGCGAATGAACCGACCCCCCAGAGTCCGAGCACCAGCCCGGCCGTGGCGTGCTGGCCGACCGCGTCGGCCGCCGCCGCGACGGCGACCTCGGTGGCTCCGAACAGCACCCCCACCCCGATCAGCGCAAGGACCAGGGTCTGGATCCCCGGCGCGCGCAGGCTGCCCCCACGCAGACCGGGCCCGAGCCGGACCGGCCGCCAACAGCGGGACGCCGGCGACACGGCGAACAGCAGGGTGGCCGAGGCCAGCACCACCCCGCTGGCGGCCGAGGCCACCGCAGAGTTCCACAGCGTCCCGGCGAGCAAGACCAGCGCCGGGCCGCCGACCCAGGTCAGTTCTGTGGCGGCGGCGTCGACGGCGTACGCGCCACGCAGATCGGTCCGGCTCGGGACGACAACGGCGAGCAGGGTCCGCAGGCAGGCGCCGACCGGAGGCGTGGCGAAACCCAGCACGGCGGCCAGCAGCACCAGCAGACCCAACGGGCTATCGACGGGCGCAATTGCCAGTGTTACCAGCGACCCGGCCGCGACAAGTGCGGACGCCGTCAGGGTTGCGGTCTGGCCGCTGCGGTCCACGAGCCGGCCCAGGACCGGGCCTCCGAGTCCCTGCGCGATCGCCAGCGCCCCGGACACGACACCGGCCGGCGCGTACGAGCCGGTCAGGTGCTGTACGTGGACCAGGACGCCGATGCTGAAGGTGGCCAGCGGCAGTCGCGCCAGGATCGAGACGGCGAAAAGTCGGCGGGTGCCCGGGTGTTTGACGAGCGTGATAGTTGCTCCGGTGCAGGTCATGGCTTCACACTGGCCGACAACTGGTGCCGTGACGAGATCCAGTTGGGCATCGGAAGACGGGACCAGTTGCGAAGGGAGACCCGCAGTGAGCGAGCCGAGCCGACCCTTCGATCTGCTGGTCAGCGTCTCCCGGGATCGACCGGAGACCCTCGGCGCACAGGTCGAAGGCCAACTGCGACAGGCGATTCGCGACGGAGCACTGCGCGCGGGGTCCAGACTGCCTTCTACCAGGGAACTGTCCAGCCAGCTGGGCATTTCCCGGCGCATCGCGGTGGACACCTACGCGCAGCTCGCAGCAGAGGGCTACCTGCTCCTGCGCCAGGGCGCCCAGCCCCGGGTCGCGGACGTCACCGACCCGACTCTGTCCGATCGATGCGCCCCGCCCACCCCGCCCGCGGCACCGGCGATCCGTTTCGACTTCCGGCCATCGCGTCCGGACGTCACCTCCTTCCCGCGCTCCGCGTGGGCCCGTTGCCTGCGGATGGCGGTCACCGACATCAGCAACGACGACCTCAGCTACGGCGACGCGATCGGCGTCGAACGCCTGCGCGTGGGCTTGGCAGACTATCTCGGCCGGGTTCGCGGGGTCGTCGCCGATCCCGGACGAGTCGTCGTCACGAGCGGCTACCTGCAGGGGCTGGGGCTGGTCTGCAGTTCGCTGACCGCCCGGGGGGTGCGCCGGATCGGCCTCGAGGACCCCAGCAGCCCTGAGGAACCGCTGATCGCCGAGCGGGCCGGGTTGCGGCCGGTCCGGATCCCGGTCGACGAGCTGGGCTTCGACGTCGACGCCCTCGCCCGGGCCGACGTACAGGCGGTCGTGCTGACCCCGGCCCACCAGCACCCGACCGGCGTCGTCCTGGCACCCGAGCGTCGGGCCGCGCTCGCCGCATGGTTGCGGTCCAGCGACGCGATCGCCGTCGAGGACGACTACGACGCCGAGTACCGCTACGACCGCCCGGCGGTAGGGGCGTTGCAGGGCCTGGCCCCCGACCGGGTCGTCTACGCCGGCACCGCCAGCAAGGTCCTCGCCCCGGGTCTGCGCCTGGGTTGGCTGGTTGTCCCGCCCCAGCTGCTGGACGCCGTCCGGAACGAGAAGCTGCTCGCCGACCAGGGTTCGGCTCGAATTGACCAGCTCGCTTTCGCCTACTTCCTAGAGCACGGTGACCTCGACCGACACCTGCGCCGGATGCGTGCCCGTTACCACGCCCGCCGGGACCGAATGGTCGAGGCCCTGACGACCGAACTTCCCGAGGCCGTGGTCCGCGGCATCGCCGCGGGACTGCATGTCACCGTTGAGATGTCCGCTTCCGACGACGAGGAACTAATCCGTAACGCGGCCGCCCGGCGGCACATCGCGCTGGCCACTATGAGCGACTACCGGCCCCCGCCGACCGGCCTGCCCCCAACCCTGATCCTGGGCTACTGCCAAACAACAGAATCCCGGATCCGCCCGGGCATCCAGGAACTTGCCTCGGCGGTGCGAGCGGCCCGGGACGGGCGAAACCCGGGATAATCCCCGGGTGAACACACGATCCGACGACAAACACTTGGTGGTGGTGATCGGTGTCAAACCCTCGCCGCCAGCACGGCACTCCAGGGTGCGGCTACATTCGGAACGCGTTGATGGCGTTCTCGATCAACCGGATGTCGTCGCTGGTTCGGCTCAGGATCTGATCGGCGGTCGACCGATAAGGGCCGATCTCGTTGTCGCTCCCCGCCGTGCTGTGCTCGCCCTTGCGGCACATCGTGGCGCCCATCCCTATCAACGCGTCCAACCGCTTTTGGAAATCGGGCAAGGTTTTCGAGTAGTAGACGCCGGCGAGACCGAGCTCGGCTTTCGGGTGGTGGTGGCAGGAAAACCACTGCCAATACAGCACCGGCAGCTCGTGCATCAGACGTGGATGAGCGCGCCAGCAACCGGAATCAGCTCGGACCGGTCGGTCACCGACTCGTTGTTGTAAGGGTGCACAATCGCATCCAGCAGACCGCAGAGAATTTCGGCCTCGGCAGTGTCCAGTTCGGCCAAGACCCACGGGTGCCGACCGTCATCCATCACCTCACCGTCACCGGTTGAATACGGCTCGGCGCAAGTCGCTGGGTTGCCCGCCGAGCCGAAACCGCCTGCGGCACACCAGGTAGTAGGTGACGAGTGGTGTGTGGCCCGGGGTGGCGAGCGCGAATCCCACTCGAGTGGCGAGCTCGTGGTCGGTGATGCGACCGCGGCGGCGGGCCAGTGAGGAGAGGATGAGCGCCCCCTGCGGATGCCGGTTCGTAGCCGATGGTGCGCTGGACGTCGAGTCCCGCGTCGCGGCACAGTGCAGCGAGTTGTTCGGGTCGGCTGAACCGGTCGGCGTGGCAGCGATGTGCGGGCAGGATCTTTGAACGTCTCACAACCTCGGATTTGGTGCGGACACGGGAAGCTTTGCAACCCGGTGCCGATGGCAAGGAAACAATCGGTTGCTTTCCACACGCAGGCCAGGCCCGTGCCGCGAACTTCGGACACCAGCGGTGGGGCCGCGATGATGATCAGCGATGCATTTGAATAACAGCCGCCGGTGAGGTCCCTCTGTCTGAGCGAGATGAGGAGAATCCTTGACCTGCAGTTCTACGTCAACGTCGTGGACCGGCAGAAGTGCCGACCCCAGCTGCATGCGTCCACGGTAGGCAGCCTGGTGTGCAGCTCGGGACCGAGTAGGTGATCCGGTTGGCGTCAGGTTCCGAGAACTCACCGGTGCGGTCGCCACGTACACCTACGAGACGCTGTGAGCGGAGGAGCGAGCGGTCCTGCCGGCGGCCGAGGACATCGCGGCCGCAGTGACCGCAGCTGTGCCACATCTGTGGTGATGATCTGATAGCAAGGTGACGTACAAGGTCGACGAGAAGATGTCTTCGTGGTGCGAGAGCTGGTGCTAAGGATCAGGTGCTGAATCTTCGCCTGCGGGGGATGCGTGCCATCAGGTTGGCCCAGCGCAGTGACTCCCATCGAGGGCTGCTCATCGGCCTGGCAGTGGTGGTATTCGTGGTGATTGGCTCACTGTTTGGTACCGTCGCCTCCGCAGCTGGCCTCATCGTCACTGGCGTCCTGACGTGCGGTGCCCTGTTCGCGGTTGACAAGCTCATCCCATGGGTCAGGGTCCCGGCGCAGGCTCTGCTCCTGTTCCCCGGGACCTGGTTGCTGGGCTTGCTGGTCATCTCCCTCCAAGTGGGGCCGTTCGCCTCGAACTTCGCCGGTCTCACGGTGCTGGCGTTCCTGTATGGCGGGCTTACGCAAACGCGCTGGCACACACTGTGGCTGCTGGTGCCGGCGCTTCCGACGTGGCTCGTCATGGTCAGTGGCGCCGGCGGGGCGACGTCGCTTGGCCTCAGATTGCCGATCGCTGTGGCGCTGTGGATCTCAGCGTCCGAGCTCGTCGCCCGACACACCCACACCATGCACTTCGAAGTCAGTCGACTGAACAGGCAGGTGGACGTCGATGAACTGACAGGTCTGGCTAACCCCGGTCTTTCATAGCTTTGCTGTTGGGTTGTGAAAGGTGTTGCGCGGCTTGAT
>JBBJML010000034.1:0-54396 GCA_037720195.1 Nakamurella sp. | reverse complement strand
CATGTCCCACCCCGTCACCCCCCACGGCAATGACTCCGGTCCCGACCGTCGCGTCGAGGACCACGACGACACCAACCGTCTGGACCTGCCCCTGCCGGACCGCGACCAGACCGACTGGTCCGACGAACGCACATCGGCATCGTCCACCACGCCGCTGGGCAGCCACAGCTCAGCCGATGTCCGAGACTCTTCGTCACCGAACGAAACGGTTGCACCGCAACGCATCGCCACCACCCCCATTCCCGCATCCACCACCGCACCGCAGCGTGTTGTACCCGCTGAAACGGTCGTCGTCCGGGAAGCCGAGACGGCCGACCTGCTCACCCAGGAGAAGGACGAATTCGGTGGCATCAAGTTCGGCTCCGCCCTCCTCGGATGGCTCACCACCGTCGGCACCATCGTCGTACTCGCGGCGATCCTCGCCGCCATCGCCTCCGGACTGAACCTGGACAGCAACACCTCCAGCTCCGACCTCAGGGGCGTCGGACTCGGAGCCGCCATCGCACTGCTGGTCGTCCTGTTCCTGGGGTACCTCGCCGGCGGTTACGTCGCCGGCCGGATGGCCCGCTTCCACGGCATCCGCCAAGGGTTGGCAGTGTGGCTGTGGGGCGTGGTCATCGCCATCGCACTGAGCATCACCGCCGCCATCGTCGGGAACCAGAGCACCGTCCTCGTCCAGGCGAACCTGCCACAGATCCCCTTCACCTCAAGCGGATTCACCTGGCAAGCCATCCTCGCCCTGGTCGCCGTCCTGGTGATCACCCTGCTCGGCGCACTCCTCGGAGGCCTCTGGGGCATGCGATTCCACCGCAAGATCGACAAGTTCGCCGCCACCAACACCCACCACTGATCCGACTCCTGTTGGCGGGAGTTCCCGTGTCCGGCCCCCGACCATCGGCGACCTCATGGCGTTGGACCTGAAAGGCCGTTGGACAAATGCTCCAGGGTCGACCGGCGACCCGGGGCCTCACCAGCCCGATTCCAGATCCATGGCAACATTCCGCTGCGTCGCAAGGCAAGGGTTCACAGATGAACAGCACACCGGTTCCCACCATCTCCGGAGCAGAGCCGGCGGTCGCACCACCGAACTCCTATCAGCTCATGGTGCAGCTCGCCGGCACACTCATCGGCCGGTGGGCAGCAGAGATCCGCGGCGGAGTCAGCCCCGATCGGCAGCGCGAGCTGACTCGCATGATGCTGCGGGTTCGCCTCTGCCGAGATGACGTCGGTGTTGACGACGAGCAGTCAGCAACTGTCGTCATCGAATATCTCCTGCAGCTACATGTCCACGACCAGGGTGCCGCACCAACCACGTCTGATCAACGTCCGTGCCAGCTGTCCCCGGGGCGTGGTTCTCGGTGAGCGCATCGAGGATCCCCTGATCGTCTGGGGTACCGATCAGGCCGTGATCAGTTGCGTACAGGCGGCACTGCATCCCAAAGTTGGTGCTGCAGACGGAGGGGTCGCCGTCTCTCCGGTGGAACAGGCGCCTTCCGGGCATCAGCGCAATCATCGTGGTGGTCTGTGGTCCCGGTTCTCCCGGAAGAAGAGCGTCACTCGATCCCGAGCTTGCTCGATGACCCGTCGTCATGTCTGTGTCACGACAGGTATGTGCCCAGAGCCGCTAGCAGGCCTCGGCTGCCGTGCTCGCGATTCGGCCCGTCGGCCCAGAACTGGTCGAAGAAGACGCCGTGCTCGACGTGTGTGAACCGGGTGCCTTCGTCGATCGGCTCGAACTCCAACGACGCCACCGACGTCGACATGTGGACCCCGTCGAGCCACATGTCGTACGTGGTGACGATGCGGACCTCCTCGACGATGTCGGTGTACGTGGCCACGTATCTTGAGATCGGGCCGTTGTGAAACTGTCCTTCGGCGACGTCGCGTCCGCCGACGCGGAAGTCGAACGCCCACTCACCGAGCTCACTGACATCGCCGGCTCCCCACCAGGCCAACTTCTCCTGCTCGTCGGCGAACGCATCCCAGACGCGCTCCAAGGGGACGGGGTAGTCGCGGTTCAGGGTGAACCCGGCGCGGGCGAGTCGGCGTTCGATCGGCATCTGTAGGTCGCTATCGCGTGAAGTTGATGTGGGTGGTACCGCTCTCGGCCACTTCCGTCGTCACCTTGTGGGTGCGTTCCAGGCCGCGCAGGTCGTCCCATAGTTTGTTGCCCCGGCCGAGGACCACCGGAGCCACCATGAGATGCAAGTGGTCGACCAGGCCGGCGTGGAGGAAGTCGCGTGCGGTACTCACGCCACCGCCCACTTGGACGTCCAGGCCGCCGGCAGCCTCGGTCGCCTCTGCCAGCACGTCCTCGAGTGCGCCGCTGCGGAAGTGGAACGTGGTCCCGCCCTGCATCGGGATCGACGGACGCGGTGCGGTATGGGTGAGCACGTACACAGGTGTGCGATATGGCGGCTCGGCGCCCCACCAGCCCTTCCAGTCCGGATCGTCGGGGAACGTGTGCAGGCCGAACATGGCTGCGCCGATGATTTCGGCGCCGATGCCCTCGAAGTTCGCGGCCGCGTAGGAGTCATCGATGCCGGTCGTGCCGGCACCACTGGTATCACCGAAGATGCGCTCACGGGCCGTGCGCGTCGCGAGATGGGCCGCAGTGAGGGGACCCCAGTCCTCACCCATCGGATTTTCGGCGGTGTGGCCGGCGGAGGTGTATCCGTCCAGCGAGAGGAACAGGTCGATGCGAACGCGGGTCATTCAGGTCTCCTTCGGGATGGTGGTGCGGATCAGATGAATGCCGAGCCGATCGGCTTGGCGTTCTGCGGGAGTTCTTTGCTCGCCGAGCCACAGGTGCAGGACGTCGAGCGCCCCCGGCCGCAGACTTACGGTGCGGACGCGCCCGTGCTTCTCTGACGTGACCAGTCCGGCGTTCTCGAGGACGCGCAAGTGCTGCATGAGAGACGGCAACGCCATCGAGAACGGTGCCGCGAGTTCGGACACGACAGCTGGGGAGTGCGCCAACCGTTCCACGACGGCCCGGCGCGTCGGATCCGCGAGAGCGCGGAACACGGCGTCGAGTTCGGCGTAATACTTAGTCACCGGCCTAACTGTTGCAGTGACAAGCGGTTGTGTCAACCCGACCTGCCAGAAGCACAAGCCTGGGGGAGCCACCGCGATCGCGCCCGTCTGGGAACCGACGCACTGGAGCCTCTGCGTCGTCGAACGAGCCGTGCACCGGACGCTCTAGATATCCCAGGGCTGCAAGGTGTCAAGCGGCGGCGGCTGGTTGGCGGTGGGCCCAGGCGATCTTCTCGTCGTAGGTGGTGTGGTGGCGGAGGCAGCCGTCGAGGATGCCGACTAGGCGGTTGGCCAGGGCGCGGAGGGCTTGGTGGTGGGTGGCGCCGCGTGCTCGGTGGTGGTCGTAGAACCCTCGGGCGCCGGGTGAGGCGGTGAGCGCTGCGAAGGCCTGTTGGTGCAGTGCGTCGCCGAGGCGGCGGTTGCGGGCGTAGCGGGCCAGCACGACTCGTTTCAGGCCGGAGGCTTTGGTGATGGGGCTGGTGCCGGTGTAGTTGCGGCGGGCTTTCGCGTCGGTGTAGCGGCCCTCCGCGTCGCCGAACTCGGCGAGCACCCGGGCTCCGAGGATGACACCGAGGCCGGGTTGGCTGGTGATGATCTCAGCGTCCGGGTGCCGGCCAAAACACCGGTTCACCTCCGCTTCCAGCACAGCGATCTGCTCCACCATCGCAGCGATGACCGCGACCAGCGATAGGACGCTCGCGCCGTAGGCGTCGGTCAATGCGGGACTCAGCGTGAGCTGCTCACTGCGCAGCGCGACAGTGATCTGTTCGGCGCGGGCCTGGATGTTGCGTTGTCGTCCCGCCCGCTTCAACGCGGCAGCGATCCTGCTCGTGGACAGGGCACGTCCCGCGGCAGGTGTGGAAGCGATCGCCAACACCGCCAAGGCGTCCCGGCCGGCCAGGTCGTCGCCGAACGCGAGCAACGCAGCCGGATGGAACTCCCGCAGCGTCGAGCGCAACTGGTTGCTCTGCCGTTGCCGCATCCAGATCATGCTCTGGTGCGCCCGGGCCAGGGTCTTGATGACGGCGGCTTGTTCACTGTCGCCGGCCACCGGCCGGTGATGCGCGCGGTCGGTGCGAACGACCTCGGTCAGGACGTGCGCATCACCCGGGTCACTCTTCGCACCGGAGGTGACGTGCCGTTCCCGATACCGCGCTACCTGCAACGGATTCAACGCATACACCAGATAGCCCGTCGCGATCAGTGCCTGCACCCACGGGCCGCGATCGGTTTCGATCCCTACCAGCACCGAACCCGGTTCATCATCCTCACCGAGGTGATCGGCGATCAACGCGTGCAGCTGCGCCAACCCGACCACCCCCTCGGGCAGCCGGCGCCGCACCAGCACCGTGCCCTGCTCGTTCTGCAGCTCGACGTCGTGGTGGGCCTCGGCCCAGTCATCACCCAGAAACAGCATCCCGCTCCTCCTTCTCGCTTCGACCGACACCTGATCATCGTCCGGAGGAGGAACCGCAGCGCCCTAATGGTTCAGTGCTCACCGCACAGCGGGGCACGGCATCCCAGCAGCCATCACGCCTCCTCGTTCACCGGCGGAGGCACGATCTAGAGCTAGACCTCGAAGGCCTGGATTGAGCAGTGCTCACCCGCCGGCGGACTTGGACACCACTCTGACCCGAGAACCAGCGTGGTGCAGCCCCATTAGGGTGTGTGGCGGGCTCGGTAGGAGATGAGGAGGAGCGGAGCGTGACGGTGAGACAAGAAGGTTTCGATCGTCTGGCCGAACCGTTCCGCCAGGAGCTCCTTGCGTACTGCTATCGAATGCTCGGCTCGGCTCATGACGCCGAAGACCTGGTCCAGGAGACGTACCTGAGGGCATGGCGGGCACGTGAGCGGTACGACGACACCCGCAGCTCACTGCGCACCTGGCTCTACCGGATCGCGACGAACGCCTGCCTGACCGCCCTCGAGGTGCGCGGCCGCCGGGCCCTGCCGTCGGGGCTGGTGGCCGCGTCGGACCCGCTCGGTCCGCTCGTCCCGGGAGAGAACGCCGCGTGGCTTCAGCCCCTACCTGACCTGATGCTGGAAGCGGGCGATCCGGCCGGGGTGGTGATCGACCGCAGCGACCTGCGGCTGGCATTCACCGCCGCCTTGCAACACCTGTCGGCGCGTCAGCGCGGGGCGCCTATCCTGCGTGACGTGCTCAGCTTCTCCGCCTCCGAGACAGCGGAGATCCTCGGCACGACGGCCGTGTCGGTGAACAGCTCGCTGCAAAGGGCGCGTACCCGGCTCCGGCAGCTCGAGGTTCGGCAGCACTCTCTCAGCGAACCTTCCGCGGCCGAGCAGCGCGCCTGGGTCGATCGCTACATGACAGCGTTCGAGCACGCCGATATCGAGGCTCTCAAGCGGCTACTCACCGAGGACGTTCTCATGGAGATGCCGCCCGTGCTCAACTGGTTCGTCGGCCGCAGCAACTACGGACTGTTCATGGAGTGGGTCTTCGAGAAGGCCGGGACGGACTGGCATCTGGAGGCCGTGTCGGCCAATGGCCAACCCGGATTCGCCGCCTACCGACGCATCGCAGCCGGGTACGAGCTGCACACGGTCCAGATTTTCACCGTTACCACCGAGGGCATCAGCCGGAACTCGGTGTTCCAGGAGCCCGAGGTCTTCGCGTCGTTCGGTCTGGCGCCCCGACTCGACGCCCCGGGCGACGTCCACCTCGGCGGCATGTAGGAGAGCACGCTCAAGATCTCTTTCCCCGACACGATGAATTCCGGTTGCACGGCCGGTACGTATTGGTGAGTTCGCCGGACACCCCGGGCGAGCCGCTCATCAAGGAGAATTCGATGTCAGACACTCGTGCGGAAGACCGGGCAGCGATCGAGGCCGTGATGGTCGACTCCTACAAGGCATGGGATGCCGGGGACGCCGACGGCATGGTCACCAGGTACACCGCCGATGCGACCGCCATCATGACCGGATCGCTGCGCGACGGCCGCGACTCCATCCGCGAGAACATGGCCCTCGGCTTCGCAGGGCCCCTGAAAGGCAGCTCGACCTCCAACAGGCAGCTCGGCATCCGCTTCGTCGGCCGCGACGGCGCGATTGTCGTCAGCGAGTCCGGCATCCTGTTCGCGGGCCAGACCGAGGTCCCGGACGCCGGCAAGGTGAACTGCACCTGGGTTCTCGAGAAGCGGGAAGGCCAGTGGATGATCGCCGCCTACCACAACAGCCCAGTGCTGGCGCCGGGGCAGTAGGCCTGAGTCGACCTGGTGGACCGGGCAGTCCTGGCGGGCTTCAAGGACCGGTCCGGGTGAACGTCATCTCCACGGTGTCGGACACCGGCGGGCTGGTCTGGCGGGGACAGAGTTTGACTTGAATTGCTTTCTGCGTGATGGTGCCGGCGGTGACCACCGTGCCTTGGCGGGCGGTCATCGTGGAAAGGTTCTCCACCCGGCTCGTCCAGGACCCGCCGGTCAGCTCGCCGGTTCTCACGGCTCGACAGGTGATGTTCTCCGTCCGTGAAGTCCGCGACCAGGCGCCGGCGTTGCCGGGCGGGACGGGGAAGATGTCGCCGACCACGGTGGTCCGACATCCGGCGGCTGTGCAGTCGCGTTTGGCCACGAAGGTCAGCGTGCCGGTCTTTCCGAGCCTCGAGACATCGCCGGGGACAATGGATTCGGCGGTGATGCGGTAGCTCAGTCGGTAGGTGCCGTCGAGCCCGACCGCGGTCGCCGGCAGCAGCGGCGCGGTCTTCGGCGTTGTTGCGGTACCGACCGAGGACCTCGCAGTGGCGATCCCGCCGCTGTTGGACCCGCTGCTCGGCGTGGTCGCGACGGTGCCGGACGGCGTCCGACTCGCGGATCGGCTCAGCGGCGGGACGGGTGCAGCACCAGGGGCCACCCCGCCGACGGTGGCCGGTGTGAGCGCCGCTGAGGTGATCAAGGATTCCGCCGTACTCCCGGACACCGATGTCGGCGCGACCCCGGTGGGTGACGCCGGTTGATTTCCGGCCGTGGTGGAACTGGCCCTCGAGATGAGGAAGATCGCGCCGGCAATGACCGCCACCGCTGTCACGGTGCCACCCACGGCCACGGCCGGCGCCACCCGGATCCCCGGACCGGTGGTCGCCGAACGCACCACCTTGCGCAGAGCCGTCCTGGGTGCCGTTGATGGATGACAGAGACTGTTCGCGAACTCATCAGCATCCGGGTTCTGGGTCTGACGTGACTTGTCCGTGTGATCGAGCCGAACGGGCAGACCGCTCAGCACGTCCCGTTCATTCGGGATGACAGATTCAGGGCTGGGCGACCAGCCCGTCACCCGAATGCTGTGATCCGAGCGTCGCGTCATCTACAGAGAGTAAGTCGCGGGAGCGCCAAGATCCAGGTCTGCCGGGGCTGTATCCGGCACCGGAAGTTGCGACCGCCAGAGGGCTGCAGGCAGTCCGCTGCTGTCTCAGCGCGCGCCCCTCGATGCCGTGGCAACGAAGGCAGAGAGTGTTGACAGATAGCCGTCCATCAGGGCACCCGTCCCGCTGTCCTGGATACGATGATCTCCACCCGAAACGACACACACGGTCAGCAGATCGGATCGAACCTGGCGCCTGAAGCACGCCACGGACAGCTCAACGGGCACCACATCATCCGACGATCCGAACACGGGACGATCCCACGCCGCGATTGTCGAATGACGCCACCGCGAATCCCGATCTGGGGAGCTCCTCCCGGATCGGGGGGAAGAACACATCGTTGTCGCGATCGGACGGTCCCGACCCGGGGTACATGGAGACGACCGCCGTGGGGGCGCCGCCGTCCGGGGTCCACACACTTCCGCTGAGTTCGGTTCCACCACTGATGACGCTCACGTCGGTTCGGGTCATCTCGTGATTCCTCCTGGAGCGGGATCGCCGGCCCGGGCGCAACCGCGCAGAGGGCCGCGCCGGAACTGCGGTCGACAGGCTGTCGTGACGTCGAAATCGGAGTTCGTCCGTGCGCGATGATCGCACCGGAACCTGCGCTCAACCCAGCCGAGCTCGCAGGAAAGCGGCGATCTCCTGCACGGAGGACCGCAGGTGCGGCGACTTCGGGTCGACGGTGAAGGCATGGTCGCTGTCGTAGTCGGTCAGCTGGACGTCCACCCCGCCGGAACGTAGTTGGCGGGCCAGGTCGTGGGCGTCGGCCAACAGCGAGTCCTGGGTGCCGGCCTGGATCAGCGTCGGGGGCATCGCCTGCGCCAGGTGCTCGTCGAACACCGGGGAGGCCAACGCATCTCGCCGGATGGACACGTCGACGTAGTAGGCGGACCTGACCAGGGCGAGCAGCTTGGGAGACAGCGCGGGCCTCGCCTTCGGCGAGGTCCGCGGGATGTCCGTGAGGTCCATGAGCGGGTAGGCCAGGGTGGCTGCGCGCAGACCGATCCCGGCGTGAGCTGCCTGCTGGGCGACGTTGACCGCGAGCTTGGCACCGGCACTTCCGCCGCCGACGCTGATGCGCTCGGGGTCCCAGCCCCACTGCTCGGCGTTGGCCACCGCCCAGGCCAGCACGTCGAAGCACTCGTGCTCGGCGACCGGGAAGAACACCTGGGGCGCTGCGTGATAGTCGACGGAGACGACGACGCAGCCGACCTCGGAGGCCAGGTAGCGGCAGATGTGGTTGTCCTCGTGGACATTGCGCAGGATCATCCCACCGCCGTGGATCTCGATGTGCAACGGGGGTCGGCTGGTCGCGGTGCCGGCGAGAGGAGCGTCAGGGTGCGGACGGAACACCAGACACCGGACGTTGCCGTAACGGGTGCGCACGACAATCTCGGCCGGCGGATCGACCGGTCGGCTGGGGCTGGGTTCTGTCGCCGTCCGGGCCAGCCGCAGCCAGAGCTGCTGCGCGGCCAGGGCGAGCAGTCGGGTGGACAGGGTGATCCGTGGTGCCGCCGCGGTCAGGAACTCATCGACGGGCATGGTGGGCCTCTTCTGACTCGGTGGCGCAGGACAGCGCCGGTCGTCAGGCTATGCGGCATCGGAGCCGAGAGTCCCCAGGACGACAGTGGAGTCGGTAGCCCACTGGTACCCCTTCTTTGTGGCGCGGGGACCCAGGTCGGCTGACCACCGGGGGATCACGAATCGACGCGATCCGCCCCGTAGCCGGCCATCAGATGGATCAGCCGGCCGGCATCGACCGTCGAGATCGCACCGTCGTACAGCACAGCGCCCAGGTTCAGCACGACGACGTGGTCCGCGATCTCCATGACCGAATCCACGTCGTGGGTGATCATCACGACGGCAGCTCCCTGATCGGCCAGGATCCGGGCCAGCGCAAGGACATTGGCCGTCTGCCGAACGCCCAGTGCCGCAGTGGGTTCGTCGAGGATCACCACGGACGCACAGCCCACGTTCACCCGCGCGATGGCGACGCACTGGCGTTGCCCGCCCGACATCTCACGAATGGGCCGGAAGTAGTCGGTCAGATCGATCCCCAGGGCCGACAATCGTTGCCGCGCAGTCTTCTCGGCTGCCGCCCGGTCGAGCCAGTCCAGCCACTTCAGGCCGGGTCGCCGCGGTTCGTCGCCCAGCACCAGGTTCAGCGAGGCGCCGAGGTTCGTGCAGAGGGCCAAGTCCTGGTAGACCGTGTGGATCCCGGCGGCCCTGGCATCGGCGGGCTGGTCGAACTCCCACGGCCGTTCGTCGATGGTGATGGTCCCTGAGTCGGGTCGGATGACGCCGCTGAGCATCTTGATCAACGTGCTCTTGCCGGCGCCGTTGTCGCCCAACAGACAGGTGACCTGCCCGCGACGGGCAGTGAAACCCACGTCGTTGACGGCCCTGACCGCGCCGTAGGACTTCGTCAACCCGTTGCACACCAACGATCCTGCGCTCGGCTCGGTGTCCGAACGGCGGCGGGCGGCGGTCAGTGGCGGCTCGTCGGTCACCTGCGCGCTGCGGGCGGGGCCCACCCGGCGACGTCGGGTCGCGACGATCTGGTCGGCGCCCAGCGCCCCGAGCAGCAGGGCGCCCTTGGCCAGCAGCTGGTAGTAGCTGTTCAGACCCTCGAACACGAAGCCCGCCTGCAGGATCCCCAGAGCAACCACGCCGATGAGAATGCCCGACCAGCGGCCGGCGCCACCGTTGAAGGCGACCCCGCCGAGGATGACAGCAGTGAGGATGTCGATCTCGAACCCGACGCCGTTCGTCGGGGAAGCGCTGCCGATGGTGGCGTTCACCACCAGGCTCAGCAGGGCGACCGACACGCCCATGTAGACGTACAGCATCAGCACGTGACGGTCGACGCGGATGCCGGACAGCTTCGTTGCCTCGATGCTGCCGCCGATGGCATAGCTGCGCAGCCCGGAGACCGTGCGGGACAGGTGTACTGCGCCCAGTCCGAAGACCACGAACGCGACGATCACGGTCAGCGGGATCCCGGCCAGGAAGATGACGCCGAGATCACTGAAACCAGCAGGGAAGTCGTACAGCGCATTGCCGCCCGTGGTGATCAGTGCGATCGCCGTGTAGACGGTGCCGAGGGCGAGCGTCACGATGATCGGCGAGATGGCCAGTGCGCGTACCAGCACACCGTTGACGGCGCCGACCAGCGCGCCGACCGCCAGGGTGAGCAGGATCGCCAGGATCGGTGACTGGGTGGTGTTGACCAACCAGCCGCCCAGCACGCCGAGCATCGCGTAGCTGCCGGCGATGGAGAGGTCCACATTGCCGGTGATGAGCAACCGTGCGGCGGGAATGGCCGCAATCAGGGTGGGCGCCAGGTTCTGCGCGATCTGCACCAGGTTGCTGGAGGTGACGAAATCCCCGACGTGCAGTTGGAAGAAGATCACCATGGCGATGGCCAGCAGCCACAGTCCGGTGCGGGAGCTGGAGCGTTCGATCTGCCGGCGGTTCTGCCACCGGTCCAACGGCTTCGTCACGGGCCGACGCTCGAGGGTCGCGGTCACGGGTTCCTCACGTCTCCAGGGTCGGGAGCTTGATGGGCAGATCGCCTTCGTAGTACCCGTCCCGGGTCTCGTAGCTGATCTCGCCGCGCGGGACGACGTACTTCATGTCGCCGTCCAGCATGTCCTGGTAGAGCTCGGGGCAGCGGTCGAGGTCCTTCTCGAACGCATTGGCCGTGTCGGCGGAGTCGATCAGGAAGCTCGGGTACTCGAGGAACTGCGGGATGCTCTGACCGTCAGCCCACCGGCCGATCATCCGACCGGGGACGTAGCCGACCATCGGGAAGTGCACTGCGGACGTGGCCTTGAACGGGGTGTCACCGGACTTGATGTACGACACTGCCTGGGGCGTGCCCTCGGCGCCGATCACCGCCAGCTTCGGGATGGCGGTCCACTTCCCGGCCGCCTTGAGTGCCGCCATGGCGCCGAGCGCCAGTTCGTCCTGCGCGCCGGCCACCACGTTGTAGTCACCGGACTTCTGCAGGGCCGTGTTCATCACCTTGAAGGCCACCTCCTGGGTCCCGATCTCACCCGCATCCAGGCTGGTGATGGCGTCCTTCGAGACACCGGCCTCCTTCAGTGCGTCGAAGAACCCCGTCTCGCGGGGTCGCAACGTGATGCTGCCGTTCTGGTTGATGAACAGCACCTTGGCGTCGCCCCCGAGCTCGTCCTTGATGTACCTGGCGGCGAACTGCCCCTGGGTGTACCCGAAGGTGTACTGCACCGCGGCCATTCCGCAGGTGACGCTGCCGGTGTTGAACAGGAACATCGCGCCGCCCTTCTGCATGTTCGTCTGCATGGCGGCGATCTGGGCAGGGATGTCCTGGCCGGGAGCGACCATGCCCATGATCCCGCGGGCGATGGACTGCTTCATCTGGGAGATGGTGGCAGCCGAGTTGCCCTGCGAGTTCGCTGTGATGTAGTCGAACTTGATCTCATCGGCGGCCTGGTGCAACCACTTGTCCGCCAGATCCAGTGCGGCGGCTCCGGAGACCACGTTCTGGAACGCGATCCGACGGTCCAGGCTCGGCTTGGCACCTGCGGTGTCGCTGAGTTTCCACAGCTTGCTGGGGAAGTCGGTGGTCTTCGTGCCGGTGCCCGCGGGGGCGATCGCCGAACCGGAAGCGGCAGCGGACCGGGTCGTCGCCCCGCCCGCGGCCGGCGCGACACTCTGGGCAGCGGTCGACTGCTTGGTGCACGCCGTCAGGAACGGGGAGGTGGCGAGCCCGGCGCCGATCAGCGCGCTGGTGCTCAGAAATCGGCGACGGCTGAACGGAGTCGCGGGCGGGGTGGGGGGTGACGGCACCGCAGGGTCATTCATGGTGTCTCCTTTGACAGCGCTGACCGGGCTGTGTGCCCCTGGCTGACAGTGACACTAGGAGCGACGACCACGGTGGCCCATGGAGATCTCGCACAGCTCGATCGGCCAGGGGTGGAGATCATCTCCGTTCACCGCCGGGCTGACCGGTGATGCAATCGCTGTGCCTTCAACGGTGGGGCGAGAGCGAAAGGAACAGCTCGTGCATGCGCAGAGCGAGTTGGACCTCCAGACCCCGACCCGGATCGGACCATTCCGGGCCGAGCAGCTCGGTGATCCGATCCAGTCGCTGGTAGAGCGTGTTCGCATGGATGTGCAGGGCAGCGCAGGTACGCCCGTGGTGGCGGGAGTGCTCGAGGTAGACCGCGAGGGTGCGGGCCAGGTCCCGGCCGCGCTCCCGGTCATGTCGCAGCAGTGCCCCGACCGTGGCATCCACGAACGCCGAGATCTCCTGCCGTCCCGCCTGGCTGAAGAGCGCCCGGTACACCCCGAGCTCGTCCGAGGCAGCGCATTCCTGGTCGCGCCCGAGCCCGATGAGCACGGTCGCCGTCTGGCGGGCGACCTGGTGTGCGGTCCGCACCTGCTGGACACCGCCCTCGCAGGACGCGATGCCGATCGCGCAGGGCAGCGGGTCAGGGTGGACACGCTGCAGGGTCTGCCGCACCGTCGCCGGGTCGGTGGTCGTCAGCAGGGCGACCACATGATCAGCGTGTTCGGCGACGACGTCTCCCTCCCCGTCAGCCAGCCGCGCGCCGAGCCGGCGGGCTGCGCGGACGTCGTGCCGACCAGGGTCCAGGACGACCACTGCGCGAACGTCGTCCAGACGCAGCCGCAGACCGGCGGCACGTCTGACGACGCTCGCCTCATCGGACTCGGGGGACAGCAGCGCGTTGATGAACTCACCCCGGTTGCGCAGCGCGGCCTCGGCGACCGCCTGTTCGGAGGCGACGACCAGAGCCACAGCGGTGGCGCCGATCGCCAGAAGTCGTTGCAGCTCCTCATCGAGCGGCGATTCGGCGGCGGCCAGCAGGACACCCGCGTACCCGCTGCGGAGGATCACCGGGACTGCGGTCGCGGAGCCGCTGGGGATCTCGACCGGGCCGGGGTGGCGGGGCAGCTCGCCGACCCAGTGGGCAGGCCAGCCCCCGGGGTCACCGGCGACCAGGCTGCCCTCCAGGTCGTACACCGCAACCGGAACACCGACCAGTCGTTCGATCTGCGCCGCGACTTCGAGCAGACCTCCACCATGGATGATCTCATCCGTCAGCCGGGCGCGCAGGTCGTCAGCCTGCTGGCGCAGCTGGTTCGTGTGCTGGAGGGTGATGTTCGCCTGCAGCAGCCCCGCTGCGGACGCCTGGGTCTGCTCGAACAGTTCAGCGTTTCGGATCGCTACGGCGGCGTGGGAAGCCAAGGCTGCCAACAACTCCACGTCGCGCGAGGTGAACCGTCGCGGTTGTCGCTCAGCAGCCAACAGCACACCGATGGTCTCCTCCCCGACCAGCAGGGGTACGCCGAGGATCCCGCCGAGCTGTTCGTTCACCGCAGCGGAGTCGACGTCGCTCAGGTGCGGGAATCCGGCGTCGCTCAGGTAGTTCTCACTCCGGACCGGAGCGCCCGAGCGGATCACCTCACCGCCCAACCCGCTGCCCGGCCGCAGGACGATCCCGCGCAGGGACGATCCCATCGACCCGTCGACCACCTCGATCACCAGCCGCCCGTCCTCGTGCAACAGCATGATGTACGCGAGGTCGACCGCCAGCAGTCGGCGAGCCTGCTGGGCGATCTCCTGCAGCACCACGCCGGGGTCCCGCAGCGACGCGAGGCGACGGGCCAGATGGTTCAGCACCGCCAACTGGTCAGCATGCTGTTTGCGTTCCTCCAGCGCACCGAGGATGCGGAGTGCCTGCGCGGCCTCGCGGTCGACGACGTTCGCGTCCGCGTGCGGATCGGCGGCGATGCGGGCGCGTCGGAAACGCTCGATGTCCGAAGGACTGCATTCCGCTGCGAGCAACTCCAACCACGTCGACGCAGCTACCAGGTCATCGTCGGCCACCGGCCCATTCTCACCCACGGCGCCACCCTGGACGGACGCGGAGCTCCCCGGCCGCGCAGGAACGCCATCGACACACTGCCCGGACAACGAGAGATGACGACATGACGCGCAGGATCACCACCAACGACGGCGTCGAGCTGGCAGTTCTCGATGAGGGGACGGGTCCGGTGTTCGTGCTCGTCGCCGGATACACCGCCGCGGCTGCGACCTGGGTCTTCCAGACGGAAGCGCTGGTGACAGCAGGGTTCCGGGTGGTTGCCGTCGACCGCCGCTCCCACGGCGACTCGGACCGCCCGGCATCCGGGCAGCGGATCTCCCGGCACGCCAAGGATCTGGACGATGTGTTGATCACGCTGTCGATCTCCGACGCCGTCCTGGTGGGTGGATCGATGGGTGCCAGCTGCCTGTGGTCGTATCTGGACCTGTTCGGGAGCCGACGTGTGCGCGGCGTGGTCACCATCGATCAGACACCCAAGATGATCAACGACGACGATTGGCCTCACGGCTTCTACGGTTTCACCAACGACAACGCCGGGCGGCTCTTCGAACACGGGGTACCGCAGACCGGTAGGGGACGCAGCGTCGAAGCGTCGATGCCCGCACTGCTGCGGTTGTCCGACAAGCTCGGTGGCGCCGGGCTTCGCGGGGATGTTGCCCCCGAAACGCTGGCCCTGCTGCGGGATCACGCCCAGCAGGACTGGCGGGACGTGATCAGCGGGGTCGACGTGCCGCAGCTGCTGATCGCCGGCCGACAGAGTCAGGTCTGGCCGTGCGAGCACGCTGCGGCAGCGGTGGCCGGCAACGCCCTGGCGCGCGCCCTCGTCATCGAGGATTCCGGACACGCGGTCAACATCGACCAGCCCGAGCAGGTCAATGCCGCCCTGCTCGCGTTCGCGGACGCGCTGTGAGCACTGCCGCCGGAGCCGACCTCGATGTCGTCCTCGAGCTCGAACACGCGCTGCCACCCGGGCGGGTGGTCAGCGACCCCGACCTGGTGGCGGCCGCCAGCCACGACCAGGCCGCGTGGGCACCGGTCGGATCGGCGCGGGCACTGGTGCGCGCCACCACCACCGAGGAGGTGCGCAGGACCGTGGAGATCTGCGCCCGCCGCGGTACGCCGGTGGTCGCCCGCGGCGCCGGCACCGGTCTGTCCGGCGGCGCCAACGCGGTGGACGGCTGCGTGATCATCTCGCTCGAGGCGATGGACCAGGTGCTGGAGATCAACCAGCTGGAGCGGCTGGCGGTCGTGCAACCCGGTGTGATCAACGACGACCTGCGGGCGGCGGTGGCCGAGCACGGTCTCTGGTACCCGCCGGACCCGGCCAGTTCCTCCTGGTCCACGATCGGCGGCAACGTTGCCACCAACGCCGGCGGTATCTGCTGCGCCAAGTACGGCGTCACCCGGGACTACGTCCTGCAGCTGGAGGTGGTGACCGGTCGCGGCGTACTGGTGCGGCTGGGACGCAGGACCGCGAAAGGTGTTGCTGGCTATGACCTGGCCGGGTTGTTCGTCGGTTCGGAGGGCACCCTCGGCATCGTCACCGAGGTGACGGTGCGGCTGCGCCCGCTACCGGCCCCGGCGATCACCGTCGCCGGGCACTTCCCGTCCCTGACCAGCGCCGGCGAAGCGGTCAGGGCCGTCGCCGAATCAGGCCTCACACCGGCAGCTCTGGAACTCATCGACCAGCACTGCCTCCGGGCCGTCGACGCCTGGAAGAACATGGGGCTGGCCACCGAGGCGAACGTCGTCCTGCTCGCTCGGATCGACGAACCGGGGGAGGCCGGCATCGCCGCCGCCGACGAAGTGGTGCGCTGCTTCACCAGCAACGGGGCGAGCTGGGCGGATCGCTCCACCGACGAGGTGGAGGCAGAGGCACTGTTCGCCGCGCGCAGGCTGGCCTACCCGGCCCTGGAACGACTCGGACCGGTGTTGACGGAGGACGTGTGCGTGCCCAAGGCCCACGTACCCGAGATGCTCGCGCGGATCGAGCGCATCGCCCACGAACACCGCATCACCATCGCCAACATCGCGCACGCAGGCGACGGCAACCTGCACCCCTTGCTGATCGTCGATCATGGGGACGAACAGGCGCGCGCGCGTGCTCAGGACGCGTTCTCCGCCATCCTGCGGGACGCACTCGACCTGGGGGGAACTGTGACAGGTGAACACGGTGTCGGTCTGCTCAAACGTCCTGGGCTGGAACAGGAACTGTCGCCCTTCGTGCAGCAGATGCACCGCGCAGTGAAGCACGCCCTCGACCCGGACAACATCTTCAACCCGGGAAAGATCTTCACCACCGACCCCGGCTGATGCCGGTCCTGATCGCCCGGCAGGACAACGCCATCGACAGCCTGTTGTTGCTCGAGGGTTCCGGGCGGCCGGCCACCCGGACCGGAACAGCCCTCCCGGCCGTCGTGTTGCCGCAAGCATGAGAGCACTGCAGTATCGCGAATTCGGTGGCCTCGACAGTCTCGAGATCGGGGAGGTCGAAATGCCGCACATCGGTCCCGACACACTCCTGGTACGGGTGGTCGCGGCGAGCCTGAATCCCGTCGACTTCAAGATCCGCGAGGGCAAGCTGCAGGGGCTCCTCGACACGAGGCTGCCGGCCGTTCCCGGGTGGGACGTGGCCGGCATTGTCGAGCAGCCCGGGCTGGACACCACGGAGTTCGCCGCAGGCGACGCGATCCTGGCCTACGCCAGGGCAGACGTCGTCGAGCACGGCTCGCTGGCCGAGTTCATGCCGGTGCCGGTGCGCACCGCCGCCAAGGTCCCGGAAGGACTCGACCTCGAGGACGCGGCCGCCCTGCCGTTGGCCGGTCTGACCGCGTTCCAGTCGCTGGAGCGTGCCGCGGTGGGCCAGGGCGACACGGTGCTGATCCACGGAGCCGGCGGCGGTGTCGGATCGTTCGGTGCCCAGCTCGCCCGGCTCCGGGGGGCGCGCGTCGTCGGCACCGCGTCAACCGGCAGCCACGACCATCTGCGTCAGCTCGGCGCCGAGCCCGTCGAGTACGGCGACGCGTTGGTCGAGCAGGCGAAGACGTTGGTCCCCAACGGGTTCGACGTGATCATCGACTTCGCCGGAGGCACCTCGCTCGACAGCACACCGGCATTGCTCCGCGACGGCGGCCGGGTGGCGTCGATCACGGATCCGCGCGCCCGCGACGAGTTCGGCGGCCAGTACATCTGGGTCCGCCCCGACTCCGCGCAGCTCGCCGGGTTGGCCCAGCTGGTCGCTGACGGCCGGCTCCGGGTGGAGCGCGCCGGCACGTTCCCGCTGGACCGCGCGGTCGAGGCGTTCCGGCAGCTGGAGGACGGACACGCGCGGGGCAAGATCGTCGTGCGCGTCTCCTGACCCAGCTGAGGCCGCGAACGGACGCAGCGGTGCACACTCACTCGATGCGCCCGCCCAGGACGGGACTTCTGACCCTGCCCAGTCATCCGCGCACAGCGTTCGCTGGGTGCATCCGGCCCTATGCGGGGGAGTCCTCCCGATCGGGTGCCGTGAGATGCAGTCGAAAGGGATCGTCATGACCCTCCATCCCGCTCATCTCGCACCCGTGCTCACCGCCCCGGTGCGAGATGTCCCCGCAGGCAACAGGTCGACCGTCGCTGCTCCCGCCCGAGGCCCGGCCGGAACGGCCCTGGCGCTGCTCCGCATCGGCCTCGGGTTCATCTTCCTGTGGCCGTTCCTGGACAAGCTGATCGGCCTGGGCTACAACACACCCGGCGCGAAATCCTGGATCAGCGGCGGGTCGCCGACCAGCGGATTCCTCGGCCACAGCGACGTCGGCCCGTTCAGCGCCATGTTCCGCTCGTGGTCGGGCGCCGTGCTGCTCGACTGGGTCTTCATGCTCGCACTGCTGGGCGTCGGAGTCGCCGTCCTGCTCGGCATCGGCCTGCGGGTCTGCGCCGTGGCCGGAACCGTGTTGATGGCCTCGATGTGGATCGCCGAATGGCCGCTCGCCCGCTTCACCGATGCCGGCGAGCCGTCCGGCTCGACGAACCCCTTGATCGACTACCACGTGATCTATGCGATGGGTCTGATTGTGGTCGCCGCCTGTGGTGCCGGCGCCCACCTCGGGCTGGGACGTCGATGGGCCGATTCGGACCTCGTCCGTCGCGTGCCCTGGCTGCGTTGATCCGATAGCCACTGATCGCCGCCAGTCCCACGGCGGCCGGAAGAAGTTCCGGCCGCCGTGGGACTCTCTGCATTCTGGGTGGCCGCGTTGCCACCCGCGGCGGAGCTGATGGTGGGGGTGGCCCTGAGCCTGGTCATGCTCGAGCAGCGCACAGGTCCGTCGCCCAGACCTGCTCTGCGTGGGGTTGTGGATCGCTGTCGGCCCGTGCTGCGATCGTGGTGACCGTGTATTGCAGGGCGAGGTCAGGACGGACACTGGGCGATGAAGCTGGCTGCCGCGAAACCGTTGGTGGGGGGAGGACCGACCGTCCGACTGATCGACAAGTCATGTCACAGGACGGACTGTTGTTCATCACATCGGGTCTGTTTGTCGCCAAGGGCAACGGATATCGCTCCGTGGGCCGGGTGCCCATCTTTCCTGCCGGCACCGCCGGTGAGGACGACCGCGGGGGCGGTGCCGCAGCCGGCGGGCTCGGAAATCGGGACGACAAAAATGATGGCAGGCGCGATCATCTCGGTGATCGCGCCTTGCCAACGGTCGGTGGCCGGTTGTTCGTCTATAAGACGGGGAGCGCGGCATCAGAGCCGGACCCGGCCTTCGGGCGCGGCTCTGTGACGGTGACATCCAGGCCATCGACCACGACGACCGAGCACGTCGCGCGACGCACACAGCCGTCGCTGACGTGCCCTAGCAGACGCTCCTTGAGCCCGCGGTACCCGCGGGCTCCGATCACCAGCAGGCGCGCGTCGGCCGAGCGACGCACCAGATTCGACACCGGATGTCCGTGCACACTGGCGGTACGAACCTCCGGCGGTTCGGCGAGCTCGTTGCGGGCCCGGGCTACTTCGTTCTGCAACATGCACTCCGAACCCGTGCCCATCTCTGGCGCAGTGCCGAACAGCGCATCCACCATCGACCGCGCGTACCAGCAGTGCACCACCTCGACGACCTCCGATCGGCGCGCGCCTTCGGCCAATGCCCATCGCAGTGCCAGCAGGCTCTCGTCGGATCCGTCCACGCCGACGACGATGCCCACTGTGGTCGCACTCGTGTTCACGCTCATGTCAACTCCTGTCATCCGGATCGGGGTCACGACGACCTCGTCACCGATGAGTCTGTGCACTCGATCGCGCACCGACTAGGGCCGAAAGACGCATGCCGGCACGGGTTTCGGAAGAGTGAGAGCTCCGCGTCGGCGTCCCGGACGCAGCCTCGCGAGAGCAGGGTCTTCGGACTCTTCACCGTCGCCTCGGTCGCTGTGAGTCTGAGGCAGGCAGTCCGTCCCGAAGCCCCGAGGAGCACCGCATGAAGATCCGTGAGCTGGTCGAACCGTCCGCCACCTGTGACACCCGGGGCCGCGGTGCCCTGATGACCGCCGACCGCACCGAAAGGGCGCAGTCCACTTCCATCGACGCCGACCTGCAGAGCGCCGCCGCGGAGATGATCAGGCTGGGTACCTGCTCTCTGGGGGTGACGGACGGCGACGATGTCGTCGCTGTCATCTCCACCCACGACCTGCTGCGTGCCGCGTTGGCCGATGACGATCGACAGCTGTGCATCGATCTGGGCGATCACCTGGTCCGGATGCGGGAGCAGCACGTCGCCGCCGGGCGCTGAGCCCGTCACTCCGCAGTGGGGCCAGCGAAGTCGATGACGTCTGTGACGGAGCGGCGGGCGGTGGCCGGTGTCTGCCCTCCGTAGCCGAGACGAAGGACGACCTGCGGCCGCAGGGCACCCCCGATCAGGCGACGCAGCTCGCGGCGTGTCGAGGGCACCTCGATGAGCTGGGACAGGAACGACGCGGTGACACCGTCGGCCGCGGCGCGCAGCAACACCCGCTGCAGGGCGGCGCCGGCTTGGACCTGCGCATGCGGGCCTTCCACGAAGGTCGCAACACAGAGCAGGTACGGGTCGGACTCGAAGTCCCGGCCCGGTGCCCGGACCCCCCCGTCACCACCGCTGAAGTCGCGGAGCACCCAGACGTCCTGTTGCTCCGGCAGGGGGCCCGCGGCTGTTGCCGGGACGCCGTCCGGCGAGCCGGCCGGACGGGCGGTCCACGACCGCCACTCCTGGACGAAAGCAGGATCGGCGTGCTGCAGTCGATGCGCTTCACCGACCAGAGTCCGCAGCTGCGACAACTGCTCCTCGGGGAATTCGACCAACCACGCGTGCTCGTCATGAGCAGCGGCGCGGAAGGCAGCGCGGAGCGGATCGGGGACCGGGCTGTCGAGCATCGGTCGCCGATAGGTGTGGCGCAGCGCGATGGCCGCCGCCAACCGGCGCGTCATCGGGTCGACGTGGGCCGGCTGTTCGCACGACACGGTGGCCACGTGCGACGGGTCCGCAGCGTCAGGGAAAAGCCGAACGTCGGGATGGACACCCAGGCTGCTCACCATGAGCCGCAGGTTGAACAGTGCCGCCCCGCATGCCAGGTACACCGCCCGGTGGTCGGGATCGCAGATGCGCGGGCCGCGTTCCGGATCGGCGAACACCTCGAAGGAAGACGCGGTGGTGCCGAATCTCCACGGCTGACTGTTGTGCAGGGACGGCGCCGCGACGGCAGCCCGCAGCACCTGCACCACCTGGTCCCGATCGAGGCGGCCGACCGCCGCAGACGGAAGCGGGTATGCGTTCATCGATGAGCCTCCCTCACGACGGTCCTGACTGGACCGGTCCGGACGTCGAGCCTCCGGCGCCGGCCTCTCGGACGCCAGGGTCGGAAGTCCCCATGCGGCGAGGATGCCTTACGCTGCCGGCCGCTATGCCGCGACGAATCCGGTCGTGACCTTCGGCTCTGTCGAACGCGGCGGGGACGGCGGACGCTGAGGTCAGGGTGCGCCAGCACATTCCAGGAACAAGGAGGTCCAGCGATGAGTGAGTTCGTCGACAGCGTGTCACCGGAGAACGTGATCGTGGTCGGGGTGGACGGTTCCCCGCAGTCGACCGCCGCCGTCGACTGGGCCGCCACCGAGGCAGATCGGCGCCGCGCCGACATCCGCCTGGTGTACGCATGGTCCCCGGTGGTCGGAGCATTCTCGGGCGCGGAGGCCATGCAGCCGGCCTACGTCGAGACACTGGAGGACTACGGCCGGACGATCCTCGATCAGGGAGCCGCCCAGGTGACCGCCGCCTTCCCGGCGATGACCGTGACCACGGAGCTCTGCCGCTCGCAGCCGGCCGTGGAACTGCTCGAGCAGTCGGAGCGGGCGCTGATGACGGTCGTCGGGGCGCACGGCAGCAACCGGATCCTGGGAATGTTGGTCGGCTCGGTCGCTCTCCGGCTCGCCACCCACGGAACGGGACCGGTGGTCATCGTGCGGGACGAGCCACCGACCGGGCCCGGTCGGGAACACCCGGTGATGGTCGGACTCGACGGATCGGACTCCTCCGAGGAGGCACTCTCGTTCGCATTCGAGGAAGCTTCCTTCCGGCACACCCGGCTGATCGCCGTCCGGACCTCGCCCGGCGCCCCCGGGGACAGCTACCTGGTTCCGTACCTGACCGCGACCGACCTCCAGGACATCGAGGTGGAGCAGCACCGGTTGTTGGCCGAGCAGCTCGCCGGTTGGTCCGAGAAGTACCCGGATGTGCCCGTCCACCCGCTGGTGCTGCGCGGCCCGGCTGCTGCAGGACTGTTGGGGCTGGACAACGAGAGCGGTGCGCTGCCTGCCACCCCGGCGCTGCTGGTCGTCGGCAGTCGCGGCCGCGGGGGCTTTGCCGGCCTTCTCCTCGGATCCGTCGGTCAGGCGCTTGTCGCCCACGCCGTCGGACCGGTCTGCATCGTCCATCCTCGGGGCCGGTGATCATCCCGGCGCGGAGGGATCGACCTCGGCGAGCTCGCGTCGCAGACGCGCGGCGAGCCGCTCCAGGTCGCCTCCGTGCCGACGGTCAGCGGTCACCGTGACCAACAGTTCGTCCGCTGAGGACAGTGCGAGGATCTGCAGGGTGGTGTTGCCCAACTCGCCCGTCGAGATCGGAATGATCCGGGCGACAGCATGTCCACCCACCACGCTCGGGGTGCTCGGCCCGCGCAGCGTGCTGACCAGCGTGTGGAAGCGCCGCTGACGGCGCAGGTAATGGCGGTAGCGCAGAGCGACGGGACGCAGCCGCAGGAGCGCGGCGCCGGCCGTAGTGGCCGACGCAGCGCTGCTGCCGTCTGACCGCACCTGCTCGACAGCACCGCGTAGCGCGACTGAAACCTGCTGCCGGACAGCATCTCCGGACCGATCGAGGTCCACCGGGATCACCACTGGTATGGCCTGGTTGCCGCGGGCGCTCGGCGCAGATCCGGCCACCATGACGGCGATCCGCAGCGTCGCGAGGGTTTCGCCGCGCTCCACGAGCAGGCCGCGGAACGCGGTCGCCACCGCGGCCAGCAGAGCCTCGTTGACACTCACCCCGGAGCTCGCGGCGGACGACCCACGGTGGGCAAGGAGGCGGTGACCACCTCGAGTCGCCGCTCGTGTCCGGTTCGCCGGACCAGCGAGCTGGCTGCAGCGGCCGGCGGATGCAGACCACCCACCACCCGGAACCCTGACAGTCCCGAGCGAAGCACGTGTGGCAACCCGGTGACCGCATGCCAGTGGCGTTGCCACCCGTGCAGCACCAGAGCTCGGACGGTGGGTGGTGGCCGGATCGGTGGTTGAGGCGAACACGGCCGGTCGTCAGAATCGAGCGGAGCGATCGGGTCGAAGAGCGACTGGAGTACGTGCAGGCCGGCGGCACCGTCAGCGACGACGTGGTGTATCAGCAACAGCACGGCGATCGGGTCGTCCGCCGGGCCGGTGATCACGACCGCCGACCACAGCGGCCGATCACGGGGGAGCGGGCTGAGACAGATCCGGGTCGCGAGATCCAGCAGGGGCGCGGCGATCCGACGGGGCGGCAAGTCGCTGCCGGCTGACGTGTCGAGCGGGGTCGAAGTGCGGATCGTCGATCCATAACGCCCGGCCGCATCCCCAGGGCGGCGTCCACAGTCTCTGCCGGAGTACCGGGACCGCTCCCAGTCGGTCACCGATCCACTGCCGGAGCGCTTCGACCGCGGTCTCCGGGCCGTCGCGTCCCGGGCGCACCGGAGGAAGGATCGGGCGCCAGGAGCAGGACGGCACCCAACTGCGAAGGGACCCGGCCAGCACCGTCCATGGCCAGCATCAGCAGGTCACCGTTGCTCAGGCGCTGTAACAGGGGAACTCTCTCGCTGGAATCTCGCAGTCGGCCGACCCGGTTGGCCTGCGGTCCGTCCGTCCGTCCGTCCACCTTCGACGCGGCTGGCGCAGGATCTTCGCCTCTGCGCAGCAATCCTTGCAGCGCACAAGATCACCTCATCACGGCGCCGGTGGGCGTCGTGGATCGAATCGGAGGGATCGTCATGGGACTGTCCGGTACTGCAGTGGGAGCAACGCTCCGCACCGATCTGAGGAGCGCCCGGCACGCACGCGCCGTCGACGCGGGCCGATCCCTGCCGGGGGATGCCCTGCTGGCCCGCAGCAACGTCTCGACGACCCGTGGTATCACCATCGCTGCTGCCCCGAGGCAGTGTGGCCGTGGATCGCCCAGCTGGGGCAGGGTCGCGGGGGCTTCTACAGCTAGGACGCGTTGGAGAACCTGTTCGGGTGCAACATCCACAGCGCCGACCGGATCCATCCCGAATGGCAGAGCCCCGCAGCGGGATCCGCGGTGAACCTCGCCCTTGGCCTGTCGTTGGTGGTGGCGTGCGTCATCGAGGACGAGTCGCTCGTACTCCGGGGCGGGGTGCCCGTCGGGGCGGAGTCGACGCCACCGTCCGATTTCACCTGGTGCTTCGCGCTGTTCGGAATCCAGGACGGGTCCGCCACCCGACTCGTGGTGCGGGAGCGCTACACCTACCTGAGGCCCTGGGCGCAATTCGTCGTGCGGCCGGCGACGGTCATCAGCAGCCTCATGAGCCGAAAGATGTTGGCCGGCATCAGCAAGCGCGTGCAGCAGACCGCAGCAGCACTAGAGCTGACCCGATGAGGGCGGCCCGGCTGACCGCACTCATCGCGGGCTCGGTACTGATGCTGCCCGCCGGCGGAATGTTCATCGGAGGCGGCGCGCTGGCCCTCGGGTACGCCGTCCGGCGCACTCCTGCCGGCGAATTCGAGCTGTCGGTGCCTGCGCTGGACAGCGGCGCAGCAGCGATCACCGCGTCGGGCCCGGTGCTGCTGACCGACGTCGGGACACCGTCGTGGGTCTCGGACGCCTGCGCCACCGACGTCCGGGTCGTCGTCGCGCCGCGGGATGCGGGGGCGTCGGTCCTCGTCGGGGTCGGTGATCCGGATCAGGTCGATGCCTACCTCCGCGACGTCCCCCGTGACGACATCAGCCGCCTGGCTGCCGGGGTCCCGTCCTGGAACGGCATCCTGGGCTGCTGTCACACCGCCGGCGGTCCAACCGTTCTGGTCCGTCTCGGCCGGCGGATCCGGCCCGCAGGAGGTCCGGTTCTCGGCGCTCGGCAGCAACCGGGTGATCGTCGTGATGAACTCCGACGGATGCCCGGTGATCGGCGCGTCGGTGGTGCTGGCCGTGACCGCTCCGTTCGTGCTGCCGTCGTCCGTCGTCGTGATTGGCCTCGGGATCCTGTTGGCCCTGCTGGCAGGGCTGCTGATCAGGGTGGGAGTCAAGGGCGGTGGAGCAGGTGCTGACGCTGCTCCGCTCGAGCGGGCAGCCTTCGGCCTGTCGCAGCGCGGCACCTCCGGGCAGCACCCGGTCGCGCTGGAGGCCAGGCTGGAGGAGGGACTGTCGCGGTGGCGATGGTTGGTGAAGTGGTTGCTGGCGGTGCCGCACCTGATCGTGCTGGCGTTCCTGTGGCCGGCCTTCTTGCTCGTCACCACGATCGCCGGTGTGTCGATCCTGTTCACCGGGGTGTATCCCCGGTCGTTGTTCGAGTTCACCACCGGAGTGCTGCGCTGCACCTGCCGGGTGTCCTACTACGCCTTCCACGGTGGCATGGGTACCGATGTGTATCCGCCGTTCTCGCCGGCAGCCGAGCCCTGGTACCCGATCACCCTCGACATCCACTACCCGGCGCGACTCTCGTCCGGACTGGTGCTGGTGAAGTGGTGGCTGCTGGCACTGCCGCAGTACCTCGTCGTCGGTCTGCTGGTGGGCAACTGGTTCGGGTGGACCGGCACGGACGGTCTGCTCCCGACATTCGGGCCGGTCGGCGCCGCCGGGGTGCTGGGCATCCTGGTGGTGGCGTCCGGTGTGCTGCTGCTGGTCACCGGCCGCTACCCGCGATCCCTGTACGACCTCGTCATCGGGCTGAACCGCTGGATCTTCCGGGTGGCGGCCTACGCCTGCCTGATGACGGACGTGTACCCGCCGTTCCGCCTCGACCAGGGTGGGAGCGAGCCGCGCACCGTCCCACCGGTGACGCCGTCCGGCGGACCACGGCTGCCGCAGCCCGTCCTCAGCGGGTCGTGATCACCGCCGACCCGCTGCAGTCCAACCACTCCAGTGTCATCACCGATGAGAGAGCAGGTCCGATCATGACAACAGTGCTGATGGGCTACGCCACCAAGATGGGTGCAACCCGCGAGATCGCCGTCGCGATGGGAGATGTGCTGCGGGCCAACGGACTTCAGGTGACGATTGCAGACACCGAGGACCTCCACGATCTCGGTGGCTGGGACGCGGTGGTGATCGGCAGTGCCGTGTACATGTCGCATTGGCGCTCCTCGGCCATGGCGCTGCTGGAGCGACAGGCGGAGGAACCAGTGCGGATCCCGATCTGGCTGTTCCAGAGCGGCCCGTTCGAGCCGGTGCCCGCGGGGAGCTCGGTGGGCACCCCCGGCAAGGTCGCACGGCTGGCGCGCCGCCTCGGGGCCAGCGGACCCGACCACCTTCGGGGGCAGGATCGAGCAGGCCACTGCACAGGGATTCCTCGCCCGCCGAATGGGGGTCGGTGAAAATGCCGGGGACCACCGGGACTTCGAGCAGATCCGCACCCGGGCGCAGCTCGTCGCCGACCAGCTCACCCCGCACGTCTCCCACCGATCCTGAGCTGATCAGGGGGCAAGGGGAGCAGGTCTGGGCGTGCCATCGTCGACATCTGCGGCTCGCCGTAGGGGGTGCCGAGCAGGCCGCGCCGGCAACCCGGGTCGCTCACCCCTGGCGGTTCGGCGACGGGCCGTGCCACGCTCGGTGCGTCGGTCGCACCCGTCCGGCGGCAGACGCGTCGGAAAGGTGCACCATGGGGCGGGACCAAGGTCCAGGCGCAGCGGCGGTGCCGGCCGTAGGGGCAGCGTCGTCGGTGCCGGGTCAGGGCTCCCCGGTGTCGGCGGCTGTCCTGGTGGCGGCGCAGACCGAGATCCTTGACGAACCATCGCTGAGTTCGGCACTGCATCACGTCATTCGTTACGCCCGTGCGCTGACCGGCGCCACTCACGGCCGCGCGACGGTGGTCGCTCCCGACGGAATGCTCGAGCTGGTGGTATCCGACGACTTCGTCGCCCACGGTGTGACGGCCGTCGACATCGTGTTGCGGGGCTCGGTACTCGGCTCGCTGAAGGTCTCCGGGTCATCGAACGGTGATCGGCTCCAGAACACGGAGGTGTTGCAGTTCCTCGCTGCCACCGCGGCGCTGGTGATCGAGAATTTCCGATTGGCCGCCGATCTCGAACGCCGTGAGCAGTGGGTCAGGGCGTCGACCGAGATCACCAGGACGCTGCTGCGGCGCGGCAACGATCACGCGCTGCGGGACATCGCCCGCCGGCTCAAGGACCTGGCCGAAGCGGATGTGGTGAGTGTGGTGCTCCAGGTCGAGGGTCAGGAGCGGATGCGGGTTGAGGTGGCCCTGACCCCGGAGGGGGAGGGCGCTGTCGGCCTGGAGCTTCCGAGTCGCGAGACGCTCTCCCTAGCGATCGTCGAGAGCGGGCAACCCGTACGGCTGGTCGATGCCGACGAGGTGGCGAGCCGCGAGGTCCACGTCAGCGACCGCATCAGGGTGGGTCCGGTGCTCGGCCTGCCGCTGATCGTCGCGGGCCGACCACGGGGCGCGATCGTCGTGGGGCGGCTACAGGGTCGCGCGGTCTTCACCCTGTCGGAGCTCGAGATGTCGGCTGCGTTCGCCGGTCAGGCCGCCCTCGCCCTCGAGTTGGTCGACACCCGCCAGGCCCAGGACCGGGTCGCCCGATGGGAGGACCGCACCCGGATCGCGCGGGATCTGCACGATGTGGTGATCCAGCAGCTGTTCGCCACGGGTCTGACTCTGCGGAGTCTGATCCGACCGGCCGCCCCAGAACTGACCGTGGCCCTGGAGCGGGTGGCCGGCGACCTGGACGACGTCATCGGGCAGATCCGCACGTCGATCTTCGCCTTGCACAACGAGCGCGCGACCGGAACCCGGAGCGTGGTGCTGGACACGATCGCCGCTGTCGCCGTCGCACTCGGCCGGTCGCCGCTGGTGCGGTTCTCCGGCCCGGTGGACAGTCTCACTCCCACGCTTCGGCACGAGGAGATCCGCGCAGTTCTGGGGGAGGCGTTGACCAACGTCGCTCGGCACGCTCGCGCGGACTGGGTGAAGGTCACGGTCGGCGTACTGGACGGATGGTTGCGGATCGAGGTCGTCGACGACGGTGTCGGGATGGGTGGCGCCACCCGGGACAGCGGCTTGGCGAACCTGCGATCCCGCGCAGCAGCGCTGGGCGGCCGCCTGGTCCTGGAGTCGTCAGCCGAGGTGGGTACCACACTGCTGTGGACCGTTCCGCTCGAAGGTTGAGTCGACTGCGCCGACCGAACAGCCCCAGTCACTCGCTCCGGCGGTTCTCCGCTCCGTACACGGCGACCTGGGTGCGTCGGTCCATGTCGAGCTTGGCCAGCAGAGATGACACGTGGTTCTTGATGGTCTTCTCCGCCAGGAACAATCGGTTGCCGATCTGACGATTTGTCAGACCTTCGGTGATGAGCGACAACACGCTCTTTTCCCGGTCGGTGAGGGTGTCGAACTTCGTGTCCCTGGTGTCGGTGTCGCGCAGGCGTTCCAGCAGTGGACCGGTGACGCGCGGGTCCAGTAGAGAACGCCCGGCGGCCAGCGACCGGATGGCGCGGACCAGGCCGTCGCCCCGGATCTCCTTCAACAGGTAGGCATCCGCCCCAGCCAGCACCGCGGCCACCAGCGCTTCGTCGTCGTCGTAGGAAGTCAGGATGAGACAACGGATCTCGGGATACTCCGACCGGATGTCGCGACACACGTCGATCCCGGAGCCGTCGGGAAGGCGGGCATCCAGCACGGCGACGTCGACCTTCGTCCGGGACACCCGGACCCGCGCCTCGTCCGCGCCGGATGCCTCGGCCACCACCTCGATGTCGCTCTCGGCGTTGAGCAGGGCCACGATGCCGCGCCGCACGATCTCGTGATCGTCCAGCAGGAAGACACGAATCGGCTGCACGGGACGCTCCTGTCGGTGGATCCTGCGGGGCTCAGCTCGCCGCGTCCCTCCGACACTAGCCCGGTGCACACATCGACCGGGATCAGCTGCTGACGGTCGGGAAGCGATGATCGAGCCACCACCTGTCGGTCGCCGACCTGAGCGCCGGTGATCAGATGTTCAGCCTGTGGACGCCGGAGTCGGCGGGTAGCTCACCACGATGCCGTTGCGATCGACCACCACCACCGGGCAGTGAGCGTGTCGTGCGCACCCTTCGGCAACCTCGAGCCCGGATCCGCTGCGGGCGCGCCCGCCGACGACCAGCAGCTGAGCGCATTCCGACGCCGCCACCAGCGTCGGGACCGGGCGTCCGTGGGCACTCATGAGCGAAAGAGCCGGGAGCGCCGCAAAGATCCGGGACATCGCGGATATCTCGCTCCGCAACATGCGCTCGGAGCCGCTGCGTAGATCCTGCGGGGAGACGACCGGAACAGCGGAGGGCTCGTAGGTGGTCCTGGAGTACCAGCAGTGCACCACGTCGAGTCCGCAGCCTCGCCGGAGCGCTTCACCCAGCGCCCAGCTCAGGGCTCGCCGTCCAACGGCCGACCCGTCCACCCCGACCACCATGTGCGGAGCCGAACTCCTCGGCGGCGCAGACGCCCTCACCGGAGGTCCGGGACAGTGGCGGGTTGCGGTTCGTACGATCCGCCGGTCGCCGGGGTCCGCCGAGAGCGATACCGCACGCTCAGGACCGACTGTGGCCAGAGGCCGCCGCCGAGCCGTCGACGCAGGGCCAGCCGGGCATCATCCCCCGCGATGAGCTGCGGGACGGACAAGACGCTCACCGAAGCGGCCTGGGCGCTCAGCGCGACGCGCTGCGTCGCCTGGCCGGCGGTGATGTGGTCGAGGGGCTGGTCGGTGAGCGATCCGATGGACACGAGCAGCGGACCGGTCGAGCTGTCGCCGCCGGGCACGGATCGCAGCAGGTACTCGACGCCCGAGCGGTCGTCCTGCGTGATCTCCGACAGCCAGGCGAGCTCGACCCTGGCCGCGGCGCGCAGGTCGCCCAGCAGCGCGGCCGGCAACGAGGTGCCCGGAGAGCGATCCGCCAGGGTGCCGGGATGAATGACCTCGACCAGCCGGCGCTCGCTCGCGCCCATCGGGCCGGCCAGGATCAGGCACCCGACCGAGGCGATGAAGTCCGCCCGTCGCGGGTCGGGCAGCAGCCTGACGTCTGCGACGACACCGGAAGCGCGGATGGCCAACCTGAGGTTCAGCAGGGCTGCGCCGCACTGCAGACGGATCGCCCGGCCCCTCGGATCTGCTGTCCGGGTGTGTCCGCCGAGTTCGGCGTACAGCTCGATGGATCGTTCGGTGCACCGGAAGCGCCAGTGCCGACCCCCGGCCACCGGAGTTGCGGCGGCGGCCGCCTCCAGGGCGAAGCGGACATGCACCTCGTCGAGATTTCCGACCGGGCCGATCAACATGTGCATCAACGCCTTCCAAGACTGCGGTCGCCGGATCTGCCCGGCCGTGTTCGCTGGGATGCTCCTGGTCGGCTGCGTCCGATGGACAGCTCGTGATCGTCCGCTCCTGCTCGACAGTGGCCCCGCCCGCCACGAACACACAGGGCCGAAGGTCACCACCCACGGTGCGTCCGGGCCGCGGGCGATCGGGGACCTTGGTCCCTGGTTGCGCGGACCGCTTACGGGCAGGCTGACTCTGTTCAGCAGGTCCGGGCGGGCCGGTCGCCGACAGCGGAGGCATGGATGCGGGTGTTCCTGGTCGACGACCACGAGGTGGTCCGCCGTGGCGTCGCCGACCTGCTCGAGGAATCCGATGAGCTGATCGTCGTCGGCCAGGCCGCCACGGCCCGCGAAGCATTGGCGCGCATCCCTGCAGCGAGGCCCGATGTGGCCGTTCTCGACGTGCGACTCCCGGACGGCAACGGAATCGAGTTGTGTCGGGAGCTGCGCTCGGCGGCACCGGAGTTGCGCTGTCTCATGCTCACCTCCTATCCCGAGGAGCAGGCGATGGCCGACGCGGTGATGGCCGGGGCGGCGGGCTATGTGGTGAAGGACATCACCGGGCTCGACCTGGTGAGCGCCGTGATCCGGGTCGGACGCGGCGAGTCGTTGATGGACGCGCGGGCGACGGCTGAGCTGCTGTGGCACCTACTCGACCGGTCGCCGCCTGTGGATGACCCGACCGCCGAACTGTCGGACCAGGAGAAGATCGTCCTGGAGCTCATCGGTGACGGCCTGACGAATCGACAGATCGCCGAACGTATGTTCCTGGCGGAGAAGACCGTGAAGAACTACGTCTCCCGGCTGTTGGCGAAACTCGGCATGGAACGTCGGACCCAGGCGGCGGTGTTGTCCGCCAACCTCCGACACCGCCAGGCCGGGAGGTTGCCGCGATGAGGTCCAGCCCGGTGAGCGAGCTGATCGCGAACACCTCGCCCGAGGAGCAGGCCTCACCGGCCGGCCTGAGCCCGATGCAGCGGCTGCTGTCCGCGGTGGCGGCCGTGTCCTCGAACCTCGAGCTGGAAGTCACCCTCCAGCAGATCGTGCACACCGCGATGCAACTGGTCGGCGCCCGGTACGGCGCGC
The DNA here is from genome assembly GCA_037720195.1 of Nakamurella sp. Classification (GTDB taxonomy): domain Bacteria; phylum Actinomycetota; class Actinomycetes; order Mycobacteriales; family Nakamurellaceae; genus Nakamurella. The sequence continues at coordinate 22,944 of JBBJML010000034.1, read as the reverse complement.
TGGGCGTGATGGACGAGGCGGGGCAGTTGCGACGGTTCATCCATGCCGGCATCGACGACGACGTCGCGGCCGGGATCGGCCCGTTGCCGACGGGTCGGGGTGTGCTGGGAGTGGTGATCGAGGAGTCAACGCCACTGCGCCTGGACCGGCTGTCCGACCATCCGAGTTCGGTGGGATTCCCGGCGCACCACCCGCTGATGGAGACCTTCCTGGGAGTGCCGATCAGGGTGCGCGGGGCGACCTACGGTCGGATCTACCTCACCGAGAAGCCCGGCGGGTTCACCGACGACGACGAGATCGTCATGCAGGCGCTCGCCGGGGCGGCCGGCATCGCAGTGGAGAACGCGCGGCTGTACGACGATGCCCGGCGACGCCAGAGCTGGCTCGAGGCGGCAACGACGATCACCACCGAACTGCTCACCAGTCAGGATCCGTCGGGAGCGTTGATCCTCATCGCCCAACGTGCTCGCGAGCTGTCAGATGCGGACTACGCGGTGATCGCCTTGCCGGATCCGCTCGCAGCCGACCCGGAGGATGTCGATGCGCTCGTCGTGTCGGTCTGTGTCGGTCTGGATCCGGACACCCTGACCGGATCAGCGGTCCCGCTGGCCGGCTCCACAGCCGGAGCGGTGTTCCGCGACCAGGTCCCGCGCAACGTCGACCGGCTCTCCTTCGATCTGACCGCCCGTTTCGGCCCGGCGGTGGCGGCCCCGTTGGGAGCAGCCGAAGGGATCCTGGGGGTGTTGATGGCGGTGCGCAGCTCCGGCGCACCGCGGTTCACCGACGAGGAGTTGCAGATGGTCAGCTCGTTCGCCGATCAGGGGGCGCTCGCGCTGCGCCGGGCCGACGAGCTCGCCACCCGCCAGGAGCTCGAGGTGATCGCCGACCGCGACCGGATCGCCCGTGATCTGCACGACCAGGTCATCCAACGGTTGTTCGCAGTCGGACTGGCCATGCAGGGCACCCAACGTCGGTCCAAGGCTGCGGACGTCTCGGGCCGCCTCTCCGACCACATCGACCAGTTGCAGCGGGTGATCGAAGACATCCGCTCGGCGATCTTCGACCTGCAGGTTCCGGCCGGCGGGCCGAGGCCGTTGGCGGAGATCCTGCGCGCCGTGCTGGCCGAGGTGACGGACGATGTCGACATCCGCACGTCCCTGGTGACCGCCGGCGTGCTGGCGACCGTCCCGCCGGACCTGCGCCGCGACGCTGAGTCCGTGATCCGGGAAGCGGTGAGCAACGTGGTCAGACACTCCGGCGCCACCACGGTGGCGGTGAGTGTCGCGGTGGGCGTCGAGCTTGTCCTCGAGATTGCCGACGACGGAACAGGTATTCCCGGCGGAGCGCACCGCAGTGGCCTGTCCAACCTGGTGACCAGGGCTCGCGACGCCGCCGGCCGGTGCGACATCCGGTCGGGTCCTGGCGGAACGACTGTCCACTGGTCCGCTCCGTTGGATCCGGTCGGGTCACGCTCTGCATCCTGATCGCGGGTCGGAGCATTGGCGCCGGCTCCGGGACCTTCTGCCTTGTCACCACCGCGCCGGACGAACGAGGATCGGAGCCGGCGCGGTTCGCGCGTCCCCGACGTCCCCGGTCGCCGGCGCACCCCTCTCGAGAAGGAGACGACGATGAAGGTCAGGGACATCATGACGAGCCCCGCAGTCACCGTGAACAGCTCGACGCCGGTGATCGAAGTAGCAGAGCTCCTGGCCCGCAGGGGATTCACCTCCGTACCGGTGGTCGACGACGACGACGCGTTGATCGGAATCGTCACCGAGGCCGACCTGATCTCCGGGCGCATCCGGCCGGATCCACGCATTCACGGACGGGTCGCGCCGCCGGCAGTCGCGCCGGCGGCTGAGGTCCTCGACGTCATGACCACCCCGGTCGCATCGGTGACAGCCGGCGCGGACGTCTCGGACATCGCGGCGATGATGCTCGATGAGCGCATCCGATGCTTCCCCGTCGTGGACGGCTTGACGATCGTCGGGGTCGTGACCCGGCGGGACATAGTGGCTGCGGTGGCGCGCACGGACGGCGCCATCCGGGCCGAGATCGACGCTCTGCTGCTCTCCTCGCCCGACCTGGCGCCGGCTCACCGATGGCAGGTGACCGTGCAGGGAGGGGTCGCCGACATCGCCGACTTCCAGGACCGGGCGGACGACCGGCTGCAGGCCAGAGGCCTGGCCGAGCACGTCCGCGGAGTCGTCTCGGTCCAGGTCCGACACCAGACGAGTGATCCGTCCTGACGCCACATCGTCCTGCCGTGAAGCCCAGGAGACGCAGAGCGGACGCGCCGACACTCGTTGCGAGGCAGGAGCATCCGGTGGTGACGAAGATGCGCGCGCACCGCGCCGCGGACGCGCAGCTGCGGGTGGCCGACACCATCACCCGATGGGCCGGGTCGATGCCCTTCGTCTATCTGCACGTCATGCTCTTCGGCGTCTGGATGGTCTTCGTCGAACGCAGCCCGTGGCCGAGCCTGACGCTCATCGTCTCGCTGGAGGCGATCTTCCTGTCCACGTTCGTGATGATCGGCCAGAATCGGGCCGCCGTCTTCCAACAGGCCAAGGCCGACCACGACTTCCTGGAGCAGGAGACCGAACTGAAGACCAACACCCAGATCACCCGTGAGATCCATGCCCTGACCGTCGAACTGACCAGGCGGACGGACCTGCAGGCCGACCCGTCGAACCGCGGTCCGACGGCGACGGGGCCGACAGTCGCGACGAAGCCAGCGTGACAGCCATCCGCTGGAGGTCCTGTACGTGTATCGATGCCCGCAGTTCGACCAGCGCGAGGTCCAGCTGCCGCTGCGTGTGCAGGTCGTGGAGGATCACGGATCAGATCCCTGAGAGGTGCTCGGCGATCATCTGGTGGTCGCCCAGCTGGCGGATCTGCCAGATCCGGACGTCGCGACCTTCGTGGTCCGCGTCCTTCTGGTAGAAGTGCACGCCCGAACCTGACGGGTCGAGCTGACCCTCTCCATGGATCTGCAGGTGCTGATGAGCTTGGTGGATCAGCAGTGTTGCAGGGCCCACGAAGTCGCTGACGGCGGCGGGGAGCTGTCCGTCCATACGGGTGACGCGGTACTGGCTGCCGGAGGAGATGCCGTCGAGCATGGAGGAGGTCATGGCGCCATCGTGCCCAGCGGGAACGCCGCCGCCCAGAGCACTTGGTCCCCGGTCATCTCCGGCGGGCGTCGACCCGGCGCAGGCGCGGAGCAGCGGTGTCAATGCGCGCCCGAGCGCGCCGATTCCCGGACAGCCAGGTGGGTGGGCATCATCAACGGTGGGAGCACGGACCGGAAGGTGACGGTCGCGGATCGCTGCCGGGCCACCTGACTGGCATAGAACACCGACCAGGTGGCAGGCGCCGCCCCGATCACAGCCAGTACGTCCTGCAGTCCCGTTGCCATCTCGATGATCGACGGCGTGAAACCTGCCGCTGCGCAGGCGTTCTCGAGGAGACGTCGCAGAGGTGGGTTGCGATCGACCGCGGCGACACGCAACGGCACTCCGGCAAGATCTGCGAGCTCCACCTTCTCGCGGGCGGCGAGCGGATGGGACACCGGCAGTCCCACGAGCAGCTCCTCGGTCCACACCGGAATCAGCTCGAGGCCCGCGACGGTATCGACACCGCGCACGAAGGCGGCGTCCAGCTGGCCGATGCGGACGGCGTCGACGTGCTGTCGTCGGGGCGGCTGGACGTGGCGATCGGCGCCGGATGGAACCAGGTCGAATACGACGCGATCGGACTGCCGTTCTCGCCCGCCCCGGTGCGCCAGGCGCGTCTCACCGAAGCGATCGCCGTGCTGAAGGGCTGTCTCCGAGGGGAGGAGTTTGCGTTCGTCGGCGACCACTACGCGATCTCGGGGCACACGGCCGGGCCCGCCAGCCATCAACGCCCGCACCCGCCGTTCTTCATCGGCGGCGGCGGGAAGCGAACCCTCACGCTCGCCGCGACCGAGGCGGACACCGTCGGGCTGGCGCCGCGGGTCCGCGGCGGGAAGCTCGAGGGGTCGTCGTTGACCTGGGACGCGACCGTCGAGAAGATCGGCTGGGTCCGCGCCGCGGCCGGTGATCGGTTCGACCATCTCGAGTTCGACACCTACCCCTCGGCGAGCTCACCGCTGATCACCGACTCCCAACATCAGGAGCTGGCGGTGGTGGCAGACCGGATTGCCACCCAGACGGGCGTGCGGTTGACCGAACGGGAGTTGGAGGATTGACCGCACGTGTTCATCGGATCGGTGGACCAACTGGTCGAGAAGTTCGAGCGTTTGCGCGCGGAACTGGGGATCTCGCCGTTCCTGGTCGGTGAACCCGGTCCGTTGGACGCGGTGGTGCGGCGACTGTCCGGGCGCTGACCCCTGCCGGTGTCATGACGGCGGGCGTGCTTCCTCGACGGCAGACTCCAGCGAGCGCAGCGCCGGGAGATTGACCACCAGGGTGACGACGAAACCCAGCCCGGCCACGATCCAGACGGCCGAGTAGCCGATCACCCCGGCCAGTACGCCGCCAACAGCGAGGCTGAGCGGGACGACCGCACTGCCGACGATCCGGTTGACCGCACCGATCCTGCCGAGAAGTCCTGCCGGAACAAGGGTTTGCTGGAGTGATCGGATCGTGGCATCGCAGGCGATCAGCGGGAGTCCTTGGAAGAAGAAGATGCAGGCGACGATCCAGCCGTTGTTCGTCAGCCCGACCGGGATCAGCAGTAGACCGTAGGTCGCGTAGGTGCCCACGAGGAGCCGGAACAACCCGACCCGGCGCGCGAGACGACCTGCAGCGAGGCCACCGAGCACAGCCCCCAGGGTGGTGACGCCGAGCAGCAGGCCGAAGGCCGTGGGGCTCAGCCGGAGTTGCTCACGCGCGAACAACACGAGGGTGGCCTCGGGCATCCAGCCGAACAGCCCGGAGGTGGCGGACAGGATCAGCAGCGTCCGAGCCGGTCGATCACGGCCCAGGTGTCTGATACCCGCGGTGAGCTCTCCGCGTCGGGTGGCGCGACTCGCTGGACGGTGATCGACGGGCGCCCGGGTGTCGGCATGACGGACGAACGAGCCGATCGTGGCAGACGAGACGAGATAGGTGGCGCTGTTGACGGCAAACGGGAGGAACGGCCCGACGGCGTAGGCGAGGCCGCCGAGCGCCGGTCCGACAACCCCGCTCCCGGTCTGACCGGCGATGGACAGGTAGCTGTTGGCGCGCATCAGGTCCGCCTGCGGAACGAGACCGGGCAGCAGGGCGAAGGTGCTGGTCCCGAAGATCAACTCGGCGATACCGACGGCGGCCGCGCCGACGAACAGCATCCAGAGTCTGATCTCGCCCAGCGCAACGAGTGTCGTCAGGGTGATCAGTACCAGGGCGCAGAACAGGTCGCTGCCGACCATCAGTCGACCGCGATGTGCCCGGTCGACCCAGACACCGATCGGCAGGGCCAGGATCAGTCCGGGAATGCTCGCCGTCAGCGCGAGCGCTGCGACGATGCGAGGATCGGAAGTGAGGGTGCTGACGAGCAGCGGGAACGCGGCCAGGTGCAGACCGACGCCGAGTTGGGACGTGGCGTGGGCTGCCAGGACGCGGTGGAAACGGGTACCGAGGGTGGGCTCGTTCGAGGTCATCTGGATGTCTCCGGGACGGGGGAAGCCGCCGGGGGACCGTCAGGTCGCTCACCGGCTGCATGACCGAAGGCAGGATGTTCGAAGTGGCCTGACTGTAGCGGAATCCGCCGCCGTCGCCCTGCGCACAGCGGTTGGATGTCCGCGCTCAGTTCCGCAGCATCCTGGTGATCTGCGGCGCCAGCATCAAGTCTGCGCCACCGGTCGGATGCCAGTGCTGCAGTGCGGCAATGACATCGCGGCGGAGCTCTCGCGCGCCGTCGGGCGGGAGGGCGTCGGTGACCCAGCGCGCCCCGTGCGACTGGGTCCATCTCCAATAGCCGTCGGCGTCGCCCACCGGGAGCGACACCGGCACGCTCTCGACGGATTCGACGGTGAAGCCGGCTGCGAGCAGGGCACCGTCGAGATCGACCGGCGGCGTCATCTCCGCCGGGATGTCGACGATACGGCTCTCGTAGCGCTGATAGATCGCGCGGTACGCCCGATCCCATTCGACCGCGTCCGGGTGTCCGCCCGGAAGGGACCAGGTCAGCGACCCACCTGGCGCCAGTACTCGGTGGATCTCGCGGAACGCCGTGTGCTGGTCGGCGAGGATGTGCAGCACGAAGCCTGCTACTGCATGGTCGATCGATGTGTCGGGTAGCGGTAGATCCACCAGGTCGGCTTGCAGGGTGCGGACGTCCGGCAGGGCCAGCGCGTCGAGAGCGCCGAGCATTCCGGATGACGTGTCGACGGCGATGATGGGTCCGTGCGGCATGCTCGCCCGGACTGCCATCGTCGCCGCGCCGGTGCCGGCTCCCAGATCGAGCACTGTCGAACCGTCCGGGATGGCGGCCCGTTCGGCGAGGATCCTGCCCACGGTGGTGAAAAACGGTGGAGACTCGTCGTAGACGGCCGCGACCCGATCGAACAGCTCCTGGTTGAACCCCATGCTCGCGACCGTAGCGACAATGCCCACGTGGTGCGCTCGTATTACCCGTGCCAGGTCCGCTGTCGGACTGGCGGCGAGCGACCCCGTTCGAAGCGAACGATCGCCCGCCGATTCCGCGTCCGGCCATGGGGCATCATCGTGGGATGGACCAGGGCGACGGGAGCAGGGACGCTCTTCTCCACCACCGGAAGGTGCTCCTCGGCGAGCTCACCGCCACCGATGCCGCCCTGGACCGGGTGCGCGCCATCCGCTCCGGCGGTCAGGACGACGACGAGCACGACCCCGACGGTGCTCCACTGTCGGGTGAGTGGTCCCGGCTGGAAGGAAACCGTCGCGCGACGATCACGCGATTGGCCGAGATCGAACGGGCCCTGTCCGATCTCGCGCACGGTTCGTACGGGATCTGCATCGACTGCGGCGCAACGATTCCGCCGGGACGACTCGAGATTCTTCCCGCCACCCGGCAGTGCGTCGACTGCAGCGCCCGGGCCGGCTGAGTGCCGGCGATGGACGACACCGAGTTCGTGCATTCCGTCGCCGACGTGTGCGGATGGTCGGTGCGCGGAGTCCGGTTCATCGACAGTGCCGGCTCCGTGAACCAGGTGGCGCGGGTCAGCATCGCCGGCGGCGAGGTGATTGTGCGATTCCATCGAGATCCGTTGCGGGCGAACGAGTTCGCGGTGGAGAGCTGGTGCTCCCGGGCCGCGGCGGGGGTCGGCGTGCCCACCCCGGCGGTCCTGGCCGATGGAGTACTCGACGGGAAGCCGTACGGGGTCGAGGAGTTCGTCGGTTGGTCGAGCCACGTCCCGGGCAGACTCAGCGGCGATAGGTGCGCCCGTCGATGGCTTCGCGGATCAGGTCCGCATGGCCGGCGTGGCGGCCGATCTCCTCGATGAGATGCAGCAGGACCCACCGCACGTTGTTCGCCGGCCCACCGTCGATGTCGGGCACCTCCTGCAGCAGGTCGACTCCGCCGCGGATCACCACCTCGGTGTGTGCGGCCTCCAGCTCGCTGGCCGCGAGCCACCCCGCGACCGTCTCGTCCGCCCGCAGGGTGAACTCGTCCTCCCGGGGCGCCTCCTCGCCGCGTTCGATGTCCGCCCGGATCCACGACTGCTCCACCAGCACGACGTGTTTGAGCAGGCCACCCAGACTCAAGCTGGTGGAGGGGATCGGGGTCAGACGTGCCTGTTCGTCGGTGAGCCCGTCGAGGGCGGCGCGGATCCCGTGACGTTGCCATTCCAGGAAGCCCAGCAGGCCGTCGATCTCGGCAGGTCGATCAGGCGGGGGGGTCGGCATGGCCCCGACCATAGTCCGCCGGGCTCCGACAGGAGCGGCCACGGCGTGCCGGCTCGGGCTGTCCGCAGTGGGCAGCGGTGGCAGTCAGCCGACTTCGGATCGGGGTGCTCCGAAGGTGTTGCACGCACCGGGTTTGCGGTGCTCGTACCCACGATCCGACCACAGCTTCTGGTCATCGACGCTCCCGTGGTTGGGGACCCGGGTGATGAAGCGCCAGTACTGTTCGTCGGCGAACGCCCCCGAGGAGATCGGGTAGGCGGAACTCTGGGAACCCAGGAATGCGTTCCCGAAGCAGGATGCCTGCAGTTCGAGCTCACGCTCCGACTCGGTACCCGGCCAGTCGGAACCGAGGGCACCGAAGATGCCCGTGAGGTGCTGGATGTGGTGGCCGTACTCGTGGGCGATCGTGTGCAGCGCAGCCAGGCGGGTGTTTCGGCGCCCCTGCTCTGTGGGGAACTGCTGCCAGGGGGTGATCATCTCCGGGGCGTACATGTAGATGGTCTGCTCGCTCGGGCAGTAGAACGAGTACGCCAGCGCCCCGCACTCGGAGATGGGTTCCCCACTGTGGACCACCAGACGAGGAGCCCGGAACGGCAACTTCGAAGAGCGGAGCTGCGACCACGCCGCGTCGAGACACGGCATCACGGAACTGTAGAAGGCGCGCACGCCCGCGACACTGTCGAAGGAAGCCTGCGCACCCTCCGCGCACCCGGCATCGGCGAGTGCCGGGATGTTGTACAGAGTGTTGCGTTGCAACAGGTCAGCCGGACTCTCACGCGGAGTGGGCTTCACCGTCGTCCGGGCGGTCGAGCGGGGGGTCGTCGACCGGGCACGGGTGGCGGAAGGCTTCGGGGTCGTTGCTCGCGGACGGGTGGTCTCGGCCTTGGACGCCTTCGACGCCTTGGGCGGCGTGAACCGTTCGGCGGTCGAGCTGGTCCCTGACTTGACGACGTACACCGTCACCCCGACCGCGAGCACGACGACCAAGCCGATCACGATCGCCAGCACCGTCCCGGGTCGACGCCGCGGCGGGGTCGGGAGCGGGCCTTGCGGAGGCCAGTACTGCTGCGGACGACCTGGTCCTGTCATGGCATTCCCCCACTCGTTGCGGCGGGCGCCGAGCGCCGCACACCTGTGCTGTGACGCTAGCGCGGACGGACGTCGTGGATCGGCGATTCGCGCGAACGGCCCGCGAATGGAGAGCTTTGCGAAGTCCCAGACGGCAGCTCCTCGAGGAGGTGGCCCGGGGAGCGGTTGCCACTCCCGCCCGATGACGAGACATGCCACCAGGGCTTCAAGTGCCCGGAACTCCATGGGCCACAGCTCGTAGCTCGGACGAATACGCTCGCGCCATGACCGACGGCGACTGGAGGGATGGCGGGTTCAGGCAGCGTCCGCCCTCGGAGCAGAGCCTCGCCTGGGTTGCGGCGTCGATGGGTCGGGGCAGTCGCATCGTCGGCCATCGCCGATTGACCGGTGGCGTCTGCTCCGCCGTCAGCCGGCTGACTGTCGAGCGGCGTGGGTTGCGAACGTTCGTCGTCCTGCGTCAGTACCCGGGCGGGCTCGGTCTTCAGCGGAGCTTGGAGAAGGAGATTGCCAATCTTGGTGTGGTGGCAGGAAGTGGACTTCCGGTTCCGACCATCCTGGCTACTGACGTTGCTGGGACTTCGACGGGAGGCACGCCATCGTTGGTGATGACGCGGTTACAGGGGCACGTTGACCTCAATCCGGCGGAACCTCGGTCGTGGATGACCCGAGTCTCGGAACTTGCTGTATCGCTGCATTCCCTTGATCTGTTCGCTCAAGAATTCAGGCCCTGGACGGATTCTTGGATCGCCTCTCCGGACAGGTTTCAAGTGCCCGTCGGCGCACAGAAGCCTGCCGTGTGGAAGGCGGCGTTCGGAGTCATGGCTGCGCCGCCGCCGCAGGACACTGGCGTCTTTCTGCACTGCGACTTCCTTCCTGTCAACATGCTGTGGTCGCGCGGGCGGATCACCGGACTGACTGACTGGAACTCCATCCATCGGGGGTCGCGCGCGATTGACATCGGGCACTGTCGGCGATATCTGGCAGCGCTCCACTCGCCCGAGTGGTCGGAGCAGCTTCGGTCGCTCTATGAGTCGATTGCCGGGGTGACTCTCGATCCGTGGTGGGACCTGTATGCCCTCCTGCACCATGACGACGACCAGCCGAAGTGGATCCGAGGTCAGGTCGCTGGGCGCCGTCCCATCGATGTTTCTGGCATGACCTCCCGGGTCGAGGTCGCTGTAGAGACAGCGCTACGGCGCCTCGGCTGACTGGCGACCCCGCTGCCCGCACTACCGTCTGGCAGGCTGCTGGTCCCTTCACGACGGCGGCTCGCTCTCGCGTCCATCACCGGCTGATCCAGAAACACCACAGATGTCCATCTTCCCGCAGGATGGACACCTCCTCAGCCGGTCAGCACCACCAACCGCTGCGTCGCCCGCGTCATGGCCACGTAGCGGTTGACACCGCCGGCGATGCCGTCGCCGAATCGCTCCGGATCGATCAGCACGACCAGGTCGAATTCGAGTCCCTTGGCGGTTTCGGGGGTGAGTGACTGGACCCGCCGGGTCCGCGAATGCGTGGGATCGCCGATCACGCACGCGATTCCGTCCCGATCGGTGGCTTCCCAGTGGGCGAGGATCTCCGGCAACTCCGAGCGGTGACCGTGGTGCACCGGGATGCCTGTGCTGCGGATCGACGTCGGGACGTTGGCGTCCGGGAGCACCGCGCGGATCACCGGTTCCGCCTCGTCCATCACCTCCTGCGGCGTGCGGTAGTTGATCGACAGTGCGGCGAGTCGGACTCGGTCGAACCCCACCCGCTGCAGTCGCTCCGCCCACGACTCGGGGAATCCGGCGGCCGACTGGGCGCGGTCGCCGACGATCGTCACGCTTCTGGACGGACACCGCGACAGCACCATCTGCCACTGGGCGTCGGTGAGCTCCTGGGCCTCGTCGACGACGACGTGCGCGAAGGTGCCTGCCAACCGGTCGGGATCCGGCAGCGCGTAGTCCACGCCGCCCGCGGCCAACAGGTCCTGCAGATCACTCTGCCGCAGCGACGACATGAGCTTCAGCTCGGAGTCGTCGTTCGCGATCAGGTCGTCGACGACGGCGACCATCTCCCGTCGTCGGCCCTCGACGGCCGCACGTTCCCGCGCCGCAGCCCGCTCCGCACCAGGATCACCCAACCGCTGACGGGCGGCGTCCAGCAGCGGTAGATCTGCGTCGGTCCACGCCTGCGGTTCGGCGCGTTGCAGCAGGTTCACCTCCTGGAGCGTCAACCAGGGTGCGGCGAGCCGGAGGTAGGCCGGCACCGACCACAGGTCACCGACGACGTCGTCGGCACCGATCACGGGCCAGGCCCTGTTGAGCGCGACGTTCAGATCTTTGTTGCGCCGCAACGCATCGGCGAGCGGCCCCGCATCGCCGGCGACGTCCGCACGATCGGTCAGGGCCTGCACCAGAGCGTCGAGGATCACCATCCGCGCCTCGTTGTGCGGAGTACCGGCGTCCGGGGTGGCGAACGCCTCGGCCCAGTCGCGAACCCGTACCGTCACGTCCGCCCACGTGGTCGAGACGGTCAGCGGGTCGGTCGGTGGATCCTCGTGGAACCGCACCGCTGCATCGATCGCGCCGACGAGCTCCGCCGACGCCTTGAGGGCGGCCACAGCAGCATCCGGCTCCTGCACTGCGTCCTGGCCCTCGGGCACCAGATCCCGCAGCAGACAGGTGACCACACCCTCCTCGCCCAGACTCGGCAGCACGTCGGAGACATAGGCGAGATAGGGGCGATGCGGCCCGATGAACAGCACGCCACCGCGCCGATGGCCCAGCCGGGGATCTGCATAGAGCAGCTGCGCGGTGCGGTGCAGCGCGACCACCGTCTTGCCGGTGCCGGGGCCACCGTCGACGACCAGCGCTCCCTCGGAGCTCGCGCGGATGATCGCGTCCTGATCTGCCTGGATGGTGCCCACCACATCCCGCATCCGGCCCGACCGAGCCCCACCCAGACCTGCGATGAACGCCGACTGGTCGTCCAACGCCACCCCCTCCAGGAGACCCTCCTGGGTGAAGACCTCGTCCCAGAAATCGACCACCTGCCCGTCCGACCAGCGATAGCGCCGGCGGGCGGACAGGCCGCGCGGATCTGCATGGGTGGCGGCGAAGAACGGTTCTGCCTCGGGGGACCGCCAGTCGATGAGCAGCGGATCTCCGGACGTCCCCCACAGCCCGAGCCGGCCGAGGTACACCGGTTCCGGATCGTCGGTGCGAACCATCCGTCCCAGACACAGGTCGATGCCGTAGCGATGCAACGACCTGAGCCGGGCAGTCAGCCGATGGATCTGGGAATCACGCTCGACGGCCTCCGCACCACTGCGACCGAACATCCGGCGCTGCAGCGCGAGCTGGTCCGTCGTCTCGGTGATCGAGGTCGCGATCGTGGAGCGCACCAGCGCGAACTGCTGTTCGTCCCGATCGGTCAGACGTTCTGTCTGCTTGTGCTGCAGGTGCTGGGGCAGGGCAAAAGCGCTGGTGGAACGGGTCATCGGGGTGTCTCCTGGGTGCTGGTCCGGCTCTCGGCGGACGATTCTGCAGGAGGTAAGGGGTCTTGCCGCAAGACCCTGGGTGCGCTATAGATTGAAGTGGGAAGGGAAGTGGTGACGCGCACTCGTGCCGGTATCGCCGTTCCGTCCGTCGACGTCGGCCTCGTCGTCCTGGTCGAGGGCGAGAGCGACCGAGCAGCTGTCGAAGCGGCTGCAGCACTCTGCGAACTCGACCTCCGCTCTCTCGACGCCGTTGTCCTGTCGATGGACGGCGTGACCAACATCCGTCACCACCTCCGCAGACATGGGCCGGCGCGGGATCGGCGACGAATCCTCGGTCTGTACGACAGTGCCGAATCCTCGGTCGTCGGGCGCGCCCTCGCCGAGTACCCCGAGATGTCGGCAGAAGCTGTCGTCCGACTCGAGTCGGGTGATCCGATCCTGTTGGCGCAGCACGGGTTCCAGGTATGTCGCCGAGATCTCGAGGACGAGCTGATCCGCGCGATCGGCACGCGGGGCGTCATCGACATCATCGATTCGACCGGCGAACGGCGCGCCTGGCACTCGATGCAGCAGCAGCCGGCCCAGCGCGACCGGCCGGTTGCCGACCAGCTCCGGCGGTGGCTGGGCAGCGGTGCGACCCGCAAGATCCGGTACGCACCGCTGTTGGTAGCGGCGCTGCCGCCGGAACGTCTGCCGGAGCCACTGAGCGCCCTGCTGACGACGATTGCCGCAGCAGGCCCTCGGGGGAGAGGGATCAACCGTCCCGGAGACGGACGCCCCTCGGATGCGGTCAGCACGTCGAGGGTGACACCACGACCCAGAAGCTCGAGCTGGTGGCCACCCTCTCGACCCGACGCCGACGCAGCGAAGTTCACGAACTTTTCCGCAGGGCCTCGTCCCGCCGCCACCCGGGGTGACGGCGGGGACCGACCCCCGTGATAGACCGGAGTCATGACCTCCACCCCGGAACTAGAAGTCGTCGAGTTCTGCAGCGAACTCATCCGCATCCCGTCGGTGAACACCGGCGACCCCGCCACGATCGGGGACGGCGAGGCGATTGCCGCGAAGTACCTGCAGGGCAAGCTCGAGGAGGTCGGGTACGAGACCGACTACATCGAAGCCGTTGCAGGACGAGGCAATGTGGTGGCCAGGCTGGCCGGCGCCGACCCGGACCGGGGTGCGTTGCTGATCCACGGCCACGTCGATGTCGTTCCGGCGAACGCGACCGAGTGGACCGTCGACCCGTTCTCCGGCGCGGTACAGGACGGGTACGTCTGGGGCCGCGGCGCCGTCGACATGAAGGACATGGTCGCGATGACCCTGGCGGTGGCCCGCGATTTCAAGCGGCGCAACGTTATTCCGCCGCGGGATCTCATCTTCTGCTTCGTCTCCGACGAGGAGGCAGGCGGAGTGTTCGGCGCGGAATGGCTGGTGGACAACAAACCCGAATGGTTCACCGGTGCCACGTAGGCGATCAGCGAGGTCGGCGGGTTCTCGATCAACCTCGACGACACCCGGCGCGCCTACCTGGTCGCGGCCGCCGAGAAGGGAGTCGCCTGGGCCACGCTGACGGCGACCGGCCGGGCCGGGCACGGATCGATGATTGCCGAGGACAACGCGGTCACCAGCATCGCCGAGGCTGTTGCCACCCTGGGCCGCCACGAGTTCCCGATCATCCGGACCGCCACCGTCGACGCGTTCCTGAGGGCCATCACCGAGCTGACGGGGCTCGAGTTCCCCGAGGACGACCTCGAAGGCGCCATCTCCAAGCTCGGGCCGGTGTCGCGGATCGTGAACGCAACCCTGCGCAACACCGCCAACCCGACGATGCTGACCGCCGGCTACAAGGCCAACGTGATCCCCTCGTCCGCACAGGCGACGGTGGACTGCCGGATCCTGCCCGGGCAGGTGGAGAGCTTCACCGCCGAGGTGGAGCGGTTGGTCGGTGACGCGGTAAAGGTCGACTGGTTTCTCTCACCGCCGCTGGAGTACCCGTTCGAGGGGCCATTGGTCGACGCCATGAAGAATGCTGTGCGCGCCGAGGACGAACACGGGTATCCGATTCCGTACATGCTCTCCGGCGGTACGGACAACAAGGCCTTCTCCCGGCTGGGGATCGCCGGGTTCGGCTTCTCGCCGCTGCGGCTGCCCGCTGATCTCGACTTCTCCTCCTTGTTCCACGGCGTGGACGAGCGAGTGCCGGTGGACGCGCTGCAGTTCGGAGTCCGGGTGCTGCAACGGTTCCTCACCACCTGCTGACCGGACAGGGTCTCGACGCGCTGGTTCCTCGCTCGCTCGACCGGCGGAGAATCGACCGGTTGAAGTTCGACGATCGAGCGAGGAACGAGTCGAGATCCCGCCGAACAGGAGCCGGGTCATTGCTCTGATGAGGTCTCGACGCGCTCCTTCCTCGCTCGCTCGACCACCGGAACCGACGCTGATCGAGCGAACGGAGTGAGTCGAGATCCCGTCGTGCGAGGCGGCTCAGGCGGTGAGGCCGGGGACCATCCCGCGAGGTCGCTTGCGGCGCAACCAGACCCGGCGGCTGCCGTCGGAGAACCGGAGTACCCGTGCGAGCTCCCAGCCCGAGTACTCCGCCTGGATGGTGAGCATGGTGGTGGCCGCCGATCGGGACATGGCGGGGTCCAGCCGCAGCGGAGCGTACTCGTAGTCGTCCTGGGGAAGTTCGGTGCCGTCCCGAGTTCCGCTCACCCAGCCACCACCTTTCGCTCCTGGTTCCGAGTTCACCACTGCCCGACCAGTGTGCCCTCAGTCCGACCGCGGCGGCGCCAGCACGCCGGCCAGCAGCACGCCGAGCTGGGTCCGTCGGGGTCGTTCGCCGACCTGTTTGACTCCGCGAGCCACTGCGGCGCCGGCCGCATGCACTACTGACAGATGCCGGCGGGCTCGGGTGAGCGCGGTGTAGACGAGCGGTCGGGACAGCATGATCCCGGCCTCCGGTGGCAGCACGGCAACCACGGCATCCCATTCCGAACCCTGCGCACGGTGCACGGTGATGGCCCAGCCGTGCAACAGGTCTCCGAGAGACTTGCCGCTGATGTCTGCCTCACCCGTGCTGAAGGCGACGCGCAGGCTTTTCTCACCGGTCGAGACGACGGTGCCGACCTCACCGTTGGCGTAGCCGGTGGGGGAGGCGTCGAGATGATTGGCGGTGGCGACCACCCGGTCGCCGACGTCGAACCCACGCACGGTTCCCGAGCCAGGGTTGAGCTTCTTCTTGAGTTCCCGGTTGAGCGCCTGGGTACCGGCGGGCCCACCGTGCACGGGCGTCACCACCTGGAGCTCTGCCCCCTGGACGCCGAAGACCCGGGGGATCGAGTCGGTGACCAGCTGCACGACCCGGTGCGCGGCCTCGGCGGACGCGGCTGCCGGGATCACCACCACCTCGTGCTCCGGGTCGTCCACGGCGGGAAGTTCACCGGCTCGGACGGCAGCGGCCAACCGGGCGATCGCCCCACCTTCGGCCTGCCGGTACAGCTTGACCAACGATGTCACCGGGATGCTGCCCGCGTCGATCAGATCGCCCAGCACCCGCCCGGGACCGATCGAGGGCAGCTGCGCCGGGTCGCCGACGATCACCAGGTGGCAGTGTTCCGGGAGGGCCGCGAACAGCGCGGCGGCAAGCTCGACGTCCAACATGGAGGCCTCGTCGATCACCACCAGGTCGACTTCCAGCCGGTTGTCGGCGCCGAAGGTGAAATCCGCGATCCCGGGTCGAGCACCGAGCAGCCGGTGGATGGTGGTGGCCGGGTGGCCGGCCAGTTCCTCGAGTCGCTTCGCGGCTCGCCCGGTGGGCGCTGCCAACGCGAGTTCCTTCTCGGCCCGAGCGCAGAGCGCGACGATCGCCGCGACGGTTCGGCTCTTTCCGGTGCCGGGACCACCGGTGAGCACGCTGATCGCGTTGGCGGCCGCGAATCCCACCGCACCGGCCTGCACGTCGTCCAGCTCTCCGGTGACGGCCTTCACCGCGCGCGCGCCGGCCAGCGTCCGCACTCCGAGCAGCATCCGCTGGACACCCTCGGCGATGGCGTATTCGGCTTCCCACAGCGACTTCCGGGCGATCCACCGGTCGTCGTCGCCGGCCGGCGCAGCGACGGCGGCCACTGCGCCGGAGCTGATCGCAGAGTCGACACCGGCGGTCAGGTCGAGTCCGTAGGCGCGGAGCGCAT
This sequence comes from Nakamurella sp., assembly GCA_037720195.1. Lineage (GTDB taxonomy): Bacteria > Actinomycetota > Actinomycetes > Mycobacteriales > Nakamurellaceae > Nakamurella. Next base: position 6,325 of record JBBJML010000034.1, on the reverse strand, counting down.
CCTCGACGACGGACAGCGGGGCGCAGGTGTGCCCGTCCCTGGCGAAGCGTGCCAGAGCCCAATCGATCAGTGCAGCGCTGCGCCGCGGATCGTCCCTGCGAACGGTCGGATCCAACTGCCGGGCGAGCCGATCCGCTTGTGGCACCGTGGCTTCCGGGATCACCAGGAGCCGCCACGGGTTGAGTTGCAGCGCGGCCAGCGCGCCATCGCCCAGCTGGTCGACCAGACGTCCCGCCCATCTGGCCGGGAGATCCAGCGGGATCAGGATCTGGGCCAACTCCCAGAGGTGCCCGACCCCGACCCAGGAGGTGTACAGCCGATCGGCACGTTTGGCGGTGAACTTGGGCAGCCCGGCGAGACCGGCGACGCTGACCTTGCCGGCGGAGGTGATGCCGGCCTGCCGCAGCGTCGTCAGCACCGCAGGTCCGACTCCCGGCCACAGACCGGCAGCACAGAACTCGGAGAAAGCGTCGGGCACACCGGGATCACCGGACGTCATCGGATCATCCCGCTCAGGAGACGGGCGGGCCGGACTGGCCGTCGAGATCGGGGGAGTCGTCGAGCGGCGCGCTCACGTCCACGAAGTCGTCATCGGCACGCGGATCGGAGACATCCTCGAGGGCAGCCCGGATCTCGTCGGGGAGTTCCAGTTCCTCGGCACCCAACACGCCGAGCAACTGCGCCGGATCCTTGGCGCCCACGACGGCGGACGTCACTCCCGGCGCATCGCGTGCCCAGGCGAGCGCGACCGCCAGCGGTGAGGTGCCGAGTCCGTCGGCGGCGGGCGCGACCGCCTCGACGATCCGGGCAGCCAGGTCCGTGCGGTGCCGGCCCACGTAGCGGGCGTAGTGCGGTGAGGCCCCGCGCGAATCGGCCGGCGTGCCGTGGCGGTACTTGCCGGTGAGCACACCGCGCCCGAGCGGCGCCCAACCGAGCACCCCGAGTCCGTGCCGACGCGCGGCCGGAACCAGCTCACTCTCCGCCGAACGTTCCACCAGTGAGAACTCGTGCTGCGCAGAAGCAAGAGCCCGTCCCCTGGCGGCGAGCGTGGCGGCCGTCCCTGCCACCTGCCAGGCGGACTGGCCCGACAGACCCACGTACGCGGCCCGACCGGAGTCCAGTGCCCACTCCAACGCCCCGACGGTCTCCTGGACCGGGACACTTTCGTCGAATCCGTGGATCTGCCACAGATCCACGCGATCGGTGGCCAGCCGCCGCAACGACGCATCCAGGGATCGTTGCAGCGCACCGCGTCCCGATCCGACCCCGACTGTGGTCGTGGACAGCACGACCTGGTCGCGCCCGATCACGTCCGGGATGAGGGTGCCGATGATGGATTCGGCATCACCGTCGCCATAGATGTTGCTGGTGTCGATCAGGGTGCCGCCGGCACCCACGAACGCCTCGAGCTGCCCGGCCGCTGCATCCGCGTCGGTGTCGCGGCCCCAGCTCATCGTGCCGAGCGCGAGACGCGAGACGTCCAATCCGGTGCTGCCGAGCCTGCGGGTGCGCATGGGGTCCAACCTACGACGCGAGCACCGGCGCTCGGTCCAGCCCGACACCCTGCTGAGTACCGTGTCGTGAGATCGGCACGCGCTCGCGCGACGCCACCCGAGTGAGGACATCGATGAACACAACCGTCGTGCTGGTACGGCACGGACGATCGACGGCGAACGTGGCCGGCGTGCTCGCCGGCAGATCGGAGGGCATCGGACTCGACGACACCGGCGCGGCGCAGGCCGCGGCGCTCGTCGACCGGTTCGACGGGGTGCGGATCGCCGCGATCGTCAGCTCACCGATGCAACGGTGTCAGGAGACGATCACCCCGCTCGCGCAGGCCCACGGGTTGCAGGTGGTCCTCGACGACGGACTCATCGAGGTGGACTACGGCACCTGGACCGGACGTCCGCTCAAGGATCTGGGCGGCGAGCCGCTCTGGAAGACCGTGCAGTCGCTGCCGTCGGCTGCCGTGTTCCCCGAGGGTGAGGGACTCGCGGCGATGGCCGCGCGGGCCGTCGCGACCGTCCGCGGGCAGCTGGCCGCGCACCGCACGACCCCGGATGTCCCGACCGGGGAAGACGCACCGGGTGACGATGATCCGGAGGGCGTCATCGTGCTGTGCAGTCACGGCGACGTGATCAAGGCCATCCTCGCCGACGCGTTGGGCAGCCATCTCGACCAGTTCCAGCGGATCTCGGTGGCGCCCGCCTCGATCTCGGTGATCCGGTACACCGATCACCGCACCTTCGTGGATCGCCTGGGCGACACCGGCACCCTGCGTGGCCTCGGCGCGGCGGTGCCGAAGGCCGCACCGGAGTCGGCCACTCCCGAAGTCGCCCATCAGGCCTCGGACGCCGTTCCCGGGGGCGACACCGGAGCCGACCATCCGGTCACCGCAGCCGTCCGTGACTAGTCTGGAGGTGTCATGACACGTCAGATCCACATCTTCCGTTCGCCCGAGAAGTTCGTTGCGGGGACCATCGGCGCACCCGGCGAACGCGAGTTCTACCTTCAGGCCGTCGAAGGTCGGCGGGTGGTCTCCGTCGCCTGCGAGAAGCAGCAGGTCGCGGTGCTGGCCGATCGTCTCGGCACGTTGATCGTCGAGGTCGCCAAGCGGTTCGGTGCCGAGGCCGATCCTTCCGCCACCGGAGGACCCGACCGCGTGCTGTCCACCCCCGTCGACAGCGAGTTCCGGGTCGGCACGATGGGGTTGGCCTGGGACGGCGAGGGCGCCCAGGTGATCGTCGAACTGCTCGCGGTCACCGAGGAGGAGGTCGGCGAGGACGTCGTCCTGGAGGACTCCGAAGAGGGTCCGGACGCACTGCGGGTGTTCCTCACGCTCGCCGAGGCGCGATCGTTCGCGGACCATGCCGGAGTACTGGTCGCTGCCGGCCGTCCGCCGTGCCCGCTGTGCAACAACCCGCTGGATCCGGAGGGTCACATCTGCCCGCGCCTGAACGGCTACCACCGCGGGTCCCTCGGCTCGTGACGCGCTCGTCGGAGCCCACCGTGGGCGCCACCGGGATCACACCGGCAGACCATCCGGAGATCCTGCGGCTGCTGCAGCACGGTGAACTGGACGTGGTCGGTCGGGTGCAGGACGCCTCGAACCTGACCCTGTTCGGCTCGGTCAGCGGCGACGGGGTCAGCTTGCCGTGTGTCTACAAGCCGGTGCGAGGGGAGCAACCGCTGTGGGACTTCCCCAACGGCACGCTCGCCGAGCGTGAGGTGCTGGCGCACGACATCGCCGTCGCTGCCGGATGGTTCTGCGTGCCCCCGACCGTCCTGCGGCCCGGTTCGCTCGGCGTCGGCATGGTCCAGCTGTGGGTGGGACCGTCGCCCGACGATGACGATGACGACGACGACGAGAACGAGAACGAGAACGAGAACGACGACCTGCTCCAGGAGCCGGTCGACGCGCGGGACGAGCGCAGCTCGGACCTGTCGGTCCCTGACGAGCTGGTGGCCATCCTGCCGGTCGCCGAAGTCACCCAGGGATGGCTGCCGGTGTTCCGGGCGCGGGAACCGGGCGGCGGTGTGCTGGCGGTGTGCCACCGGGACGATCCGCGACTGGCTCTGCTCGCCGGCTTCGATGCCGTGGTCAACAACGCCGATCGCAAGGCGCCGCACCTGGTGGCCGCGGGGGAGCGGATCTACGGTGTCGACCACGGCCTGACCTTCCACACAGACGACAAACTGCGGACCATCCTCTGGGGGTGGGCGGGCCAGTACCTGCCCGACGAGGTGGCAGCCGGGCTCGAGCGACTGTCGGGTTGGCTCCGCGACCCGCCCGCGGAGGGCGGCCCCGACGACCGGCTCACCACGGCGGAGGTCGCTGCTCTGCGCCGTCGGGTCGCGGCCCTGCGGAAGGACGCACGCTTCCCGGATCCGCCGACCGACCGGACGCCGATCCCGTGGCCGCCGCTGTGAACTGGACCCGATTCGCCGGCGGCGCGGCGCGCAACCTCGCAGCGACGTCCCGAGCCGCCGTGACGGACCTGGTGGCCGCGGGTTTCGCGCTGGGGGAGTCGCTCGGGGACGCCGTCCTGGGTCGCGACCGGGAGGAGTCGGTGCTGCGAGTGGGTGTGCTCATCCTTTCGGACACGAACGGACCACTGTGCACCCCGGACGATCTGGCACCGGCGCTGGACGCCGCCGACCGGATCTTCCGCACCGACGCAGGGATCAGGGTCCGGGTCACCGGCGTGCAGGTGGTGACGGAGCCGGCCCCGGAGCGCGCGCTCGATCCGGGAGCGAACCAGCGTCTGCTGCTCGACGACATGCTCGGTCACACCGCGTTCTTCCGGGACCGGTTGCCCACGCCGGGATCAGTCGGCGCACCGGTGACCGTGGTCGTGGTCCGCGACATCGCCGGGCGGACAACCGGTTGTTCGCTGGGGATGACCGCCGACTGGGTCGTCTGTCAGCGTTCGTTGTTCGACAGCAGCGACGCCCACGCCTACGACGAGACGGTGCTGGCACACGAGATCGGGCACGCGCTGAACCTTCCGCACCACCGGGACCGTTCCAACCTGATGTTCCCCAGTTCGTCACCGCCGGACGGGGTCCGCGGGACGGCGCTCAGGCACTGGCAGCGCACCCTCGTGAGAGCGAACCGTCACACCCTTCCCGGTCAGGCACATCCACGCTGACGGTTAGGCTGGAGCTGTGCATTCCTGGCCAACAGTCGAGGTCCCTGCGCTGTCCGCAGTGACCGAGCCACTTCCGCAGCTCCAGCTCCACGATTCCGCGTCGGGCGCAGTCACCACGGTGAGTCCACCCGGATTGCACGACCCCGCGACGATGTACGTCTGCGGGATCACCCCCTATGACGCCACCCACATCGGGCATGCCGCCACCTACGTCACCTTCGATCTGGTGAACCGGTACTGGCGGGCGAGCGTACGCACCGTGACCTACGTGCAGAACGTCACCGACGTCGACGATCCACTGCTGGAACGCGCCACGCGCGACGGGGTCGACTGGCGCGATCTCGCTCGGGAGCAGACCGACTTGTTCCGCAGCGACATGACACATCTGCGGGTGATCCCGCCGGAGCACTATGTCGGCGTCGTCGAGGAGATGGACGTGGTCTCCGCTTCGGTGGCGCGTTTGCTGGAAACCGGTGCGGCCTACCGGATTCCGGATGACGAGTATCCCGACGTGTACTTCGACATCTCCACCACCGGTCGCTTCGGGTACGAATCGCGCTACGACCGGGAGACGATGCTGGCGTTCTCCGCGGAGCGTGGCGGTGATCCGGACCGGCCCGGTAAACGGGATCCGCTAGATCCGCTGCTGTGGCGTTGTGCGCGACCCGAGGAACCGAGTTGGGAGTCGCCACTCGGCGCCGGCCGGGCGGGCTGGCACATCGAGTGCGCGGTGATCGCCGGGAAACTGCTCGGGGAGCGCATCGATCTGCAGGGCGGCGGGAGCGATCTGATCTTCCCACACCACGAATGCTCAGCGGCGCATGCCGAGGCGCTCACCGGAGCCGCCCGGTTCGCAGGCCATTACACGCACACCGGCATGCTGGCCTACCAGGGCACGAAGATGTCGAAGTCGTTGGGCAACTTGGTGTTCGTGTCCCGGTTGATCGCCTCAGGGGTCGATCCGGCAGCGATCCGTATCGCGCTGTTGAGCTTCCACTACCGCACCGATCGCGAGTGGACCGACGACATGCCGACGGCCGCCACCCAGCGGCTGAACCGTTGGCGCGCAGCAGCCGCCGCACCGTCGCAGGCCGATTCCGGAACCGCGAGCCGCACCGTCGACGCGCTGGTCGCCGCCCTCGCCGACGACCTGGACACCCCGACCGCGTTCCGAGTTCTCGACGACTGGGCCGCGTCCCCGGGTGATGACAGCGACGCAGTGGTCACCGCCGTCGACGCCCTGCTCGGCATCCCCCTGCGCTGACCCCGAGGCGACCTGACGGGGTCTCGACTCCTTCGTCGCTCGACCATCGAAGGTTCGATGATCGAGCGACTGAGGAACGAAGGAGTCGAGATCCCGCCGATCATCGACCGGTCCTGACACGACGGGGTCTCGACACGCTCGTCCCGCGCTGCTCCCGGTCCTGAGCGAGGAACGAGTCGAAGGGGACCGGCGGAGTTCTTCGACGATCGAGCGAACGCAGTGAGTCGAGATCCCATCGTCGGAAGGCCGGGTGTCGATCTGACGGGGTCTCGACACGCTCGTTCCTCGCTGCTCGACCACCGAAGTATTCGCGGCCTGACGGGGTCTCGACACGCTCGTCCCGCGCTGCTCCCTGTCCTGAGCGAGGAACGAGTCGAAGGGGACCGGCGGAGTTCTTCGACGATCGAGC
>JBBJML010000033.1:0-54607 GCA_037720195.1 Nakamurella sp. | reverse complement strand
GGGATCACGGTCCGTCCGGCGCGGCCGTCACCTGCGAACCCAACCCGTCGCCATCCGCCCGGCGCGGTGGCCGCACCCGCGCCCACGGCTACACAGGAGGAACTGTGCCCAAGTCCAAGGTGCGTAAGAAGGCCCCCACGGCCACGTCCTCGCGCGCGACGCAGACGGGGTCCGGCGGCGCCGGTGCAGCCACCGCGACGACCAAGCGCGTGAAGGTCGCCGGACCGTCGAGCCCGGTGTACATCGGCATCATGCTCGGTCTGATGCTGCTCGGCCTGGCTTGGCTTGTCGTCAACTACCTGTGGGGCGCCTCGATCCCGTTCATGACGTCGCTCGGCAGCTGGAACTTCCTGATCGGGTTCGTGCTGATGATCGCCGGCCTCGTCATGGCGATGCGCTGGCGCTGACCACGCACGGTCCGCGGACGTCCCACCGGTCTGACCGGCCGTCGTCCAGCCGACCGACGGTGTCGAATCACATGGCTGTCATTCATCCCCAATGTGGACAACTGCTGTGGACAACTCACTGAACCCCGCGTCCTCGACCTGGGGGTTCCGTCCGTGGCTCGCGGCCGTCGGTGCGCTGCTGATCGCGATCGGCGCAGGGCTGGCGGTGCTCACCTCCGAGTCCAGGGACCGGATCGTCGCCGGTGCGGCTGCGGTCGTCGGGATCGTCCTGGTGCTGGTCGTCCTGCGGTTGCGGCACCGTCTGGTGGTCGACCGGGTCGGGATGACGGTTCGGCGGTTCGTCGGCACCGACGTCATCCCGTGGTCGGAGGTACTGGACATCCGGTCGGTGGCGCACCAGCGGATGGGCTCCCGGTCGTCGCTGCTGGAGCTGGATCTCATCGACGACGGGTTCCTGGTCTTCAGCGCCACCGAGCTCGGCGCACCCACGGACGACGTGGCCCGTCGTCTACGGGCCTGGCGCAGCGGGACCCCGCTGCCGGAGACCGACGACCTCGGGTTCTGAAGGCCGGACGAGTAGGGGTGTCCGCGGCCCCACCCCCGGCGCCGTGAGGCATCCGAACCACAGGCTCGTCAGCCCGTCAGCTTCGCGCGCATCCGTGCGGTGTCCTCGTCGGTCCAGCCGAGCTCGGCGAGCGCAGCCAGGACGCCGCCACGCTCGTGCAGAGCTTCGAGCACGCCCTGCATCGTCTCCGGATGTGTCAGGTGCGACGACATGGGGCGACCGCTGAGGTTCTCCCGATACGTGGGTGACGCGATCAGACGCGCGACGATCTGCTCCATCCGGTCGCTACTGGCGGCGTAGTCGTCGACCACCGCCTGCTCGTCAGCACCGGCGATCAGCAGGGCCAGCGCCACGATCGTCCCCGTGCGGTCCTTGCCCGCGGCGCAGTGCACCAGGGTCGCGCCCCGGGCGCCCGCGATCACCCGGAGCGCAGCGAGCACCGAGTCCGGGCGGTCCTTGAGATACGACAGATAGTGGCCCGAGACGGGGTTCTCGTGTTCCTCGGACGATTCCAGTCCGACCCACGGCAACGCTTCCGACCGCACGCTCTCCCCCGGCCGACCGTCGGTGTCCAGCCCGACCGTCACCGGCTCGGGCGCAGGCCCGGTCGAACTCTCCGGCGGGTGGACGTCGTCCTCGATGAACAGCGTGTGGTGATGGATCGTCACACCCGCGACTCCGAACATCGGCCCTGGACCTTCGCCCCGCACTTCGACCCCGGTCCGCAGATCGACCACATCGGTCAGACCCCGCTCGGCGAACATCGCGAGGTCACGCTCGCTGAGGTCTTGCAGGTTGTCCGATCGGAGCAGCCGATCGGCCGCGATCCGGCCGCCGTCGGTCGTCGGGATCCCGCCGACGTCCCGCAGATTGACCAGTCCGTCAGCCTCGATCCAGTTCGGTGTCGCCATGGATCCGAGGGTACGCAGCGGGAATGTCCGTCCAGCCACCGAGTCCGGTGAACTCCCGCCGCCGCCAGACCCGGGTGGTGCCGATCTCCCCGAGGAAGCCCTCGTCGTGCGACGCCACCAGCACCGCCCCCCGAAAGCCTTGCAGGGCCTGGGCGAGTGCGGCCGAGCTCGCCAGGTCGAGGTTGTTGGTGGGCTCGTCCAACAGCAGCAGTTGCGGAGCCGGATCGGCGAGCAGGACACCGGCCAGCGCAACCCGGAACTGCTCGCCACCGGACAGCGACCCCAGTTGCTGATCGATCTTGGTCTTGCCGATCAGGAACCTGGCCATGGCCGCGCGCACCTGCTGGGGACTCAGGGCGGCGTTCCTGCTCCGCATCCAGTCCAGCACGCTCCGCTCGTCGGGCAGTTCGATCCGCTGGGCGAGCGACCCGACCGGCACGCTCACCTGGATTCCGAGCAGCTGATCGAGCCCGGCGGCGGCACCGAGCACCGCCCGCAGCAGGGTGGTCTTGCCGGAGCCGTTGGGCCCGATCAGTGCGATCCGCTCGGGGCCGCGGACCAGCAGATCGACCGACCCGGTCGACGGCTCGGACCCTTCCGGCCCGACCCGCTCCGCCGCCCCGCGGATGCGCAGCACGGTCCGGCCGGCTGGAACCACGGTCTGCGGCAGGTCGACCCTGATGACGTCGGGATCCCGAGCGATCGTCTCAGCATCCACGAGGGTCGATCTGGCCTGCTCGACCTTGCCCTCCATCTCGATCCGGAGCCGACCGGCGGAGACCTGCGCCTGCATCCGGCGGCCGTGGGCGATGATCTTCGGCACCCGCTTCTCCCGTTCCGCCTTGTTGGCCGTCCTGGTCCGACGATCGAGTTTGATCCGGGTGTCCTGCAGCTGTCGCTCCTCCCGGTGCACAGCAGCGTCGGCGTCCCGGACAGCCCGCCGGGCCGAATCCTGTTCGGCGGCAAGCTGTTCCCGGTACTGCGTCCACCCACCGCCGTAGCACCGGATCGCACTGGGCCGGACGTGCGGTACGGCCGCCGACAACTCGGCGATGCTGTCTACGTGCTCCAACAGCGCCCGGTCGTGGCTGACTACGATCAGCACCCCTGGCCAGCGCCCGAGCGCCCGGTACAGCTGCCGACGCCCGTCCCGGTCGAGGTTGTTGGTGGGTTCGTCCAGCAGCGTGACATCCGGTGGGCGCAGCAGCAGGCCGGCGATCCCGGCGAGGGTGGCCTGCCCGCCCGACACCGTACCGACCGGCCGCTGCAGGATGCCGGGCTCGTCGAAGCCGAGGGCAGCGAGTGCGGCCTCGGAGCGTTCCACGATGTCCCAGTCGTCACCGACGGTCTCGAAGTCGGCGACCTCGGTGCTGCCCCGCTCGATCCGGGCGAGCGCCGCGACCAACGGTGCGACACCCAGCAGATCGGCGATCGTCCGATCGGTGCTGGCTGTGAGCTGTTGCGGCAGATCCCGTACCTCGCCGCGGACCGAGATGTGCCCAGCGGTCGGGGTGAGGGTGCCGGCGATCAATCTCAGCAGCGTCGACTTGCCGCTGCCGTTGTCGCCGATCAGACCGGTGCGGCCGGCGGGAAAGGTGACGTCGAGGGAATGCAGGATGTCACCTCCGTCGGGCCAGCTGAAGCTGACACCGGTGCAGACGACGGAGGGGACGGAGGTGTCCGGTGAGCTGGACAGGCTGGGGTGCGATGACATGAGGTCTCCTGCAGGAATGGGGGATGTTTCATTCCATGGCGACCTGGAACCCACCCACCGGCGTCACAGCGCGGTGGGGGAAGACGGTCGCGACCTCACAGCCTCAACGCATGCACTCCTCGCAGGAGGGGATGGGACGCCTGCGACCGTACGCCCGGTCTGCAGGAGGTGCCACCGAAATTCCCCGCACCATCGCGGACCCCACGGTCGTGTGCCGCCGACGTTCGCGGACCACACGGTCGTGTACCGCCTATGTTCGCGGACCACACGGTCACGGACGGCCGACGTCCGCGGACCACACGGTCACTGACGGCCGACGTCCGCGGACGCCACGGTCGCCATCGCGACCACGCTGATCAGCGTCGGTCGCTGTCGCTCAATCGGTCGACAGGCAGTAGACGCCAGGGCCCTGACGCCCGTCCTCGAGGTAGTCGCAGGACGGGCTGGGGGTGATGCTGCCGGCCCGGACGAAGATCACCGCTGCCAGGACCACCAGCACCGCGACCGACGTTGCCACCTGCACCTTGCTCCGGATCGGCGGGCGCGGGTAGACCATGGCCGCGCCGACCGCCGCACCCACGACCAGACCGCCGAGGTGTGCCTGCCAGGAGATCTGCGGGATGGTGAAGGTGATGATGAGGTTCACCGCCACCACCGACACCAACTGGGTCATGTTGAGCCGCAGGCGTTTGAAGGTGACGACCAGCGCACCGAGGATGCCGAAGACCGCCCCGGAAGCACCGGCGTTGAAGTCGGACGCACTGCCCAGCGCCATCACCGCGGCGGACCCGCCGAGCAACGACAGCAGGTAGACGAGGAGGAACCGGACGCGGCCGAGTACCTGCTCCAACGTCGGCCCGATGAAGTAGAGCGACATCATGTTGACAACCAGATGGATCAGGCCGAAGTGCAGGAATCCGGCCGTCAACACTGCCCACCAGTTCCCGGCACCGACGTTCCCGGGAATCATCGCGAGTTCGAAGAAGATCCGGCCGCCCTGCGGCTCGTTGAAGGATCCGGCATTGACTGCGGTGACGATGTAGACCAGCACATTGACACCGATCAGCACCGAGGCGATCAGCGGCGGGACACCCTGCCGGGCACCGGACACCGTCATCGGAACCCGCTGCGTCGCACGGGCTTCCGCGACGCAGGCGCGGCAGTGCTGGCCGACGGAGGCCGGCGTCAGACATTCGGGGCACGCGGGTCGCCCGCACCGACTGCAGCTCACGGCCGTGGGGCGGTCCCCGTGCCAGGTACAAGAGGTCTGCGGGAATCCTTGCGGCGCAACGCCTCCCGCGGGAGCGCCGGTGAACCCCGGGTACTGGCCGGGCGGGTACTGCCCCGGCGGGTACTGCGACGGCAGGTACTGCCCCGGGTCCCCGGATGCACCGAACGGCCCCGACGAGGGTTGCTGGTCGGGGCCGTTCGGCGGGTACGTCATGTGTCAGGTCACGACCAGTCCGTCAGGCGGACTCGTCACCCTCGACGGTGATCGAGTTGATGACGATGTCGGTGGTCGGCTTGTCGAAGCGGTCGACCGAGGTGCCGGAGATCGTGTCGATGATCTTCTTACCCTCGGGGTCGGTGACCTCACCGAAGATGGTGTGCTTGAAGTTCAGGTGCGGTGTCTTGCCGGTGGTGATGAAGAACTGCGAGCCGTTCGTCCCGGGCCCGGCGTTGGCCATCGCCAGCAGGTAGGGCTTGGAGAAGCTGAGCTCGGGGTGGAACTCGTCGGCGAACTCGTACCCGGGGCCGCCGCGACCGGTTCCGGTCGGGTCACCGCCCTGGATCATGAAGCCGTCGATCACCCGGTGGAAGATGGCACCGTCGTAGAACGGGCCGGTCTTGCCGCCCTGGGCGTTCTGAGTGCTGTACTCGCGGGTGCCCTTCGCCAGACCGACGAAGTTCGCGACCGTCTTGGGTGCGTGGTTGGGGAACAGCTCGATCGGGACATCGCCGACGGAGGTGTGCAGGGTTGCAGTCAGGGTGCTCACCCTGTCGATCCTGCCAGAGCTCGCCGCAGAACGCCGACCGCCCCCACTCGCCGACCGCGGCGGGATCGGCGACAATCCTCTGATTCCACCCGTGCGGCCACCGTCGCCCCACCCGGCAGGAGCTCGAGCCGATGTCTCCAGGATTCCCGCTCAGCGGCCATCTCGTCACCGAGACACTTCCGTACGACGGTGGGCGGCGGGTCACGGCCTATGTCCCGCCGGCTCCTGCCGAGGCGATCGTCTTCGCTGGTGACGGCCAGTTGATCGCCTCCTGGGGTGACGTCCTCGAGGCCGCCGACCTGCCGCCGACGGTGATCGTCGGCGCGCACCGACTCGACGACGAGACGCTCCGGCTGCAGGAGTACTCGCTCGGTGAGAGCAGCGACGCATTCACCTTCGATCCCGCACTGTTCGAGGCCCACGAGAGGTTCTTCGTCGAGGACGTGCGCAGTTGGGCGCGGGATCGCTTCGGCGTTGCACTCCCGGCCGATCGCACGGCGGTGTTCGGTGTCTCGGCGGGCGCGGAACTTGCCCTGGCCATGGGGCTGCGCCATCCCGAGATCTTCGGTGCCATCTTCGGTGCGTCGCCGGGCGTCGGGTACCGGCCGCCCGCCGAGCTGCCGTCACCACTGCCGCAGACCTACCTCGTCGCCGGCCTGGACGAGCCGTTCTTCCTCGACAACGCGACCCGCTGGGCGGACGCACTGCGCGATGCCGGCGCGGACGTCGTGCTGACCGAGCGGGCCGGCGCGCACGGCGATCCGTTCTGGAAGGCGGAACTGCCACTGATGGTGGCGTGGGCGTTCGGCCGCTGACTCCCGTCGAGCAGGGGCCCTGGCCGCAGGTGGATGCGCAGCCGGCGAGCTGAACCGGTGGTCGAGCGACGACGGAGTCGAGACCGGTCGGACCTAGAGCTGCAGGTTCCCGATCACCGCCTCGACGATCCGGCGGCTCTTGATCGACTGGGCCTGGTTCGTCCAGGCGACCACCGCCGACGAGCCCTTGCTGACGCCGTAGACCGACCGCGCGTCCGGGTACTCCTTCGCCCCTGACGGAAGCCCGAGATAGCCGCCCGTCCAGCCGGCGGGGTCGTCGGCCGGAGAGGAATCGGCGACCGGGATGCGTTCGTCCACCGCCGCGGCGGCCGAGGCCGCGTCCGGGGTGCGGAACACCCGCACCGCGGCCAGCCAGCCACCGTCGGAGCGGGTGAACACACAGATCGGCGCGGGTGACGTCGCGATCAGCTCGCCGGGACCGGTGCGCTGCCCGGTCAGTTCGGCAGCGGCCTCTGCGGTGAAGTACGGGCAGTCCCCACCGATCGGCGCCGGGAGCGCCGTGGTCGGGGCCGCGACCGGGGTGGTGCTGCCGTCGGCTGTACGGCTCAGCGGCGACGTGGTCGACGCCGGAGTGGTCGACGCAGGAGTGGTGGGGGCACTGCTCGGAGTGGGGCCACCGGTGGTGATGGTGAGCGTGGTGGGCGGCGGCAGCGTGCTGACGATCGTGCGCGTGGTGGTTGCGGCGTCGGGCTCGACGGTGGTGCAGCCGGTGAGCGCGACCCCGACAGCAACGACGACGACGATGGTCCGGCGGCGGTGAGGTCGGACGTTCACCCGCCCAGTCTGCCCACGGCGCACCGCCCGTCTCCCGCACCCCCGCGTCGGATGGCGTACCGATCGAACGCTGCGTGCGACGGATCGGGCGTTCACAGGGTGAAGGTTCCCCGTCCGACCTCCGTGACGAGCCCACCGACCCGGATGACGCCGTCGGCCAGGGTCAGGTGCAGCTCCGACGGGCGGCCGACCTGTGCGCCCTGCCGCACTGTCCAGCCGCCCTCGGTGACGCCGTTCGCGAGCAGCCAGCCGCCGAGGTTGGCGCAGGCCGATCCGGTCGCAGGGTCTTCCCGGAAACTGCCGGCCTGACTGAACAACATGCGCGCCTCGATCCTTCCTTCGCCGGCCGGAGCCCACGCGTAGACCATCGACTCGCCGTCGCGACGACTCGCGTGCCGCGCCATCAGCGCCGGGTCGAGATTTAGGGACCGGACGTCGTCGACGGTGCGCAGCGGCACCACGAGCTGCCGGGAGCCGGTGTCGACCCACAGTGGCGTGCCCGCGAACGCGCTGGCCGGAACCCCGATCGCAGCAGCCAACTCCGCGATGTCGGCGGCGGGCGTGGTCGTCGGAGGATTCGCGGTCAGCGTCCACCAGGTGGACGTCGGGTGGGTCCCGGAGTCGGCCGGGTCGGCGGTGACGGGAATGTCGCCGGCAGGCATCCGCAGGACGACCGCGTCGCCACCGCCGGTGAGCTCCCGGACGATATGAGCGGTGCCGAGTGTCGGGTGCCCTGCGAAGGGCATCTCATAGGTGGGTGTGAAGATCCGGACGGAGGCAGTCACTCCCGGTCCGTCCGCCGGCAGCACGAACGTGGTCTCCGAGAGGTTGAACTGGAGCGCCAGCGCCTGCTGCTGCTCGCCGGTGAGATCGCGGGCATCGGTGAACACGCAGAGGGGATTGCCGGTCAGTGGAGCGTCGTCGTGGGCGTCGGGTAGCGCGAACACGTTGAGCAGCCTGAAGTCGAGAGCCATGACCGCATCCTTCCGCGTCGACGATCCCGGGCTGCGACCGACTCCTGCACCCGGACCAGGCGGAGCACTCTGCATCCTTTGAGCCCACCGAATGACCGCCACACACCGTCAGCAGTGACGACACCCTCCGTCGCAAACCGCTCCCGCCGCCGCGGTCCGGATCACTCGGGCGAGAGGGTGAACTCGTTGCCGTCCGGGTCGGCCAGTCGGTGGGTACGTCCGACCGGCGCGTCGATCACGGTGGCTCCCAGCGCGTCCAGCCGGGCGAGCTCCGCGGCGAACTCGGCCTGCGGTGCGATCAGCTCGAAACGCTGCCTGCTCACCCTGGGTTCCGTCGGTGCTTCCTCGCCGCCCCAGGAGATCTTGGTGCCGCCGGTCGGGGACTGGACAGCCGTCTCGGCATCCTCATCCCAGACGAGCGGCCAACACAGCGCCGCCGACCAGAACACACCGACCGCGCGCGAGCCGTCACAGGCGACCTCGCCGAGGAAGCCGCAGTCCGCGACCCAGGAGTTGCCGCCCTCCAGCACGCAGAACTCGTTGCCATCCGGGTCGGCCAGCACGACGAAGTCCGCGTCGGGGGGATTGCCGAGGTCCAGCTCGGTCGCACCCAGTCCGAGCGCCGCGACCACGGTGTCCTGCAACAGAACGTCGTCACTGGTCAGGTGCAGGTGCAGCGGGTTCTGGCCGACCTTGGCGGTCTCTGCGACCACGAACCGCAGGGCGACCTGATCCGCGGCACCCGGCAGCAGGAACGCTTCGACGTCCCGGGTCAGAGGGCGATCGAGCAGCCGAGCCCAGAACGTGGCGGGCTGCTCAGGATCGACCGAGTCGAACGCGAGCGCATGCCATCGGGCGGTCATGGCGGGGATGCTAGCTCGGCTCCCACGTCCGGGCACCCGAGAATCAGTAGGCTGGAGAGCGTCTTCCGGGATCCCCCGGAGGAGTCCTGAGTCGGTCGGAGTCACCCCGCATGGTCGCCACCCAGCGCCGCAACACCTCGCAGCGGGCCGCCATCCTCGCGGCGCTGGCCGGGACCGACGAGTTCATCTCTGCCCAGGATCTCCACTCGGTGCTCCGCGGTTCGGGCTCGACGATCGGCCTCGCCACCGTGTATCGAGCACTGCAGGACATGGCGGGTGGCGGCGATCTGGACACCGTCCGACGCGATTCCGGTGAGATCCTCTATCGGCAGTGCGGCGATGCCCAGCACCATCACCACCTGGTGTGCCGCATCTGCGGCCGCACCCAGGAGGTGGAAGCGCCGAGCGTCGAGCGCTGGGCCCGCTCGGTTGCCGCGGAGTTCGGCTATTCCGACATCAACCACGAGCTCGAGCTGTTCGGGGTGTGCGCCGTCTGCACCGCCGCCGGCACTGCCTGACCGGGCCCTCGTCACCAGGCATTCCCGACGCTCCGGTCAATTTTCTTCGCCGTCCCCGGTCGGGACGGACACAGCCGGTCACCAGCCAACTAGGCTCGTTCTCATGCGCCTCCACGCTCCGAGCACGTCCCGCGGCCGGACCCACGGCGCTGTTTCGAGGCTGGTCGCGGCGGTGTCGGCGATCGGCATCAGCGCGGTGCTCACCCTCGCCGGCCAGCAGAGCGCGGCAGCCTCATTGATCTCCGGCAGCCAGATCTCCGGCTCTCAGATCTCCGGCTCTCAGATCTCCGGCGTCCAGCGTGCGGCGGTGGGCGCGCATCGGACCGCGGCTCCACTCGTGGCTTCTGCACAGTCGGTCGCGGCCGCCTCGGTGACGATCGTCGACGACGCCGACGTGCTGAGTTCGTCGGACGAGTCACGGATCAGGTCGGCGGCGCGAAAGCTGCCGAGTTCGGTCCGGTTGTACGTCGCGACCTCCGACATCCGCAGCGGTGAGCTCACCGACTGGCTCGACGACGAGGGCTCACGGGTCGGATGGACCGGCAGCGGCGCCGCCAGCACATCCCTGATCCTCGCCGTGGCCCCGAAAGTCCGGAAGATGGATGCCCACTGGGGATCGTCGGTGGATCTGGATGCGTACGAGGAGGACGTCTTCTCCGCGATGTCGTCCGACTTCGCGGACGGCGACTGGGCCGGCGGTCTGATCAGCGGCATCGAGACCGCGAGCGACGGCCTCTCCGGTGATCTCTCCCCGGGGTCCGTCGGCGGCAGCAGTGGCAACAGCAACAGTGGCAACAGCAACTCGGGCAACGGCTGGTGGCTGATCCTGGGGCTGTTCGCCGTGCTCGCCCTGTTCGTCGTCTTCCGGAGGATTCGCCGCGGCATCACCGAGCGTCGCGCGGCAGCCGCGGAGAGGACCCGGCTGGACGGCGTCCGCAGCGAGAACCTCAGCACCACCACCGATCTGCGGACCCGACTGGACCAGGACCAGCTCCTGGTGCCGTCCATCCCGGACAGTCCTCTGCAGGACCAGCTCGAACTGGATCTCACCGGGGCGCAATCGGATCTGCGGTTCGCCGACGCGATGGGCGATCCGGACGACCAACAGAAGCATCTGCGCACCACAGCCGCACAGGTGGACGCCCTGGACCGACGGATCTCCCTGCTGCGCAAGGCACCCGGCTGGGAGGTCGCCTGGTCGCAGGAGGTCGAGGCAGCCCGCACGCAGCTCCGCGACTGGGAGTCCGGGGTCAGTTCGGTCAAGGCGCTGGGAGCCGCACCGGTGACCGGGGAGGTCCCCGGCCAGCCGGCGCAAGACCTGAACCGCATCGAGAACGAGGTCCGCACCCAGGCAGTGGCGCTGGAAACCGGGCTGGGCCAGGTGATCACGCTGGATCGCGCGATCCGCGCCAAGGTGCAGGACATCTCCACCCAGCTCGACGCACTCAAGAAGGCGGCACAGGCCGCTGAGCGCAAGGCGGAGGCCGACCGGCTCGCCGCCCAGCGCGACCAGGACAGCGGCAGCTGGGGGTCCGGATCAGGTGGTTCGGGTTCGAACTGGACGAGTTTCTGGTTGGGCAATGCCGTGGGCCGCAGTAGTTCTCGCGGTTGGGGTGGCGGCGGATGGGGGTCCGGTGGCGGCCGCTCCCGGACCTTCGGCGGCGGCGGCTCGCGCAGCTTCGGCGGTGGCGGGTTCTCGCGCGGTGGTGGCGGGTTCTCCCGGGGAGGTGGCGGCGGTGGCGGGTCGCGTAGCTTCTGATCGCCTCCGCGCCGCCGGACGAGCAGGGGGACGTGCGCGGTGAACGGTGACGACTCCGGCCGGACCGATGACGACGCGGCGGCCCGTACCGATGCCGTCCGCGCACCGTCACCCGCGTCGGGGAATGATCCCTCGGGGATGGACCGGCGGCTGCCCGACCTGGTCGAGCTGATCGTAGAACTGGCGTCCGGGAACCTCGCAGCGCGCCTGGCTCCCTCGACGGCCCAGGACCCGATCGACGCCGTCATCACCGGGATCAATCTGCTCGCCGAAGAACTGCAGGACGTCTACTCGGGGCTGGAGGCCAGGGTCGAGGAGCGCACCGAACTGCTCCGGCGCGCCCAGAGCGAACTCGAGCGGCTCGCCCTGCGCGATCCGCTGACGGGCCTGGCAAACCGTTCACTGTTCGCCGAACGGGTGGGCCAGGCGATCGACACCTCGGCCGGTCCGGCAGCAGATCAACCGGCCGTCATGCTGCTCGACCTGGACGGCTTCAAGACCATCAACGACTCGCTGGGGCACACCGCGGGTGATGCCGTCCTCGTCGAGGTGGCCCGGCGACTCAACTCCGTCGTCCGAGAGGTCGACACGGTCGCCCGACTGGGTGGTGACGAGTTCGCAATCGTCATGCCGGGTGTCGGATCGGCGACCGCGGTGGAGATCGCCGACCAGGCGCTCGAGGCGATGAAGGTTCCGCTGACCGTTCACGGCCGCTCGGTCTGGGTGCACGCGAGCATCGGCGTCCGGATCGCCGAGTACGGCGACAGCGCCGACCTGCTGCTGCGTGACGCCGACACCGCCATGTACGAGGCGAAGACCAACGGCCGGGCCCGCGTTCTGGTCTACGAGCAGGCCATGCACCATGCGGTGCAGCGTCGACTGAGGGTGGTCTCGGAGTTGGGGACGGCGATCCACAACGGCCATCTGCGACTGACCTACCAGCCGATCATCGCGCTGCCGAGCCGCCGGCTGATCGGCGTCGAGGCGCTGGTCCGCTGGCACCATCCGCACCGCGGGTTGATCATGCCCGAGGAGTTCATCCGCATCGCGGAGGAGTCGGGCCTGATCGTCGACCTCGGACGGTGGGTCTCCCGGCAGGCGGTCTCCCAGGTCGCCGCCTGGCTGCCCCTGATCGGAGATCGCGAGTTCCGGATGCACCTCAACGTCTCGCCGGTCGAGTTGCGACGGCCTGGCCTGGCGGAGTTCATGGCCAACACCCTCAGCACCTACCAGGTCTCCAGCGACCTCATCGCACTGGAGATCTCCGAATCGGTTCTGATGAGCGAGGATCCGGTCGGCGCCGACGCACTGACCGATCTGCAGGCACAGGGAATCCAGCTGCAGATCGACGATTTCGGCACCGGCTACTCGTCGATCTCGTATCTGCGTCGGCTGCCGATCCACACCGTCAAGGTCGACCGCAGCCTGATCTCGACGATCGTCGAGGACCCGGTACAGCGCCGGTTCGTCGGCGCGATCTTCCACCTCGTCGAGTCCGTCGGTCTGTCGGTGGTCGTGGAGGGTGTCGAGACCGAGCAGCAGGCAGAAGCCCTGGTGGAGCTGGGCTTCACCCGCGCCCAGGGTTACCTGTTCGGAGTGCCGCAATCGGCGGAGGCGATCACGGCGATCCTCGAGACCGAGGCCGCCGCGCCACCATCGCTGACCTGACGGTCGTCACGCCGCCACGTTCGCTGACCTGACGGTCGTCACGCCGCCACGTTCGCGGACGTGACGGCGCATCGCTCAGAAGAACTCGTCCAGCAGCCGGTAGAAGGCGATCCGCTCGTGGTCCACCCGCGTCGCCTCCACACCCGTTGCAGCGACGTAGGTGTCGATGAACCACTCGGCGCAGTCCGGTCCGAAGGCAGGGTTGAGCTCCGGGTCGTCCAGGCTGCGGGTGGCCAGCGCCAGGTCCTGGTGCCGGTCGGCGACACCGAGTCGGCCGACGTCGACGATTCCTGTCGCCCGGAGGGTTTCGGGATCGACCAGCACATTGGGCAGGCAGGCATCTCCGTGGCACACCACCAGATCTGCCGGCTCTGCCGCGACCGCGCGAGGAGCCGCAGCGATCAACTGCTGCAACAGCTGTGACGCAGACGCACTGCCGCGCCCGTCGTCGAAATCGTCGGCGTCCACCACCCCGTCGGCAACGGCCGACTCCGCTTCGGGAACCGTCACCGACAACGTGCGGTCGAACGGGCAGGACGCGGTCGGCACCGCATGCAGATCCCGCAGCACCACCGCCAACGAGCGGGCCGC
This sequence comes from Nakamurella sp., assembly GCA_037720195.1. Lineage (GTDB taxonomy): Bacteria > Actinomycetota > Actinomycetes > Mycobacteriales > Nakamurellaceae > Nakamurella. Next base: position 41,030 of record JBBJML010000033.1, on the reverse strand, counting down.
GGCCCTGGCGTCGGATCCGGATACCGCCGAGATCGGTATCCCCGGCAGCGTCGCCGTGGTCAGCGTTGCCGTGGAGGTTGAGCCGTCCTCGATCCAGTCGACCGCCCGGGCGGCCGGGAATCCGATCTGGGCGAGCCAGAGCAGACGGTCACGTTCGGCGATCAGGTGCTTGCGGCCCCGCTCGCCGCTGACGGACTTGCGGTACAGCCGGCCGTCGGCGCTGCGCTGTACGGATGCCCCGCTCAGGCCGAGCCGGACGGCGATCCACCCGAACTCGGGCACCGGAGCCGCGCGCGGGGGGACGTCGTCCATTCGACCGACACTAGGCCGGCCGGGCGCTCAGGTCGGAACGGCAGTGGGCGCCGCCTGACCACATCTCGGTCACCTTCCGGATCGACCGCGTCGCATCGTCGGTGAAGCAGGAGCACTGTCCGAGTGAGCCCGCAGGGCAGGGTCGACCCTCGGTCTTCTGCGGGCGATGCCGACCCCGATCAACGACAGCACTCCGCCGACGAACGCCAACCACGGGGGCGTTTCGGACAGCAGCAGCCAGGCGAGCAGCACGGTGATCAGTGGCACCAGGTAGGTCGTCACCCCCAATGAGGACGCCGACATCGCGGTGAGCGCCACCGCCCAGGTGGTGAAGGCGACGGCAGTCGGGAACACCCCGAGATACCCGATCCACCACAGGTTCCCAGCCGGCGTGGTGCCGATGATCGACACCAGCTGTCCGCTGAACGGCAAGCAGGCGACGGTGCCGATGAGGCAGGCGAAGAAGGTCATGTCGAGAGCCGGAACCCGTGCCAGAACGGGTTTCTGCGCGATGACGCTCACCGCGTAGACCACCGCGGCGAGCAGCACCAGCAGCACGCCGAGCAGATCGCCTCGGCCGTCCCCGGACGACGTCGCGAACCCGATGAGGATGACGCCGGCGAAGGCGACGGCCAGCCCGATGAACAGCCCCCGGTGCGGACGCTCGCCCAGGAACAGCACCGCCAGCACCGCGATCACGATGGGGGAGATCTGGACCAGCATGCTCGCGGTGCCGGCGTCGACGCGCTGCTCGGCGGCGTTGAGAGCCACCATGTAGACGCCGAACCACAGCACCCCGACGGTGACGACGGGCAGCCAGTCCCGACCTCGCGGCACCACCATCGGCCGGCGCGTCCTGACCCGGCGGACCAGCAGGAACACCGCGAGCACGACGGTGCCGACCGCTGTCCGTCCCAGCGCCAGGGCACCCGGCGGGACGTCCTGCAGGTGCCGGATCGCCACGAAGGCCGAGGCCCACAGCACCAGGGTGCTGGCTGCCATCACCAGCGGCAGGGCAGGCGGATGGGTCGCCCTGGACGAGGCCGGGATCGGTGTACTCACCTGGGAAACCTATGCTCGAGCACCGACAGTGTCGCGCGGGTTCCGGACCTCGCATTCGAGGCAACCGCCGACCGCCCGCACAGCTGCATCCGGACGGGTGTCCTGGACCTGCGCACCGACGGTTGTCGTGGCATCGGGCGATTCGCAGGCAGTCGCATCAGCGGCCGTAGATCGCCCGCCGCCAGGTGGCGTGCAGAATGGCGCCCACCTCGTCCGTCGGGACGAACGGCACCGTCCGGGTGAAGGTGGCGGACAGCACCTGCTCGTTCATCGTGTTGAGCACCGTCGACAGGTGGTGGGGATCGATCCCGCGCGGCGCAGCGCCTCGTTCCTGTTCTGCGGCAATCACTTCGGCGACGTGATCCACCCACCGCTGCATGGAGATCGACCACAGCTCCTGGATCGCCGGGCTGCTGAGTCGCGCGGCGACGGTCGCCACCGTCACCCCACGATGCTCGGCGAAGACCTCGACGAAGACATTGATGGCGTTGGCGAAATCAGGGGAAGCGGCGGAGGTGTCCGGAATCACCGCCGCACCACGACGATCGACTTCGGCGATCACCCGGTCCAGCAACTGCAGCAGCACTGCGTCCTTGGAGGCGAAGTAGAAGTAGAACGTGGGCCGCGAGATCCCGGCAGCGCCGGCCAGATCGTCGATCGAGATCTCGTCGAGCGTGCGCTGCGCCAGCATGGCCTCGGCCGCCGCCAGGATCGCCCGCTCGCGGTCGTCCCCGCTCATCCGCGCGCTGCGCCGACCGCGGGTCGACGGAGGTGGGGTCATGCTCGGACTGTAGCGAGAATTCCGACGTTCGACACCGTGTTGGTTCAGTCGACACAGCGTTGATAGCGTGGCGGTCAGCCGAGAGCAGAGGAGCTTCGGATGAACGACGAACCGACCACCAGGGTCGCCTCCGACGTCGATGTCCTCATCGTCGGGGCAGGCCTCTCCGGGATCGGCGCCGCGTGCCAGCTGCGCCGCGAATCACCGGACCGGACGTTCGCCGTCCTGGAGTCACGATCGGCTTCGGGCGGCACCTGGGATCTGTTCCGCTATCCCGGCGTGCGGTCCGACTCCGACATGTTCACCCTGGGATACGGTTTCCGACCCTGGGACCGGACCAAGGCGGTGGCCGAGGGCAGCGCGATCCGCGACTACATCCGTGACACCGCCCGCGAGTACGAGATCGACGAGCACATCCGCTACCGGCACCGGGTGGTGGCAGCGGACTGGAACTCCGACACAGCTCGCTGGACGGTCACCGCCCAGCTCACCGACGGATCGGACACTTCGGCAAGCAAGGACCCTGAACTCGTCACCATCCGCTGTGCGTTCCTGTTCGCCTGCGCGGGGTACTACACCTATGACGCCGGCTACTCCCCCGACCTTCCCGGTATCGGCGACTTCGCAGGCACCGTGGTGCATCCACAGCACTGGCCCGAGGACCTGGAGGTCGACGGCCGCCGGGTGGTGGTCATCGGCAGCGGCGCGACCGCCGTGACTCTCGTCCCCGCACTCGCCGCCCGCGGCGCAGCGGTCACCATGCTGCAGCGATCGCCCACCTATGTCGCACGCATCCCGTCAACCGACCCGTGGGTGGAGAAGCTCAAGGGCAAGGTTCCGCGTCGCTGGGCCCACCGCATCGTCCGCTGGAAGCACATCGCCATCTCGATGCTCGCCTACCAGCTGGCCCGCCGCAGACCCGTGAAGGTCCGCGCCGCGATCAAGGGTGCCGCCGGACACCAACTGCCGCAGGGCTTCGACGTCGACCGGCACTTCACGCCCCGCTACGAGCCGTGGGACCAGCGGCTCTGTTTCGTCCCGGACGGCGACTTCTTCAAGAGCATCCGGGCGGGGAATGCCGACGTCGTCACTGACACCATCGACCACTTCGACGCCTCGGGTGTCGTACTCGGCTCCGGGGAGCGACTGGACGCCGACATCGTAATCACCGCAACGGGTCTGACGTTGCAGGCGATCGGCGGGGTGACCCTCACCGTGGACGGCGCGCAGGTCGTTCCCTCCCGGACGCCCGCCTACAAGGGGATGATGCTGTCCGGCGTCCCCAACTTCGCGCTCACCATCGGCTACACCAATGCGTCCTGGACGCTACGGGCCGATCTGATCGCCTTCTACGTGTGCCGACTGCTCAACCACCTGCGCGACCGCGGGTACGACACCGTCACCCCGCGTGCCGGTCGAGAGTTGTTGGCCCAGGCCGAGAACGGTCAGTTGCGACCCCTCATCGATCTCAACTCGGGGTACGTCCGCCGCGGGATCGACAAGCTGCCGAAGCAGGGCACCCGCGCACCGTGGACGCTCCCGCAGAACTACCTGCGGGACCTGCGCCTGCTCCGGCACGGCTCGATCCATGACGACGTCGAGTTCAGCCATTCGGCCGGGGTCGACAAGCCGGGGGTGTCCACGATCGACGTGGACGGACGGGCGATCCGCTACCGCGTCAGCGGCAGCGGTGAGCCGATGGTCCTGCTGCACGGCATCGGCCGCAGCCTCGACGACTGGGACGAGCAGCACACCCTCCTCGCGGAGCAGTACCGGGTGGTCAGCCTCGACCTGCCGGGCTTCGGCTGGTCGGATCCTCTGCGCGGCGGAGCTTCCCTGCAGGGGATGTCCGATGCAGTGCTGGCGTTCCTGGACGCGCTGGGCATCGACGAGCCGGTACATCTGGTCGGCAACTCCCTCGGTGGCGCTGTGGCGATGCACATGGCCGTCGACCGTCCGCAGCGGGTCGCAGACCTGGTGCTGGTCGATGCCGCCGGTTTCGGGTCCGAGGTGACGACGGCGCTGCGGATCCTCGGGATCCGCCCACTCGGGCGGTACCTGATGCGCCCCAGCCGGTCCGGCGCGATCGACACGCTGAAGGGCTGCTTCCGCGATCGCTCGTTCATCACGCCGGAGCGCATCGAGGCCACCCTCGCCCTCGCATGCCGGCCGCACGGTGCGACGACGATGCTGCAACTGCTCCGAGAGCTCGGCACCGTCCGCGGCATCCGTCCCGCCTGGCGGCGAGAGCTGCTGACGCGGCTGGCTCCACTGCGCATCCCGACCCTCGTGGTCTGGGGCGAGAAGGATCTGATCCTTCCCGCCTCGCACCTCGATGCCGCGCGGGGCGTCCTCCCGCACAGCACGTTCCGCCTCTTTCCCGAGACCGGGCATTTCCCGCAGATCGAGCGGGCTGATGAGTTCGCCGCTGTGGTGTCCGACTTCCTCACCGCCCAGCGCACCCTTGTTCCATCCCAGGAGCCGTCATGAAGCTGTTGTCCCGCACCAGGTATCCCTACCGGTTCGACGCCGGGACGGCGATCGTCACCGGTGCAGCCGGTGGTATCGGCGCCGAGGTCGCACGCGGACTCGCTGCCCGCGGGTCGCACCTGGTGCTGCTGGACCGGGACGAGGACGGTCTGGCCCGCCTCGTCGCCGAGCTGCGCGCGGCGCGACCGCACCTGCGGATCGACTCCGTCGGCATCGATCTCGGCGACGACGCGGCAACTCAGGCCCTCGGCGCGCGGCTGGCGGCCGAGCACCCGGAGACCACCCTGCTCGTCAACAACGCCGGAGTGGCGATGGGCGGGACGTTCGCCGACCTGACGCTCGAGGAGTTCCACTGGCTGCTGGACATCAACTTTCGCGCGGTCGTGACGCTCACCCATCACTTGCTGCCGGTGCTGGTGGGGCATCGCGGAGCGCACCTGGTCAACGTCTCCAGCGTGTTCGGCATCATCGCCCCGGCCGGCCAGAGTGCGTACTCCGCCAGCAAGTTCGCCGTCCGCGGGTTCACCGAATGTCTGCGCCAGGAGCTCGCACCGCGGGGGGTCGGCGTCACCTGTGTCCATCCGGGCGGGATCGCCACGTCCGTCGCGAAGTCGGCCCGCATCCCGGCTGCGCTGGCCGGGGCCGACATCGAGCGAAGGCAGGCCGGTATCGACAAGTTGCTGACGATCCCGGCCTCCGAGGCCGCCGCGCAGATCATCGCGGGGATCGAGCAGCGCAAGCCGCGGGTGCTGATCGGTTGGTCCGCCAGGATCCCCGACATCCTGGCCCGGATCACTCCCGGCCACTACGACACGCTCCTGGCGCGGGCCCGCCGCCGCTGAGCTGCTCGAGGTGCAGTGGCGAACACCGTTCGGCCACGGGGACACCGTGCTGACCGGACCTCCGGGTACGACGTCGTCCCGTGATCTTCACGAGACCGGTGAGGATCCGGCGCGTCCCACGCGTGTAGGAGCCTGCCCCGACCTCCCCGACATGTGCACGACGACGCATTGACAGCGCACAGCCGGACCTGTGTATGGTTCGGCCGTGCCCGAGCAGGGCACGTCCCGATCCGTTCTCAGGGAAGCCGGTGTGAATCCGGCGCTGTCCCGCAACCGTGACCATCGAGCAGTCGGTGGAAGTCGGACCGCTGAGGATCGGGTTCGCTCTCTCTGTCGTGGATGCAGGGTGGGCCCGAGCACCGGCTGTCGGTGCGCGTGCCGACCCCGCCCTCCGGGTTTCCGATTCCGTCGGAAATGCCTGTGAGCAGCGGGGTTTCGTCGTCCTTTGGTGGACGCGGCCGCCGACGATCAGCCGCGCGCGGGACCAGCCGGCCTCCGCCCGCGAAAGGTCCGCCCGTGCGCAACACCTCCACCCCGCTCCCCGCTCGTGCCGGCAGCCACCGCACAGCACCGCGCTGGGGAGCGGCGCTGACCTCGCTGCTCGGCACGGTGGGGCTGATCGTCGGACTGGTCGTCCCCACCGGAACGGTCGCGAACGCCGCCGCCCCGTCGAGCGTGGTCGGTGCGGCCTGCGCTCCTGGCACCGGAGTGACCGCGGTGGTCGACTTCGCCTCGACGGACGCCGACAGCGCGGCGCCGGTGCAGATCGGCTGCGCCCTCGGTGCCCAGCCGAGCATGGCTGCGGCCTTCGCGACAGCGGGCTTCGACATCGGCACCGACCCGTTCGTCTGCGCGGTCGACGGGGTCCCGGCAGAACCCGCCGGCTGCCATGCGTGGCCCGGCGCCTACTGGAGCCTGTACACCTCGACCGACTCGGGTCGGTTCCCCGGCACCGTTTCCACTTCCTGACGTTCGCCGAGGTCGGGGCCTTCACTCCCGGCACGGTGCCGGTGAACGGCGCGGTGCTCTGGCAGGTCCAGCCGTACGTCGAGAACTGGACGAGTCCCGCCGACAATCGCACGCCGCGCATCGCGCTGGCCGACCTGATCGACCATGCCGCGCCCTCGTCCAGCGGATCCTCGAGCAGCGGTCCCCCGGCGACCGGCGGTTCGACCGGCTCGAGTGGGTCGCCCGGCTCGACCGGGTCGAGCGCACCCGACAGCGCGAGCAGCACCTCGAGCTCTCCATCAGCGGCGGACCCGTCCACGGACACCGCCAGCTCCTCCAGCGGTTCCAGCTCGGCGTCCTCGACCGTCGGCACCATCTCGCCGACGTCCCCGTCGTCGATCGGCACCACCTCGATCGGCACCACCTGGATCAGCACCACCTCGATCACTGCCCCGCCACCGACGCTGCCGTACGCACCGACGACCGACACCCGGGCACTGGCGGCCGCGCACTGGCTCGGCGAGCAGCTGGCCAACGCCCCGAACGGGCTGTTCGGCAATGTCGACTTCCCCGACTACGGCTTGACCGTCGATGCCCTGCTCGCGCTCGCCGCTGCCGGAGTCGGCGGCGACCTGATCGCCGCGACCGCCACGAAGATCGAGAACTCCGGCGAGGACTACATCGGCGCGCCGGACGAGACCGCGAGCAACTTCGCCCGCATCGCCAAGACCGCTCTCGCCCTCCAGGTCGCCGGTCTCGACCCGACCGCCTTCCCGTCCGCGGACGGTCCGCGCAACCTGATCGCAGACCTGCGCGGCACCCTCAACGCCGACGGCAGCTTCGGTGGGTCAGACTTCCCGTTCGTCCATGCACTCGCGATCTACGCGCTGGCCCGGACCCCGGAAGGTGTTCCGGCTGCAGCGATCAGCTGGCTCCAGGGTGCGCAGTGCACCACCGCCGGCAACGACAACTTCGGCGCCTACGGGTATGGCGGCACCGATCCGTGCAGTGGCGTCGACGGTGACGGCACGGCGCTGGCGATCCAGGCGCTCGCTGCGGGGGGCGTCCCGACAAGCGGCCCGTCGATCAAGGACGCCGCCGCATACCTGACCTCGATCCAGGGGGCGAACGGCGGCGTGCCGTCCAGCTTCGGTGGGATCAACACCAACAACACCGGTCTCGCCGCCCAGGCCCTCGACCGGGTCCAGCTCGCACCGTCCGCGACGGCCAGGATGGCGACCTTCGTCAGCACCCTCCAGGTGCAGTGCGCGACCCTCGAGAACTCCGGAGATCGGTTCTCGAGCAAGGATCTCGGGGCCATCGCCTACCTGGACGACGGCGGCTTCGACTCCCCCATCACCACCCCGGACTTCGACAACCGGGACCAGTGGATCCGCGCCTCGACGCAGGCCGTCCTCGCCTACCACTTGCCGTCCTTCGACCGGATCACCGCCGTCGGTGCGCAGTCGACCCTGCCGGCGGCCCCGACGTGCGCTCCGGTCACCACCTCCTCGGCACCCCCGAGCGCAACCCCCACGGGCGCGACCCCGACGACCCCGACCGCGGCCACGACCCCCCTTCCGGGCGGGGGCACCAGCAGCGCCGCACCGTTCCCCGGCTCGATCTCGCTCAGCGCCGACACCGTCGCAGCCGGCGGTTCCATCACCGTCACCGTCATCGATTCGCTGATCGAGGCCCGACACCGGGTGGACCTGCACTCGGCCCCCGTCCTGCTCGGGACGTTCATCACCGGTGACACCGGGGACGGATCGCTGACGGTGCGCATCCCGGCCGGTACCGCGGCCGGCCGGCACGAGATCGTCGTCACCGCAGGAGGTTTCGTCGTGTCGGCGGGTATTCGCGTCACGGCACCGACCAGGTCCTCCCCGGCCGCCGCCGCCGCCCCGACGAGCATCCCGGCGACGACCGTGGCCGCGACGACCACAGCGGGCCCGATCACCACGCCCGTCGACGACGCGGGCCGCCCGCTGCCGAACACCGGAGTGTCGGAGGGCCTGCGGACGCTGCTCATCACCGGCGGTCTGCTGCTGCTCCTCGGCGTCGCCCTGCTGATGCTCAGCCGCCGACGGGGGCGATCCGGCGCCCCCACGCACCTCTCGTGATGGCGCTGGTCGGCAACGGTTCTCCAGCGGTCCGACCGGCCGCAGGGACATCGGTGCGACCCGCCCCGAAGCTGCTCGCTGCTGTGATGCTGCTGATCGCTCCCCTGCTCGGGACCGCCGTCGGGCCTGGCAGCACCATGGATGTCGCTGCCTCCCCGGCACCGCAGGCAGGTGCTGCGGCCTCCTTCTCCGACGGCAGGTGCACCGCAGGCGACACCACGTCGGTGACCGTCGTCATCGACTTCCAGCAGCTGGGCGGCGGGACGATCGTCCGCTGCGCCCACGGCCTGAGCGCCGGCGCCCGCGGCAGCGCTGCCCTGGCCGCCGCGGGGATCGACTACACCGGCTCCGCGCGGTGGGGATCCTCGTTCGTCTGCCGGATCAACGCTCGCCCCGGCCCCACCGAGGCGCTCCCGCTGCCATCGGGCGCCTATCGCGAGCTCTGCAAGGACACCCCTCCCGACAGGGCGTACTGGTCGTACTGGCAGGCCGACGAGGGTGGCCGGTGGCAGTACAGCCAGCTGGGGATCCTGTCCCAGAAGACGCGTCTCGGCGGCTTCGAAGGCTGGTCGTTCTCGATGAACGCCACTGCGGACTCGAATCCGCAGCCGGGCGTCGACACCTCGCTCCCCGCTCCCGCCCCGACGCCCACGCCGATGCAACCGACAACGGTCCGGCCCGCTCCACCCACCACCGCGAGCCCCAGCACTTCGCGCCCCACCACCGCGAGCCCCACCACCGCGAGCCCCACCACACCGCGCCCGCGGACCACCGGGTCTGCGGCGCCGCGCCCCACCGCAGCGCCGGCGACCACCGCTGCGCCGCGCACCAACGCACCGAGCACTCCGACGCCCACCACCGCTGCGGTCCCCGCCCCTGCCACACCCGGGACCAGCACGGCCGGCGCCGGGACGACGGACTCCTCACGCCCCACCGGCCCCACCGGCCCCGCCGGGCCGGGCGCGACCACCGAGGCGCCCGGCTCCACTGCGGCCACCGATGGCTCAGCGAGCTCGGGGCCGGTGACCACCACCCGGCCCGTGTCCGAGACGGTGACGCGTTCTCGCAACTCGACCGGCGGTGCGCTCACGTCGCGGGCCGCGTCCCCCTCCGGACCTGCCGATCTGAGCGCTCCTGCCGGCGGCACGCCGATCTTGTCGCCTGCGGCCACCAGGAGCTCGGTCGTCCCGTCCTACACGGACGCCGCAGACCCGGACCTGGCTGCCGCCCAGGTCGAGCCAGGGTCGTCGTCGCCCTGGCCGGTGATCGCGGTCCTGGCCCTCGCCCTGATCGCCGGTGGCACCGCCGTGGTCATCGCCCGACGCCGGCGCGGCGACGGGATCTGAGTGCCGGTGCAGCACTTCGCCCGACCCCTGCCTCGCACTCTTCATCCCGGAGCGTGGTGGTTGTGGGCGTTCGGTCTGGCCACTGCTGCCAGTCGCACCACCAACCCGGCTCTGCTGCTGCTGATCATCAGCGTGGCCGGGCTGGTCGTCGCACTCCGGCGCAGCAGCGCCCCGTGGGCCCTGTCGTTCCGGCTGTACGTCATCGCCGGAGCACTCATCGTCGTGCTCCGGGTCGTCTTCCGCATCGTCTTCAACGCGGACGGTGCGACGATCGTGGTCACGCTGCCGAGCATCCAACTGCCGCACTGGTTCTGGGGAGCGACGCTGCTGGGCGACGTCAGCGCTGAAGCCCTCGTCTCCGCGCTGTACGACGGGTTGCGGCTGGCCACCATGGTGATCTGCGTCGGCGCTGCCAACGCACTCGCCAACCCCAAGCGGCTGCTGGCCGGGTTGCCCGCTGCCCTGAGCGAGATCTCGACGGTGCTGGTGGTGGCGATGTCCGTCTTCCCGCAGCTTGCCGAGTCGGTCCAACGGGTCGGCAGGGCCCGGGCCTTGCGCACCGCTGCCGTCAGCACCGGCGACGGAGAACGTCCGGCCCGCAGGCGGAGGCAGTTGGTGCGGGCCGTCGTCGTTCCGGTACTGGCCGATGCACTAGATCGCTCGCTGGCGTTGGCGGCGGCGATGGAATCCCGCGGCTACGGTCGTCGTCGCGCGGTACCCCGGGCCGTGCGGCGACTGTCGGCGCTCCTGTTGATCCTCGGCGTGCTCGGTCTGCTGGTCGGCGTGTACTCCGTCTTCGACACAAATTCCCCGCCGTACCTCACTCCGCCGATGTTGCTGGGAGGCTTCGGGATCGCGGCGGCCGGCCTCCACTTCGCCGGACGCCGCTCCCCGCGCACCCGGTATCGACCGGACCGCTGGCAGGCGGCCGAGGTGTGCGTCGCGGTCAGTGGAGCGCTGGTCGCGGCGGGCATGTTCACCGTCGAGAGAGTCGACCCGCTGCAACTCCTGCCGACCATCTTCCCGCCCGAGTGGCCGGTGATCGGCTGGGCGTCGGTCCTCACCGTCCTGCTCGGACTGCTCGCGCTGGGTGCACCGCCGGCTCCGGACGCCTCGACCACCCACCACAGTGAGCACTCTCCGACCAGGATGAAGGAACTCGCCCGATGACGATCCGCTTCGAACACGTCTCACTGCAGCATGCCGAGGCCTCGGCTCCGGTGATCCGCGACCTGGACCTGCAGATCGGCGAGGGTGAGTTCATCCTCGTCATCGGCCGCACCGGATCCGGGAAATCGACACTGCTGCAGGCGATCAACGGCCTGTTCCCACACTTCACCGGGGGCACCCTGCGCGGCCGGGTGATCGTCGACGGCCGGGACACCATCGAATGTCCGCCGCGCGAGCTGGCAGATGTGGTCGGCCTGGTCGGGCAGGATCCGCTTGCCGGTTTCGTCACCGACACCGTCGAGGAGGAACTGGCGTATGCGATGCAGCAGATCGGCATCGCCCCGCAGGCGATGCGCACCAGGGTCGAGGAGACGCTCGACCTGCTCGGCATCGCCGACCTCCGCGACCGGGCCCTGCGCACACTCTCCGGCGGCCAACAGCAACGGGTGGCGATCGGCTCGGTGCTGACGGCCGGACCGCGGATCCTGGTCCTCGACGAGCCGACGAGCGCGCTCGATCCGACCAGTGCAGAGGAGGTGTTGGCCGCACTGCTACGACTGGTGCACGACCTGGGGGTGACGGTGATCGTCGCGGAACACCGGATGGAACGGGTGATCGGCTACGCCGACCGGATGCTCAGCCTGCCCGGCGACGGAACCGTCATAGACGGGTCGCCGACGACCGTTGCCCGAGCAGCTTCTCTGGTGCCACCGCTCGTCGGGCTCGGCCGCGCCGTCGGCTGGGACCCGCTGCCGCTCACCGTCCGCGCGGCCCGAGTGCTCGCCGGCGACCTGCGTGCCCGGCTGGCCGAGCACGATCCGGCTTCTTTCGCGCGGCTCCGGGGCGCGGCCGACACGTCGTCCTGCAGGCGAGAGGTGCTGTCGGGCAGGGGAATCACCGTCACCTACGGCGCGGTCGTCGCGGTACGCGGGGTGGATCTCGCGCTGCGCGCGGGTGAGATCGCAGCGCTGATGGGGCGCAACGGATCCGGCAAGTCCAGCCTGCTCTGGGCACTGACGGGTGTCGGTGCACGACGCGCGGGAGCAGTGACGATCGACGGCGAGCGCATCGGGTCCGGCACCGGTCTGACCGGCCGGGGCCGTGCGGCCCGCGGGCTCGTCGGGCTGGTTCCCCAGACCGCCGGCGACCTGCTGTACCGGGAATCCGTGCAGGCGGAATGTACTGCCGCAGACGTCGAATCCGGGGCACTCGCCGGTACCTGTAGCGCGCTGTTGGCCCGACTGACACCCGACATCCCGGACGAGCAGCATCCCCGTGATCTGTCCGAGGGACAACGATTGTCGTTGGTCCTCGCCGTCCAACTCACCGCGCGACCGCGGGTGATCCTGCTGGACGAGCCGACCAGAGGGCTCGACTACCCCGCAAAAGCCGCGCTGGGCCACACCTTGCGGCTACTGGCGGCGGACGGCCATGCGATCGCGGTGTCCACCCACGACGTCGAGTTCGCGGCAGCGGTCTCCGACCGGACCCTGGTGATGGCGGTCGGCGAGATCGTCGCCGACGGGCCGACCGCGCAGGTGCTGGCCACATCGCCGGCCTTCGCCCCGCAGGTGTCCAAGGTCCTGGCGCCGCAGCGATGGCTGACCGTCGATCAGGTGTCGGTCGCCCTCGAGGCCGCCGGAGTGCCGTCGTGACCACCCCGGACGTCCGCGCCAGGGCCATCCGGATCGGCGGTCGCACTGCGAGCCTGCTCGCCGTCGTCTCGGTGCTCGCCCTGGCCATGTTCCTCTGGCCGTTGTTCGGGCGAGCCGCACCGTCAGCCAGTCAGCACAGCAGCGATGCACCGTTCATCTTCATGGTGATCCTGCCGGTGCTGGTGTTGATCGTGCTGGCGCAACTCTCCGACGGCGGGATGGACGCCAAGGCGCTGGCCATGCTGGGCGTGTTGTCCGCGGTGAACGCCGCGCTGCGCCCGCTCGGCGCCGGCACCAGCGGGATCGAGACGGTCTTCTTCCTACTGATCCTGGCCGGCCGGGTCTTCGGGCCCGGCTTCGGGTACGTGCTGGGGTGCACCTCGTTGTTCGCCTCGGCGCTCCTGACGGCCGGTGTCGGACCGTGGTTGCCGTTCCAGATGGTGACCAGCGCCTGGGTCGGGATGTTCGCCGGCCTGCTTCCGGACCGGATCGGCAGCACGTGGATCCGCGGCCGACGGGAGATCGCGATGCTGGCGGCCTACGGCGTCCTCTCGGCGCTGCTGTTCGGCGCGCTGATGAACATGTGGTTCTGGCCGTTCATCACCGGCGCGACCATGGGCGACAACGCCGTCTTCGCCTACCTGCCGGGTGCTGACCTCGGCGAGAACCTGGAGCGTTTCCTGCGTTTCACCCTGATCACCTCGACGCTCACCTGGGACATGGGCCGCGCAATCACCAACACCGTCGCCCTGATCGTCCTCGGTCCCCCGGTGCTGGCGGTCCTGCGCCGCGCGGTCCGCAAGGCCCGTTTCGACCCGAACTCCGTCTTCCTGCCGGCCGCGACGCCCTGATCCGACCACCCTTCGACGATCGAGCGAGGAACGAGTCGAGATCCCGTCACCCTCGAGCGACCGGTCCCGACGCATCACGACTTGACGGGGGCGCCCTGGTCGCCACGGGCGCCGGCCGGTCAGGCCTCGAACAGCGGCGGCGGACCGTCGGAGTGCATCGCCGGGCGGTGCAGCACCGCGCCGGTCGGCGTGACGCGGACGTCCTCGCCGTCGACCGCGCCGGTGCCGTCGACCAGGAGGGTGAAGCCGCGCGCCTCGACCGGCGGGAACAGCAAGGTGACCGCGGTGTTGCCGGACAGGTTGCGCAGGGTGCCGCCCCCGGGCCTGCTCACCACGAGCGCACCACCGGTCAGGGTGGGCTCGACGGTGACTGCCTTGACCGTGCCCCGGGCCGAGGTGGTCATCAGGTAACCGGCCCCGAAGCCGGCCAGTGCCCGTTCCAGGTCCGCGACATCGACAGGGATGCTCATTCCTCGAGGCTATCGACCAGCGCTCCCGACACGACCAGGTTCTCCGCTCTCCCGCCGCACCCGAAGCGCCGGGGCGGGTCCGACGCGAGGACCACTGTCGGACCCCTCGAGCAGGATGAGGACATGGCCACCGACCACTCCGTACGACGAGATCCGCACTCCCGAACGGGTGGTGTCGCGACGCTCCGTGACGACACGCCGCTCTCCCGGGCGATGCGCCCGATTCGGGGAGAAAACGTCGATCTTGGGGTGTTCCCTGTCCGGCACCACTAGGTGTAGTGTCATCCGAGCCGACAAGAACGTAATTACACCGTTGTGATGCCGGCAGGACAGACGTACGGGGAGCTCACACCAGCACCGGAGACACAGCTGCTCCGGTGCCCTCACCGCGCCCGTCCGCCCGAACTTCTCCGCCCGTCGTCCCAGCAGCTCGCAGCCACCGAAAGGCCCCCATCGTGTCCATCACCGTCTTCACCAAGCCGTCCTGCGTCCAGTGCGACGCCACGTACCGGGCACTCGACAAGGCCGGTCTCGAGTACTCCGTCGTCGACATCACCGAGGACGAGGCGGCCCTGGACTCCATCAAGGCTCTCGGCTATGTGAGCGCCCCGGTGGTGTTCGCCGACCGCGACCACTGGTCGGGCTTCCGCCCCGACCGGATCAAGGCGCTGGCCGCAGTCGCGGCTCCCGCGGCTGCCCTCTCCGTCGCCTGACATCTGCCCGTGTCCCGCCTCGTCTACTTCTCGTCGGTCTCGGAGAACACCCGCCGATTCGTCGACAAGCTCCAGATCGAGGCCAGTCGCATCCCGCTGAGGAGCATCGACGGTCAGTTGCACGCCGCCGAGCCCTACGTCCTCGTCACCCCCACCTACGGGGGCGCGAACGGCGCGGGTGCCGTCCCCAAGCAGGTCATCCGCTTCCTGAACCACACCGGCAACAGATCGCTCGTCCGCGGCGTGATCGCGGCCGGCAACACCAACTTCGGCAGTACCTACTGCCTGGCCGGGAAGATCGTGGCACGTAAGTGCCAGGTCCCCCACTTGTACAACTTCGAACTGATGGGCACCCGGGATGACGTCCTGCGGGTCCGCGACGGATTGGAACAGCTGTGGTAGCAACATCTGCGGTCGAGAACACCGTTCTGGACGACATCACCGCCAGCGGCTCACCGGCCGGCGGCGACATCGAGACGGTGGTGCCTGCCGCCATGGACTACCACTCGCTCAACGCGATGCTGAACCTCTACGGGCCGGACGGCAGCATCCAGTTCGACAAGGACAGGGAGGCGGCGCGGGAGTACTTCCTGCAGCACGTCAACCAGAACACCGTCTTCTTCCACAATCTGAAGGAGAAGCTGGAGTACCTGATCGAGCACGGGTACTACGAGACCGAGATCTTCGACCAGTACTCGCCCCAGTTCGTGCAGCAGCTCTTCGACCACGCCTACGGCAAGAAGTTCCGCTTCGAGACGTTCCTGGGCGCGTTCAAGTACTACACCAGCTACACGCTCAAGACGTTCGACGGGAAGCGGTACCTGGAGCGGTTCGAGGACCGGGTCTGCGTGGTAGCGCTCACCCTCGCGGCCGGCGACGAGGCGTTCGCCACCACCCTGGTCGACGAGATCATCTCCGGCCGGTTCCAGCCGGCCACCCCGACGTTCCTCAACTCGGGCAAGAAGCAGCGCGGCGAGGCCGTCTCCTGCTTCCTGCTGCGCATCGAGGACAACATGGAGTCGATCGCCCGCGGCATCAACTCCGCCCTTCAGCTGTCCAAGCGCGGCGGCGGCGTCGCCCTGCTGCTGTCCAACATCCGTGAGCACGGCGCGCCCATCAAGAAGATCGAGAACCAGAGCTCCGGCGTCATCCCGGTGATGAAGCTGCTCGAGGACTCCTTCTCCTACGCCAACCAGCTCGGCGCCCGCCAGGGTGCCGGCGCGGTGTACCTGCACGCGCACCACCCCGACATCATGCGGTTCCTGGACACCAAGCGGGAGAACGCGGACGAGAAGATCCGCATCAAGACCCTGTCGCTGGGCGTCGTCATCCCCGACATCACCTTCGAGCTGGCGAAGAAGAACGAGGACATGTACCTGTTCTCGCCGTACGACGTCGAGCGCGTCTACGGGGTGCCGTTCGCCGAGATCAACGTCTCGGAGAAGTACCACGAGATGGTCGACAATAAGTCGATCCACAAGAAGAAGATCAAGGCGCGCTTGTTCTTCCAGACGTTGGCCGAGATCCAGTTCGAGTCCGGCTACCCGTACGTCATGTTCGAGGACACGGTGAACCGGGCCAACCCGATCGCCGGCAAGATCACCCACTCGAACCTGTGCAGCGAGATCCTCCAGGTCTCGACCGCCTCCACTTATCTCGAGGACCTCTCGTACTCGCACGTCGGCAAGGACATCTCCTGCAACCTCGGCTCGCTCAACATCGCCAAGACGATGGACTCGCCCGATTTCGGCCGGACCATCGACACCGCGATCCGGGCGCTCACCGCGGTCTCCGACCAGACGCACATCTGGTCGGTACCCTCGATCGAGCAGGGCAACAACGACTCGCACGCCATCGGTCTCGGCCAGATGAACCTGCACGGCTACCTCGCCCGCGAGCGGATCCACTACGGGTCCACCGAGGGCATCGACTTCACCAACATCTACTTCTGCACGGTGCTCTTCCACGCGCTGACGGCCAGCAACCGGCTCTCCATCGAGCGTGGACAGCGCTTCAAGGGTTTCGACGACTCGAAGTACGCGAGCGGCGAGTTCTTCGACAAGTACACCGACCGCGACTGGGCGCCGGCGACCGATCGCATCCGCGACCTGTTCGCCGAGACCGGCGTGCAGATCCCGACGCGTGAGGATTGGGTGGCGCTCAAGGCCTCCGTCCAGGCGCACGGCATCTACAACCAGAACCTGCAGGCCGTACCGCCGACCGGTTCGATCTCCTACATCAACAACTCCACCAGCTCCATCCACCCGGTCGCGTCGAAGATCGAGATCCGCAAGGAGGGCAAGCTCGGGCGCGTCTACTACCCGGCGCCCTACATGACGAACGACAACGCCGAGTTCTACGAGGACGCGTACGAGATCGGCTACGAGAAGATCATCGACACCTACGCGGCGGCCACCCAGCACGTCGACCAGGGCCTGTCGCTGACACTGTTCTTCAAGGACACCGTGACCACCCGCGACCTCAACAGGGCGCAGATCTACGCCTGGCGCAAGGGAATCAAGACGCTGTACTACATCCGGCTCCGCCAGATGGCTCTCGAAGGCACCGAGGTCGAGGGTTGCGTCTCCTGCATGTTGTGACCCCGAAGTGAGCCCGTCGGCCGGTACCCGTGCGCATCGGCCGACGTGGACGTTCCGCCCTTCGCACCGCCCAGCCTTTCCGTCACATCCCGATCACCCGCTAGGAGTTCCGCCCCATGTCCGAGAAGCTCGCCCTGGCCAGCAGCGTGTCAGCGATCAACTGGAATCGCCTCCAGGACGACAAGGACCTCGAGGTCTGGGATCGCCTCACCGGTAACTTCTGGCTGCCGGAGAAGGTGCCGCTGTCCAACGACATCCAGTCGTGGCACACTCTCAAGCCGCACGAGCAGCAGGCGACCACCCGGGTCTTCGCCGGTCTGACGCTGCTCGACACCCTGCAGGGCACCGTCGGCGCCGTCAGCCTGATCCCCGATGCGCTCACCCCGCACGAGGAAGCGGTCTACACCAACATCGCGTTCATGGAGTCGGTGCACGCGAAGTCGTACTCATCGATCTTCTCGACGCTGATCTCCACCGGCGAGATCGACGAGGCCTTCCGATGGTCGGAGGAGAACGAGAACCTGCAGCGCAAGGCCGCGATCGTCTCGCAGTACTACCGCGGCGACGACCCGCTGAAGCGCAAGGTCGCCTCCACCATGCTGGAGTCGTTCCTGTTCTACTCGGGCTTCTACATGCCGATGTACTGGTCCAGCCGAGCGAAGCTGACCAACACCGCTGATCTGATCCGGTTGATCATCCGCGACGAGGCCGTGCACGGCTACTACATCGGCTACAAGTTCCAGAAGTCGTTGGAGCGCAGTACTTCCGAGCGCCGTCAGGAGCTCAAGGACTACACCTTCGAGCTGCTGTTCGAGCTCTACGAGAACGAGGAGCAGTACACCGAGGATCTCTACGATCCGATGGGTCTGACCGAGGACGTGAAGGCCTTCCTGCGGTACAACGCCAACAAGGCGCTGATGAACCTCGGCTACGAGGGTCTGTTCCCGAAGGACGCCGTGCAGGTCAACCCGGCGATCCTGTCGGCGCTGTCGCCCAACGCCGATGAGAACCACGACTTCTTCTCCGGCTCCGGCAGCTCGTACGTGATCGGTAAGGCCGTCGTCACCGAGGACGACGACTGGGACTTCTGAGTCCGCTCTGCTCGACAGCGCCCCACCACCGATCACCGATGGTGGGGTGTTTCGTGTGGTCAGGCAACCGTTCGTAGGTCCGCCACCGTCTCCCGGACAGATCGTCGACCATCTCCGGTCGGTGGCCGGCCCGGACCGTAGGAAGTACGACCTGAGGCATCGCGCCGCTGTTCGCCTGATCGTGATGAGCGCGGCCACCGTTGTGGTCCTGGCCGGATGCGGCACAGCGCCTCCTCCCCAGAGCACTGGGGTCGCCGCCGCCTCTCCGAGTGCCGAGGGTGCACCTGTCGCGACCACCTCGATCGCGACGCTCCCCACGAGCACGCCGGCGCGCACATCCTCCAGTCCGGTCCCGTCCAGCAGCACGCCGAAGTCGCGGGCCGACGAGGCGTTCGAGCACTGGACGTCGCAGGTGCCGGTCTACCCCGGAGCGGTGCCGTGGGAAGCCGGATCGAGATCACCGGCGCTCGGCACCGCGCAGGTCGAGGGGTTCTTCACCCTCACCACGAGCTGGAGCACCACGGATGACGTGTCGACGGTCGTGCAGTGGTTCCGCAGCCGGGTACAGCGCGCCGGTTGGGCCGGCTCGCTGGACGGCCCCGTCCAACAATGGGAGATCGTCTTCGACTCGACGGACGCGGACAACGCAGCTGTCACAGCGGCGAGCCTGTCGCTGCTGATCGGAACGGGAGGGCGGGGAACGCTCGTCAGCGTGGTCGCGGCCGGGGCGCCGATTCCGGACCGCACTGGAGACACCAGGATCGATCCGGACCGGATCGTCAGCGCCACCGTCCGCGTTGCGCCGTCGGGCACGGTGCCCAGCGGCTGGGAACCCCGACGAGCCAAGACGGTGACGCTCAGCCCCGCCGACCGGGACCAGTTGATCGCGATGCTCGACGGACTGTCGGTGCAGCCGCCGATGCTCTCGGGAGGAGTCGCATTCGGTTATTCGTTCGTCGTGACGCTGCGCAGCCGCGACGGTTCGGTGATCACCGTCAGTTCCGACACCAACCATTCGATCCAGGGCCCGGTCCTGGACTTCGGCGACGGCCGGCACGTCCAGCTCGACACCGGCCGGTCAGGCTATCCGCTGTTGCTCTCGAAGCTTTGCGGCGTGCGCATGCCCTGACCGGCGTTCAAGCCCGGTTGCTCACAGAACTGGTCGCCAGTGAACGTTCTTCTGGCTCGGGATGCTGAAAACCTCTACTGAAGACCACTTCTGTGAGCACATGCGCCAGCGGAGCGGCGTGGTATCGCCGGCCAGCCCTCACAGGAGGCTCACAGCCGACGGCCGAGGGAGCAACAGCGCGTCGGACGAGGGTGGACCGTATCCACTCATGACCTGAGGAGCACCACCGTGAAGTTTCCCCTTCCCGACCAGACCCCGCGCGGTCCGGCCTACGAAGGTCGGCTGCTGCCTCGGCCGGAGGACGAGGTCGTCGACCAGGGCCTGTCCTTCGACGTCAGCACTCTCCTCAACCGTCGCAGGATGTTCCGGGTGCTCGGCCTCGGCGCCGGCGCACTGGCCCTCGCCGCCTGCGGCACCGACACCGCGACGAGCAGCCCGAGCACCGCAGCCACGACCGGTTCCAGCGCCGCCGCAGCATCCAGCAGCGCCGCCTCCAGCAGCGCCGACACCAGCGCCAGTGCCTCCACGGGCGACCTCACCGAGATCCCCGACGAGACCGCGGGCCCGTATCCCGGCGACGGGTCCAACGGCCCGGATGTGTTGGAGCGCAGCGGCATCGTCCGACAGGACATCCGCTCGAGCTTCGGCGACTCGACCACCACCGCCGAGGGCGTCCCACTCACCTTCGACCTGACGATCCTGGACCTGGCCAACGGCGGTGACGGCTTCGCCGGCGTCGCGGTCTACGCCTGGCACTGTGACCGCAGCGGCAGCTACTCGATGTACTCGGACGGGATCACCGGGGAGAACTACCTGCGAGGAGTCCAGATCGCGGACGCAGACGGCAAGGTCAGCTTCACCAGCATCGTGCCCGCCTGCTACTCGGGCCGTTGGCCGCACATCCACTTCGAGGTCTATCCGGACCAGGCGTCCATCACCGATTCGACCAAGGCGATCGCCACCTCGCAGATGGCACTGCCGAAGAGCATGTGCGACAACGTGTTCGCCACCACCGGCTACGAGCAGTCGGTCAGCAACCTGGCGCAGATCACCCTGGCGAGCGACAACGTCTTCGGTGACGACAGCGGTGTCCACCAGATCGGCACGGTCACCGGTGATGTGAGCAAGGGCTACACCGCGAGCCTCACCGTCCCGATCGACACCGCCACCACCCCGACGACCGGCTCCCCGCCGGGCGGTGGCGGGGGTGGCGGCACCCCGCCGAGCGGCAGTCCGGCTGCGCCGACCAAGCTCCTGAAGCGGAAGGTTCGGGGGCGGGCGTGGCAGGAACCCGTGACCTCAGGCGGACAGCCAGACCACCCCGGCCGCTTCACGGCTGATCAGGTAGGGCTTGCCGTCGCAGGTCACGGCCACCGCAGGGGGACCCACCAGATCCACCCGCACCCGCGTCCCGGGACCGATCCCGACGTCCCGCAGCGCGCGGAGCAGTTCCGGATCGCGGTCGCTGACCCGGACCACCTCCCCGGTGTAGCCGCTCTCGCATTCCAACAACGGCCGGGTGGCGGCCTGCCGGATGGCGCCGTCGGCGTCGGGGATCGCATCTCCGTGCGGGTCGACGTGCGGGTGCCCCAGGCGTTCATCGATGGCATCGAGCAGCCGGTCGGAGATGGCATGTTCGAGCACCTCGGCTTCGTCGTGCACCTCGTCCCAGCCGTAGCCCATCTCGCGCACCAACCAGGTCTCGATCAGACGATGACGTCGCAGCACCTGCAGCGCGTGCCGCGCACCGGCAGCCGTCAATCGGACCGCGCGGTAGGGCTCGTGGACCACCAGGTCCCTGGCGGCCAACTTCTTCACCATCTCCGTGACAGTTGACGGAGCCACCCCCAGGGTGTCGGCCAACTGTGACGGGGTGATCGGCTCGGTCTGCCATTCGGTGTGCGAGTAGATGGATTTCAGGTAGTCGTCGGCAGCGCGGGCGGCGTCGGTCGTGCGCCGTTCCGCTCCCTGACCAGCGCTCGGAGCGCGTTCTGCACTGCTCATCTGTCCCCCGTCGGGATCAGTGATGCTTCGATGCGTGCGCCCTGAGACCTGCGCCGGATCAGTCCTCGCGGCCCGAACAGGTAGGCCAGCGTGAACATCGCACCCATCGCCAGCACCACGGTACCGCCGGGCGATGAGTCGAGGTAGTAGCTGATGTACACCCCGGCAAATGCACAGATGACGGAGATCAACGGTGACAGCCAGAGCATCGAGAAGAAACTGCGGGTCAGCAGGAACGCCGTGGCACCCGGCGTGATCAGCAGCGCCACCACCAACACGACGCCGACCGACTGCAGCGCGACCACCACCGTCAGCGCCAGCAGACCGAGCAACAGCGCACCGATGCGCTGCGGCGAGATCCCGATGGCGTGCGCATGCGTCTTGTCGAAGGCGTACAGCGTCAGGTCGCGTCGTTTCGCGACCAGCACCGTCAGCGTCAGACCGCCGACGATGAGCACCTGCCACAGATCCGGGATCCCGACGCCGAGGAGATTCCCGAACAGGATGTGGCCGAGATCGATCTGGCTGGGGGTCACGGAGACCAGTACGATGCCGAGCGCGAACAACGACGTGAACACGACGCCGATGGTGGCGTCCTCCTTCACCTCTGTGGTCCCCCGGACCACCCCGATCAGCACCACTGCCAGCACTCCGAACACCAACGCGCCCACCGCGAACGGGGCACCGGTGATGTAGGCGAGCACGACACCGGGCAGCACCGCGTGCGACACGGCGTCGCCCATCAACGACCAGCCGATCAGCACCAACCAGCAGCTCAGCACGCCGCACACCAGCGCCGCGACCACGGCGACGATCACTGCGCGGGCCATGAACCCGTACTGCAGCGGCTCCAGGATCGCGTCGATCATGACGCCTCGCCCAGCTGGCGACGGCCGGCACCGGCCAGCGGATCGACTCCGAACGCGAGCGCCAGGTTCTCCGGTCGCAGGATGACATCCGGGGAGTCGTGCAGCAGGATCCTGCGGTGCAGCAGCACAGCCTCGTCACACAGTGCACCCAACGCATGCAGATCATGGGTGGCCACCAGAACCGTTGCGCCACCGGCGGTCAGCTCGCGCAGCAGCGACACGATCGTCGCCTCCGACTTCTTGTCGACACCGGCGAACGGCTCGTCCAGCAGCAGCACGCTCGCCCCCTGCGCCAGACCGCGTGCCACGAAGGCGCGCTTCTTCTGGCCCCCGGACAGGGCCCCGATCGGACGGTGCGCGAGGTCCGAGAGCTCCACCCGCTCCAGCGC
Organism: Nakamurella sp.; assembly: GCA_037720195.1. Taxonomy (GTDB): domain Bacteria; phylum Actinomycetota; class Actinomycetes; order Mycobacteriales; family Nakamurellaceae; genus Nakamurella. Next base: position 18,185 of record JBBJML010000033.1, on the reverse strand, counting down.
CTCCTGCACCCGTTGCCGGTCGACCGCTCTCGGACGTCGGGTGATGCCCTGGTGCCCGTAGCGACCCATCATCACGACATCCCGCACCGACAACGGAAACGTCCAGTCGACGTCCTCCGATTGCGGCACATAGGCGACGGCACCTTCCTTTCGGGCGGCCAGCGGTGCCCGGCCCAGGATCCGCACACTGCCGCTGCGCGGGGTCACCATGCCGATGATCGACTTGATCAGGGTCGACTTCCCAGACCCGTTCATGCCGACCAGGCCGCACACGGTCCCGCGTTCGAGGCTCAGCGATGCCGACTGCAGCGCAACGGTTTCCCCGTAGGTGACGGTCAGGTCGGTGACCTCGACCGCGGGTGTCGGCTGATTCATGTGAGCGTCCTTCCGGTGAGACCGCTGACGATGGTGGCCGCGTCGTGGCGAAGCAGGTCGAGATAGGTCGGGACGAGTCCGTCGGCCTCGGACAGCGAGTCGACGTAGAGCGTCCCCCCGAACCGGGCGCCGGTGGCGCTGACCACCTGCTCCATCGGCTTCGCCGACACGGTCGACTCGCAGAACACTGCGGGCACGTCGTTCTTCTCGACGAACTCGATCGCCCCGGCGATCTGCTGCGGGGTGCCCTGACTGTCGGCATTGACCGGCCACAAGTACTTCTCGCTCAGGCCGACATCCCTGGCCAGGTAGGAGAACGCCCCCTCGCAACTCACCAGTACCCGTTGCGGAACGGGTAGTCCGCGCACCTCGGCGCGCAACTGCTCGGTCAGTGAGACCAGCTCGGAGTTGTACCGCGCCCCGTTGGCCGCATAGTCGGCGGCATGCACCGGGTCCAGCTCGGAGAACGCCCGCACGATGTTCCGGACGTAGATCTGCGCGTTGACCGGCGACATCCAGGCATGTGGGTTGGGCTTGCCGACGTAGGCGTCCTCGGCGATCGCGATGGGAGTGATGCCGTCGCTGACCACGACGTGCGGAACCTCGATGTCGCGGACGAACCGGGAGAACCAGCGCTCCAGGTTCAGACCGTTGTCCAGGATCAGCGCGGCACCGCCGGCCCGCACGAGATCGCTCGGTGTCGGCTCGTAGCCGTGGATCTCGGCGCCGTACTTCGTGAGTGACTCGACCGTCAGGTGGTCGCCGGCGATGTTCTGCGCGATGTCCTGCAGCACGGTGAACGTGGTCAACACGATCGGCGTGCCGTCATCGCTCGTACGGCGCGCGGAGGCGTGGGAGAACGCCGCGCAGCCGGAGAGCACGAGCACCAGCAGCAGCGCGGTGCCCGACACGAGCCCACGACGAGAATTCGGCACACCGAAAACATATCAGACAGTTTCGGTCAGCCGAAAGAATCGGTTCCTGTTTCACCCTGTCGGGCACGGATACCGTCATCGTGTGGCTGACTCGATCCTGTGGTTCCGGCGTGATCTGCGACTGTCCGACCATCCCGCGCTGGTCGCGGCGGCGGCGGACGGAGCGGTCCTGCCGCTGTTCGTGCTCGACGACACGCTGCTCCGGACCGCGGGCGACACCCGCCGCAACAGACTGCTGGCGTCCGTGCGCGCGCTGCGCGAAGCAACCGACGGCGCCCTGGTGATCCGGCGCGGCAAGGCCGAAGAGGTGGTTCCTGCGGTGGCGCAGGAACTCGGTACGTCTGCGGTCCACATCACCGGCGAGCCGTTCCCCTACGGCCGACGTCGGGATGATGCGGTTCGGAAAGCGCTGCAGGGCGCTGACATCGAGTTGTTCACGACCGGCACCCCCTATGCCGTGGGCCCAGGACGGATCGTCAAGGGTGACGGCACTCCGTTCAGGGTGTTCACCCCGTTCTCCCGTGCCTGGCGCGACCGCGGCTGGCGTTCCCCGGCCGCACGGCCCACCGGTCTGCGATGGGTGCGCCGGGTCGGCGGTGACGCCCTCCCGGACACGCCACCGGACGAACGCGCCGGTGAACAGGCAGCTCTGGACCGGTGGAACGACTTCCGGGAGTCCGACCTCGGCGAGTACGACGACCAGCGGGACCGCCCCGACCGCGACCGCACCAGTCGACTGTCGGAGCACCTCAAGTACGGCGAGATCCACCCCCGCACGCTGCTGGACGCCATGAAGGGCAGGCGCGGTGACGGGGTCGAGCGGTTCACCACCGAGCTGTGCTGGCGGGAGTTCTACGCCGACGTGCTCTGGAACCGACCCGACTCGGCCTGGGGTGATCTCAACGACCTGCCGATGAAGTACGACGATCCGGACGAGAAGTTCGAGGCATGGCAGCAGGGACGCACCGGATTCCCGATGGTCGATGCGGGCATGCGTCAACTGCTCGACGAGGGCTGGATGCACAACCGGGTCCGGATGATCACTGCGAGTTTCCTGGTCAAGCACCTGCACGTCTGGTGGCCGCACGGCGCCCGGCACTTCCTCGACCACCTGCGCGACGGCGACCTGGCGTCCAACAACCACGGCTGGCAGTGGGTCGCCGGTACCGGTACCGACGCCTCGCCCTATTTCCGGATCTTCAACCCGCTGACCCAGGGTCTCAAGTTCGACCCCCAGGGCGACTACGTCCGGCGGTATGTCCCGGAACTGCGGCACCTCTCCGGGAGGTCCGCCCACGAACCGTGGACCCAGGACGATGGCTACGCGCAGGGCTATCCCGACCGCCTGCTGGATCTCGGTACCGAACGCGAGGAGTCGTTGGCGCGGTATGCCGCCGCGCGGCGCTGACCACGCCCGCCGGTGGCCGCTCCTCCGGCGGGGGCCGCCCGGTTTGTCGGTCTGCACGAAGACGACGACGCGCGCACCACCTACCGTGCAGGGATGACGACACAGGTGCTCTTGCGTGGTGGCCGGGTGATCGACCCGGAGGCGCGCACCGACGGGATCGCCGACGTACTCGTCACCGGCGACACGATCGCGGCCGTGGGCCCGGATCTCCCGGCGCCGGACGGCGCCGTCATCCTCGACGCGCGCGGGAACATCGTCGGGCCCGGGTTCGTCGACCTGCATAGTCATGTGCATTCCATTGCCGGACAACGGCTCCAGGCGATGGACGGGGTGACCACAGCACTCGACCTGGAGGCCGGTCTGATGCCGGTCGAACGGGCCTACGCCGACGCGGCAGCGCAGGGTCGACCGTTGCACTACGGGTTCTCGGCGTCCTGGGGTGCGGCCCGCGCCCAGGTCCTGCTCGGCGTCGACCCCGATGCCGACATCCGCACCAGCCTGCAGGTGCTGGGTGATCCCGGCTGGCAGCGCAGCTCGACGCCTCGCGAGCTGGACGCGTGGTTGACCCTGCTGCGAGCCGAGATCGCCGACGGCGCACTCGGTATCGGTGTGCTGATGGGGTATGCGCCGCGCTCCGACCCGGCCGAGTTCCTGGCGGTGGCACAGCTCGCGGCGGAGGCCGGCGTGCCGACCTACACCCATGTCCGGGAGCTCGTCGAGGCCGACCCGTCGACGCCGATCGACGGGTCCGAGGAGATCGTGCGGGCAGCCGAGGAGACCGGCGCCGCCATGCACCACTGCCACGTCAACTCCACCTCCCGCCGCCACATCGATCGGGTACTCGCGACGCTGGACCGCAGCCGCTCCGTAGGGAGCCGGGTGACGGTGGAGGCCTATCCCTACGGCGCCGGGAGCACCGCCGTCGGCGCGTTCTTCCTGGCCCCCGAGCGCCTTCCGGTCTGGGGCCTCACCCCGAGCAACATCGTGATGCTCGGGTCCGCGGAGCGCGTTGCGGATGAGGCCCAGCTGGCGGAACTCCGGCGGATCGATCCGGGAGCACCGTGCATCGTGCAGTACCTGGACGAGGACGACCCTGCCGATGCTGCTCTGCTGCTGCAGGCCCTGGCGTTCCCCGACTCGATCGTCGCCAGCGACGCGATGCCGGTGACCTTCGCGGACGGCAGCTGGGACAGCCGGCTCTGGCCGCTGCCGGCCGGTGGGTCGACGCACCCGCGCACTGCAGGGACGTATCTGCGCAGCTTGCGTCAGATGGTCCGGGAGGCCGGCGCGTGGAGCTGGGTCGAGGCGTTCCGGCGCTGCTCGTTCCTGCCGGCCAGGGTCCTGGACGCCACCACCTCCGCCGCAGCCCGCAAGGGTCGACTGGCGCCCGGCGCCGATGCGGACATCGTGGTGCTGGACCCGGAACAGATCACCGACACCGCGACCTATCTCGATCCGGTGCGGCCGTCCGTCGGCGTCCGCCAGCTGCTGGTGGCCGGAACCTTCGTGGTCCGCGACGGAGAGCTCGACCCCACCGCCTACCCCGGGCGGGGACTGCGCGGCGAGCCGCGCTGAGGCCGCGGTCGGTCAGAGTACGGTGACGCCCAGCTGATCGACCGGGCCCGCATCCATCACCAGGCTCCGGGAGTCGGTGAAGGCGTACACGATGAGATGGTCGGTCAGCCCTCCCACGCCAGGTGTCCTGCCGTCGCACCGATCGTGCGCCAGGGTGGTCCTGGTCGTCGTCGGTTGGCCGGGGAACCGGACCACGGCGATCACCGTGTACTTCTGCGTGACGACGTCGTGCTTCAGGTACGTCGCTATCTTCCCGGTCGCATCGACGCCGGTCACCTGTGCGGCGTACACACTCGTCGAGGCCTTCGCCACGGATCGCACCTCGAAGTGGTCGCCGAACGGTTGACCGACCCGGGTCACGGTGATTCCGTCGAGCCCGGACGGGACCTGACCGCACAGCTGGAGGTCGCGGTCCTGTTGCTCCAACGCCGCGATCTCGTGAGCCTTGACGGCCGTGACGACGACGAGGGTGCCCGCGACGATCAGCACCACGGCGCCGATCACGGTCGGCAGCAGCCATGCCCGCTTCCTGCGTGGCAGCGATGCCGGGTCGGGCTCCGATGCCGGCTCCGCCGATCCAGGCTCCTCCGCAGGTGACTCAGGAGCCTGGGCCGCTGTGTCGACGGACTCCTCCCGGACCTCCGTGACCGCTGGGATGTCCTTCGTTGCACTGGGTTTCAGCAGCTCCGCGAGGGGCGCCGCTCTCCTGAAGTCGGCGCGCCACGTCACTCCGGCCGACTGCAGGAGCTCCTCCACCGGTTCCCCGCCGGCGTCCAGCGCGGCGCGGATCCGGCGCTGCGCGTCGGTCAGCACGGATCGGACGCATCGCTCGGGAATCCGCATCAACCCGGCGGTCTCGTGGATCGACGGCTCGACGAAGTGCACACAGTCGACAGCGAACCGCTGACGGTCGGGGAGCGCATCCAGCGTGTCCCCCGGGGCCGCCCGCTGTGGCACGCCCTTCGCGTCGATCGCACGCACCACCCGCATGGTTGCCCGGCCCCGACGAGGGCGCGCCGCCTCCGCGCAGTCGGCAGTGATCGCCAGCAACCAACTCCGCCAGCTCCCCCTCCCGGCATCGAAGCCGGCCCGATGTCGCCAGGCCAGCGCGCTCGCGGCCTGGAGCACCGCCCCGGGAGCCGCAGCCGGAGCCAGCCGTGCGGCCAGCATCGTCATGACCTCCCGGTGTGGCATCACCGCTGCCAGGAACTCGTCCTCACCCATCACCGGAGCCCCTTCGTCGATGCTCGAGCCGACCGGTCGGATCTGCGTGATCGCCCCGAGGGACGCTGCTTCCGGAACTGTAGGACAGCCAAGGTCCCGGTGCTCGTGATCCGTCGAACGGTCGTCAGGTGCGGCGACCGCGGCACCCAGGGGATTGACCGGCGGCCTCCGCGGGCAACGGTCTGTCATGACCGATCCCGATCTCACTGCTGTCGTCCTGGTCTGCTCGCTCAAGGCCTCGCCCGCCCGGTCCAGCTCGGAGTTGCTGGGCACCCAGCTGCTGGAGGCGATGGCCCCGCACGGTGTCACCGGCCGCGTCATCCGGGTCCTGGACCACGACGTGAAGCCAGGGGTCGAGACCGACATGGGCGACGGCGACGAGTGGCCGACGATCCGGACCGCGATCCTGGCAGCGGACATCCTGGTCATCGCGACGCCGACCTGGATGGGCCAGCACAGCAGCGTCTGCATGCGGGTGCTCGAACGATTGGACGCCGAGTTGTCCGAGCTCGACGACGAGGGCCGACCCCAGGTGTATCCGCGCGTCGCCGCCGTCGCGGTGGTCGGCAACGAGGACGGAGCGCACCATGTCTCTGCAGATGTGTTCCAGGCCCTCGACGACGTCGGGTTCACCCTGCCCGCGCAAGCAGTCACCTACTGGAACGGCGCCGCGATGCACAAGACCGACTACCAGGATCTCGACGAGACTCCGGAAGAGACAGCGTCGGCCACGCAGCTGGTGGCGGCCAACACCGCCCACCTGGCACGGGTACTGCGCGATCACCCCTACCCGCCGGTCGGCTGATCGTCCACCTCTGCAGGGTGGATGATCGGGCGGGCTCCACGCAGGTCAGTTGCCCTGGGTGCTGGGGCGCTGCGCCAGCTGTTCGAACTGCGTCTCCAGCTCTCCGATCCGGTGGATCACCCCTTGGAGTTGTGATTCCAGATCCTGCTGCTCGTACGCGGCACCGTCCGACTCGCAGGCGCCGACGTCGACCGGCGATGCCGGCGGGTGTGCCAGCGCATCGCTGACCCACCGATGGACGGTTCCCACGCTGACGCTGAACTCTCGGCCGACGCTGGCGGCGCTCTGCCCTTCGGTGGAGACGAGCCGGATCGCTTCGGCGCGCTGGTCTTCGGTGTACTTCCTGTTGGCCATGACAGCTCTCTTCTGGGATCCCGGACACATGTCGACGGACCTGCCACGACCGCTGACAGAAAGCTACGACCGCACCGTGCTCAACGGCAATACCTTCCTCCGAAAGGGTGCGCCTGCTTTCGCTCCGTGACCACCTGGGCAGGAATGGGACGTCAATCACCAGCCAGTGGAGTTACCGGGAGGTATCCGCCTCGCGTTCCGGAGACTGCGAACATCTGTTGTCCGACAACAGGATCGAGCGGTCCACCCGCTCGCCACGCTCGCGACTCCGGCCCGATCCAGCACCGACAGACCGAAAGGTTCCGCAACCCTCAGGGCAGCAGGACGACCTTCACCTGACGCCCACTGGAGGCCTCGTCGAAGGCCGCTGGGGCCTCGCCCAACGGGTAGCGCGCGGTGACGATGTCCTCGTGGCGGACAGCCCCGGACGTCAGCATCTCGATCGATGTGGTGAAGTCCGCCCGGGTGAAGGTCGCGCTGCCCTGGATCCGCACCTGCAGGTCCTGGACCTCCGGGAGCGGCACGATGACCGGGGCAGCAGGAACGCCGACGATCACCACGGTTCCGCCCTTGAGCGCCATGCCGATCGCCTGATCGACGGTCGTCTGGACGGCGACGCAGTCGAAGACCACGTCGGCGCTGGTGCCGAGGAACTCCCGGACCTGGGCCACGACCGTCGGATCGGCGGAGTCGAAGACCGCATCCGCCCCCAGCCGCCGCGCCAGCTCGCGCTTGCCCGGCAGCACGTCGGTGACGGCGATCCGCTCCGCCCCGGCGCGGCGTGCAGCAGCCAGCGTCAACAGTCCGATGGTGCCCGCCCCCAGGATCGCGACACTCCTGCCCCTGAGGTCGGGGCCGGCGAGCGACACGGCGTGCACCGGCGTCGAGAGCGGCTCGATCAGCACCGCCTGCAGATCGGCGAGCTCGTCCGGGATCGGAACCAACCGATCGGCCTTGATCACGAACAGGTCCGACATGCCGCCGACCGGGGTTCCGCAGCCGAAGAACCGCATGGTGGCGCAGAGGTTGTACCTGCCGTCCAGGCAGTACTTGCACGCTCCGCAGGCGTGGATGGGTTCGATCACCACACGCGCGCCGACCGGAACATCGGCAGCGACGTCGGCAGCGACGTCCGGCCCGAAATCCACGACCACGCCCAGGATCTCGTGCCCGGGGTGGTACGGCAACGGGACGAACGGGTGCCGACCGTGGGCGGCGTGCACGTCCGAGCCGCAGATCCCCACTGCGACCAACCGCACCAGAGCCTCACCGGCCGCGGGAACTGGAGCGGGGGCCACCTCGATGGTCACCACGCCGGGCTCGCGGACCACCACCTGGCGCACGGAATCAGGACGTGCTGCCCCGGACGGGACCGTCGGTGTGTCTGTCATGGGGCTCTCCTGGTTGCGGGCGATGGGTTGCTGTCTCGTTCGATCAGCGCGACGGGGAGGACCAGTGAGCGCCGCAGTCGGGCGCGTGGCCGCTCCAGACGCACCAGCAGTCGCTCGATCGCTGTGTGCCCCAGAATGTCCGGGGCCTGATCGACTGCGGTCACCGACGGCTGCAGCAGTGCGGCCATCGGGAAATCGCCGAAGCTGATCACGGCGAGGTCGGTGCGTCGACGCTGGTGCAACCGCGCCACCACGTGCATCGCGGTGGCCGAGTCCAGCACGAACACTGCGGTGACCGGCTGTGGCCCAGCGAGAACCGAGTCCAGGAAACCGGGCAACGTGTCCACCGGCCGGGCGGTCAGATGCACGATCGCATCGTCCGCGGCGATGCCGGCTGCCTCCAGCGCAGACCGGTGACCGGCCCACCGCCGCTCGATGGTCGGCACCGCGGAGTTCTCGCCGACGACTGCGATCCGGCGGTGGCCGCGGGAGATCAGCAGCTCGGTCGCGGCGATCGCCCCGCCGCGATCGTCCTCCATCACGTTGTCCGCGGTGAGTGAGCGAGGGGGCCGATCGACGAACACCACCGGCATCTCGTCGATCACCCCGCGCAGGTAGCGATGGTCGTCGGCGACCGACACCAGGAGCAACCCGCTCAGCCGACGCCGGATCAGCGACTCCACCACCTGCTGCTCCAGGACCGGGTCGTTGCCGGCCGTGCTGACCAGCACCGCCAGCCCGGCATCGGCAGCAGCCCGCGCCGCGGCCTGCACCAGGGCGGCGAAGAACGGATCCGACAGGTCGGGGACCACGATGCCGATCGCTCGGTCACGGCCGCTGCGGAACGCCTGCGACACCATGTTCGGGATGTAACCCAGGGCGGCAACCGCTTCCAGCACCCTGGCCCGCACGTCGTCCGACACGTACGCCTCGTCGTTGATCACCCGGGAGACGGTCTTCCCGCTGACCCCGGCCAGAGCCGCGACGTCGCGCATGGTGGGCACGACGACGACGGTAGCGCAGTTCTGTCACCGGTGACACATTCATGGCCTGTCACCGGTGACATATCCGTGGGACGTCCTCTACTGTCGGGAGGACGAGGGCAGGTACTGCGCCCCCGCAACCCCCGCTCCTGGAAGGCACACACCATGAAGGCCGTCCTGTACACCGGTCCGCGCGAGTTCAGCGTCACCGACATCCCGGTGCCCGATGTCGGGCCGTCCGACGTCCTCATCGAGATCGACCGGACCGGCGTCTGCGGAACCGATCTGCACCTGCACGAGGGCAACTTCGGTGCGGTGTTCCCGCTCACCACCGGTCACGAGACCGTGGGAACCGTTGCAGCGCTGGGAGATCAAGTCGACCACCTGACGGTCGGCGAGCTGGTCACGGTCAACCCGAACATCCCCTGCGGCCGGTGCCAGTACTGCCTGTCGGGGCGGACGATCCTGTGCGGGAGCGCCGGCGGGTTGGGTGCCAACCTGCCGGGCTTCTTCGCCGAGTACTCCTGCGTCGACGGCCGTCAGGTCTTCTCCGTCGAGGGACTCGACCTCGACACCGCCGTCTTCACCGAGCCTGCGGCGTGTGCGATGCACGGCCTGGAAACCCTGGACGTCCGTCCCGGCAGCAGCGCGCTGGTCATCGGCGCTGGGCCGACCGGCCAGCTGCTCGCGCAACTCATCGCCTCCGGCGGCGCCTCTTCCGTCACGGTGGCCGGCCCGAGCGCGTTCAAGTTGGCAGCGGCAGTCGCCCTGGGGGCGAGCGCCACCGTGCAGATCAGCCGCGACGACCCGGCCGGCAACATTGCCGCGCTGGTGGCCGCATCGCCCCGCGGCGACGGGTACGACATCGTCGTGGAGGCGACCGGCGCCACTGCCGTCGGCGACATCTGCGTGCCCCTCACCCGCAACGGTGGCACGGTGCTCGTCTACGGCGTGACGGGGTACGACGACCTGGTGCACTTCAGCCCGTACGACGTGTTCCGTCGGGAGATCACCATCAAGGGGTCCTTCGCCGAGATGACGTCCTTCGGCGCCACGATCGACGCACTGCGGGCGGGACGGGTCCGCACCGACGGTCTGATCACCCATCGGTTCGGTCTCGACGACTACGGCGCTGCCCTGGAAGCCCTGCGGTCGGATCCCACGGCCCACAAGGTGATCATCAGCAGCAGGTGAGCCCGCACCCCTCGCCCCGCGGCAGCTTCCCCACCACACCGGCGTCACCCGGTCCGGTGCACAATCAGCGCGTGCGTACACTTCTGGGCATCGACCTCGGGACGAGCTCGGTCAAGGTCGTCCTCACCGACGAGGCCCTCCGGGTCCTGACCTCGGCCACTCATCACTACCCGGTGGAGCGGCCCCGGCCCGGATGGTCCGAGACGGATCCGGTGCTGTGGTGGCGGGCCACGGTCGCTGCCGTCCGGCAGGTGTGTGCGGAGGCCCATCCCGCACCGTCGGCGATCGGCTTCTCCGGCCAGATGCACGGCGTGGTGCTCGCCGATCGCCACGGTCGGCCCCTGCGGCCGGCCATGCTCTGGTCCGACACCCGCGCCGTCGACCTGCTGGACGTCTACCGGGACCTGCCGGGCGAGGTGCTCCGTGGTCTGGGGAATCCGTTGAGCCCCGGCATGGCCGGACCACTCCTGGGCTGGCTGGCCCGCCACGAACCAGCGACGCTCGCCGCAGCCCATCATGCGCTGCAGCCCAAGGACTGGTTGCGGGTGCAGCTCACCGGCGAGTTCGCCGCCGAACCCGGCGACGCCTCCGCCACCCTGCTCCAGCACCTCGGCACCGGGTCCTGGTCGCCGGAAGTCGTTGCTGCGCTGGATGTCCCGGAGAGCCTGTTGCCGGAGCTGCTGCCGTCCTCGACCACCGTGGCGGGGACGCTGACCTCCGCGGCGGCGGCCGAGTTGGGCATTCCGGCCGGTATTCCGGTGGCAGCGGGAACCGCCGATACCGCCGCTGCCGCACTGGGTTCCGGCCTGACGACTCCCGGGATCGTGCAGCTGACGATCGGCAGTGGCACCCAGACCATCACGCCGGTGCGGCCCCCGCGGTCGACCGAGCTGCCGGAGCATCCGGTCACCCATCTGTACCGCGGCGCTCTGCAGGACAGTTGGTACGCCATGGCCGCGACGCTGAACGGAGGGCTCGCGCTCGACTGGGTGCGCCGGACCCATCAGGTGTCGTGGGAGCAGCTGTATGCGGCGGCCGGCGACGAGCCCCATCAGGACGATCCGTTGTTCCTGCCCTACCTGGGCGGTGAGCGGACGCCGCTGCTCGATCCGCTGTTGACCGGCAGCTGGATCGGCCTGACCGCGCGCCACGACACCGCCACCCTGCTGCGGTGCGCACTGGAGGGCGTGGCCGGGGCGATCGCCGACGCCCTGGATGCGCTCCCGGGGACGACACCCGACGTGGTCCGGTTGGCCGGCGGCGGCACCGTGGTCCCTGGCTGGCGTCAGCTACTGGCCGACGTTCTCGGCGTCGGTCTGGACGCCCTCGACGTGGCCGGCGCCTCAGGCGTCGGTGCAGCGGCGACGGCGGCTCCGGCGGGTGGCGTGTGCGCCGAGAGCGAGCTGCTCGAGCTCCTGCATCCCGCGCTGCAGCGGGTCGCCGAACCCGTGGACGCAGCGCACCGGCGGTACCGGGAACGACGAGCCCGACGGACGGACATCCTGCGCCGCCTCGGCGCCGCCGGCTGAGAAGCCGCCATCACTCGAACGGGGTCGGATCTCCTGCGCCGAGCCGGACGATTTCCGGGAAACCTTCCGAGAAGTCCACCACCGTAGTCGGTTCGGTGCCGACCTCCCCGCAGTCGATCACCAGGTCGACCTGGTGGTCGAGCTCCTCCTTGACCTCCCAGCCGCTGGTCGGCGGTTCCGCCTGACCGGGCAGCAACAGGGTCGAGGTGAGCATCGGTTCGCCCAGTTCCTCCAGCAGGGCGCACACGACAGGGTGATCGGGGATGCGGGCGCCGACCGTCCGCTTCTTGGGGTGCAGCATCTTCTTCGGGACCTCGGCGGTGGCCGGGAGGATGAACGTGTACTGGCCGGGGGTGGCCGCGCGGACCGCTCGGAACACCGCGTTGTCCAGGTGCACGAACTGGCCGAGCTGGGCGAAGTCCTTGCACATCAGGGTGAAGTGGTGCTTCTCGTCGAGATGCCTGATGCGGACGATCCGATCCTTGGCCTCGCTGTTCCCGAGCTGGGCACCGAGCGCATATCCGGAATCGGTGGGGTAGGCGATCAGCCCACCGTCGAGGATCACGGCGACGGCCTGCTTGATCGAGCGGGGCTGCGGGTTCACCGGGTGCACGTCGAGATACCTGGCCATCCGCGCAGCCTATGCCGCTCACGACACCGGAGCTCGGGTCGAGTGGGGGGAGATCTGTGGTGTCCACGATCCGGGCCGGGCCCTCAGTTCCGCCGGCGGCCCATCAGGACGCGGATCCGGCACCGTCGGCCAGCATCAGCCGCAGCTTGGCGAAGACGGCCCGCAGCAGCCGGGAGATCTGCATCTGACTCAGACCGATGCGATCACCGATCTCCTGCTGGCTGAGGTCCTCGAAGAACCGCAACGCCAGTAGCTGACGCTCGCGGTCGCTCAGTCCGTTGATCGCGGTGCGCAGCGCCGCGCGATCCTCGGCGGAGGTCCGCTCGCTCTCGGCCCGGACACACACCCGATCCGCTCGATCGTCGACGTTCTGGATCACCTGCAGCGACTGCGGATGCGAACGGCCGTGCGACATCACGTCCTCGAGCACGTCGCTCACCCCGACACCGGCCGCCCGGGCAATGGCACCGACCGTGCTGGTCCCCCCGCCCCGTTCGAGCGCGAGCCGGGCGTCCATGATCGTCGGACGCAGTTCGTACACCCGGCGGGGAAGCCGGATCAGCGCCGACCGGTCCCGGATGTGCCGCTGGACCTCGCCGAGCACTATCGGACCGGCGTACTGGAGAAATCCGCCGGACGGCTGGGGCTGCCAGCGGCGCACCGCCTTCACCAGCCCGACCCTGGCGACCTGGACGAGGTCCTCGACCTCGACGCCGCGGCCACTCTGGCGCCGGGCGATGCGGGTGGCCACCCCGATGAACTCCAGGACGAGCGCGCGCTCGGCGCTTGCGATGCGGTGTGCACAGCCGCTGTCGCGTGCCTGCACCAACTCGTCCAGCAGGTGGGCGGAGGAATCCGGGGGACGGATGTCGGCGGAGGACGGAACCAGATCGAGCACGGTCATGGCCGGCTACCTTCTCAGGGCAATGACGCGGCTCCTACTTGAACCGTGGTCGTCCAGTACCCAGTGGATCCCGGCCTACACCTCAGCAACCCCGGCCGGGCAGCCGCCGGGTCACTCCGGTTCGGCCGCCGCCGGCCGCCTGCAGCACAACAGCTTTCGTCCTCGACGGGATGTCGTGAGTCATCCGGATGCCGATCAGTTCGTCGGCTTGCCGCCGGTCACGCCCAGCACCTCTGCGGTGATGTAGTCGGCGGCGGCCGAGGCGAAGAACACGAACGCGGGTGCCACCTCGGCGGGCTGGCCGACCCGTCCGAGCGGGGTCTCCTCACCGTGGGTGGCAACCTTCTCGGCCGTCATCGTCGCCGGGATGAGGGGGGTCCAGATCGGACCGGGCGCGACGGCGTTGACCCTGATCCCGTCGTCCGCAAGCTGTTCGGCGAGGGCCTTGGTGAAGTTGACGATGCCGGCCTTCGTCGTCGCGTAGTCGAGCAGCGCGGGGGACGGGCTGAACGACTGGATGCTGGCGGTGTTGATGATGCTCGAACCCGGCCGCAGATGCGGCAACGCGGCCTTGCACAGCCAGAACATCGCGTACAGATTCGTCTTGAAGGTCCGATCGAGTTGCTCCGTCGTGATGTCCGCGAGGCCGCCCGGCTGCATCAACTGGTACGCCGCGTTGTTGACCAGGATGTCGATGCCACCGAGCTCTGCCACAGCCGTGTCGATGATCGCGGCGCACTGTTCCTCGGAACGGATGTCACCGGGCACGCTGATTCCGGTGCGACCGGCTTCGCGCACCCAGCGCAGTGTCTCCTCGGCATCCTCCTGCTCCTCGGGGAGGTGGCTGATGAGCACGTCGGCGCCCTCGCGAGCGAAGGCGATGGCCACCGCCCGACCGATACCGGAGTCGCCGCCGGTGATCACCGCCCGACGGCCGACGAGCGACTCGTGGCCGCGGTAGCTCTGCTCGCCGTGATCGGGCTGCTCGTCCATGTCGCCGGTGAGGCCGGGGTGGTCGATGCTCTCCCCTTCGTTGTCGGGCTGCGCGCGAGCGGTGCGGGGATCTTCGGGTTGCGGGGTCTGATCGATGGTCACCCGGCAACGGTGCCCGCCGGGTCGGGGCGACAAACCGCGGAACGAGTGGCGGCCGGCTCAGAAGTCCAGCAGGTCGTCCAGGAAGCTGCGCGCCTTCTTCTTGCGCCGGTAGGCCTTTACTCCTTCTCGTCCTTGAACCGCGGCGGATGCCGGGGGACATCACGATCACTGAGGGCGTCGCGGTCCCGCGGGTCCTCGCGGTAGCGGGGGCGTCACCGTAGCCGGGCTCCTCGTACCGGAGTTCCGCGTCGCGCACCGGTTCGGGGCTGGCGGGTGTCGGCGCACCGGGCGCTGCGTAATAGGCGGCCTCGGCCTGGATCAGGTGCTCGAGCTCGCCGCTGTCCAGGAACAACCCGCCACTCCCCGCGCACTGGTCGACGGTGACGTTGTTGCGCTCGTACCTGTTCATCACGTTGTGGCACTTCGGACACAGCAGCTGCATGGTGCTCCCTCGCTCTCGTTGGCCAACGCCGCAGCTGCCGGGAGTTCCGCGAGGTGCGGACACACCGCGACCCCGCACCGGCGAGGGGTACGGGGTCGCAGGGAAACGAGTGGGATCAGCTCTGGATGGCGACCGGGGTGCTGCGGCCGGCCACGCGGTTCTCCGCGTCGATCATCCAGGCGAGCTGCTCGAGGCGGAGCAGGATCGCGTGCAGCAGGTCGGCCGTTGTCGGATCCTCGGCGTCGACGTCGTCGTGGATCTTCCGCGCGGTGCCGGCGACGGCGTACAGCGCAGCGACGGCGAGGTCGACCGTGGTGGCGGTGTCCACCTCGGTGGCCGGGAACGGGGCCAGGCTGGTCTGCGCGGCCACGGTGGCGGCGCGGCCGTCCGGCACCACGTAGATGGCGCGCATCCGCTCGGCGACGTCGTCGGAGAACTCCCGAGCGGCGTCGATCATCTCGTCGAGCTGCAGGTGCAGGTCACGGAAGTTCTTGCCGACGACGTTCCAGTGGGCCTGCTTGCCCTGCAGGTGCAGGTCGATGAGGTCGACGCTCAGCTGCTGCAGGTGCGCTGCAACCCGCTCGGAGGCCTTGTAGGCCGGGTGCGAGTTGTGGGCGGCGGTGGTCTGGGTCAGGGTCTCGCTCATCGAACACTCCTTGGAAGCAATCGTCAGGGAAGCACGTCATCGGGTCTCGATCCGGGGTGATCCGACCCAGCATTCGGCTCGGATCCAACCCCTCGGGTACATCTCTACCAGCCGATTCCCGACCGCACCAGGAAACGCAGGCTTACCTCACCTCGATCCACCGACGCACATATCTGTTGGGCTGCAACGACAATGAGGTCAGCAGGCCTTGCCGGGACCCGTCCCAGGAACATCGGCGGGCCGGGGGGTGTTGACCAGAACGGACGCCCGGTCCCACGGTCTCGTCCCCCACCTGCTCCGCACCGCTGAACCGCACCCCCAGGGAGAGCCATGAAGGTCCCAGGAACCGACCACCCGATCACCGTGACCGCCAATCCCCACCGCATCCGGGTGCGCGTCGGCGATCGACAGATCGCCGACACCACAGCGGCGCTCACCCTGCAGGAGAGCACCTACCCGGCCGTGCAGTACGTCCCGCTGGCGGATGTCGACCCGGCCTCGCTGCGGCCGTCGGACACCAGCACGCACTGCCCGTACAAGGGTGACGCCTCCTACTACGACCTCGTCGACGGTGATGTCACGATCCCTGATGCCGTGTGGTCGTACCGGCAGCCCTATCCCGCGGTCGCCCCGATCGCCGGCCACGTGGCCTTCTACCCACAGCACGTCGCGCTCGACTCCGAGGAGAACTGACCGGCCCGAGTTGTTGATGGACCGGTACTGACGGACACCGAGCACTGATGGACCCGGTACTGACGGGCTGATGCCGTCCGGCTCAGCCCGGGTGTCGGATCGGGGTGCGACGATGTCCCCCATGACAGGAGTTCCGGGTGGTTCGGCAGACAAGCCGGCTGTCTTCTTCGACGGTCCGGGGTCCTTCCGTGGCTGGCTGCAGGAGAACCACGACGTGTCGACCGAGTTGTGGGTCGAGTTGCGCCGCAAGGGGAGTCAGGCTCGCGGGCTGACCTGGGAGCAGGCGGTCAAGGAGGCCCTGTGCTTCGGCTGGATCGATTCCCGGGCCGAAGGCGTCGACGAGATCCGTCGTCGTCAGCGCTTCACCCCGCGGAAGAAGACGTCCAACTGGAGTGCGATCAACATCGCGCTGATGGAGCGGTTGCAGCGTGAGGGTCGGATGACGCCGGCCGGCCTGGCGATCTTCGAGGCCAGGGACCGCACCAAGGACGCGATTTACACCTACGAGCGGGCGGCTGCGGAGTTCGAGCCGAGCTTCGCCCGACAGCTCGCCGACCATCCCACGGCGAGCAGGTTCTGGGAGCTGGCAACGCCGTCGTACCACAGGACCGCCACCGCGTGGGTGATGACGGCCAAGCAGGCCAAGACCCGCGAGTCCCGGATGACGTCGCTCGTGGCCGATTGCGCCGCCGGACTGCTGATCAACTCCCAGCGTTACGGCGCCGAACCGACATGGGTGCGCAAGGCTCGGGAGCAGCTGGGCATCGCCTCAGACGCCTGATTCCTGCTGGCTGGGGGCGCTCACGGGCGCCGCGGTGAGGTCGGCCCTGCCCCGCGGCAGGATCGCCACGCACGCGATCAACAGCACGGCGGCGATGGTCGCGCCGATGAAGACCGGGTGCAGGGCGTCGGCCAATCGGCCGGGATCCACCGAGTCCGGCGACACCGCCTGGCCGCCGACCCGGATGCCGAGCGAGGCATTCACCACCGCACCGAAGATGGCCACCCCGACTGCACTGCCGATGGAGCGGGCGAACATGTTGATGCCGGTGACGACTCCGCGTTCGGTCCACTCGACCGACGATTGCGCGGAGATCAGGGTGGGGGCAGCGACGAAGCCCAGCCCGAGGCCGACCACGAAGCTCCCACCGGCCACCGCCCAGATGCTGCTGCCGGTACCCAGGAACAGCAGGCTGATCGCGCCGAGCAGCGCGATCCCGCTGCCGATCAGCGAGCAGTTGCGGAACCCGATGGCCAGGTACACCCGGCCCGCGTTGGACGCAGCGATGGGCCAGCCGATCGTCATCGCCGCCAGCGCGAGACCGGCCACCAGCGCTGAGGTGCCCAGCACGCCCTCACCGAAGAGCGGGATGTAGGAGGTGAGTCCGATCAGCAGCGCGCCGACCAGCAGGCTGACCAGGTTGGCGCCGTTGAGCAACCGGCCGCGGAAGACCCAACCGGGGATCACCGGCTCGGCGGCGCGGCGCTCGACCGGAACAACCGCCAGCAGCAGGAGCACGCCGCCGCCGAGGACCGCGATGCTCTGGAGTGAGTTCCACTCCCACAACACGCCACCCTCGAGCAGGCCGAGAATCACCAGCGCACTACCGACGGCGACCAGGATCGAACCGGCGTAGTCGATGGAGTGCTTGGTGCGCACCACCTTCTCGTCGAACTTCCGGATCAGCATCCACGCCGCTGCCACGCCCAGTGGCACGTTGATGAAGAAGATCCAGCGCCAGGTGGCCAGGTCGGCGAAGACCCCGCCGAGGGTCGGACCGACGACGGCCGCGATCGCACAGACGCTGGCGATGTAGCCCTGCACCTTGGCGCGTTCCTGCAACGAGTAGATGTCGCCGACGATGGTCATGCCCATGGGTTGGACGGCGCCGGCGCCGAGGCCCTGGATCGCCCGGAAGGCGATCAGCGCCGGCATGCTCCAGTCGAAGCCGCACAGGATGGAGCCGATCACGAACAGCGCGATGCCGAACCGCATCACTG